>JAWCMA010000039.1:0-5127 GCA_038850285.1 Methanocellales archaeon | reverse complement strand
TTTTATCCAAGAAAACTGCAATTGCTAGAGGGGCATTTTTAATTATTTTACCATAAGTAGTGAGCTTGGCCATTTCATTTAAAGTAGCGCGATCCCTTACAGCGATGAATCTCCAAGGCTGATTATTAAGCCCAGATGGAGCCCATCTACCGGCTTCTAAAATAGTAGTAATTAATTCATCGCTTACTTGGGAGGAGGTGAATTCCCTCACGCTCCTTCGGCTAAATATTGCCTCTAAAACTATGTTAATCGCGGGCATTTAGATCACCTATTTTGCTTTTCAACTGGATTTAAAATAGCTTTTCCCTCAGGTACCTTAGATTTAGATTTAGATATAGATATAGATTTAGATATAGATATAGATTTAAATAGCCTGGGATATATCCATCAACGTGGCATTTGAGATAGCATATAAAGATTTGATGGGACGCATTGGAATTCTTGAAACTCCTCATGGAGCTATTGAAACCCCAGTGATAATGCCAGTTATAAACCCGAGGCAATTGCTCATTCAGCCTAGGGAGATGAGAAAATTTGGAGCTGAAATATTGATTACTAATTCTTACATAATCTATCGCACTCCAGAGTTAAGGGAGAGAGCAATTCACGAGGGGGTGCATTGCTTGCTAGATGTCGATATTCCTATCATGACTGATTCAGGGGCCTATCAACTCTCGCAATATGGTGAATTGGAAGTTACTCCTGAGGAAATCCTTGAGTTTCAATTTAAAATAGGCACGGATATAGCTGTGCCCCTGGATATACCCACTCAGCCTGATGCTAGCAGAGAAACTGCTGAGGAGGAAATGGAGAGAACTATACAAAGACTAAGAGAGGCCAAGCAAGCTGCTGCAAGCTATAGCAATATTTTACTTACAGGTCCCATTCAAGGCTCAACTTTTCTGGATCTAAGGATGAATTGCGCTTCCAGGGTGAGAGAAATTGGATTTGATTTATATGCCATAGGTGGAGTTGTTCCACTCCTAGAGACCTATCGCTTCTCAGAACTCGTGGATATAATTATAGCTATTAAACAGAAACTACCCCCTAGCGCACCGGTTCATTTATTCGGCGCGGGGCATCCAATGATGCTTGGCTTAGCAGTTGCTCTGGGGTGCGATTTCTTTGACTCCGCAGCTTATGCGCTTTACGCTAAAGACGGCAGATATATGACTTCCAATGGCACCTACAAACTCGAGGATTTAACATATCTACCCTGCAGCTGTGAAGTTTGCTCGAAATATACCGCTGGGGAATTAAAGCATTTGGAAAATGAAAATAAAATTCAATTTATCGCAGAACATAATCTCTATGTAACCTTCGCAGAGCTAAGGAGGGTGAAGCAAGCCATAAAAGAGCAAGCTCTCTGGGAATTGATCGCGGCACGCTGCAGAGCGCATCCTAGACTACTAAATGGCTTTAAAAATGCTTTGAAATATGGGGATGTAATTGAGAAATTCAACCCCGCGGTGAAGCGCGTTTTCTTTTACACAGGCCCAGAATCAGCTTTTAGCCCAGAAGTAATTAGATATTGCCAGCGACTGCTGCAGTTGAAATTCGAAGGAAGTATTTTAATTACCACTAAAAAAGTTGCAGTGGAGAAGCAATTTGATAATGTATTCTATTTGAAAGCTCCATTTGGCCCATATCCAGTTGAACTAGGAGAAACCTATCCAATTGGACAGGCTGAGGTTGTTCATGATCTTGACCTCGAAGCTCTAACGGCTGCTCTGGAAAATGTTTTGAGATTCACCGAGGCAAATGCCCCTAGGAATGCAATTACCTTTATTTATGATAAAAAATGGGAGCACGGGTTGATAAATAAAATAGCAAGATTTGCGAAGACCATTAGATTTGAAGATATCAATCGAGGTATCAATCGAGATAATCGAGATAGCAATTGAGGGGGTTCCTTTGAAGATCTTTGAAGTTAAACGCAGAGATGGCGCGGCTAGACTTGGCTTGTTTATGGAAAGCATTACAACTCCCTCAGCGCTTAAAACGCAGCAATTGAAAGAGCTTTTGAGAGATATTGATATTGATATTGATATTGATATTGATTATAAACCACTTCCACTTCGCATGCCCCTTGAGGTCTTTAAAGCTTTTGAAAAAAAGGCTTTTAAATCTAAGCAAGTTGCTTTAATCCACCCTCTTCATATAGAGAGAAACAAGGAAGCTTTTTTATATATAATTGGCAGTGCGATTCAGCTCACCGGCGATGCTAGAGCATTTATAGAAACTGTTATTCAAATTAGAGAGGCAATACCTGCAGATGCAGCGCTATATGCCCCAGCTTTGGCCACGCCGGAGAATGCAGCTTTATTAATCTACAGCGGCATTGATTTAATTGATGAAGTTTTACCAGTTTTCCTAGCCTATAAAGATATCTATCTCACTCAAGAGGGTGAATATGCGATTCAAGATTTAAAAGAGCTGCCCTGCACTTGCTCGATATGTCAGAGTTTGAGTGGTGAAAAAATCAAGGAGAAAACAAAGAATGAGAGAGCGGAGTTGATCGCTAAACATAACTGCTTCAAGCTGGAGGAGGAGCTCAGGAAGATAAGGGAATTAATACGCCATCAAGCCTTGAGGGAATATTTGGAAGGGAAGTGTAGATCGAGTCCTTGGCTCACTGCTGCAGTTAGACTTTTGGATCATAATTATCGCTATCTGGAAGAGCGCACTCCTGTGGCTCGCAGATCAATTCTCATAGCCAATTCTAAGGAAGCTTTAAATCGCGTTGAGGTTAAAAGATTTGCAGAGCGAGTTAAAACAAGATATCGCTCTCCCTCCTCAGGAGTACTATTACTTTTGCCTTGTTCAGCGAGAAAGCCTTATTCAACTTCTCCTTCGCATTTGAAGTTTATCGATGCCCTGGGGAGGTATAAGGGTTATGTGCACGAGGTAATAATAACCTCTCCCCTTGGAATTGTGCCGAGAGAACTGGAAATTGTATATCCAGCTGCTCATTATGATATAGCAGTGACAGGTATCTGGGATTTAGATGAGCAATACTGGGTTGAGGCTTGCCTCCATGATTTCTTAAAGACCAATGAATATGAAAAGATAATTGCCCACGTTAATGCAACTTATGCTGAAATCTGCCGAAATGCAGCTGCGCGCTTGAACCTTGAAATTGAATTCACAGTGAGGGAAAATGAAAGGCTAACCTCTAAAGCTGCTCTAGATAATTTAAGTAGAGCAATAGCAAGAGCAATCAATGAAATTAAGAAACCCATGCGTCCAATAACCAATTTAGATATCGCTCGCGCAATTGCTTGCTATCAATTTGGAATAAACGCGGGCATGGCTTTGCTTCAAGGGAAAACTCTAGTGAAGGGAAACTTCCCCAAGTGGCAAATATTCGATGGAGAAAAGCAGCTTGCTGCTTTGAATTCGCAGACAGGCTTGCTCTCCCTCTCAATCGAGGGGGGCAAGAGAATTGAGCAGTTTGGATATAAAGTTGAAATCGATGCATTTTTACCCAAGGGCTTAATTTTCGCACCTGGGATTATAAAGGCAGATGAACGGATTAGAGAGGGGGATGAAGTGGTTGTTAGAAGCTCAAAGTTATTTGGCGTGGGAAGAGCTTTAATGGGCAGCTGGGAGATGCTGCATTCTCGAAAGGGCAGTGCAATTGAACTGCGCCACGCGGTGGAACTATGAGGGATTTTTTAAAGACCTTGAGGGAGGAGCACTTGAAAAAAATTGAAGGAAATCCTAAAGATAAATTAGTTGGAGCTTGGCTTGAGGATGAGCTATTCGCTGGGAAGAGAGTGAAAGCCTTAACTATAATTCTTCGAACAGCTGGCTGCTCCTGGGCAAAAATGGGTGGGTGCACAATGTGTGGATACATCTACGATGCCTCGCCTGGGGTTTCTGTGAAGGACCTATTGGCTCAATTTAAAGTTGGAATGGAAAGGCTTTCATCGGAAGTTAAAGTGGTAAAGCTTTTCACCTCAGGCAGTTTTCTAGATCCTCTAGAAGTACCTGCTGAGGCTAGAAATCATATATTAGCCGCTCTTGGTGAAAAAATTGAAAAGGTAATCATCGAATCCAGGCCAGAATTCGTTAAGCAGGAAGTGGTTTTAGAATGCAGAACTCTGGTTAAACAATTTGAAATAGCAATTGGCTTGGAGACAAGCAGCGATAAGATAAGAATTGAGAATATCAATAAAGGATTTAGCTTTGAAGACTTCATAAAAGCAGCAAAAATAGCTCGCGAATGTGGAGCAGCGGTTAAAGCATATCTATTGCTCAAGCCACCCTTTCTCTCGGAAAGAGCAGCGCTGGAAGATGCAATTAAATCCATAGAAGATGCAGCTAATTATGTGGATACAATTTCCATCAATCTCTGCAATGTACAGCGAGGCACATTGGTTCAAGAGCTATTTTTAAATAAAAGCTATCGCCCGCCTTGGCTCTGGAGCGCCATTGAGGCGCTGAGAAGGGGAAGGGAAATCTTAAGCAATGAGAAAGTGCTCATTTGCGGCCCAGTTGCAGCTGGATTTAAACGCGGTCCCCATAACTGCGGCAAATGCGATAGTGCAATTGCCGCTTCTATAAAAGAATTTTCCTTAAAACAAGATGAAGAAATATTTAAAAATCTCCACTGCGAGTGCATTGAAACTTGGAAAAAAGTGCTAGAGCTTGAGGACTATACCTTTGGCGCTCCTCTTCTTTGAGTATTTCTCTCTTGAGTATTCCCCTTAAGGGCTCTTAAATCCTCGAGCTCGGCATTGAGCATTGGTAGAAAGGTACCCACGTCGGTTACAATGCCAATAGCTTGAGCGCTGCCTCTATCAAGCAGCTTTGTAACCACCGCTGGATTGATATCCACGCATACTGTTTTCACCGTGGAAGCAAGGTGATTGCCAACAGCTATGGAGTGAAGCATTGTAGCAAGCATTAGCACTAAATCCACATCTTTAACCGCTTCTCTAATTTTATCCTGCGCTTTCATGCTATCTGTTATAACCTCTGGAAGGGGGCCGTCGTCTCTAATTGAACCTGCAAGGATGAAGGGTACATTGTTTTTGACGCATTCATACATTATGCCCTCGGTTATAATTCCTTTCTTCACAGCTTTTTTAATGGAGCCCACTTTGACGATTTCAGAAATAG
>JAWCMA010000038.1:0-6300 GCA_038850285.1 Methanocellales archaeon | reverse complement strand
GCTGGAGAGATTGAATTCAGCTGCTAGAATAGAGATAGATGGAAAAGAAGCGGTTCAAGAAGTGTTAATTTCTGAATTTATAAATAAAGTTTTAATTGGAGTTGTAACCTTGGAAACACTGGCGCTATCCATAGATCCTCTGACTGGTAAGCTTAAGGAAAAAAAGCTTTAACTTTATTAAAAAATTTATCCTTGCAATCTTCCTGCGCTCTCAAATCTCTTTCTAAACGCCTCTATCTTCAATGCTTCCTCTGTTCTACCTAGTTCAATCAAAGCTAGGCCTTTTCCAATTTGCACTTCTATTAAATTTGGATTTAGCTTTAGCGCTTCATCAAAGCATTTAAGGGCCTCCTCATGTCTTCTTAACTCTAGGAGGCTCATTCCCTTGCCATAGAGTGCTCCTTCGTGGGGTTTTTTCTTTAGAATTCTATCGAAGCAGGCAATGGATTCCTCGCATCTTCCAAGATCAGCTAGACAGGAGCCTTTAAGTCCCAGCACCTCTTCATTCTCAGGGTCTTTCTCCAGAATTTCATCTAGGCAGATCGCCGCCTCCTCAAGCAAGCCTGCTTTAATTAGATCTCTAGCTCCCTCTAGGAAGCTAGGGCTCTCTGAGATTAGCTCGGTGATGGCGCTGTAGTAAGTGCTTTTTATTTCTTTCTTTCCACCGTGGAGCACTGGTAGATCATGCCCAGGCAGCAAAACTTCTACGTTGAGCTTCATTAAATTTCGCAGAGATATGATGAAGCTCATCATATTCCCGCCTAGACGGTCATCTGGAGCTGGTAAATCATAAGGGAGTACTGTGTCGCCTGAGAGAAGGGTTTTAGTGGCTTCGTGGTATAAACAAAGGCAATCTATGGTATGCCCAGGGGTATATATTACTTTGAAGTTATAGCCACTTAGTTCAACTGTATCCCCAGTATCCACTCCTCTCACTCTAGCTACAGGTGTCCATTTATCTAGATTTTTCTTCAAATCCGACACAGGCACGGATTTATGCACAATTACCTCTAAATCGCTAAATGTATATCTCCTTATTAATCCAAGCAATCCCAGGGTGTGATCATTGTGCCCGTGGGTTAAGACGATTTTTTTAATCTCCTCTGGTTTCACATCGCTCTCAAATAATTCCCAGAATGCAGTGAAGTCATTGCCAGTATCTATGATTGAAATATATTTTTCTCCCTTTAGCACATATATATTTGAAGAATCGCTATATCCCTCGAGAAAATAGATATTGGAAAAAAAGGGATCCCTTAATGAGGGATCTAAATCTATTAATCTTATCCAGCCTTTATATTCTCTGGTTTTTTCCTCTATTTCCCTTTTTACTCTTTCCCAACCTTCTCCTTGCTCTTCCTTTTCCTCTGCTCGCTCTTCGTTTCTCACTCTGCTCTATCCTACGTATTTAAGTGAGTACTTCCAGCTTGGGTTCTTCATCTTTTCTTCTGGCCACATTATGCGCTGCATTGTCTTGCCTGGGTATACCTCTTTTTCCCCCTCAGCTGTTACAACTTTATCCACGGTTAACTCCACATAATGCCAAGCGGTTAGCTGATATTTCTTAATCACTTCGCCTGGAAGTAGCACGCTTCGCCCGCTATTTCTGCTTGTCTTCCACTCGAATTTCTCTTCGGGGGTTGCTACTGCGGCACCGCTATAATCGTAGACTTTATGCAGCGTGCCCTTAACTGTATCCCCAGGTTTAAGCTGATAGTCCTCGTAGAGTTCCTTGGGCAGGTAGAACCAGAGGGCTTGCTCCCCAGTTCTCACGTAGCCTCTTACGAGCATGGGGTCATATCCACAGCAAATGGTTCGTATTTTCTCAGGCATATCAAATCACAATTTTAATGAATGATATAAGTTCTATATAAATCTTTATCATTATTTTTTTAATAAAAATCAAAAATATTATTTCTATATTTAAACTTTTATCAAGAATATCGATAAAAGTTTATAAATAATCCGCGAAGGGAAAATAATCCAAAAAATTTATGTACTAAGAATGACATTAAAAACAATTACAAATTTTTTAAATTGGAGGAAAAAAGGAGGGAAAAAATTGGCTCAACAGGAGCTTAGAATAAAAAGTTTTAAAGACACACTGAAGGAGCGACCATGGCCAGTGAGAAAAGTACCATTGAAGGAAGTATGGGCTGAGCTCTACGCCAAAGAAACAGGTCCAGATCGCGCATACTCCGACTTCATGGAAGCAAATCTACACATACGCCACGCCTACCACAAGCCCTATGCTCTAGAGGGACTTAGAGTGCTAAACTGCGGCATCTGGCGCGTAGCACCGCTATTCTATGGCACAATATTCGGCACCTTAGGCGCAGAAGTTATAAAGATAGAGCCACCAGGCGGCGATCCCCTGCGCAAGCTCACACCCTTTGGCAGAGAAGAATACATGCTTAAGTCTTATCACACCGGCGAGCCCTGTGGCATTGACTTCATAAATGAATGCAGAAATCAATACAGCATAACTTTGAATCTAGAAACCGAGAAGGGCAGAGAGCTTTTGAAGAAACTAGTGATGCAGTCAGATGTATTAGTGGAGAACTACCCCCCTGGCTACTTCGATAGCCTTGGAATTGGATATCGACAGCTATCAAAGCTCAATCCAAGGTTGATATACGTGTACATAGGCGTACTTGGACAGTGGGGCTCAAGCAAGGATAAAGTTAGCAAGCATGGACAATGGATGCTAGATCCAATTGGGCAGTGTGCAAGTGAATTCGTACATAGCACAGGCTTCCCAGCAGATCAATTGCCAAGAGAAAGAGGAGGCAATCCAACTAGATCCGGCTTCTGGAACACCGATATGATAGCAGCTGAGCATGCATATGCCGCAACTATGTGCGCGCTCTACGTTAGAGATGGCGTAATACCAGGCGGCACATTCACAGGTAGAGGGCAGTATATCGAAGCAACAGGTGCTGAAGCATATATGGACTTAAACGACTTCAACATCTGCTGGTATGGCTTCGATGGCTCAAGCAAAGCTAGAACAGGTGGCTGGGATCCCAACTTGAATCAATATGCTTGGAATCCATGTGCAGATGGCTTCATGATGATCGGCGGACAGAGCGATCGCCTGTGGTATAGAATTAACCAGTGCTTAGAGCGAGATGTACCTGAAGCAGGGCGCTTAATCTGCGAAGATCCCATTTTGAAGGAAATGGGAGCTAGAAATCAACTGGAGATGCTCTGCAAGACCTATACAATAACTGCATACTGGCTAGCGAGGAATCCACGTGCCTTTGCTGAAAAGAAACTCTTGGAATATGGTATAGCAGCTGGACCACTGCTCTACCCCGATGAGGTAGCAGAATACCCAGACTTCATCTACCGCGGGCACGTTATACTATTCGAAGATGAGCACTATGGTAAATTACTCGTTGCAAATGAGCCACTTGGACATCAGCACAGAGCACCAGCTAGAATAAAATGGCTGGGCAGACCAGTTGGCTGGGATAATCCAATGATCTACGCTAGATTGCTTGGCATTGGGCAAGATGGACTTGAGCAGCTGAAGAAGGAGGGCGTGGTTTAGGAGGTGCAAGAAATGGTTGAAATAACACCTGAGATGGAAAAAATGCCATTCGAAGAGTTCTGCAGAAAGATCTTTGACCCAAAGCAGACATTTGCAAAACCAGAGCCACTAAAGGGCTGGCGGCACTTAAGCATGACCATGTATATACTATCGCCACACGTAGGTGCTACACTTGGCGAGTGGGGAGCAGAGGTTATAAAAATTGAAATGCCGCGCTTAGCTGATCCAATGAGGCATACCTCTCCATTTAACGAAGCCTATGTTTATCCACTCACTGATGAAAGACCATTCACCGGCACAGGCTATGGTTTCTTCCAAGCGAATCGAAACAAGCTATTCATAACCCTAGATTATCACCATCCAGAGGCTAAAACTATAGTGCACGATTTATATAAGATGGCAGATTCACTAGCGGAGTGCTATCGCCCAGGCACCTTCAATAGATGGGGAATTGGCTATCCACAAGCTATGGAAACAAATCCAAAGTTGATATATTGCTGGCTAGGTGGCTTTGGAAGCTTGGGTCCAGGGAGGAGAAAGGGTTCTTATGATATCTTAGGGCAGAGCATAGGTGGAATAGCAAGCATAACTGGGTTCCACGAAGATGTTATTAAAATTGGAGATAAATATGAAAAGCGCTATTTACAAGGAGGCTATCCCGCGAAGCATACCAACTGGATCATCGACTGGGCAGCTGGCTTGCTATGCTGCTGTGGTTTACTATCAGCAGGCTATCACAGGAGGAAAACTGGACTGGGAACCATGATTGACTTCTCCCAGGTATCGGTTTCAAATAGATGGACTGGATATGGCATACCACTCTATCATAGATTCGGCGTGGTTAGGCAGAGATGGGGCAACTGGGATGTACAGCTCTGCGTGCATGGTATAATTATAACTGGCAAGAGCGACTTCCCAGATAGCAAGAATCCCCAGCAGAGAGATGAAGCTAGATATGTCTTCGTAAGCGCCTTCCAAGATGCAGACTTCAAAGACCTATGCTATCTCATAAATCGCCCTGATCTCTGGGAGAGGTATAAGACTCATAAGGAGCGACTGAAGCCAGAGGCACAGATGGATATCTATGGCGCGCTTGAACTCTGGGCTAAGGATAAGTCGAGAAGTGAAGTGGTCAAGATACTTAATGACGCGGGCTTAATTGGCTTCCCAGTGATGAGTGCTAAGGACTGCTATGAGTTTAAGCACTTCCGCGAGAGAGGATTCATCAGATGGATCGATGACCCAATGTATGGCGATATTCTGCAGTGCTACTCAGGAGCACTTGCTAGCGATACACCACCTAGGATCAAGCATGAATGCAGACCAATAGGTGCAGATAACATGCGAATTCTACACGAACTGCTAGGTTACCCGGTTGAAAAGCTTAAAGAGCTCTATGCCAAGGGAGTGCTATAGGGTAGAGGTGATATAAATGTGCGACTGGATTGACTGCAGGCATTGCAGAACCGTTAACTACATAGATCCATGGTATTTCTGGAACTGGGAGGGCAAAATAGCTTGCGCTGAATGCGGCACAGTTTACTACATCAAGTATGAAAATGGCCTCGCAGCGCCTGGAACACCTAAGGAACTTCCCAAGGGCGAGAAGCCAGATGAACTGGTGCTCTACGCTGATAAACCACTTAATGGCTATGAATTCATACGCCCAGGCACGCCTGGTAAAACAAGGCCATATATTTGCTTGATGAGAGACCCAGCAACATATACTGGCAAGGCAAGGAGAATTTGGAAGAGCATACGCGGCAAGCCACTGCGAGGGGCACCGCAGGTGCGCAGCGATCACCTTGCAGGCAGCCACTTCTGGGAGTGGAAGCTCAAGGGCAAGGTCGAGTCCTATCACCCAGATGTGCGCAAGGATTTGATAAGTGGTGAAACTGGGCTTGAACCAGGCTGGCCCAAGGATGTGGAGGTCGAGTGAAATGGCGCAGCATGTTTGCGTTGATTGCAAGCACTTCAAGAAGATAATACCAGGCACCATACTTCCACCCGAGGATTTAATTGGCTACTGCAAGAGAATCCACTGGCCATACTTTTGGTGCGTGAGCAAAGACGTAGCAATACCTGAATGTGCATTCTTCGAGAAGAAGTAAGACTTCTTCTCAAAAATTTTTATTTATCACGAGTTCTACTTTTTTGCATTCTATCGCCAACTAAGAAACGCTTCCACGCGTTAAAGACTTAAATACTTTAAAATTAAAATCGATTCAGCCTTTGACTGGTGAAATTATGAAGCTCAATGAGCTATTAACAAGAGTAAAGGAAATAAAAAACGGGCTCGAGAGGAAGCTTTTCTTCACAGCGGTTCTCACGGAGGCTTTAAAAGAAGAGGGCAAGCCTATCGTTGTGGGTGGTACTGCTGTTGAGTTCTACACCCTAGGGGGATATTCAACCTTAGACCTTGACTTGGTTTATAAAAAAAGGGAAAGCCTAGATAAACTTCTTCAAAAGCTTGAATTCAAGAAATACGGCAGACATTGGTATAAAGAGGAACTCGACCTAGCCATAGAGATCCCAAGCTCTGAATTGACTGGAAGTAAAGATAGATTAACAAGAATAGAATTTGAAGGGATATCTGCTTATATAATTGGAATCGAGGATATAATTGCAGATAGATTAAATGCTTATGTACACTGGAAATCTGAAGATGATGGAAGATGGGCTAAGAGGATGATGTACCTCCATAGAGATAAAATAGACTGGGGATACTTAGAAGATAGAAGTAA
>JAWCMA010000037.1:0-6371 GCA_038850285.1 Methanocellales archaeon | reverse complement strand
ATCCATGGAGAATTGATTGAGAACAACTCCTGGTACTTCGCCCTGTGCTTGATGCTCGATTTTACTGCCATCTATCGAAATCTTATGTATCGCAGTTTTTTGCATTTCCATCTCAATTTCTTCCTGAAGCTTGCCTATTTTCTCCTCAAGTTTTTGCTCTAAGTTAGTTCTTTCCGCTTGACTAAGCCGCTGCATATAACTGTGAAAAATTTTCTCCATCTCCTGAATCTTTGTATACATTGTGATATTGGAGCTGCTTATTTCATTGATTTTAGAAACAAGCTCACTGGGTGCAGCTGGGATTAAAACTTCTTCTATGAGCTTCTTATAATAATAGGTGGAGCTAAGCCTCTTTTGATAGGCTATGTATATATTATCACGGGAAACATACATCTCTTGGCTATAGCCCATTAAGAAGATCTTGCTCTCTGGTTTCTCCTCATTTTGGGTATTTATAGCAACTATGGTTGAGAAGAAATAAGAGCTATCGGGTACATCGAAATAGTAAACATCTGAGCATCTGCATATCGCGTTGGCTTCTTCAGAGATAACTTTGGGAATGCTGATTTCCCCGCGGGAATCATAGACATTTTTATTTATCACAGCATATACATAGTCCCCTATCATCCTTGAGTCATAGTAACTGCCCTCTATACTAAGATTTCTAATGAGCTTAGGGTTCTCTTTATCTGATATATCATAAATCTTGATAAATGTCTTCAATGTGCTATAATATCTTGGGGCTATAGCTATGCCTTCTCTAAGTGGGTAGTAGCTTTGCTCCGCTTCAAAAACCACAAGTCTATCTTTATTTAGGAATATCTCCAATGGAGTGCACTCGAATTCTATTTCAGCCAAAACCTTCGCCTGCTCAGCTGGATAAGCATCCACTATAAAAACTTTGCTTCCGGAGATTGCATAGATGTATTTCCCATCGTTCTTCACAAAATCAGCTTCATCAACGCCTGCTGCTTGTATATTCGTGGTTGAATAATCCATGGAGGGAGCGATGGATTCAGGGGTGCCTTTAAAGGCAGGAGCAGCTATGTCTCTTGCGATGTAGCTAAAGTAGGGTATTTCTTCGTTTGCCTTTAAAAAATTCTTTATTTCTTCGCAGGAGGAGAATTTTTTAAGCGCAGGCTTCGAGGGGGAAAAGGCAATGCTTATGGCGATGCAGCTTGATGCTATCGATAGCAATAGCAATAGCAATGCAATTTTACCTTTCATAAGAATTTATGTATATCTCTCTTTAAATATAATTTGCTTTAGCTTCGAATGGATTCGTAGTGAAAAAATAAAAAATTCACACGAACATATTTTTAGGTGGCTCGCTTGCCCTTGGAATCTGCTTAAGTGCCTCCTCTAAGTGCTTTGGAAGCACCTCAGATTCCTCTATTATCGCTTTATGCAGGGCTACTTTTAAAATTTTCTCCACCAAGTCTCGACCTGATAATCCACTGGTTTCCTTTGCAATTTGCTCGAAGTTCACAGTAGTAGAGATACGCTGCGGGAAAGTTTTGGCGTAATGAAGGAGAATTTGCAATCGCTCCTCTTTATTCGGCAGCTTGAACTCAATTTCCTCCTCAAATCTACTTCTAATGGAGTAGTCAAGTGCATCTATTCGATTGGTAGCTCCAATAGTGCATACCCCTATTCGCTCCTCTATGCCATCCATCTCGGTTAAAAGAGCATTGACCACTTCTGAGACATCCCCGCGTAACTCTTGATGCCTTCTATCAAGCGCAATTGCATCGAGTTCATCTATGAAGATTATACACGGCGCTAGTTTCTCAGCTTGATCGTAGAGCAAATGTATCCTCCGCGCGCCTTCACCCACGTGCTCGCCAATTAACTGAGTTGCCTTCGTTGGGATTAAAGGCACATCGGTTTCATTTGCAAGTGCCTTCGCCATCATAGTCTTTCCAGTCCCACTTGGACCATAGAATAATACATTCTTAGGCGCCCAAGCACCAAATTTCTCCGGCTTATGGAGATAGCGCTCTATGAGTTTGCATTTGCGTTTGGCTTCTTCCTGCCCAATTACATCGCTAAATCTCACCCCACTATTCATCTTGGGAATTAGCAGTGCTTCTTCACAGCCGAAATCTTCAACTATTATAACAGTGGAACTCCCGATATAGGAATCATTTGGTTCCACTCCGGTTACCTCGAAAGCAAAATCAGGGAACATTCGCTTGTCGAAGAGATAGCATCCCTTTCTAACTCTTTCACCGCTCCATTGATCCTTAGCATATTGCTCAAAAACCCTTGGCTCAGATAGCTCTGGAAACTCACATTGAGCTCCTCCGATTTTCATTGGATAGCCAGCTGGTCTTAAAATTACAAACTTAGAATATCTAATAGACTCACGCTCCCCATAGCTGCGCTTCTGCTTCAAGTTAAACACCGTCCACCATATATAATAAAATTTAATAGCTTAGTATTAAGATTTTTTCATCTGCGATATTTTAATTACCCTAGATGGATATTTGATTGAGGAGTTGCATGGCAAGGTTGTTCATAGCAATTGATTTACCTCAGAATTGTAAAAACTCGGCTTTGAAGTTCATAAATGAGCTTAATTTAAGCGGCTTAAAACGCGTGGCACCTGAGTTATTGCATATTACCTTGAAATTCCTAGGGGAAGTGCGTGAGAAAGATGTCTTAGCCATATGCAATGCACTTGCTGGAATAAAATGCAGTGCAATTGAGATCGCGGTTAAAGGCACTGGGGCTTTTCCAAGTTTAAAGAGACCTAGGGTAGTGTGGATAGGCACCGAGGGCGATTTCACCGTGCTTCCGAATGCAATAGAAGCAGCACTGGTAAAACTCGGGTTTGAGCGGGAGAAGCGGGAGTTCACCGCGCATATCACAGTTGCTAGAGTGAAGCAATATCAACAACTTGATTTAAACAAACTTCAAGCAGTGGTAAAGCAATTTGAGAACTTTGAATTCTGCAGATTCAATGCTAGTTCATTTGCATTAAAGCAAAGCACGCTTACACCAACGGGACCAATTTATCAAACTCTAAGGGAATTCAAATTAGAGGGGAAATCGTGAGCGAGGAAATATTGAAAGAAGTTTTAAGTAGAATAAGGCCAACACCTGAGGAGCGAGATGCGTTGAAAAAGCTTTCTGAGAGGGTAATTAAAAGGATAGCTGAAGTTGCAAGGGAAAAGGGAATCGAAGCTAGGGGCTTGCTCGTTGGCTCGGCAGCGAGAAATACTTGGATTAGAGGTGATAAAGACCTTGATATCTTTATTTTACTGCCTGAAAGTCTAAATATAGATGAATTTGAGAAAAGGGGAATTGAAATTGCTGAAAGCGTGGCGGAAAAATTTGAAGAGAGATATGCTGAGCATCCCTATGTTAAAGCATTTATCAATGGATATGAAATAGACTTAGTGCCCTGCTATGCAATTTCCCAACCAGGGAAGATAAAATCAGCGGTGGATCGCACGCCTTTTCACAATCAATACGTGCTTAAGCATATTAAAAATAAAGAGGATGAAGTGCTGCTGCTAAAGCAATTCATGAAGGGCATTTCAACCTATGGCGCCGAGCTTAAGATACAGGGTTTCTCAGGCTACCTCTGCGAGCTTTTGATAATTAAATATGGCTCCTTCCTAGAGACCTTAAAGCAAGCTAAAGAGTGGAAATATGGAGTTAAAATTGCTCTTGAAAAAGAGGTAGAAGTTGAATTCGAGCATCCATTAATTGTTGTAGATCCAGTGGATCCAAAGAGGAATGTAGCAGCTGCACTCTCCAAGGAAAAATTCTATGAATTTATAGCTGCAGCTAGAGAATTTCTAGAGAAGCCAAGTTTTGATTTCTTCTTCCCAGAGCAAAAAGCAATGAGCAGAGAGGAATTCAAAGTGGAATTGCAAAAGAGAGGCACTACTTTCTACGCAGTGGTTTTAAAATCCCCAGATGTAGTTGAGGATGTGCTTTATCCCCAGCTTAGAAAAGCCAAGGAGTCGATTGCAGCACTCCTTGAGAGCCATGAATTCAGGGTATTCAAATCAGATGTATATGCAGATTCAAAGCATAGCATCATATTGCTTGAGCTAAGTATCTGGAAGCTTCCCTCCGTGAGGAAGCATATTGGTCCGCCAGTTGAGGAAGAGAGGCATGTGAAGAAATTCCTAGCTAAGTATCGCAGCAGTGCAACTGCATTGAGCAAGCCATATATCCGCGGTGATCGCTATATCGTTGAACTCTCAAGGAAATACATTGAAGCAAAGGACTTGCTCAAGGCCAAGCTGAAAACCTGCGCTCTAGGGAAACATCTTTCTGAGTGTGCTCAGCAGGGATATGAAATACTGCTGAATGAAGAAATTTTTAAAATTGAAAGCGAGCCATTTTATTTTTTCCTTAGAGATTTCTTCAAAATTTAACTATTCAATATTCAACTATTCAATATTCAATCAAATAACTCACTGCCTCTCGGATATTTGAAACCTCTTTTACCTCCATATTCCACTGCTCCTTCGCATATTCAATTAAATTGACTGGCTTGAGCACTTCATAGCTATAGATATATATAAATCCACCAATTCGCTTTTCCTCGGTGTGCATTTCACGACGAAATGTATGACTCTGCCCTTTCGGAATTAAGAACAAAGTTGCATTGTTTTCAAAGGCAGCAAAGGCTTTTTCAAAAATTCCGCCAACTTGTCCAATACTTCCATCTTCCTCAATTGTGCCCGTGATCACTGCATCTTGCCTAACTTGCTTTCCCTCTATCGCTGCTACAGCTGTCGCGGCTATCGCTGCACCTGCAGATGGCCCGCCTATAAGCCTGCCTTCAATTTGAAATGATATTATCACATCCAGATCTGCTAGGCTTTTTCCAGTTAAGTTTTGCGCTACTTGAATTGCTGTTTCAGCGGAATATTGCGTATCAGGCTCAACGAAGGGATTGGTATTGATAAGCACTCTCCCCCTCCCCTCTTTTTTAATCTCCACTATTACCTTTCCAAGGGTGCCATTGTTGTCGCTGCTGCGCACTGCCACAATATTGCCAGTAGCAACTAGAGTTTCATTGGGACTCAAAGGTGAATAATTAGTAATATGTGGAGTGGGAGTTGCAATCTGAGGTGTTATTTCCTGTTCTTGAGATCCATATATATATGGCGCGATTAGAACTCCCAAGAGGAAAACAATTAAGTAAGATATTAATAGGCTGAGTTTTTTCATTAGCTAATAAATTATTAAACCACGCCTTAAAATTTTCCACTATGCGGGAGGCCGGATTTGAACCGGCGAACCCCTGCGGGACAAGACCCTGAATCTTGCGCCTCTAGTCAAAGGAGAACTAGTTTCTCATTTATTGACCTGGCTTGGCAACTCCCGCTTAAATTAGTTTTACTTGCAATTAAATAAATAGTTTTGCAGCTGCAGCTTGAAGCACTTGTAAATTGCCGAGAATCAATCTCTCAATGATTCGAGCAAACAGATTGCCGGGTTCTATACTTCTGCAGATCTCGTCAAATCGAAGTTAGAATCGATTTGAATTCTGAGCAATGCATTTCTCAATTCCTCACTTGGCTTAAGCTTCTCCTTCCAATTTATAGGGCAGCATTTTTGGATCAGATAACAGATATCACCTCAGCTAGGAGCAAAATATAATCTGGGGGATTGAAATTCCCCCTCGCTTGCCTGTTAGGATTTGAATCACTTCCTTATCCATAACTTCTTCCTCACTGTTTCTTCACAGCTTCATGAACGCGATAAAACTCAGCTGAGCTGCATCTAGGGCACTTCAAAGGTCTACCAGTGCCAAATGGCGATTGCCATCTATGCAGGCAATTCTCGCATTCAAATATTCGCAGTCCATCTAATACATAGCTACCTCCCTTGATTTCAATTGCCTTGCCATTGACAAGCGCATCTATTATTTTATGACGAGCATTCATCAAATCAATCCAGAGAGTGCGCCTGGAGATACCCATCCTATGCGCTGCCTCCTCTTGCTCTAGTCCCTCTAAGTCCACGAGTCTAGCTGCTTCTAGTTCATTCAAGGTTAGCTCGACCACCTCTAAATCGCGCACTGGAATACCGCGTGGTTTGAAATAAAATGCATTTGGAAGACAGGATATACGTCTTTTAACCCGCTTAGCCATGTTTAATTTTATTTAAATTTAAAAGATAAAAAATATTTCTCACTCTCTTTTTATTATTACTTGGTCGATGTGTATCTTAGCATTCTGTAGAATTAGCTTTATCACTCCTCCAGCTGCTGGCACTGCTGTCGGCGTTGCTGTTATAGCTGGTCTAACTGCTGGTGTTGGTGCTGGCGCTGGGGTTGGTGCTGCTGGTGCTGCTTCTGGTTTCTTAAGTGTTAGTTTTAATACTTTTTTCTCCTCCGC
>JAWCMA010000036.1:0-6477 GCA_038850285.1 Methanocellales archaeon | reverse complement strand
GGTCTCAGCATATATGCAGGGCAGCTTATTTCTGCTGCAGTCAATGTCAAGCTTGAGCATTGGACAGAAATATCCTTTTTTCTCTATGTATTCACAGCCTCTGGTCATATAAGACTCATTTTTTTAAGGTGAAATAAAAATATCCCTGTCATCGATTGAGGTAACACCTCACTTGAGATATTTCTCAAGCGGCCTCCGCTCAGGAATTGATGCATAGCGCTTTATCCCGCTTAGGTATTCCTCACTTACATATAAACCGCAGAAGCAGCGGCCATATTCCTTTAAATCTGCATCGCGATATATACAGGGGCAAATTATGTCTCTATCATCTTGAAATTTACCACTTGCAATTCTACAGGGGCAAGAGGCATAGCCATAGCGCTTTCTATTCTCAAGTAAGCCAGTTGCAATTTCGCGGAGCATGGCTCGATCTGGGTTTAAGATGTAGCCTGTTTTCTCCGCAAACTTCTTAAGCGTGGCTTCATATTCCTCGGGAGTCATTTAAGCGCCTCCTTTATCTCTGCTTCATTAAATCCCACTATAACTCGATCGTTTATCACCAAAGTTGGATAGCTTAAATCCGGATTAAGTCTCTTCACCTCAAGCAGCATTTCCCTCTTTTTATCCCCCTCAAGTAAGTCGAGGTCGATTGCTTCATATTCCACTTTAAGCTCTCTTAAAAGCTGTTTAACTCGCTTGCAAAATCCACAGGTGCTTAAACTATATACCTTTACCTTCACAGTCATATCTTTAAAGCCTCTTTGATTTCATCCTCTCTATGCCCTATGATTACCCTACCATCTATGATAATAGTGGGGAAACTCATACTTGGATTCAACTTCCTCACCTCTTTAAGCACCTGCATTCGTTTCTCGCCAGTTAGCAAGTCAACATCTATAAATTCATATTCCACTCCAAGTTTTTCGAGCAATTGCTTTGTCCTTATGCAATAGGGGCAAGTGCTCAAGGTATATGCCTTTATCCTCGTGATTAAGCCTCCAGTTTTTTCTTCGCCACTTTTATCTCAAGCACGCCATTTTGCAAAAAAGCTTTAGCTTGAGAAGGAATCACTTCCTCTGGAAAGGCAATGTAGCGGCAGAGGTTTGAATAGCATCTTTCACGGCAAATATACTTCAAACCCTTTTCCTCTTCAGTAACTTCTAATTCTGAGCAGATCTCAACTGCCTTTTTAGATAGATGAATCTTAATCCTCTCCCTTGAAACTCCAGGTAAGTCCGCGATTATTTTATACCACTCACCGCCGTCTATGACGTCAGCGCTGGGTATCTTCCCTTCACCTCCATAGTGCTTGTGCCTCGGGGGTATTAAATGAGGCACTGCTACAGGTGCTTTATAAGGCACTTCTTCTTCAATTATTTCTATTGGAATCTCCAAGGCTATCTCTCCTCCACAATTACCTTCACATCTATCCCGCTGCGAATACTCTGCCCGATTATGCTATAGTCTTGGAAGCGATTTATGCAGTCCTGAAGTTTCTCTCTATCCAAGGTTGAGTAGAGGGGCGTGATTTTAACCACCATCTCACTTACCCTCCATCTCCCCCGGGGATTTCTAGCCACTGCAGCGCTTACCACAGTTTTTATATCCTTAACCTCTATCCCTGCTTTCTGCAAGCAGAAAAGTAAATTGGCTGTTAAGCAATAGCCAACTGCTGCTGAAAGCAATCTAGTGGGATTCGGCCCCTTTCCCTTTCCCTGAGGAGGAGGTTCATCCATTAAAATAGCATTTAAACCCTCTGAATCAAAATCAATCTTAAACTCCAGATCCTCTATCCACTCCAGCTTAGTTATAGTAATGTTATCTCCCCTCTCAATCTCCGCTCTAGATGGGCCTCCGCATGCTACCCCCTTGGCATCGTAGTATCTTGCAGCTAGGTCTAAATCATCTGGATTGGCATGTATATTTCCACATTCACATCTCCAACCTCTAATGGTCAAGCCGCGAAGCATTATATCGCTTACTTCCCGCATTTCTCGACCGCAGAGATTGCAAATATGAGTCATATATCCGCCTCAAAGCCTTGGATCTCTATGTGCCACTCCACCGCATTCAGGGATGTAGCAAGTTACATCCAAGAAGGCGCAATTTTGCTTGCAGCTCGGGCATTGATTTAAAGGCTTCGATGCTTTAAAGGTATAGCCGCAGTTGCTGCATTTCCACCAAGTCATAGACCTAAATTATTACCTCCAAGTTTATAATAAATTGCATGTCATCGAATGGGATTACAATTGATTAAATATTTATAGCGCTTGGGAAAAATTGAATCTTTGTAATGAGCAGCTATGCTGAGAAATTGAAAAAACTTCAAGAATTCGGGCTCAGCGAGTATCAAGCTCGAGTTTATCTAGCTTTACTAGAACTAGGCATTGCAACTGCAGGTCAAATTCCCCAAATCTCCAAGGTTCCAAGGACTAGAATTTATATGATAATGAGCCAACTGCATGAAAAAGGCTTGGTTCAAATCCTCCCTGAAACCCCTTTGAAGTACAAGCCCCTGCCATTTGAGGAATTCCTTGAGAAGCGAATTTCAGACTTAAGAACTGAGGCTAGGATGCTTGAAGTGGTTAAAGAAGAGCTCAGCAGGGAATTTGCAATTAAAAAACAAGTGATAGAGCAGAAAGCCGGGGGCTTTGAGGCCATTTTTGGCAGGAGAAATCTTCGAGCCAAACTCCTTAAAATGTTTTCTAATGCGAAGAGTGAGGTCTATTTCATTGGAACAGCTGCTAGCCCCTTTAGGCTGGCTCACACGCTGCTGCCTGCCATTGAGGAAAAAGCGAGGAATGGCATTGCTCTTAAATTTGCCTTCCCAATTAACGCCGGGAATAGCGAGAAAGTCAAGCTGCTCTCTAGATATACTGCGGTGAAGCATATTGAAAAAGAGACCTTCATGCATCTAACAGTTATCGATAGCACTGAGGCACTCCTCGCACATGCTATTCCCGATGATGAAGACCCCGTGCGAGGCAGCGATGTTGCAATTTGGACCGATGATGAAGCAATTGTAAGCGCGCTGAAAGAAAGCGCTAGAAATATTTGGGAGGAAGGAGTAAATCCAGGGGCAATTGCTCTAGCGCGGGCGATTCTAGGTACAGTTGGAAAGGGGATTGAAAGCTTGAAAGTAAACCCCCAGCCTATTTTAAAATTAATTGGCAAGGAAGTTGGAGCACAGATCGCTGGTGAATTTAAATCTCGAAAGATCAATGATTTACTTAGAGAAATAGCAAATTACTGGAAAGCCCATAATCTAGGCGAGGTAACAATCCACAATTTAACCATCACAGTTAGAAATTGCATTGAATGCGAGAACATGCCAAATGTGAACTCGTGCCTCTGTGGATTCATAGAGGGAGTGCTTGAAGCAATTCTCGATAGAAATCTAAATGTAAAAAGCAGTGTCAATGAAGTTGAATGCTGGGGCACTGGCCACGATCACTGTAAGTTCATAATAGCCCCTTAATTTATGAATCTCGCGATCACTGCAAGGTGATCTCGATGATAAGGCTCAAGGGTTTTTCTCTCTTCCAAATTGAAAGCTTGACTAAGCTTCTCTAAAGCGGCTTCAAATATAGCTCTAGGCTTCGCTGCAGCATTTATACTTCTTGCTTTAATCGCTATGATGATATACCCCCCTTGCTTCAGAAAATGCCTAGCATTGTTAATTGCAATTTCCACTTGATCTCGCTGGGCAATATCTTGATAGATCACCTCCACTTGATCCACGAACAAGGCGTAATCCCTGGGTTTTCTAGCATTTGCAAATATGGGAATTAAATTACTTCTATGGCTGCATACTTCAAGAAGTTCACTTGCAGCTACGTGGGAAAATTCCACTGCATAGATCAATCCATTGCTAGCGATATCTGAGATATGACTAGCGGTTGTGCCCATAGCCGCTCCTAGATAAAGTATCTTAGATTTACCGTGCAGCGGGATTTTCATGTGCTTTAAAATCATAGCTGCAAGTTTGCTTCGATAAGGATTCCAAACTCTATACTCAGGATCGATTCCAAATCTCAACTCCCCATAAACAGAGATTCCAGGAGCGAGGTTTTTTGTGGCGAGATATTCATTTCCATTAGATATTAGCTTGTAGACATTTTCAATACCCACGGGAATTATTTTAATCATCCTGCATGCCTCGCGTTAATTTCAGCGATTTTCTCATCAAGCTCAATCGCAAGTGCTTCGAGAAGCTCGCTTGAGTAGAAATCCCTCCTTGCTGCTATGGCTAGCTTCGCTGCAACTGCTCGGGCAATTTTACCTCTAATCTTAGCTGGAGCTTTTTGAATCACTGGCAGGCGATAGATCACGCCGTGCTTAGGCGGTCTCTTGCCATCGCGAAGGTGCCCAAATAGCGCATAGCTGGCTCCCAATATTTGAATTGTACTTGAAGGCATCTCTGCCAGCTGCCTCAAACCCCCTGCGAGTTGAATGAGCTTCGCTCCAAGCACTCCCCCCGCGATTGCAGAAATATTGGGAGCAATTTCCTGCATTGTATCCTCAATATATCTAACCAACGCTCTCTTCATTCTATATAACTCCAGTAAATCCATTGCAAGTCTCTCAATAATTTCCAAATCACGCTCAGTGAAACTAGCGCTGCTAGTTTTCTCCAGCGCTTTTGCAATGCTATCCCTAGAGCGCGCTTTAACGATGAAACTAGCTAGCTGCTCTCCCTTGAAGGGGCACTCAGCATAGTAAAGGGAATACCAGCTTTTAAGTCTCTCTCCAAGCACGCTGCTGAGTTTTTCAACTTCATCTAGAGCTGCAATTGCTTGCTTAACCTTTTGATCCCTTTGATTTAAAACTACTTTGATTTTCTTTCTAGCTAGTTCAATGCAAACTTTATGAAGCAGGGAATTATATTCCAGCTCAGATTCAGCAAAGCCAGACTTAAAAGCTAGATCTCTATGTGAAAATTCCTTCGCGGGGAGTTCTTCATATTGAGCATATTCGGGATAGCTATTTTGAAATAACCTCTCCGCGATGATCGCTGGATCTTTTGGCATGAGCTTGCATTCCACAATATCTCCACTATCGTTAACTAAAAAGGCACCGAACCAAGTTTTAACTGCTCTTACCATTTTACCATTAAATCGATGTAAAAGCTTTTATCTCTTATAACTCTTTAGATCAAGCAAAAAGAAGGAGCTAGCTATGCCAGAGCTAGATTTAAGGGTTGAGATTGGAAGTTTATCTCTGAAAAATCCCACGATTTTAGCAGCTGGGATTTTAGGTACAACTGCAGGTTCATTGATTCGAATTGCCAGTCTAGGCGCTGGAGCCGTGGTAACCAAGTCAATAGGCTCAAAACCAAGAGAGGGATACCCCAATCCTGTGATTGTTCAAATGGAATTCGGCTTGTTAAATGCAATGGGACTGCCTAATCCCTCTTATAAAGAGTTCAAGGAGGAAATAAAGCGGGTTAAAAAAGCAAAGGTCACTGTAATTGCAAGTATATTTGGAGGCAGCGTAGAAGAATTCGTTGAAGTTGCAATTGGAATATGTAAAGCCAAACCAAGTGCTCTTGAGTTAAATCTAAGCTGCCCCCACGCCAAGGGCTACGGCGCCGATATAGGCATAGATCCAGAGCTCGTTAGAAAAATAACTAGAGCGGTGAAGAAAGAAGTTAAAGTACCAGTGTGGGTTAAATTAACCCCCAATGTCACAGATATAGTGGAAATTGGAAGAGCCGCTGAAAGAGGAGGGGCAGATGCAATTGTAGCTATAAATACCCTAAGGGGAATGGCAATTGATTTAGAAAGCGGCTACCCTATTTTAAGCAATAAAATTGGAGGACTCTCAGGTAAAGCACTCAAGCCAGTGGCAATTAGATGCGTTTACGAGCTCTATGAGAATCTCAATATCCCCATAATAGGCGTTGGGGGAATTTCCAACTATAGAGATGCCCTTGAATTCATAATGGCAGGTGCAATAGCAGTGCAAATTGGAACAGCGGTATACAGCGATTTAACTATATTCCACCAAATATGCAGCGGGATAAAATCCTATTTAATGGAGAAAAAATGCACGCTTGAGGAAATAAGGGGAAAAGCCCACGGGGTTAGGGGGTATAATCTTGAAACCCATAAACGCTGAAATAGCTAAGGTTAAGGCTGAAGCGAGAAATATCAAAACTTTTTATCTCAACCTTGACTTTCCAAATGCAACACCAGGGCAGTTTCTAATGATCTGGATTCGAGGAGTGGATGAGATACCAATGAGTCTTTCCTATTCAAATGCCATAACGGTGCAGAAAGTAGGCGAGGCTACGACCGCGCTCTTCAAATTAAAAAAAGGAGATTCAATTGGAATTCGCGGGCCATATGGAAATGGATTCAAAATCGCTGGAGGGAGAAATCTTATAATAGCTGGTGGAGTTGGAGCCGCTGCGCTCGCATTGCTAGCGGAGAAAATGGCTGAGAAAGGCATAGAGGTAACAACATTGCTTGGGGC
>JAWCMA010000035.1:0-10285 GCA_038850285.1 Methanocellales archaeon | reverse complement strand
TTATTGAGCACATAGTTAGTTCAAAAATGCTCCTTCAAAATTCAAAATTAAAAAAATGGCAATTATCATTGCTGATAATCAATCATAATAATAAAATAATTTACATTTAATTTATAATTTTTTACTATTTTTAAGATTTAAATTACAAAAAAATTTCATAAATTAATTTATATTTATTATATAATCCAAAAAATGAATTCTTTTTTAAAAAAAACATATAATAAAATATAAATAGCCGTTTTGAATATGGAATATATTGGTGGAGCAAATTGATCGATGTGATATATGCACAAACCGTATTAACAAAGGAAGATCTAATTAAATTGAAGAAAAAATCCACTACATAAATTGTGCAAACGCAAATAACAATATATGAATATAGCACACAATGATGAATCATAATGCATTATGTACTGCATATTTTAAATAGTCAAAAAGCGAAGAAGATAGGGGGTTAAGTTGAATCTGGGAGAAATCTACTTCTTCGCTTTGGCTGCAATAATGTTTCTGCTAATCAGCACTCAATTGCGCAGCTAAAACTCGGAGAAATGTCAAATTAGAGATGGAAATTGAGCACTTGGTTTGTTAGAGTATTGCGAGTGGGAAGCTATCGAGATCGTGCGATAGAATATTGCTCTACTTGAAAGCACTTTCATTTAGAGCGGTTATATATATTCTGAAATTAAAAAATGGTCAGCTTAGAATTTCCTCCATTTCCTCCTGCTCCACATATTCTATCAGAGGAATTCCGGTAACACGAGCTGCGCGTTCCGTAAGCGAGGCAAGATCACTTCGGTCAAGCAACTCTAGCTTGAACTTTCTGCAGCCTGCCATAAGCTGCTTCAAACCAGTGCCAATTCTATCTACAAAGTAGCTGTATAATCCAATTGCTCCTGGATGCAGTTTTTCATAGCGCTTGCCATATTTATTCCTTAACTCTGTGGAGCACAAGAAGAATTGATCCGGGCTGGAGCCATAGTTCTCCTCAAATTCAGCTGGTAATGTGCCTTCTCTTGCTTGCTCCACTAAATGCGTTGCCTTCATAACCGCGGTTATGGGCGATCTAGCTGTTGCAATTGCTTTTACATATGGCGCTCTTCCAAAGTTACTTAGAGCAATTGCCTTGAAAATCTGGGTTTCGTTAACAAAGCCCCCTGCCATGACTATATCTGGAATATAGCGGCCTTTTTTGCGTAGAATTTCACAGCACCTTAAAACCTGTGCCTCTAGGAATACCGTGGGCGTGCTGCATTCCTGCATCATTGGCACCGGGCTCATTCCAGTGCCACCTCCGGCGCCATCGAAGGTAACTTGGTCTATCTTTGCCTCGCTAGCTAGCTTCATTGTCCAAGCTACAGCCGCTGGCTTGTAAGCCCCTGTCTTTAGAAATACTTTTTTCGCTCCTTGATCGCGAAGCCATTCGATATCCTCAAGAAAGCCTTTCTCGGTTGGCATTCCCACTCTGCTATGCCGCTCGAATGAGGTGAAAACTTTATTTTTAAATGCCTCTTGAATCGCTTGATCTTCGGGATCTGGGAGTACAATGTATCCTCTGCGTTTTAATTCTATGGCTTTTTCTAAATCAAATATCCTTACTTCACCACCTATGGCTTTAGCTCCCTGTCCCCACTTGCGCTCGATGATGTTCACCTCGAGCTTGGAAATGGCATATACATCTACGCCTAGTCTTTGATCTTCTACGTTAGTTTGCACTGCAACATCTCCATATTTGCTATCCCAGAATTCGCGATAGGCTTCGATTCGATATTTTAAATCCTTGGAATAGATCACCTTTCCATTGGTAAACTTGGCTTCCATATCCATTCCGCAAACATTTTCCCCAACTGTTAGGATCGTGCCGCTTATCGCTGCGCCCTGGGCCAAGCCATCCCAGTTATTCTTTGCCACAGCAGTGGATCCTAATCCTGCTATAAGCACTGGCACTTTTAGCTTTACTCCACCAGTTATAGTTTCAATATCTACATTTGGAAATAATGCTACATCTGAATTAGCTGCAATTCCAGCTGCCCCCCAGAGTCCAGTTTGAATTTGAAAATGCGACCAGTCAAGTACATAGTCCTTATTAGAGGCGGCTGTGCTCTTTCCAAATTGCTCTGGCACGGGGTAGAGCACTTCCCTCCCGCGAATTGCTGATTTCCCTATTTCGCATAGCACATTGCAATCCTTGATGCAAATTGGACACATTCCACTCAATGGACTTGGGTCCCAAGTTCTTAAATCGGTTCCAGTTGTAGATCTTGCATTTGGATAGCTTTCCGGCAATTTAAACCCTCCTTAATCAAAATATCTTTTTCGAGCGCGATTCCAAGCTGCGCGCATTCTAGTTCGGAATGCAATTTTATCTCTTATGGCCCCGGTTGGACAGACTTCATAGCAGGTTCTGCATCCTTCGCATAGCTTAAAGCGCTTCCATCGTGCGAATCCATTTTCAACAGCAAGCGTGACTTCTGAAGTCCTCGGTCCAGATCCACCTGCTACTAAATAGTCTCTCCTTGCACTGACGGGGCATACCACGACACAATTTCCACATCCAATGCATTCCAGCATTTTCCCACCTAGGAAATTGGCTTCTTATTTCCTATCATCGAAGTTAATAATTATCGAGTAAATATAAATTTAACCTCGGAAGTAAAACATCAATATAAACTTATCCAAATTTTTTGCAAGCAATAGGGTTTCGCGATTTGTTTACATTATGTTATTCCTTCTTCGATAAACAATTTCTTAAGCATTCAATTCCATATTCTCCCACCTTTAAGCGCTTGATCCATTTCTCGGCCTTCTCTTGCTCTATCTATTGGGATAAAGAGGCAAAAAAGCCAAAGCAAAAGACCTTACCAAAGTAGATGAAATAGCATTTAGCATAAAGACCTCGAATGCGAAAGAGGTGGCAGAGGTTAATTGTTAAGATAGGCGCAGGATACAATATTGATCGATGGCGAAGGGATTTATTAGAGAGACTAAGGGTTGGAAATATGGATACCTAATTACAACAAGATATATTCCTCAGATCTTACCATTTCAGGAAAACTCAGTTAAATACAACCCTTGCATCCATAGGTAAGAAAAGAAAAATGGTAAGACCTAAAATAATGCAACGATGAATTGAAGTCCTTAACCACCTATAATAAACCAAGCAAATAATCCTAATAAGCGAAAAGGATTATATCTTTAATGTGCGATTATAGCACCAGCTGATTGATATGAAGAAAGTGAAGAAGCCAACCAAGAGCGATATTCTCAATAAAGCTCAAGAGTTAAATGTGGCATTCATAAGATTGCAATTCACCGATATTTTTGGAATGATCAAAAACGTAGCTATACCTGTGGATCAGCTTGAGAAAGCACTTGATGGGGAAATAATGTTCGATGGCTCAAGTATAGAGGGATTTGTCCGCATAGAAGAAAGTGATATGTATCTAAGGCCTGATTTAAATACCTTTGCGATTTTCCCTTGGAAGCCAAAGGACTTGGCAGTGGCGAGGTTAATATGTGATGTTTACAATCCAGATGGCACTCCATTCGCAGGTTGCCCGCGGAATAATCTGAAGCGGGCGATCGAAGAGGCTAGGAAAATGGGATTCACCATGAACGTCGGCCCAGAGATAGAGTTCTTCATGTTCCTGAAAAACCCAGATGGCACTCCCTCCACAATTACCCACGACCGTGGAAGCTATTTTGATTTAGCGCCGCTTGATAAGGGAGAAGAGGCTAGGAGAGAAATGGTACTTGCATTGAAAGCTATGGGATTTGAAATCGAAGCAAGTCACCACGAAGTTGCCAGTGGACAACATGAAATAGACTTCAAATACGGCGATGCGCTTTCAATAGCGGATAAAATCGTTACCATAAGATTTGTCATAAAAACAATTGCCAGTAACATGGGTTTGCATGCTACATTCATGCCCAAGCCAATTTATGGCATCTGCGGCTCAGGTATGCATACCCATCAATCTCTCTTTAAAAATGGCAGAAATGCCTTCTACGATCCCTCAGGAGAATATCAGCTCAGCGATATAGCAATGTACTACATAGGCGGGCTTCTCAAGCATGCTAAGGGCTTCACGGCAATTACCAATCCCCTTGTGAACTCCTATAAGCGACTTGTACCAGATTATGAAGCACCTGTTTACATTGCTTGGTCCGAGAGGAATAGAAGTCCACTTGTGAGAGTGCCTGCCCGCAGGGGAATAGGTACAAGAGTTGAATTGAGAAGTCCCGACCCAAGCTGCAATCCCTATCTCGCTTTATCAGTTATGCTCAAGGCAGGCTTGGATGGAATCAAAAACAAGATCGACCCAGGTAAACCCATCTATAGGAATATCTATCAATTAACTCCCGAGGAAAGGAAAAAAATGGGCATAGAGAGCCTTCCAGGTACATTGATCGAAGCCCTGAGAGAGCTTGAGAAAGATGAAGTGGTAAAGTCAGCTTTAACCGAGCACATCTACAACTACTATGTGCGGGCAAAGAAGATCGAATGGGATGAATATCGAACCAAGGTGCATCAGTGGGAAATCGACAATTATTTGAATATATATTAATATTGAATTAAAACCTATTCCAGTAACTCATTTACTCTTCGAGGCTCGAATTCCTCCACCTCAAGTATATTGCGAATGAAGCTAAAGAGCCTCATCCTCACCTTCGGCGGTAAAGTGGGATACCAAATTGGACTAGCTATCACTAGCGCGCGGAAGACGTAAAAGGGAGGCATGAATTTCAATATCTCGCTATCACCAGTTTTCTCAAGATAATTACCTATGAAGATATCGAAAAGCAGCTTGAACTCGTTTTCTAGTTTGCCGTATTTCTGAAGAGAGTAGAATAAATAATTCATGCTCATTGTCGCCACATCATCAGCGGGCTCTCCATATTCCCCTCTGCTTCGATCTAGAATGGTGAAGTCAATGCCTTCTCTGAAAATCACATTCCAAGGGTGAAAGTCGCCATGTACCACGCTTAGCCTCTCAGCGCGATCTCGGAGTTTGAATCTCCATTCAATGCATTTTTGCTCAATTTTACAAAAATCCCGAGGTGAGGCAAATTCAAAATCCCTTGGATAGCTATCGATCAATCCCATAATACATTCACCGTGACCCACTAACTCTCGAATTCTGCGCTTATAGAGTTCTTCATCCCTGTGCTTTTGTGAATGAATCTGCGCTAAATAATTTGAGAGTGCTCTTGCTCTAGCTATATCAAGTTCTCTTAACTCCCCTCCATCTCTCAATCTATCTAAGTCAAAATGATATTCTCTGCCTTGCACTTTCTCCATTAAGAGAAAAAACTCCTCTGCTCCACCCGCTGAAAAAAGCTCTCCCTCTCTGGTGAAGTAGCCCACATCAAGAGCTTTCACATGCCTTGGGAGTTTATTAAAAGTTGAGTACTGCCATAGCAATATCTGCGCTCGATCGGAGAAATGATCGTGCCCGAAGCCTTTTTGCACGCGCATTGAGGAGAGCACTAAAGAGTGTATATCTTCATTGATTTTAATTTCTATTTCAACAGGCTTGCCATAGCCAAAGCCCTTAAGCTCATCTTTTTCAACCTTTAATTCACCAGTGTATGAAATTTCCACTTTCTCTCCAAATTGCTGCTGCAAATAATTCCTCAAGCTAGATAGCTTCATATTTCTCGCTCCTAAGTGCCCATTTTCCAACTCGTGAGGTATCTCTCCTGCTCCTTTGCAAGTGACTCGATTTTAATTTTCAAGCTAGCGAGCTTTAACCTAGCTACTTTTTTGTCGATTTCTTCCGGCACTGGATATACTTTATTTTCCAATTCACCTTTGCGCTCCACGAGGTATTTCACGCAGAGTGCTTGATTTGCAAAGCTCATATCCATGACTTCTGGGGGGTGACCATAGGCTGCAGCGAGGTTAACAAGTCTACCCTCGGCTAGTAAATAGATCCTTCTCCCGTCTCTCAAAATATATTCATCCACATTTTCCTTCACATTTTGCTTCTTCACCGCAAGCTTTTCGAGATCTGGAATATCTATTTCAACATTGAAGTGCCCTGCGTTTGCTAGAATAGCTTGATCTTTCATGAGTTTAAAATGCTCTTTTCTAATGACAGAGATATTCCCAGTTACTGTGATGAATAAATCTCCTATTCTAGCTGCTGCTTTCATATCCATCACTCGAAATCCATCCATCACTGCTTCCAACGCTTTCCTTGGATCAGTTTCAACCACCACCACATTTGCCCCCATACCGCGAGCGCGCATTGCAACTCCACGGCCGCACCATCCATAGCCAGCGATCACTAGGGTTTTACCCGCGATTAAAATATTCGTTGCATTTAATATACCGTGTATTGTACTCTGCCCAGTTCCATAGCGATTGTCGAACATCATTTTGGTCTCAGCATCATTAACTGCTATAACTGGATATTTCAAAGCACCTTCTTTAACCATGGCTCTTAATCGAATTACCCCTGTTGTGGTTTCCTCACAGCCTCCGATTATGTTAGATATCAACTCGCGGTATTTCGCGTGTATCATTGCAATTGTGTCAGCGCCATCGTCCAGCGTAATATTTGGCTTAATCTTCAACGCCTCCTCAATGCATCGATAATATTCCTCCTCGCTCTCGCCCTTAATGGCATAGACATGTATACCGTCGCTAGCAAGGGCAGCTGCAACATCATCTTGCGTACTCAAGGGATTGCTTGCTGTTAGCGAGATTTCTGCTCCACCGCTTCGCAGCGCGTGAATTAAATTAGCAGTTTCCACTGTTACATGCAAACAAGCAGCTATTTTTATCTTCTCCAGGGGCTTGCTTTCTTGATATTCTTTTTCAATCAACTGCAGCACAGGCATGTGACGCTTTGCCCATTCGATTCTTCTTTTACCCGCTTCAGCAAGCTTGATATTTTTAACAATGTATTTCTTCATAGATCTACCTCAGATTGAAGGGATAGAAATACCATTGCATCCTTAAATATATAGATTATATGGGAATTGGAAATGCAAATAGAAATAGAAATAGAAAGAAGAGATATAAGCATCTGGAGGGAGCTTAGATCTATATATAAAGCTGCTTATGAAAATTCAGAGGGATATTCTCTAAAAAGCGAGAGTGCAATTAAGCGATATTTGAAATGGCTTTACAAGCGTGATAAAAATGGACTATTCACTGCTAAGCTTGATGAAAAAACAGTTGGTTTTATATTTGTCGATGCAAACTGGTGGAGCAAGGAAGAAGGAGAAAGAGTGGGTGCTATCCACGAATTGGCTGTTTTACCTGAGTATCAACGCAGGGGTATAGGAGATCAGCTTTTAAAGAGAGGTATGGATTATTTGATAAGGAGCGGGCGTAATAAAATAGAGACCTGGGTTGGAAGTGGAAATAAAGCAGGTCTAGCGATATCCAGAAAAGCTGGATTTGAGGAGAAAGATAGAAAAGCTATCTGGATAAGGCTTATTAAAAAGATTTAACTTTAATTTTTCCTTTTCTTATCAATCTGAGCCTTAATGTGCTCCCCTGCGATTATCCCGGTTGCTGCAGAGCTAACTATGCTTCTACTCACTCCAGCTCCATCGCCTATTGCATATAACCCTTTAATTTGAGTTTCAAAGCCCTCCCAGGAAATAACGCGCTGTGCCGAGAATTTTATCTCAGGTGCGTAGAGCAGCGTTGAGTCAGAGGCAACTCCAGGTACCACTTTATCCAGCATATCGAGGCCCTCTATTATATCTGTAACTATCCTAGCTGGCATTGCCATTGATATATCCCCAGGGGTTGCATCTTTAAATGTGGGCACGATATAGCTTCTATCGATTCTCTCCCAAGTAGACCTCCGCCCTCTCTTCAAGTCACCTAGTCTCTGTATCAATGGCTTGCCTCCTCCAATGGTATTGGCAAGTTGAGCAATTGAATAGCCATAGGCAGTGGTATCCTCCACAGGCTCGGTTAAATTGACTTTAACTATGAATGCAAAATTAGTATTATTGGACTGCTTTTCACGCAGAGAGTGACCATTCACACCCACCACATCGTCATACTGCTCTTTTACTACAAATCCATAGGGGCAGGTGCAAAATGTTCTCACAAGATCATCATAAGTGGGCGTATGCATCCTAAACTTCGGGTCCCAGTTTATCTTTATTACATCTTCATATACAACCGCAGGCACTTCAACTCTTACTCCTATATCGATTGGAAGATGCTTCAGTGGAATGTTTAACTTGCGGCAGATTCGCTCGAGAAAATTAAAACCAGATCTGCCTGGAGCAAGCACTACATAATCCGCTTCTATCTTCTTCACTCCTTCATCATTCACAGCGATTACACTAGTTACATGTCCATCTTTAACCTCGATGTCTTCCACAGTGGTACGCAGCAAGAATTTAACCCCATTGGCTTCCATTCTTAATAGATTGAACAAGCTTTGGCAGTTTATCACTGCCGATATGACGCTGCTTGATGGGCACGAATTCAATACCATAAGCTGCAGCTTTTTGAACCAAGCTTTCAGCACCAACTGCGCTTACCTCATTAGTTGCACCGTGTCTAACGAATACCTCATCAACCTTTCTAATTAACTCCCAAGATTTCTCAGGAGAAACAAATTCCCTCAAGCTACCGCCGATCTCAGGGTGGAGGTTTAGCTTGCCATCTGACATGCATCCAGCCCCGCCCACGCCGCATATTACATCGCAAATTGAACAATGGATGCATTCCTCCTTCTCAGAGAGCTTGCAATGCCGCTCAAGTGCTTCCTTACCTTTGTCGATAACTAATACCTCTGCTTTCCCCATGAGCTCCATTGCAGCGAAGAGACCCGCTGGACCCGCGCCCACTATTACTACTTTTTTCATCCTCGCCTCGATCCAAACCCTTAACTTTTTAGTGCTACTGACTTATCAAATTTACTGTGCTTTTGGGCTTTTTAAGCGAAGTTTACCTGCAATTGCAAGTGCAAGTAGAAGTGCAACTGGGATAAATAATACAGTTAAAATTGTGGAGGAAAAAGGCGCTATTCTCTGCGCCTCAAGTGCTTCAAATATGAAGTGTCCGAGTTCAGTTAAGTAAAAAGCGGCAAATACAACGTATAACCCTTCAATGGTATGCTGCATGCGCATTTGCATAATTTGAGTCTCATGCATACTGCGCTGAAGCTGATAGCTTTGCTCTTGAGTCATTAAATTGATTTTCATATTCAGCACTGCAATTATATCTGAAATTTCATCTTTAATCTCCTCAATTCTAGCAACGAATCGCTGATAATCATTCTGGATCGATATCCATCCTCTCACTAGTGGAGTTGAAATTGAAGTATAGCCTTTTATCTCTCCCCAGCGCAGGTTCTGCAGTAGATTTTGCAGACTTTCACCGTGGATAACTGCATCGGCTAGAATATGCCGGAACTCCTCGCTGATATCAGCGGTTTCCGCGAGTTTCGCCATCAATTCATATAGCCATTCTCTAACGATTTGAGGGGTAGCAGCATCAAGTTTTGCTTTAATTATTCTAAATCGCTCGCCAATTTCATTTTCAATTTTAAATAAGCGGTCAACTGCAATTTCAAATTTATCTCTCGGGAGTGCTATTAAGTGAAAGTAATTTTCTATTCTTATGAGATTATCAACAATGCTTTCCGCGTGCTTCTGCAGTAATTCCTTTTCAAGGGAAAAAATGAAATAGCGCTCTCTCCCTTCACTATCAGGCTCAAATCTAGTGAACACCTTTAAGCTATCAAAATATTCTCCTGCAAATCTTTCGCTGCCTGGCAATAGAGCTGCGATTTCTAAATCAGAAAATTCCCCTTCCATTATTAAGATATCTAACTCTGAAAGTCTGCTTTCAGTTGGAAATGCTATTGCTGAAAGCATTGGTAGTTTTCCAAATTCACTCTTTCCACCCATTTGCCAGAATTGATAGATAAAGTAATTAGAAGTCAAGTTGAGCTTAACCATTAACTCGCAATCAGCTATCTTCTTAACCCCAAATGCGGCATATTTTTCCCAAGTTATTTCACTCTCTAGAAATCCAATTGAAAGTGCAATTTTTTTGAATTCCTCTTTTATAGCATAGCGATCCCTCCCATCGAAGGTATAGCATAGTACATTAACATGCGCTGGAAGCGAAATTTGCTTTAAAATGGAGCGAATTATTTGCTTGTGTAGATCCTCAAATAAAGTAATCGCACCAACTGGACATTTCTTCACGCATTCTCCACATTCAATGCAGTTTTGCGGATTAACAACTTCTGCCTTTCCCCCAACTATTCCATATACATCGCTCGGGCAAATAGTT
>JAWCMA010000034.1:0-11136 GCA_038850285.1 Methanocellales archaeon | reverse complement strand
AGTTGAAGAAAGCAGCGAGGCCAAGGGGCTTTAGAATATCAGTTAAATAATATATAAAATATATATAATATAAAAAATAAAATAAATGCTTTGGGAAAAAATAGCTGGCAGAAAAATTGGCGAGTATTTTCTATACCTAGGCGAGGTCAAAAAAGGCAGATTTCCAGAGGAAAGCAAATTCACGCTATTTCTACGAGATAGAGAAAATCAAATTTCAAGGGAAGCAGTTGCAACTGGCAGATTTTTCCTCGGCAGAGAGTTAATTAAACCCTGGATGGAAATAAACTATCGCGAGAAAGTTAAAATCAAGGAAAACACTATTGAACTCTCAAAAACAGGACTAAATATCGCTCTCTTTCAAATTCTCTCTGAATTAATCCCCCCAGGCGGGCATATGATGGTTAAATATTTAGATCACCTAACTACTGCAAAGGCGCTCTCTATAGGAATACCTCCAATAGCTACTCCAATAGGCTATCTCCTCTGGAAAAGTGGTTTTCGCTGGTTCAAGGACTGGTATTTCCCAGAAGGAGGAATGGAGGGGGAGCCTAAGCTGCAGGCTAACAAGCCTTTAAATTCTGAGATTGAGAGAACTAGAATTAATGAGATCGCCATCGAGTTAAAAGAATTTTTGGATAAAAAAGTCGGGGGAGAATCTGAGGTGGAAAAAATCTCCCGAGAACTTGCGCTTAAAATTCTAAAGGAAATGGGAATAAGCTGAATAGATTTAAATATGTATTTGCGTATAACTTAGCTGAGGTGGAAAAATATATGGGGATATTTGACAAGCTATTTCATCCTAAAAAGGAAACGGCGGTAGAAGATTACGCTGAGATCGAGGGGCAGTTCGAAGGAATGGCTGAGGAAACCGGGGCAAATATGTTCATAAGAATAGCTGAGCTCGGTAGTTTGCATGATCTCCCTGATTTGAAGAAGGAAGTATACAATGGAAATATTGTAATAATTGATTACTCCCTTATAAGGCATGATGATCTCAATCGCGATCGAGCACTTAGAGATCTAAAACAAGTTGCAAGTGATGTACACGGGGATATAGCTGGCTTTGAGGATACCAAGGTCATCGTTACTCCAACGGGCGTGAAAATAGACCGCAATAAGATTTCACCCCGGAAGAAGAAATAGATGGAGCTTCAAATCCAAGGTCAGTGCCCTCTATGCGGCTCAAAAATTCCCTTAAAATGGTATTTTGATAAAATTCCCTATTTCGATGAAATCCTCTGCATCAGCAGTAATTGTAAATGCGGGTTTAAATATGCAGATACCTTTGTGCTTTCTCAAAAAGAGCCTGTGCAATATGAATTTTTCATCTCAAGCCCTGAGGATTTAAATACGCGGGTGGTGAGATCCAGCTCTGGGAGTATATATATACCTGAGCTTGGTGTAGACATCGAACCAGGTGCTCTAGCTGAGGCTTTTATCTCCAACGTCGAGGGAGTGCTTAATAGAATCGAAGAAGTGGTTGAAACTGCTAAAAACTGGGCTGAGACAGAGGAGCAGAAGCGAAAAGCTGAGGAAATACTTAGCAAAATCGCTGGGATTAAAAGGGGCGAACAAACAATGACTTTAATAATTAAAGATCCCCTTGGGAATAGCGCCATCATTTCCGATAAAGCTAGAAAGCGCGAGCTAAGTAAGGAGGAGATAGAAAAGCTTAAGATAGGTATAACGATTTTAGACCTGCAACCTAAATAATTTTATTGCTTTCTTAATTTTTTCAAAGCAAGCCAGAGATTATAGCTATCTTTTTCAGTTCCATCGCTTCTTTTAAGGGCAATTGTTCCTGTTTTAGGATCAGAAATTTTTCCAATAGTGCCAGTGAGCTGTATTTCGTGCAAAAACAGCCAGTTAATCATTTCAATTTTAAGTCCCTTCGTGAGCTCCAAGAATTTCATCAAAAACTCTGACTGCTGTTTTTCTGATGCCGGGGGCGAAGAAATCCAGCCTATTTCTGTAAATGCAATTGGCTTTGATGTATGCTGTTTTACTCTTGAATAATAATCCTCAGGTATTTCTTGAGGAGTTTGATATTGCTTCCAAGGATAAGATGTTAGGCCAACTATATCTACTCGAGAATCAAATTTTTCCAGCAATTCCCATTGATTATTTTCAATTAAGTGATTATAGGAAAATACAACAAAAACCTTTGTTTCAGGAGAAACGCTTTTTATTTCCTTTTTTGCTTCATCGAAAAGACTCAAATAATCATTCAATTCTCTTGGGTGGAGATAGAAGTAATCATTTATTTCATTACCAAGAGAGAAATATTCTGGCTTGAATTCACGTGCAATGTCTTTTGCTTCTTTTATCCATTTGCTTCTGAATTCATAATCTGATAAATCAGAAGCAATTCCTTCTGGAGCATCAATAACATATGCCAAGCCTGCTACCCCTTGTTTTATAGCTGCAAAATTTAGGGTAATAACGGGCCTTAGCTTGTGAACTCTAGCCCCATTAATGACATTATTCTTTTTTAACAGCTCAAATTCTCCAATACCCTGTTTTTCAACCCAAATCATGGAAACCTCTGCGATTCTTCCAGTTTCCTCATAAGCTGCTGCAATATCAGCGAAAGAGCTGTTTGGCCAGTTTTTTGGGGTTGGAACAAGACCGAGATAAAAATTTCTTTGAGAAATAGGCAGGCTATATTTGTTTGAATTTGAATTGCTTTCAATGGATTTGATGCACCCACTGATGAAAATGCTTACAATAATTGCTATTAAAATTAAGCTTTTTTTATTTTTATTTAGCATCACCTTAAATATTTTTAATCTTTAATCTTAAATTTTCTCCATAAAATCTGCTAATACTACTGGTGCTGTTAACTTAAGCTTTTTATAAAACCTAAGGTATGAATCCATTTGGGGATGGATTTGAATACCTTAGGTTTGCTTGAATATTGTGAGTTGTTTGATGATAAAGATTTTGTTAAGCGTGAGAGAACGGCTATTGCTATTGTGCAGTTTGGGATATTACTTTACTTGAAAGGGCTTTCATTTAGGAGTGAGATATTTTTATCTATCTCGGAATTGAGATTTCGCATGTTGCGGTTTGGAAGTGGGTTCAAAGGTGAGTGGAAAGTTAGAGTGATTACTTTTCTTGGAATGGAGATATGCCTTCTATCATTGTGGTTGATGAAACTTGTATTCAAATTGGTAATAAGGAGTTTTATTTATATGCTGCAATTTGTCCTGAAACGAGGGGAATTATTTACTTTGATCTTTATCCTATGAGGAATTATCTTGCAACTTTTAGCTTTTTTAAAGTAATGATAACATTCTATGGAAGAGCTCCTGATCTTGTGGTGATAGATGGCGGTCATTGGTATCTCGCTGCTCTTTCTAGATTGGGGATTAAATATCAAGTGGTCTCAGGAAATATTCGTAATTATATTGAGAGATGGTATGAGACTTTGAAGGATAGATTGAAAGGTTTTGACATTTATTTTCCTCATAAAAAATGCTTCGAGCATGTATTCAACTGGCTCTATGCCTTTGTTTATTTTTATAATCGTGTAATGGCTAAGACGATGTCTGACGTGAACCGAAGACGGCATTATAGGAGCGTTGGATGCGAAAATGTCAATGCAGATAAACTAGGTAACATTTACAATATGTGTCTAGGTCAAATTAGCCATTACATATTTTTATAATCGCATTCAAAGTCATATGAGTCTAGAAGAAACACCCCACACTTATTACAAGGAGTGATGCAAAGTTAACAGTACCAATACTACTAATAGCAAATTTTTTATAGAACTTCTACTTTACTGATTTGATGCTACTGATTATAGCAAGGAGGTTATCGCATGACAAATGGACAGCTTGCAGGACAGCCTATTCTTATCCTTAAGGAGGGTACAACCCGTACTCGCGGGAGAGATGCACAAGCCAATAATATTCTAGCGGGTAAAATCGTGGCTGAAGCAGTTCGCACTACGCTGGGACCTAAGGGCATGGATAAAATGCTTGTGGATAGTTTTGGAGATGTAGTGATAACCAACGATGGCGCTACCATTTTAAAGGAAATGGACATCGCACATCCTGCAGCGAAAATGATAGTGGAAGTCGCGAAGACACAGGATGAAGAAGTGGGAGATGGTACTACAACAGCAGTTGTGCTAGCAGGGGAGCTCCTTAAGAAAGCCGAGGAATTAATTGAGCAAAATGTCCATCCAACCATAGTTGCTCGAGGATATAGATTAGCTGCAGATAAAGCAATAGAAATTTTAAACAATTTGGCTTTCGATGTGACAATAAACGATGAAAAGACCCTGGAGCAAGTGGCCACAACTGCACTCACTGGGAAGGGAACAGAAATAGCTAGGGATACGCTTTCAAGCCTTGTGGTTAAAGCCGTGAAAGCAGTTGCTGAGAAGAAAGATGGTAGATATGCGGTTGATAAAGATGATATAAAGATCGAGAAAAGAGTCGGTGGCAAGGTCGAGGATACTGCGCTCATAGATGGAATAGTCATAGATAAAGAGCGCGTGCATAGCGGCATGCCCAAGAAGGTGAAGGATGCAAAGATAGCCCTAATAGCAGACGATCTCGAGGTTAAAAAAACCAAGACCGACGCGGAGATCTCCATTAAAACTCCTGATCAATTGAGAGTATTCCTCGACGAAGAAGAACAAATTCTCAAGTCAATAGCGGATAAAATCATTGCCACAGGCGCAAACGTTGTAATCTGCCAGAAGGGAATAGAAGACCTAGTGCAGCATTACCTAGCCAAAGCAGGCGTATTAGCAGTTCGAAGAGTCAAGGAATCCGATATGAAGCTCGTGGCAAAAGCCACGGGAGCAAACATTGTCTCAAGCATCGAGGACTTGGTTAAAGAAGACCTTGGATTCGCTGGTCTAGTTGAAGAAAAGAAGACTGGCACTGAGAACATGATATATATCACGCAATGCAAGAATCCAAAGTCCGTTACCATATTAGTTAGAGGTGGCACGCAGCACATCATAGACGAGCTGGAGCGAGCGATTCAAGATGGCTTGCGAGTGGTTGAAGCAGCAATCGAGGATGAAAAAATAGTGGCAGGTGGGGGCGCACCTGAGGTTGAGCTTGCACTTAGAATACGCGAATATGCTTCAAAGCTCACCGGTAGAGAGCAGCTCGCGGTTCTTGCATTTGCAGATGCAATGGAAATTATTCCCAAAACCCTCGCGGAAAACTCAGGCTTAGATCCAATAGATACCATAGTAGACCTAAGGGCTTCGCATGAAGCGGGTAATAAAACCTTTGGCTTGAATGTATACACAGGCAAGCCCATGGATATGAAGGAGGCAGGGGTAATAGAGCCACTCCGCGCCAAAACTCAGGCTGTGCTCTCAGCTACCGAAGGTGCCTCGATGATCCTCAGGATAGATGACGTTATAGCTGCTTCAAAAGCAAAAGAAACCGCTCCACCAGGAGGACCAGGACCATCTGAGGAGGGAGAATTCGACTAGCTTTTTAATCAATTTTTAACTTTTTAATATTTTTAACTTTTTAATCAATTTTTAACTTTTTAATCAATTCTTAATTCTCCGCCGCATTCATATAGCTCTTTAATTCTATCCACTGAATCAACTTCATCAATTTCTTTATCATCTCTAATCCTAAGTACTCTAGGGAAGCGAAGAGCATAGCCTGAGGGATAGCTCTCCCCCTTTTGTATTTCATCAAAGGCAACTTCTAAAACAATTCTAGGTTTTACCTTCACGAGTCTTCCAGTTTCCTCAACTGCATCTTTACGCAGCTCATCGGTCATCCATTCAAGTTCTTCATCGCTTAGACCAGAAGAAACCTTTCCAATGACCACGAATTCATCGCCGCTCTTAGCGCCTATGAAATATCTACTTAAGAAATCATGCTTCCTTCCCTCTCCATATTCCGCTGCTAATACAGCAACATCTAGCGTATCGAGAAAGCTTTTCAACTTCAGCATCTTCCTCCCTCTTGTACCAGGTGAATATGGAGCATTCATATCCTTTGCCATAAGTCCTTCGTGTCCCATAGTTCTAGCCCTTTCAAAAAAAGCTCTAGCCTCTTCTAAATTCGAAGCAACAATTCTTTCCGCTCGATCAATCCCGCTGCCATTCAAAAGGTCTTCGAGGATGGCGTATCTAAATTTATATTTCATTTTGGTTAAATTCGCACCATTTAAATATAATACATCGAAAGCTAGAAAATTCAGCGGGATTAACTTGCTCATCTCCTCAATTTCATATTTTCTCTGTATGCGCTTCACTAGCTCTTGAAATGGCAGTAACTTGCCTTCTTTCACTGCGATGAGCTCACCTTCGAGAATAAAGTTCTCAGCCTTTATTTGCTTGAGCTTTTCAATTAGATCTGGAACAGCTGAAGTAATATCCCTGAGCCTGCGGGTGAAGATCTTGATTTCAGCATCTTTCTTATGTATCTGTACTCTTATGCCATCATATTTCACCTCCAAAGCAAATTCCTTGAACTCCTCGAAAATCTCTTCTAGACTGGAAGCGTGGGAGGCAAGCATTGGCTTCACCGGTCTAAGCAACTGAATTTCGACTTGATCCAGCGCTTTATTTCCCCGCTGCGCTAAAGCTGCAATTTCACCCACATCAGGCATATACATTAAAGCGCGCATCACCTTTGCCTTTGAAACCTCAAATGCTCGCGCAATTGCATCCTCCATTAGACCTTGGGAGAAGCCAACTTGAATGTTCCCCAGCAGGGTTCTAATTAAATATTTTGCCTCAATTGGCGATGCACGAAGTAGCAAGCCCTTCAATACATTTGATATCCTAGCAAAGCTATCTTCGCCCTTTATCTCAGCTATTTCCTCCATCGCGGAATATACCTCGCTGATCTCAAGCGCTTCTTTAAAAAGGGGAAACTGCCGCTTTGATTTAAGTGCAACTTCAGCAGCACCGCCGAGATCGCCAGTTTGCCTGTGGAGTTGAATAAGCTCAAGCTGCGTCTTGCCAGTTATCTCACTTAAAACTTTGGTGATGGTTGCTGTTGAAATTCCAAGCTCTCTTGATTCATAATCTGGAAATATTTTGCCCACAAGCAACCTAGCGATGTTTTTAAGCTCTTGCTCCTGCGATTTTTTTAATAGTTCTGAGATTATTGCTACTTTTTCATTTTTACTCGCGATTTTAGCAACTCTCTCAAGTGCTTCTATCAATTCAAGATACTTCATTTACTTTTTATAACTACTTTGCATCATATAAAGCCTGTTTAAAAGCTTATGCAAACATCATTCCCGCGCCTTTATTAGCCTCTGCTTCCTCTTCGCCCATTACCTTTTTAATTGCCACTTCGAAATCCTGCATTGTAACTGCATCGCGATCTGCGCGAATTGCAAACATCCCAGCTTCCATTGCAATTGCCTTAATATCCGCGCCAGTAGCTCCATCTGTGAGCGAGGCAAGGCGCTCGAAGTTGATTTCCTCCACAAGATTCATCTTCCTAGTATGGATCTTGAAGATCTGCACTCTTGCAGTAAAATTAGGCATGGGTATTTCGATCATGCGATCAAATCTTCCAGGGCGAAGTAAAGCTGGATCAAGTATATCAGGTCTATTTGTTGCGCCTATCAGCTTAACATCTCCCCTGGGATCAAATCCATCCATTTCACTAAGTAATTGCATGAGCGTGCGCTGCACTTCCCGATCCCCTGAAGTCGCGGATTCTAATCGCTTTGCACCTATAGCATCGAGTTCATCGATGAATACTATACTGGGTGATTTCTCCCTTGCCATTTCAAAGAGTTCGCGCACCAAGCGCGCGCCTTCTCCAATGTATTTCTGCACAAGCTCTGATCCTACCACGCGTATAAAGGTCGCCTTGGTTCTTCTTGCAACTGCCTTAGCAAGGAGTGTTTTCCCTGTGCCAGGTGCTCCGTAAAGCAGAATTCCCTTTGGAGGCTCTATACCTATTTTTTTAAATGCCTCTGGCTTAATCAATGGGAGTTCAACTGTTTCCCTCAGCTCCTGAATCTGAGCATCAAGTCCGCCTATATCATCGTAGTCCACATCTGGCGATTCTATGATTTCCATTCCATAAACCATTGGATCCTTTGGGGATGGTAATACGCTGACTATTGCAAGAGTTTGTTGGTTAAGTGCAACTCTAGCACCTGCAGTTAATTTTTTACTTTCAATGAATTGAGAAGCGCTTACAACAAATTTTGGACCTGTGCTGCTCTTAATCACCACTTTATCATCACTGAGTACATCTTGAATAGTGCCAACCACAAGCGGTGGAACCCTTAAGCGCTCTAGTTCGCTCCTTAGCTTGCGTACCTCCCGCTCGAATTTTACTCGCTTGTTCTCGGAATTGCGCTTCTCATTTTCAATGCGCTTTATCTCCTCTTTCAGCCGCGTATTGCGCTCCTCGAGTAAACGCACTCGGTCCAAGAGGTATTTGAAGAATTCATCTTGAGAAGCAACTATTTCCTCTGCCTGCACTTCAATATCGCCTTGCTCCTCACCAGCTGCCAATTAATATCACTTCCAGGTTTTCCTTTTACATTTTACATTTTGCATTTACATTTACTTTTTTTATACATTTACTTTTTACATTAATTCTATTAAATCCATAGTGATATATAGCTTTAGGTTTTACAATCATACCATGCAATGTGAAATTTGCGGTGCTGAGATTAAGGGCAAGCCTTTTTATATAAGGATCGAGGGGAGCGAGCTGAATGCATGCAGCAATTGCTCTCGCTTTGGCACGGTTGTGGAGAGGGAGATGCAAAGTGCAGCTACAGCTAAGCCTATTGGTAAAGTGGTGAAGCATAAGGATATATTTGATCAAATCGATGCAATTGTGCCAAATTATGGGGAGGTAATTCGAAAGGAAAGGGAGAGACGCGGCTGGACCCAGGAGGAACTCGCTCGAAGAATTCTTGAGAAGGCAAATGTGATCAAAAAGATCGAGCGCCAGGAACTTATGCTGGAGGAAGAAGTGAGAAAGAAGCTGGAGAGGGTGTTGGAGGTAAAGCTAGTTCAGCCCGTGGAAATGGGTGAGGTAAAGAGGCAAAGGTCTTCTTCGAGGGAATTAACCCTAGGCGATGTTGTTACCATTAAGAAGAAGAAATAGCGAAGTGCTATGCGCGTGATCGAGAGAGCAGTGGAAATTTTAAATAAAGATGGAGTGGTGATTTACCCAACTGAGACAGTTTATGGACTGGGAGGCAATGCTTTTTCGCTTAATGCTGTGAGAAGGGTTTTTGAAATTAAACAGCGCGCAGCTCAAGAGCCGCTTTCCCTAGCTGTGTCTTCATTTGAAATGCTACAGGAAATTGCTTACCTCGATGAAGCCGCTTGGAAATTTATATCCAAATTCCTCCCAGGTCCTATAACTATTTTGCTTTTGAAAAAACCAAATGTGCCTGACTTTGTTACTTCAGGCTCAAAAGTAGTTGGCATTCGATTTCCAGATCACAAAATCGCACTTGAGTTGATCTCTGCATTTGGCAAGCCAATTACTTCCACTAGTGCAAATATCTCAGGCGAGCCCGCGCCTAAGAGCGCTGAAGAGGTAAAGGTGAAAGCAGATTTTTTGATAGATGGGGGAAAGTGCTACTACGGCGAGGCCTCAACCATTGTTGATCTAATAAATAAGAAAATGGTTAGAGCAGGGCCCAAGTTCAAAGAGGTTCAGAGATTCTTAGAGAGCACTTGATCAGCTCAGCCCGATAATATCTATCTTACCCGGGGGTAAAAATCTATGGATTTCACTAGGAGTTGCGATTGCTTTTACTATATGTCTATCTTCTTCACTTGCCATTTCGAGTAGCATAGCAGCTATCTTCCTAGCTGCTTCATTTTGATCCAAGTCCCCTGGCAAGAGTTCTACATAGTACTTTGCTTTTGCTTTAACCGCGCTCAATGGTCCAGCTATTAATCTTGTTTCTTCATTTATTTCCACTCCAATTGCAACTTCTAGAGCTACATCGTGGAAGTAGTTGCGCTCTCCCCTTATAACAAATCCACCCTTGGTGAGGTACTCCCCTGATTCAGGTGTTTTGGATACTTGGCCTGGCTTAACCCAGTAGCAGTCTCCAGCAAATTGCTTTGCTCTCCATGCATTTGAATATGAAACTGAGAATTGTGCTGCCTCTCGAAGAGTACTTTCAGGCACTTCTCTCCCCTCTGTTTTCACTAGTACAGCTGGTGCTCCGTGTACTTGAGCGTGGAAGAATAGGTCTTCTTTTTGCATATATTTTTTAACCACTTCTTCATTTGTCTCCGCATCTCTTCCACCTACGATTAAGAAGCCATCCGAGGAAATAAACCATCTGAATCCATCGTACCAGTGCTTCTTCCTTTTTATTCTTCGCCTTGGAGCTAGATCAACTTTTAGCGTTTCCTCGCGAGCTTGTTCATCGACTATTTTCCTCTTAGTCTCAGCTAGAGCAGCTTCTGCTCCTTCGCGTTTCTCCCGGACTTTCTTCGCTTGCATATAGTATTTTGAGGCATTTTGAGGCAGTGAATAGTTAATGTTTAAGTCAATCTCCTTGCCTCCAAGTTCGATTACTACTTCCCCCTCCATTTCCTTGACACGCTTGATCTGAGTGAAAGTGCGTTTTATCTCCTCCCAAGAGGTTTTTTTCCTTCTTGCTTCTTTGATTCCTGAGAGAAGTGCTTCAAGTACTTCATAGTTAGAATAAATTAACTCTCCTCCCTCGATATATTGCTTCTCTTCTTCCATTAGTTTCTTGATAGCTTCTTCCTGCTGGTGAAGCATTCTCTTTAAAATTGAAAGCTTTTCTTCCTTTGCTCTCTCCACTTCAGTTTCTATTTTTTTCACCGCTAGCTTGGTGAAGTATTCATCGAGTGCGGCATTGAAAGTGGAGTGGTATTTCTTTTCATATTCTTTATATTGCAGAAGCTCAAATGGCAAGACATCGATTTCCATGCCATCTTTTATTATTATATGCGGTTTGAACTCGCCTTTAACAAGCGGGGTGAAGAGCTCTTGCATGCTGCTAAATATTTTCTCTATCTCATCAGCTTCTAGTTTTTTTGCAGCTTTGGCTTTATCTAAATCTGCTCTTAAGCAGATCTCTTCAGCGTAGAGTCCGCCTAAATTCAAGCGCGATGCTAGAGTGCGAATTAAATCTTTCTCGGATTGCTTGAGC
>JAWCMA010000033.1:0-11738 GCA_038850285.1 Methanocellales archaeon | reverse complement strand
TCCAATTATTCATTTTGCAATCGAACTCAAGCTCTCTATCGAAGGTAGACGAAGCTTGAGCAAGTATAAAATGAGCCATAAAATGAGCTATAAAGTGAGCTATAAAATGAGCAGAGTATAAAAATTTCCTGACCATTAGGGTTATGGAAAAAAGAAAAAGAATTTAAAAATTAAAACCTAGGCCTAGATATTATCGCTATTTCGAGCTATCGTTAGCCAAACGAGGGGAGAAGCAATGAGAGTATTACTACTAGGCTCACCCGAGGTACTGCCGGATTTCGATTTCATAGGTAGATCTCCTAATCTAGGCATCGCTTCTATCGCAGGCAATATCAATGATATCTGCGAGGTAAAAATCGCGGATTTGAACTTGCTCAAGAAGAGAGAGGTTGAACCATTTTTACTGAAAACTTTGAAAAAATTTCAGCCAGAGCTTGTGGGCTTTTCCTGCATGAGTTTTCAATATCCTCGCTCCCTAGAACTCGCGAAGTTTGTAAAAGCAAACAGCAGCGCTCTAACTGCCTTTGGGGGTTATCACCCTACACTCATGTATCGTGAGATAGGTGAAAGCAGCGATGCAGAATACATCGACTTTATCATCCGAGGCGAAGGTGAATTTACCTTTAGAGAACTTATAGCTGAGTTAGAGGGAGAAAAGCGATTTAAGAACATCAAAGGACTGGGCTTTAAATATGATGGTAAATTCATATTTAATGAGCCAAGAGAACTAGCAGATCTTAGTAAAATCAAACTGCCAGATCGCACCGCGAGACTGCTCACGAGAGGTTCTCATGCTTTTGATCGATCCAACGATGTAATTGAAACGAGCCGTGGCTGCATTCAGGGCTGCAAGTTTTGCAGTATCCATCAAATGTATGGAAAAAGCTTTCGCAGATATCCCATTGATAGAATAATGCAGGACATCGCGAATATCAAAGCACTTGGCTATAGATCAATTGGCATCGCTGATGATAATATTACCCTCGATTTAAAGCGCCTAAGGGAGATCTGCGATGCAATAATTGAGCATGGTTATGATGACCTTCACTACCACGTGCAAGCGAGCACTAGGGGAATAGCAAGAGACCCTGAGGTAGTGAGGAAAATGGCAAAAGCAGGCTTCAAAATGGTCTTCCTCGGCATAGAAAATGTGCTATCAAGAAATCTTGAGCTTTTTAACAAGTCAGCGATGTCAATAGAGATCGAAAAAGCTGTGAAATATCTACATGATAATGATATAATAGTGAGCGCTGGATTTATCCTAGGCAACCCAGATGATGATGAGGCAGACCTATGGGCCAACTTTAAGTTTGCTCGAGATCTAAAGATCGACTTGCCTATTTTCTATATTCTGACCCCGTATCCAAAAACTGAACTTCGCAGAGAACTACTGGAAATGGGATTGATTGCAAATAAAGATGACTACTCCAAATACACTGGGCTTATTGCCAATGTAAACACAAAGCACCTGAGTGCTAGGCAAATTCAGATGGAAGTCTGGGAGATGGCTACGAAGTTCTACAACTTCGATTGGGTGAGATATAATAAGATCAAGAAGATATATCCTAAGTGGTTCCTGGTCAAGGCATTTAGGCTTGCCCCTCGTTATATGGCAAGGAAACTTTTGACTTCTTTGAAGCTCAAAACTAAGGAGGATTTCTTCGAAAAAGACCTCAGGGACAACTTGCTTTACAAGGGCTACTGCTGAATTGATGGCACATCCAAATTCTCAATGAGATCTAATGGACTCGTAATTACTTATCCTTAGCACTACTTTACTTCCTTCAACTAGTGCTTCCCCAGCTATATCGTAACCAAAGCTAGGATTCTAAATAAAAAAATTTAGATAAAAAATATAAAATACATTTAAACAATTAATCTGCGCTTCATCAAATTTATTGAGATGGTGAAGAGTAAAGCACAGCCTATGGAGACCCAAATAATACTCCTAAGCAGCTCACTATTTATATTTCCAAAAATAAGACCCCTCGCAATTATAACCACGTGAGTCAAGGGCAAGAAATATGCTAGCATTTGTATTGCCTGAGGAAGTGCCGATATCGGGAAGAATGTACCGCAGAATAGGAACATGGGAGTCATGAGCAGGAAGAAGTAATAATTGAAGGAATCAATGTTTGGGACAATTGCAGTGAAGCACATTGAGAGAGAGGCAAAGAGCAAGCCTCCAAGGAAAGCCAGTGGTAGAATTAAGATGGCAATTGCACTTGACACAAGCCCAAATGCTGCAACTACAATTAAAATTATGATGGTATTCATCAAACTCTTAGTTGCACCCCAAAGTAGCTCGCCAGCGATCACATCTTCAATGCTCACAGGGGTGGAGATCATTGCATCATATAGTTTTTGATAATGCATTCTCACGTAGGAGCCATAGGAGCACTCAAAGGATGCTGAGTTCATTATTGAAATCGAGATCAAAGCTGGAGCAATGAAAGCAGCGTAGCTGACCCCATTTACCTCTCCTATGTAACTCCCTAGGCCATACCCAAGGGCAATTAAGAATAATATTGGCTCGAGAAATGGGGGTATGAAGTTGGTTTTATAGGTTTTTATGAAAGCAGCGAAATTGCGATGCCATATATTGAGCGAGCGCAGGCTAAATCTAGGAATATATCTATTGATATAATTTACTCCCTGGATATAATTCACTCCCTGGAAATTCACTCCCTAAGCCTCCTTCCAGTGAGTTTTAGGAAAACATCCTCTAAAGTTGCTTTTCTCCTCGCATATTCTTTGAATTGAAGCATATCATTGAGAAGGCGATTATTAAGACAGTCGAAGATATAGATTCTATCGCTAGCGACCTCGAAATTCACTCCTTCGCTTTTAAGCTGTGAGATTAGCCTTTGATCGCTATAGAAAAGCTCTAATACTTCACTGCCTATGAATTTTTGAATAAGTTCTCTTGGGGGAGCTTCAACGAGTATCCTCCCTCTATCCATAATGAGCACTCGATCGCAAAGTTGCTCTGCCTCTTCCATATAATGAGTAGCTAAAATAATTGTAATTCCACTTCGCTTCAGCTCTCGCAAGCAATCCCATACCAAATGCCTCGCTTGAGGGTCAAGGCCAGTGGTTGGCTCGTCTAATATGAGCAGCTTAGGATTGTTGAGTAGTGCTCGCGCAAACACTGCTCTGCGCTTCATTCCTGTGGAGAGCTTATCTACATTCACATCTTTCTTTTCCAGTAGCTGTACAAACTCAAGCAATTTAATCGCTCTATTCTTAGCTTCTTGACGTGGAATGCCAAAATAACTTGCATAAATCAATAGGTTCTCAAAGAGTGAGAAATCAACGTCGAGATTGTTCTCCTGAGGCACAATTCCTATTAGGCTTTTGATCTTAGCAGGCTGCTTTTCCACGTCCAAGCCAAGTACAAATAGCTCTCCACTTGTCTTGGGGGAGATGCAGGATATCATTCGCATGGTAGAGGTCTTGCCAGCGCCATTTGGGCCTAGAAATGCTATGCACTCTCCCTCTTTAACCTCGAAGGATATACCATCAACTGCTGTGAAATCATTGAATTTCTTTGTTAAATTCCTAGCTCTAATGACCACTTTATCATTGCCCATTGCCCATTCCCATTGCCCATCCCCATCTTCATATTATCTTCAAAATCTCCCTAACTATTTCCCTGCCCTTAGAAGTTAATTTAAAGTTTTCGCCCTCTTGCTCCACGAGTCCTTTTTCTTTCAACTCCATCAAAATTTTACCTGCAGTTTTCAATGGAATTCTCGCTCTCTTGGCAATGACCTCGCTTTTCTCAGCCCCTTTTGATTCCAATATCTTCATAATTCGATCTCGATTGATATTTCCAGTTACATAGCCTATTAATTCCTCAGTCATCAAATCTAAATGACACTGACGCGCGATAAGTCTATCGCTTTAGCATAGTTATGGAAATAGCTTGGATATTTAGCTTAAGATATTGAAACCTTATTGAAAATAGTAGAGCTTCTTTTAGAAATATTGCAAAGCAAGTTAGAGTTACCACGAAAGGCTTAAAGATCTTGAATTGGAAGAACAGTTGACTTGATTTAAAGTAGTTAAATTTTGTGAAAGCACAGCTTTTGCTTATGTTGAACTTGACAAAAGCATGGTAAAAGAGGCTGTATTCAAGTTCATCTCTAGAAAAAGTTAAAGCTTGGAAAGTGCTTTTTCTAAAGCAAGTAGCAGCTGGAAATAAAGCTCTTGACCTTAAGATCGCTACTATAGAATGCGCATACTGCGGTGAAATAATTGCAGGTGAAGGTGTAAAGACTAAAAGCAAAATTGAGGTTAAAAAGTGTTTAAGCAAATTTCAATTAGCATCGAAGGCATGCACTGCGCTGCATGCGCTCAAAACATTGAGACTGCTTTAAAGAATATGAAAGGTGTTAAAGAAGCTAGCGTTAGCTTTGGAGCTGAGAAAGCAAATATAATTTTCGATGATAGTTTGGTGAATACAGAAAGATTAGTTAAAACAATAGTTGAACTTGGCTATCGCCCAATAATCGAGAAGCTGCAAATTCAAGTAAATATCACTAAAGATACTATGGAGATATTGAAGCAGAGCTTGAGCAACATAGTTGGAGTAATTCACGTTGATATCGATCTTGGCACTCAAACTGTTAATATCGAATTTCTACCCTCGCAGTTGAGCTCTAATGAGTTGAAGAAGTTCATTGAGCAATATGGATTTAGAGTTGTGAAACGCGAAGAGCTTAAAATAAAAGGCATGCACTGCGCTGCATGCGCTCAAAACATTGAGACTGCTTTAAGCAAGCTCAATGGCGTTTTAAAGGCGAGGGTTAGCTTTCCTCTGGAGGAGGCTAAACTGGAGTTCGATCCAAGTAAAGTGGATATTGCTAGGATAAAGCAAGCGATCAGCGAGGCTGGATATGTTGCTGTTGAAAAGGACATCGATAGAGAAAGAATTTTGAGGGAGAGGGAGATTAAAAAACAGAAATTTAATTTAATTATTTCCATTGCTCTTGCAATTCCAATCTCCCTAGGAGACATGGCAAGTGCATTTGGACTTGCATTTATGCCTGAGTTTCTATTAAATAACTATGTGCTCTTTTTACTCACCACCATAATCATGCTCATACCTGGAAGGCAGTTTTTCGAGGGAGCATATCGAGGGTTGAAGCACGGATTTACAGATATGAATCTTTTAATTGCCACTGGAACTGGAGCTGCTTATGCTGTGAGCGTGGCAGCTACATTCCTTGATTTAGGCCCTGGCTATGAGCATACTTATTATGATACTGCCGCGCTATTAATTACATTCATAGTACTAGGGCGATATCTCGAGGCAATTACCAAGGGCAAGACCTCTGAGGCTATTAGAAAACTAATGGGACTAAAGGCTAAAACTGCTCGAATTTTAATAGACGGCGTGGAGAAAGAAGTACTTGTTGAGGAAGTAAAAGTTGGGGATATAGTTGTGGTTAAACCTGGTGAAAAGCTACCTGTTGATGGGATTATTATTGAGGGTAGCTCTACAGTTGATGAATCAATGATCACAGGTGAAAGCATGCCTATAGAAAAAAGTCCTGGGAGCGAGGTGATTGGTGGAACGATTAATAAAACAGGTTTAATTAAATTTAGAGCAACTAAAGTTGGTGGTGATACAGCGCTTGCTCAAATCATAAAAATAGTAGAGGAGGCTCAAGCCTCTAAAGCGCCAATTCAAAAACTAGCAGATAGAGTTGCTGGGCGTTTTATTCTCGCGGTCCACGCGCTTGCCTTAATTGCTTTCTTCTTCTGGTTTTTCGTTGGCTTCTGGCAATTCAATGTACCATTGGTATATGGATCTACTACTCCATTTCTATTTGCCCTTTTGATCTCTATAACTGTACTTGTTATCTCATGCCCATGTGCAGTTGGCCTTGCAACTCCAACTGCTATAATGATTGGCACTGGAATGGGAGCGGAGAATGGTATTTTAATTAAAAATGCAGAAGCCCTTGAGAGAGCTCAGAATCTAGATATAGTTGTGTTCGATAAAACCAGGACTTTAACAAAGGGAGAACTAACGCTTATCGATATAATTCCTATTAAAATGAGCGAGGAGGAGGTTTTGAGGCTTGCTGCAATTGCTGAGAAAGGATCGGAGCATCCAATAGGTATCGCAATCGTGAGAGGAGCTAGGGAGAGGGGAATTGAAATCCCAGATGCTCAAGAATTCAAAGCTATTCCTGGGAGGGGAGTTGAAGCAAAGTTTAATGGCAAGAGAATACTCCTTGGAACGCGAAAACTCATGCTTGAGAATGCTATTGATATCTCTATTTTGAATGAAAAGATGGAGGAGTTCGAGGCAAGCGGTAAAACAGCAATGGTTTTAGCTCTTGATGGGGAAGCAGTTGGAGTTTTAAGCGTGGCTGATACCTTAAAGGAGGGCTCAGCTGAAGCTATTGAAATGCTGCGTAAAATGAAACTCGAAGTAGCTATGATAACTGGTGATAATGCTCGCACTGCTAGAGCTATAGCACTTCAACTTGGTATAAATCACGTGCTCGCAGAAGTACTACCTGAGGATAAAGCAAGAGAGATAAAAAAGCTTCAGGAGGAGGGAAGGGTTGTGGCTATGGTTGGGGATGGCATCAATGATGCTCCAGCTTTAACTCAAGCAGATATTGGAATAGCCCTTGGGAGTGGCACTGATATTGCAATGGAAGCTGGTCAAATCATTCTCATCAAAAACGACATTAGAGATGTAGCATACGCAATCAAGTTGAGCAAGTTGAGCATGAGTAAGATCAAGCAAAATCTCTTCTGGGCATTCATATACAATACCATTGGCATCCCAATTGCAGCTGGCGTGCTTTTTCCATTCACCAATCCACCTTTTCTGATAAACCCTGCTCTAGCTGCCCTCGCGATGGCTATGAGTTCTATCTCAGTTACGCTAAATGCCCTACTGATGAAGAAGAAAAAATTGAGGGAGATATGAAAAAATTTCACAGCTTAGCTGCTAGTCTTGCTACTTCACTCTCGCTTGCTGCGTTATTTTATTTACTCGCGGTGATTAAAAATGTTTATTCCAATGTTGATATAGCATGCGGGATGTTCTTTGTCTTTATTCTATCATTTATTGTTTCAGCTTCAATATGGCCAAGCGCTAAATAGAAATACAATAAAAATTGATAAACTCTAACATTTTTCAGTTTTAATTTGCAAATCATTTACGTTCCCGATTTTTTTAAAAATTTCATTAAATTTATATGCAGCGAAAATTAAATATTGTGAAGGAGGGTAACTAATGGAAAAACTCCGAATTTTAATTGCGAAACCTGGGCTCGATGGTCACGATCGAGGTGCTAAAGTGATAGCTCGTGCTTTCAGAGACGCTGGATTTGAAGTGATATACACAGGTGTGAGGCAAACTCCTGAGCAGATCGTCGAGACTGCAATTCAAGAAGACGTTGATGCCATTGGATTAAGCATATTATCAGGTGCACATATGCATCTTTTCCCGCGGATAATGGAACTCCTGAAGGAAAAGGGAGTAGAAGATATACTTGTAGTTGGAGGAGGCATTATTCCAGAAGAGGACGTAGCAGCGCTGAAACAAGTTGGAATTGCGGAAATTTTTGGACCAGGCACACCTCTCGCAACTGCAGTTCAATTTGTGAAAGATAATGTGAAAAAGAAAAAAGGGATTTAATGGAACTCGTGGAACAGCTTTTAAAAGGCGATAAAAAAGCCTGTGCAAAGTTAATAACAATTGTGGAAAACTCTACCCCTGAAGCAGAAGAAGTTTTATCAAAGATATATCCTCACACTGGGAGAGCTTATATAATAGGTATAACTGGACCGCCTGGAGTTGGAAAGAGTACTCTTGTAGATAAAATTGCAAAAGAACTTCGAAAGAGAAGCAAGACCGTTGGCATAATTGCAATCGACCCAAGCAGTCCCTTTACTGGTGGAGCATTCCTTGGAGATAGAATTAGAATGCAGGATAGATGCACCGATGAAGGCGTTTTTATAAGAAGTATGGCAACTAGAGGACACTTAGGCGGCCTCGCCCGTGCAACTATAGATGCAGTTAAGATTTTAGATGCCTCAGGTAAAGATTACATACTCATAGAAACCGTTGGTGCGGGTCAAGCTGAAGTAGACATAGTTAGAGTTGCAGATACAGTGATAGTTATTTTAGCACCTGGACTAGGAGATGAAATTCAAGCGATCAAGGCTGGGATAATTGAAATAGCTGATATAATAGTGGTGAACAAAGCGGATTTACCTGGCGCAGATAAAACCATGCTTCAGCTTGAATCAACTTTGAGGTTAAATCAAAATAGAGGTTGGAGGGCACCTGTGATTAAAACCAGTGCAGAGACAAATACTGGAATAATTGAATTGCTAGATGCAGTTGAAAAGCATGAGAAATATTTAAAAGAAACCAAGCTCTTTGAGGAGAACCGCAAGGAGAGGTGTAAATCTGAGATACTGGAGTATGTATATAGAAAGCTGAGTGATCATATATTTAAGAAAGTCGATGAGGGGGAAATTGAAAAACTCGTTGAGATGGTAATGCAGAGGAAAATTGCTCCTCATATTGCAGCCAATAAAATTTTTCTTAAAAGCTTGAAGGAGGTTTAATATGTTTAAGGAAGAAGTTATAAAGCAAATTAAATTGGAAGAGGAAAAATGGGAGAGGGAAAAAGTCGCGAAGGTATTGAGTAAAACTCCAGAGTTGAAGAAGGAATTTACCACGCTTTCGCGAATACCTGTTAAAAGACTTTATACACCAGCTGACATAGGGAAGCTAGATTACTTCAGAGACCTAGGTTTTTCAGGCGAATATCCCTATACCCGTGGAATTCATCCCACTGGTCATAGAGGTCGAATTTGGACCATGCGTCTATATGCAGGCTATGGCTCAGCCGAGGACACCAATAAGAGATATAAATATCTCCTCCAGCAGGGTCAAACTGGCTTGAGCGTGGCCTTCAATTTACCAACCCAACTTGGCTATGACTCAGATCATCCATTAGCGCAAGGTGAAGTTGGGAAAACTGGTGTAGCAATTGATTCCCTCGAGGATATGGAGCGACTCTTCGATGGTATTCCATTGAGCAAAGTTAGCACTTCCATGACAATTAATTCCACAGCTCCAATGGTACTCGCGATGTATATAGCTGTCGCTGAGAAACAGGGAGCTGATATTTCAAAGCTAGATGGAACGATTCAAAATGATATGCTGAAGGAATATATTGCTAGAAATACCCAGATCTTCCCGCCTAAACCGAGTATGAGGCTTGTTACTGATATCATTGAATACTGCTGCAAGCACATGCCTAGGTGGAACTTCATCAGCATAAGTGGCTATCACATCCGAGAGGCAGGTGCAACTGCTGTGCAGGAAATTGCCTTCACACTTGCCAATGCCATAGCCTATGTACAAGCAGCACTCGCGCGAGGCTTAAAAATAGATGATTTCGCTCCTAGAATTAGCTTCTTCTTGAGCTCAGGAAATGATATATTTGAAGAAGTCGCCAAGTTCCGCGCAGTCCGCAGGATGTGGGCAAAGATTATGCGAGAGCGCTTTGGAGCAAAGGACCCTAGGTCTTGGCAATTCAGATTCCATGTTCAAACTCCAGGGCATACTTTAACTGCCCAGCAGCCCTTAAATAACATCATCAGAACTGCATTCCAAGCCCTAGCAGCTGTTCTCGGGGGAGTGCAATCCTTGCATACCAATTCCTATGATGAAGCACTATGTCTACCAACTGAGCACGCCGTTATGGTTGCACTTAGAACGCAGCAGATCATAGCATATGAAACAGGAGTTACCAATACAGTTGACCCGCTAGCTGGCTCATACTACGTGGAGTGGCTTACTGATGAAATAGAGAAACAGGCATTTGAGTATATATACAAGATAGACCAAATGGGCGGTGCACTTGCTGCAATTGAAAGCGGCTATATCGCAAGAGAGATCTTAGAAAGTGCATATAAATATCAAAAGGAAATCGACAGCGGAGAGAGAGTAATAGTGGGCGTGAATAAATATACAATTGAGGAGGAAATCAAGATACCCATTTTAAGGCCAGATCCAGAGGTAGAGAGACTTCAAAAAGCAAGGCTCGCTGCTTTAAAGCAAAGGAGAGATAATAAAAAGGTTAAAGAATGCCTAGAGAAACTGCGAATCGCAGCTATGGATAACGTGAATCTAATGCCAGTGATACTTGAAGCAGTTAAAGCCTATGCAACCATTGGCGAGATGTGCGATGTATTGAGAGAAGTATTCGGGGAATATAAACAGCCAGTCCTGCTTTGAATTTCTTTTCAACTTGGATTAAAGTGGTCATTCTCTCCGCTTAAGAAGAAAATAGAAATGGGCAGCAAAAATAAATATAATAAGCTTTATTCTATTTTTTGATCCACCTTGAAAATCCTAGTGCACATCTGCTGCGCTCCATGCTCAACCTATCCCATTCCAAAGCTATTAATTCAGGGAGATGAAGTGGTTGGCTTCTTCTACAACCCAAATATACATCCATATAGGGAATATAAAACTAGGCTTGAATTTGTAAAAAAATTTGCCGAGATTCAAAAGTTTGAGGTGATATATAAAGATGAATATCCTCTTACACTTAAAACTTATCTAAAGGGCGCTTTAAATGCCGAGAATCGCTGTGAATACTGCTATACCACTCGCTTCATAGAAACCGCTAAAATGGCAAAGCAAAAGAATTTCGATGCTTTTACCACTACATTATTAACCTCCCCTTGGCAAAAACACGAGCTTATAAAGCAAATCTGCGAAAAACTCGCTAGCGAATATGAAATCGATTTCTACTACGAAGACTTCCGCATTGGTTGGAAGCAGAGTAGAGCTAGAGCAAGGGAATTGAATTTATATATGCAGAAATACTGCGGCTGCATTTTTAGCGAAGTAGGGCTATAGTTTATGTCCATTACAAAATCAGCTACTAAGCCTAAAAATATACCAACTGTGGTTGCCCTAGCAATGATACCAGGAATCATTGGATTAATGGGGATAGGACATATATACATTGGAAGAATAGCGAGGGGGATAGCAATACTCATAATAGGTATTATAATATTCTTACTTGCAATTGTTAGATTCCAATATGCATTAAGTCTTACCACTGAAAGCTATCGCCATATAGCCACAACTATTTATGCCTCCAGTATAATTGATCTAATAATTTGGGGATGGCAGATCCAAGATGCATATCATCTTGCATTAGAATACAATAGAGTAATTCAAGAAACTGGAAAAGCACCTTGGTAATCTCGCCACTAATTCCTCTAACTTCTCACTACCCTGAATATCACCTCGTCACCCTACCTCGCTCCACCGCTTCCTCCGCCGAATCCCTCCCCCGCCAAAGCCCCTCCACTAAATTCCGCTTTTCCACTGCGTGAAGTTCGGGAGTATAAATATTCAGCACTTTCATGGCCTTTACTACTACATTGCCTACGCCAAGCGCTGTTCCATAGACAAGCCACTCTTGCCATATCGCTATATCCCTTGGAGCATACTTTTTAATTGAAGCAAAATCTTTCAAGAAATTCGCGAAGGCATCCCACTCAAGTTTTTCCTATAATCTCCCCTCCCCCTCATTTTCCAAAAAGGGCTGAGGAAGTGAATAATGAATGCATTGTAGCACTAAAAATATGGAAATCAATAAAGCGGAATTCAACTGTGGAAAAATACCTGCATCGAGTAATTGCTCAAGCTCCTATTGATGCTATTT
>JAWCMA010000032.1:0-11834 GCA_038850285.1 Methanocellales archaeon | reverse complement strand
GAAAAGTCTTCAATTACGAAAATTTTTATTAAGTTTAATTGGAATCGCAATTCTATCTTTACCTCTTGCATTTGGATTTTACATTACCATTTTACATAAGACATCTCCAGGAACGATATTGGGAGTCAGGCCTTCTCTGGAATTTATACCAATGATATTTGGGAGCTTTAGCGGTGGATATTTTAATCTTCCATTTTTCATAGTATTTTTTGCCTTTGGATTGATTTCTATATGGAATAAAAATAGAAAAGAAGCAATTCTTTTAAGCACTTGTATATTCATTCCAATTCTCTTAAGCATTGGAATTGCTTATTTAATTTTTTTCCAGCTTCGATATTTGATCTTTCTTTTAATTGCCTATTTAATAGTTGTTTCAAAGGGAATAACGAGTATTTTCTCAAATCTAGTTATTGTATCTGAAAATCGAGCGATCAAAGGAATGAGAAAGAAGCGGGTTGGATCAACTAAAACACGCAAGCTAGCGAATATACGTTTCACTAAACTGCTTGGGGCTTCATTAATAATAGCTATTTTAATTGCAGCTAATTTTTCATTGCTGGCTAATTATTATTTATATCCAAATAGAGATGACTGGAAAGGTGTAGCCTCGTATCTAAATGAGCATACTCAAGAGGGAGATGTTATAATTTCACTTCTTCTATCCCATGATCTTCCATTTCAATACTATTATAATGCACAAGGAAGGAAGTTGATAATCCCAGTGAATTATACCATTTCTGAACTTGAGAAATTAACCTCTACGAATAAAACAACTTGGTACTTGATTCATAAAGACACAATCATCGTTGACCCCAATCTTGAAATTAGCAACTGGATATCCTCAAATGCAGAACCCGAGTTCTTAAGTCCATATATCAGGATCTATGTGCATAGAGTTTCAAAAGCTGAATTAAGTAGTTGAATATTTCTCTTATTCCAAATTTACTTTCCCCCCTTTTCCGATTTCTAAAGGTATATGGCACTTCCACTGCTTTATTATATCTCCCTTTAACAAAGACTTCAAGTCCAATTTTAAAGCCCCTTGGATTGAGCTCTACTCCCTCTATTACTTCTTTTTTGAAGAAGAAATATCCAGCTGTAGGGTCTTTGATCTCTTTAACTAGAGGCTTTGCAAGCAAAATGGCTACTTTCGAAATAGCTTCTCTAGCAAGCGGCCAGTTTTCCACATCGCTGCCTGGAATATATCTACTTGCAATCGCGAGATCAGCTTTTCCATTGATTAACGGCTCAATTAAGCTCAAGATTAAATCCGGTGGATGACTTAGATCTGCATCCATAACCCCAATTATATCCCCTCTAGCGATTTTCAATCCATCTATAACTGCTGAGGCTAAGCCCTTTTTACCCAGCCTTCGCAGCACTTGGAGATTTTTATATTCAGCTTTCAGCTCCTGAGCTACCCTCCAAGTTTGATCAGGGGAATCATCATCCACTACTATTACTTCTAAATCAAGCTTGCTTTGCCCAGCTACCTTGAAGATCTTTTGAATTAAAACCTCGATGTTTCCCCGCTCATTATAAGTTGGCACTATAATTGAGATCATATTTCACCAATCAATTAATGCATAGTGCAAAGTATTAAGCCAACCTTTCTCCACGCAGTCAAGGGATAATTTGAGGGAGCCGAATTGAATATTCGCAAAGCCTTGGACTTTGGTATAGATATTGCAGCAAAAATCCTCCCAGTTAAAACCGTGGAGAATCCCTAGGCCGAGGAAGTTACTGGAGTGATCAACCAAGCCCACTAATAAATTTTCAAAAGCATTTCTATCAGCTATCTCAATATGACTTGCGCTTAAAGAGCTGCAAGCCCCCTCTAAATCCAATACTCTTCCCTCCACAACAGCAAGTACCTCTTGTCCGATTCTCTCCGCCCTTAAAACTCTGCATCCAAGAGCATTTGAAGCTTCAGTTAGATTCATTAATACACCGCTGCCAAGGAGTGTTCTCTCTAAACCATAGTTCGCCAGTTCTATTTTGAAATTCCTGGCACCAGCAAAATGTGCTTTAAAGGCTCTCTCCCTCTCTCGCTTTCTATCAGCCTTCGATTTTGCTTCAACCTCAGGTGAAACTTGCAGTCTAACTATCTCTATACCCACGTTTTCAAAGCATCGATAGTAATCAAGTTCCCGATCTCGCTCCATCAATATGAGTAAATTGGGTCGCACTGCTTCGATCTTTTGAGTCTTAAGCGCTCTGCCAATTGGTCCATCCACCAAACCAGTGGTATTTATAATACATGGCTTTGGAGCGCGCTCAACCATTTTCTTAGCTCCAACCACCATTTGAAGCAAGTGCCTAGCAGGCGTTGTAGAGCCCACGAAGTAGCCATCCACCATCTCAAGTTTCTCTCCCCTCTTTCTACCTAGGGAAACCACGGTTGGCGGCCCTACATCGCTTTGGCCAATGTCTGCATCAACAATGGCTGCATTTAACTTGCAGGCTAGAAACTTTATCAAAGTTGACTTTCCAGTGTCAACTCTTCCAATTACCATTACAATCTCTTTGCTTATCCTCCCAGCGAGGTCTCGCCAAGCATTGTTCAAATGCATCTCTCCCATACTCTTGGTTAATTTTTTCTTATTAGAATAACAATAAATATCAATCTGGTGATCTTCTTTGGATGACTTTCAAAAGGCGTTAAGGGAGGAGTTCATGAAGGTGCTAGATCTAGCGAGAACTCTTGAGAAGGAAACAGGCCTATCGCTCAACTTGCTATTAGAAGTTCTTTCCACGATTCATCTAAGCATGGGAATTGATCTGTTGAATGAGCAAATCGCCAATTTAATCGAAGGCTATGTAACGCCACCTGAGGACGAAGATTTAATGAACTATATATAAAAAAATTTAAAGTAGAACTGGCTGCTTGTATTCTCCGAATACTTCTCTCAATACATCGCACATCTCGCCAATGGTTGCATAGGCTTTAACTGCTTCAAGTATCACTGGCATTAGATTCCCATGATCCATAGCTGCACCTCGCAATTTCTCCAAGGATTCTCTAACTTTTTTGGCATCCCTCCGCTGCTTCAAAGCAGTGAGCCTCGCTTTCTGCAGTCTCTCAACCTCCGGATCGGGTCTTAAAATGGGTATTTTAATTTCCTCCTCAATCGTATATTTATTCACACCCACTATTACTCTCTCCCCGCTGTCAATTTCCTTTTGATATTTATAAGCACTTTCCAAGATCTCCCTAGCGACATAGCCGCTTTCAATGGCAGCAAGTGCACCGCCCATTTGATCTATCTTCTTAATATATTCAAAAGCCTGTTTCTCAATTTCATCGGTTAGCCACTCCACATAATAAGAACCTGCTAGTGGATCGACTGTGTTGGTAACACCAGTTTCATATGCTATGATCTGCTGAGTTCTAAGTGCAACCATTACAGCGTGTTCAGTTGGCAAGCAAAGTGCTTCATCATAGGAATTGGTATGCAGCGATTGCACACCTCCGAGAACAGCAGCAAGTGCTTGAAAGGCAGTTCTGATGATATTGTTTAAAGGCTGCTGCGCAGTTAAAGTATGCCCCGGGGTTTGAACGTGGAATCTAAACTGCCACGACCTAGGGTCTTTTGCTCCAAAGCGCTCTCGCATTATCTTTGCCCACATTCTACGAACCGCGCGGAACTTAGCGACTTCTTCAAATATATCATTGCCTGAACTTAGGAAAAAGCTAATTCTGGGAGCGAAATCATCTACCTTCAAGCCTCGCTCTAGCGCTGCTTGTACATAGGCTATGGCATTGGCAAGTGTAAAAGCAATTTCCTGCACTGCAGTTGCCCCTGCCTCGCGGATGTGATAGCCGCTTATGCTTATGAAATTCCATCTAGGCATGTGCTTGCAGCAGTATTCAATGATATCAGTAACCAACTTCATATGGGGCTTAGGTGGGAAGATCTGGGTATTTCTAGCTATGTATTCCTTCAGCATGTCATTTTGAATTGTACCATCGAGTTTTGAAATATCAGCTCCCTGTTTCTCCGCAACCGCTATATACATAGCGAGTACCATTGGAGCGGTGGAATTAATGGTCATTGAGGTGCTTACTTTACTCAAGGGAATGCCGTCGAATAAGCGCTCCATGTCCTCTAGGGAATCAATTGCTACACCAGTTTTTCCAACTTCACCTTGCGATAGAGGATGGTCTGAATCATAGCCTATTTGGGTTGGTAAATTAAAGGCCACGCTCAAGCCTGTTTGACCCTGTTCCAGGAGATATTTATATCTTTTATTGGTATCCTCAGCTGAGCCATAGCCGGCGTATAAACGCATGGTCCAAATTCGCCCTCTATGTCCAGTGGAATGGATTCCGCGGGTATAGGGATACTCGCCTGAGAAGCCTAGGTCTTTGAAGTAATCCAGTTTTGCTATATCAGCTGGTGTATAAAGTCTTTTAACAGGTATTCGCGAAAGCGTGGCAAATTCCTTCTTCAATTCTGGAGTTTTGCTCAATACCTTTGCAACTTTTTCCCTTTCCCATTTTTCTTCTTCTACTTTAATTTGCTCTATAACTTCTTCTTTAAACATGTTAGACCTCCTTCAAGCTCTCGTGAAAAATTTTATTAGCTGCTATATGAGGAGCAATTTTCCTCCGCATTACCTCTTCAACGAGTTTTTCAATTTCCCCTTCATCAAGTTTTTTCATTATATGATTGCTCAGCTTTCTATATACATACTCTAGTATTTCAGATCGACATCTCTGCTTGCGATTCTCTTCAAAAAGCTTTGTTTCTTTTAAATATTTCTCGTGTTTTTCAATTGCATTTAGCAGTTCAATCGTTCCAGTATTTGTCTCCGCAATAGTTTTAATCACAAGCGCTCTCCAACCTCGAGGACTTGGATTTAACCTCAAAGCTGACTCCAGCTGAAGCACCGTTCTATCTGCTCCAGGCAGATCAGCTTTATTCACTGCTATTATATCCGCTATTTCAATTATCCCAGCTTTAATAGCTTGAATTTCATCTCCAAGTCCAGGTGCTAATATAACTACCACTGTATCTGCAACTCTCACTATATCCACTTCAGCTTGACCCGCGCCAACGGTTTCTATGAGTATGAAATCTTTGCCTGAGGCATCTAAAATCTTAACCGCATCTATGGTTGCGCGAGCGAGGCCGCCTAGGTGCCCTCGAGTTGCCATGCTTCTTATGAACACGCCTTCATCAGTGCAGCTATCCTGCATTCTAATGCGATCTCCTAGGAATGCTCCACCTGTAAATGGACTGCTGGGGTCGATTGCTATTATGCCAATTGTTTTGCCTCTTCTTCGGAGTTCCTTAGCGATTTTATCCACTAAAGTGCTTTTTCCAACTCCGGGCGGCCCAGTTATACCTATTATATAGGCTTTTCCAGTATGAGGATATATCTGGGATAAAACCTCTTCTGCCTCAGGAGCAGAGTTTTCTACAATTGTTATTAATTTTGCGCAGGCTTTTTTATCGCCTTTTAAAAGCTGTTCCACGAGTTCCAATTAAATCCCTTTTTTCTTTCTCACATTATCTCTCACAAATTTAACTGCAGTTGCAAGTGGTGTACCCGGTCCAAAAATTTCTGCTATTCCAACTTGCTTCAGCATTGGTATATCCTCCTCGGGAATGATACCCCCTCCCACTACAAGTATATCTTCTATTCCTTTCTCCTTAATGAGTTCCATTATCCGCGGGAAAAGATGCACATGTGCACCTGATAATATGCTTAATCCAATGGCATCGACGTCCTCTTGAATTGCAGTTTCAACGATCTGCTCTGGCGTTTGCCTCACTCCTGTATATATCACTTCAAACCCAGCGTCTCTGAAAGCGCGAGCTATTACTTTAGCCCCTCGATCGTGGCCATCGAGCCCTGGCTTGGCAATTAAAATTCTGAGTTTTTCCATCAATTAACCTCCTTTTCCAAATATTTAATTTTGCTGCTTATAAATTTAATGAAATTTTCAAGAAGAGAATCGGGAACGGTAAATTATTTGCAAATTTGAAAATTTAAAATGTTAGAGTCTATCAATTTTATCTATATTTTCTAATCTATATCTCTATTTTAGCGGAGTTTAATTATTTCACTATTACTATTAACCGTTATTTTTTTCCTGTTAAACTGTTAGTTATTTTTTGATCAAATTCGGCCATATTGAAGCTGAAATAATTAATGAAAGAATAAAAACAAAGAACATCCCACCTGCAATATCAACAGGGGAATAAATATTTTTTACCATTGCTAGGAAGTAAAATAATGCGGCAAGTGAAAGGGAAGTTGCGAGACTAGCAGTTAATTCTTTTCTAACCCTCATATTCTCACCCCTTCAATTTTTTCCCCTTCATCAGCAAAGCATTCAGCGTAACTGAAACCGAACTCATAGCCATCGCGAGAGCAGCCAGAGCAGGGTTTATTAGAAAAGGTGGATTGGTAAATGGAAAGAGCACGCCCGCTGCAACTGGAATGCCAATGGTATTGTAGATGAATGCCCAGAAGAGATTTTGCTTGATCTTGCTCATAGTCATTTTGCTTAGCTTAATCGCATATGCCACATCTCTAACATCATTTTTAATGAGCACAATCTGCCCCGCTTCTATTGCAATATCAGTACCACTTCCAAGGGCTATACCAATATCTGCTTGAGTTAAAGCTGGAGCATCATTTATGCCATCTCCAACCATAGCTATAGTTCTCCCCTGTTCCTGAAGCTTTTTGATCTCTCTAGCTTTATCCTCAGGCAGCACCTCTGCAAGCACTTGATTTATGCCAAGCTGCAGTGCAATAGCACGCGCAGTGCGAGCATTATCACCAGTGATCATTGCCACTTCGAGTCTCATTCTGCGAAGCATTTCAATAGCTTCCCTTGAGTACTCCTTAAGGGTGTCGGCCACGCCTAAAACTCCAACTGCTTTGCCATCGAGGGCTAAAACCATAGCTGTTTTACCACTTGCTTCAAGCCCCTCCATTTTCTCATTCAAATCAGAGATATCAATGGCATTCTCAAGCATAAGCTTTCGCGTTCCAAGGAGGATTCTCCTGCCATTAAACTTAGCTTCAACTCCTCGCCCGGGAATAGCATTGAATTCTTGAGCCTCTGGAATTTCAATTCCCCTTTCCCTAGCACCTCTCGCGATTGCAACGCCTAGTGGGTGCTCCGATCCCTTCTCAGCAATTGCAGCAAGCCTCAAAATCTCCTTCTCGCTCATTTTAATAGGAATTACATCAGTAAGCGCTGGTTCTCCTTTTGTTAAAGTTCCCGTTTTATCGAATACAATCATATCAAGCTTCTCAGTTCTCTCAAGAGCCTCAGCATTTTTAATTAGAATGCCATTCTCCGCTCCCTTTCCAGTGCCAACCATTATAGCAGTTGGAGTAGCCAAGCCAACTGCACAGGGGCATGAGATAACAAGCACAGTTATAGAAATTAAAAGTGCAAATAAAAATGGAGTTGTAGCACCATATACCAATGGTACATTGAACTGCCAGTAGCCAGTGAAGAACCAGAAGAAAAAGGTAATTAAAGCAAGCACGTGAACCGCGAGGATAAAATGCCCAGCAACTTTATCCGCAAGCTTTTGAATTGGCGCTTTAGAAGTTTGAGCATCCTCTACCAGTTTTATAATTTGAGCAAGCGCTGTATCAGCCCCTACTTTAGTTGCTTTGAATTTAATCAAACCCGTTTTATTTAGCGTTGCACCAATTACCTCGCTCCCAGGGCTTTTTTCCACAGGTATGCTTTCACCGGTGATCATTGATTCATCAACCGCTGAGCTGCCTTCAATAACAATTCCATCCACCGGCAGCTTTTCCCCGGGTCTAACAATAATTATATCTCCAACTTTTACTTCTTCAACAGGTATTTCTCTTTCCTCGGCGTCTATTAAAATGCGAGCAGTTTTAGCCCTTAATCCCATTAGCTTTCTTATCGCTTCAGAGGTCTTGCCCTTGGTAATTGCCTCGAGATATCGCCCGAGTACTATGAATGCAATTAAAAGCGCAGCGGTATCATAATAAGTATGCTCATAACCCGGGCCTAGATCGAGAAATGTGGCTGCTACGCTCACTGCATAAGCCGCTCCAGTTCCAGTGGCAATTAAAAGATTCATATCTGTAAATCCATGCTTCAAGCCGCGAATTGTTCCCTCGAAGAACTGTCTTCCAGGTAGGAGCATGACAATAGTGGTGAGTAAAAAGAGCAGATAGTTATTTGTCAAAAACTCAGGTATAAATGCAAGGCCAAAGGCTCTTGCCATGTCCCCAAGGGAAATTGGAATTGCAAGAGCAATGGCAATGATTAAATTAAATTTCTGCTTTTTAATCTCCTGTTCTCTCGCCGCTCTTTCTCTATCTATATCCTTAATTTTTTCAAGGGCAGTATACCCAGCCTCGCTAATCACTTGCTTTATCCTCGCAATATCCACTTTACTTGGATCAAACTCCAATTGTGCTTCCTCTAAGGGAAAGCTAACACTTGCTTTTAGCACGCCATTGAGCTCGCTTATAGCACTTTCAATGTTTTGAGCGCAAGCAGCGCAGTGCATGCCGCTTATTTTAAGCTTCTCGCGCTTCACAACTCTCAATCCAGATCGCTCCATGAATTTCTTCAATTCATTAGAGCTCAGCTGCGAGGGTAGAAATTCGATATTAACAATTTGAGTGCCAAGATCGATATCAACGTGAATTACCCCAGTTATATTGCTCAAGCTCTGCTCCAGTTGCTCTTTAGCATTTGGAGTTGAGATATCAACTTGAACTTGCAGCTTCTCAATTTTTGGGCGATAGCCAAGTTCAGTTATTGTTTTAATTAAGCTCTCTGTTTTCACCACGCTGGGATTAAAAATTACATCTGCCCTTTCAGCTCCAAAGCTAACATTTGCCTCTTTAACCCCTTTTATATTCTTTAAAGCGCTCTCAATGTTTTGAGCGCAAGCAGCGCAATGCATACCCTCGATGCCAATTGAAATTCGCTCTAACACCTTTCTCAAATTAAACTTTAAATTATATTATTTAATCGTTTTTTGGTTTAAAAATGGAAATAAAAATAGAGAAAAATTTTAAAAATTAGAAATTAGAAATTAGAAATCAATTAAATGCCTCTTTTTATTTGCTGATATTTATTTTCAAATTCCCTTCTACATATATCGCAGCAGAAATGATAGAATTTATTTTCAATCTTTCTCTTTACACCTTCACCTGCAATTATCCCTCCGCAGTATGCGCATTCTATGCTAGCGATTTCCAGATCTAAAGCTTGACTTCCAGCTGCAACTTGCTTCAGAAAAAGTACCTTCCAAGCCTTGATATTTTCCAGTTTGAACTCAGAAATGAATTTAAATATAGCTTCAACATTTCCCTCAATCATTGCAATAACACCAAATTCGGAATCTGAAGTTGTATAAATGTCTCCCACCAGAGGCACGCTGCGGAGTTCTTTTACCACGCTTTTGACATTGCCAAGGTCTACGCTGAGCAATAGCTGGGCTTTCACAAAATTTAATTGCTTCAAATCAAGTTCCAAAGTGAAGCGCTTCACCACTCCAATGTCTTTAAGCCTTTTAATTCTACTATTAATAGTTGGAGTGGTAACTCCAACTTGTTTTGCAATTTCTCTAAAAGAAGCTCTTCCATTTTCAATAAGCAGCTTCAATATCTTAACATCAAGCTCATTCAATACTGCCATAAATAAAGATTGGATTAACATATATAAAATTTTTTAGAAATATTTTTTAAATTCTGAAAAAATTGAAATAAAAGACTTAAAAACTTCTATAGAATTCTTAGCTTCTTTTTCTTCTCCTTGAAATTATTATCTATCAGCACTTTTAAAGACCGAAAACATTGCGCTGATATAAAGCGGCGATAAGCTTATCGCATCCTAAAGTTATTTAGATCTGATGACTGAGGAATTAATAGGCTATGTAACCGGGAATATAAATCGAGATCGAATTATGAAGATCTTAGAATCCAAAGGAGCTGAGAAAAGCGAAATCATCGCCAAGCGAGCGAGAATTCCCTGGAAAACTACGAGCAAAATTTTACTGGAGTTGAAAGAAAAAGGACTTGTGGAGCAAGAGGGAGAAAATTTTAAATTAACCTCTAAAGGCAGGGAAATAGTAAGGGAAATTTTGAAGATCCTGTGATGATGAGTAATGGTGAAGCAATTATTAAAGCTAGTAATTTAACAAAGAAGTTCAACGATTTCATAGCAGTGGATAACATCTCCTTCGAGGTTAAAAAGGGAGAGTGCTTAGCATTTCTAGGTCCAAATGGCGCTGGTAAAACCTCAACCATGCGAATGATATCCTGTGTTTCCCCCAAGACAAGTGGAGAGCTATATGTGCTTGGAATGGATGTGGATAAGGAGCAAGCTAAGATTAAAAGCCTCATTGGAATAGTACCCCAGGAGAACAATTTAGATGTGGATTTCTCGATCTTTGAGAATCTATTGATCTATGCCAGCTATTTTGGCATTCCACGTGAAGAAGCTAAGAGTAGAGTGATTAAATTGCTTGAATTTGTACAGCTGCTGGAGAAGAAAGATGTAAATGTAGAAAAGCTATCCACGGGAATGAAGCGCAGAGCAGTATTTGCTAGAGCGCTGCTTAATAATCCTAAGCTACTTATATTAGACGAGCCAACCACCGGTCTTGATCCTCAAGCGCGGCATTTAGTCTGGAACTGCTTGCGAGATCTCAAGCGAAATGGAATTACAATTATTCTAGCAACTCATTACATGGAGGAAGCAGAGCAGCTTTGCGATCGAGTGCTCATAATCGATAGAGGAAAGATACTAGTTGAAGCACCTCCAAGAGAACTTATTCAGAGATTCATAGGCAGCGAAGTATTGGAGGTTTTTCATAGCGATCAAAAGTTAATTTCACAGCTCACCAGCGAAGGAGCCGACTTCGAGGTTGCTGGCGATAGGATATATATTTTTGACCGCTCCTTTAATGATTCGCCTCAATTTAAAGAATATGCAAGAAGAAAAGCAACTTTAGAAGATGTTTTCCTCAAACTCACTGGAAGGAGGCTTAGGGAGTGAATTATATTCCTAGATTTAGCTTGCGATCGCTCAATATATGGAATCGCAATTTTGCGGCTTTTATTAAAACTTATAAAACCAACTTCATACCTCCATTTCTCGAGCCATTGCTATTCTTAATCGCCCTTGGCTATGGCCTCGGTAGCTATATTGGAGAGGTAAATGGGGTTAGCTACGCTGCCTTTATTGCTCCAGCTTTGATCTCAATTTCAATAATGAACTCAGCATCCTTTGAATGCTCCTATGGCTCTTACGTGAGAATGCATTATCAAAAACTCTTCGATGCAATGATTGCCACTCCTGTATGCATCGAGGATGTAATCGCTGGCGAGCTGCTCTGGGGGGCAACTAAGAGTTTGATGAATTCCATGATAATTTTAATTGTAATCGCAGCCTTTGGACTTGTATCAAGTGCAATTGCACTCTTAATTCTACCACTGGCTTTCCTAGGAGGCTTGCTCTTCGCCTCTCTCTCAATGTGCTTCACTGCAATTGTGCCCAATATAGATTCCTTCAATTACTACTTCTTCGTGCTAATGACCCCCATGTTCCTCTTCTGCGGCACTTTCTTCCCGCTATCTGCACTTCCCCAAGCAATACAATTGCTAGCATACTGCTTGCCCTTAACGCATGTGGTAATAATCGCCCGCAGTCTTACTCTTGGAAACATAGATTTTGAGCTGCTTGGAAATCTTGGTTGGATTCTAGCTGCCTGTGCTTTGCTTTTCCCAAGCTCGATAAACTTGATGAAGCGCAGATTAATTGTTTAACTGAATAGAGGTTTTAAGTAGAGCAATGTACA
>JAWCMA010000031.1:12020-13138 GCA_038850285.1 Methanocellales archaeon | reverse complement strand
TATACAAGCACCACAGCCTGTGCATTGCTTTGCACAAGCTATGGAGGTTTTGCAGAAATTGCAGTTCCGGCATTTCTCAAGTTTTCTAGCAACATAGAACATAGAGTTAAATAATACCTTTTTCAGCTTCCCTCAGTTTACGCAGAGCCCTCTTTATTATATCAAATTTCTCCTCTCTATAGATCTCTTTTATACTCGCTTTCCTAGCTATATATTTATATCCCCTCACCACTGCCACCGGGGTACCCCCGTCAGCTTCCCCGGTTAGTAAATTGCCAAGTGCAGCGAGTTCATCAACGATGGCTTCATTCTTCACCTTCAACTCGCGCCCGAATAAATCGCGCTTTCCCCTCCAGTCCATAAATGGCGATACTCCAGCTATTCCTATAGCCACGCCTGTCTGTCCTTCTTTAAAAGCTCTTCCATTTGTATCGGTAATTATAACCCCAATTTTTTTACCGGTTTTCCTCAAAATTCCTCGCTGGATTTTCCTCGCACTTAAATCAGGATTCTCAGGGAGCAGAACCACATAGCCTTCTTCCACATTGGATCGGTCCACCCCTGCATTCACGCAAACATGGCCATATTTAGTCTGGCAAAGTAGAAAAGGATGCTCGATGAATACTTCCCCGCTTTCATTGAGCACTGCTTGAATGAATCTAGGATCGTCATCATTGCGCTTCGCAATTTCAATAGCTCTCTCACTGGGCTTTAGCTTCTCAAGGGGTACAACTCTACCCTCAGCCTTGCTTACAACAGTTGAGCAGATTAAAATTATATCTCCATCCATTAATTCGGTGCGAGAGGAAATGAACTCAGCTAGATCATCCCCTTCCTTGATCAAAGGTATGCCGTTAATGGTAAATGCTTCAATTCTCATTAAAAGATGAGCATATATCCCTTGTACTTAATTCTTTTCATTTCCATTTCCATAGCTCTACTCTAGTCAATACCCGCCAAAGTCCTGCTGGGTGTAATCAAAGAGATCCTCGCTTATCCACTTTTCCACATCGTAATTCTTATAGCCCTGCTTCTCCTTAACAATTACATTTTTTATCCCCGCATTTATTATGGCTCTTCTACATAGCTTGCAGGGCTGCCCGCCTACGATGCTTTTG
>JAWCMA010000031.1:0-12010 GCA_038850285.1 Methanocellales archaeon | reverse complement strand
TCCTTCACATTTTCACCATATAGATAGAGAGTGCCATTGAGCACGCTAACCCCAGCTCTAGCTGCATTTATAATTGCATTCTGCTCCGCGTGGACCGCGCGACATAGTTCATAGCGCTCTCCCGCTGGGATATTTGCTTTTTCCCTAGGGCACTCGCCTAGATCTATGCAGTTCTTCGTCCCCCTTGGCGAGCCAACGTATCCAGTGCTAATTATTTGATCCTCTCTCACTATGACTGCTCCAAATCTTCTCCTCAAGCAAGTGGCACGCTGAGCCACTTCTCGAGCGATATTTAAATAATAGTCTATCTTTGAAGGCCGCATAATCGCCATAATCGCGATCATAATCTAATTCGTGATATTTAAAAATTACCGCATTCGTGCCCGTAAACTAAAGTTTAACCAAGGCGAGGAGTGGATCAATGCTCCAATTGAGAGCACATCAACCCCGGTTTTTGCATAGCTCGCTAAGTTATCAAGGGTAATTCCACCTGAGGCCTCGAGGATCAAGCACTCCCTCAGCCTTAATTTCTCAAGCTCAGTTATTGCTCTCTTGATCTCCCCAGGGGGCATGTTGTCAAACATGATTATATCAACACCTAGCTTCGCTGCTTTAACTGCATCTTCCACGCTTTCCACCTCAACTTCGATTTTCTTGGTAAAACTTGCTTTTTGCCTTGCATTTTTAACTGCATTTTCAAGTCCAGCAATTGCAATGTGATTGTTTTTAATGAGCACTGCATCGCTCAAGCAATAGCGATGGGGATCGCAGCCAGCTAGCATTAAGGCTTTTTTCTCAAACTTTCTAAACCCAGGAGTGGTTTTTCGCGTGCCAGCAATGCGCACGCCCTTTGCTCTAGCGATATATTTACTTGCAAGCGTTGCTATGCCACTCATTCTACCTATGAAATTCAAAGCAAGGCGCTCGCACTGCAGAATCCTACGAGAGCTCCCGCGTATTCTAAGCACCACCTCTCCCTTCCTCAATTTACTGCCATCTTTAGCTCTGGATTCAGTTTTCAAGCCAAAATATTGAAAGATCTTCACTGCTTCTTCAAGTCCAGCGAGCACACCGCTTTCTCGAGCAATGATCTCAGCTATAATTATTTTATCAGGAATGAGCTCGCTAGTAATATCTCCATACTGCATATCTTCCTCAAAGAAGCGCTCAATTTCGCTGTTGGTTAGCATTAGATAGCTTTTTATGCTTCATGCAATTTATAATATTTTTCTGATCGAGTTGAAAAGATGAGAATTGGAATAGTAGGAATAGGAGCGATTGGAAAAGAACTCTGCCTAGCTATAGATTCAGGTGTGGTAAATGCTGAATTAGCTGCTATATATGATAGAGATGTGGCTATGGCAGTGGAATTCGCTTCTAAATTGAAAAGCAAGCCTAGAGTTTTAAAACTCGAGGAAATGCTCGATAGCGCGGATCTAATCGTTGAAGCTGCCTCTCAAGCAGCGGTGCGCGAGATTGCAATACCTGCTCTTAAAAAGGGGAGGAGTATTATGATTATGAGCGTGGGTGCACTCTTAGATGAAAGACTTTTTGAAGAGATAAAAAAACTTGCGGTGCAAAATAACTGCAAAATCTATATCCCATCGGGAGCAGTTCTAGGTATAGATGGACTTAAAGGCGCTAGCTTGGCAGAGGTTGAAAGTGTAACTTTAACCGTAATCAAACCACCTATTGCATTGAGCAATGCCCCCTATGTTAAAGAGAGAAATATAGATCTAAGCAAGATCAAGCAAGCCACAGTGTTATTCGAAGGCTCCGCTGCTGAAGCAGTGAGATTTTTCCCTGCAAATGTAAACGTTGCTGCAACCTTAAGCCTAACTGCTTCCAAGCAAATTAAGGTTAAGATAATAGTGGATCCCTCACTTGATAGAAATTTGCATAGGATGGAGATCAAAGGAAGATTTGGGGAAGTGGAGATTTTCATCAAAAACCTCCCCTCGCCCTGTAATCCTAGGACAAGCTATCTCGCGGTGCTCTCAGCAATCGCAACTTTAAAAAGAATATCTGAGCCTGTTCAAATTGGAACATGAGGAATGAGGGAATAGCTTGAAGGAAATTCAGCAAAGAATTCTTGAGCTTAAAGCTCAGAGGAGAGCCATTATACTCGCGCATAACTATCAACTGCCTGAGGTACAGCAAATCGCAGACTACGTGGGCGATTCCCTTGGATTAAGTCAGAAGGCAGCAATGCACGAGGCAGAGGTAATAGTTTTCTGCGGCGTTGATTTCATGGCTGAAAGCGCAGCAATTTTATGCCCTAATAAAAAAGTTCTAGTTCCAGATCCTAAGGCATGCTGTCCAATGGCTGCTATGATAACCCCGGCTCAGCTTAAAATGGAGAGAGTAAAGCACCTCGACGCAGCTGTGGTTTGCTATGTGAATACAAGCGCTGCGGTTAAAGCTGAAAGCGATATATGCTGCACCTCTGCCAATGCGATAAAAGTGGTCAATTCCCTTCCAGAACAGAAAATTATTTTCATTCCCGATAAATATCTCGCTGCATATGTTGCCTCGAAAACCAAAGAGAAGCAAATAATACCCTGGGAAGGCTATTGCCCGACCCACGAACGAATTACATTGGCAGACTTGCTTTGGGCAAAAGAAGAACATCCAGATGCAATAGTGCTCGTGCATCCAGAGTGCAAGCCTGAGGTAATTACAAATGCAGATTTTGTATATAGCACTGGCGGCATGGTGAAGCACGTGAGAAACTCAAATGCAAGGGAGTTTTTAATTGGAACTGAAATAGGATTAATAGATAGACTTAAGAGGGAGAATCCTGAGAAGAAATTTTATCCCATTTCCAAGCAAGCGATATGCCCCAATATGAAGCGAAATACTCTTGAGAAAGTACTGCGCTGTCTAGAAAAAATGGAATTCGAAGTGAAAGTTCCAGAGGAAATCAGAAGTAAAGCCAAGCAAGCGCTGGATAGAATGCTTGAAATTGGAAGAGGAGATTAAATATTTTTTTCACCATAAGTTTTTAGATAATTTTTTATCTTAACCGCTGATAATTATGTGAGAAAATGTCGAGAAGATGGATTTTAATTTTAATCGCTTTTCCAATTCTAATATTCAGCTTCAGCATAGCTAGTGCTCAAGTGGCTCATAGTTTTTTGATACACGACTTTAAATTCGGAGGCATCGCACTAGCTGAGGAAGTGAGATCTGTGCATAGAGGTGAAAACTACACATTAGTGGTAATTCTACCCTCGAGTACGGCTAGAATTGAAAACGTTTCCTTTGAAAATAGCTCATTGCAATTCAATTCCAACCCAACTCGAATTAGTTCAACAAACTGGGTGCTGAATCTATATGTAACCGATGGCGATTCAGGGGCTTTAAAAACCATTTCCATTAATGTCAGCTATCTCGATGCTAATTTAACATTGAGGAATGAAACCTGTAAAATAGAGATATTAATTGGCCCGCCCATGCCTCAGTCGCCCCTGCACCTAGCGCTTTATCAGATCGCCTCCCCTGAGTTTCAAGGCATGCCTATTGTTGTTAGAGGAACAGTTGAACAAATTATTCGAGCAAATGAGTTTTATAAGATAGTTATAAGCGATGGTACATCTACAGCTAAAATCACATCAACTTTAGGTAACTTCACCACCGGCGATAGAGTGAAGGTAGCAGGGGAAATAAGATTCGAGGGGGAGATCTACAGCTCAAATATCAGTAAAATCATGAAGTTAGATATAGAGGCTCCAGTTGTTATATCCCAGGGTAAAGAGTATAAAATTACCATAAAAGCAGATGGCAAGCCAGTTGAGGGCGCAACTGTCATAATTGAGGATTCACTTTACCTCACAGATGAAAATGGATTTGTATTCCATAGATTTAATGCAACTGGCACAGTGAGCATAGAAGCCAAAAAAGAGGACTACATCTCAACTAGAGCATTAGTTGTAGTTGAAAAGCAAGCCCCAGGTTTTGAGTTTGCACCAGCAGCGGTCTCGCTTTTGATTTATTACTTTATGCGAAAGTTATTAAAGCAAAGCTAGCCAAGACTTGAGGCATTGAAATGCTAGTTGAAATTCTATATTCCTTGACCACAGGCATTGTATTAGGCTACACAGGTGCTCTATCCCCAGGACCTGTGCTTTTTGCAACCATAGATGCCTCTCTCAAAAGAGGCTGGATCGCTGGGCCTCTGGTGGTGCTTGGCCACGTGTTAATTGAAATTCTAGTCGCAGCTGTAATTTTATTCGGCCTCGCTAGCTTCATTACCACTTCTGCTTTATTCTATATATACCTAGCAGGGGGTGCAACCCTTTGCTTATTTGGTTTTTTAACCTTGAGAGGGAGCAAAAACGCCAAGCTAGATCGCGGGGATATTAATACTTCCAACCCAGTTTTCGCCGGTATATTAACCTCGATTTCAAATCCATTTTTCTGGATCTGGTGGCTTACAGTTGGCAACCACTTTGTGCTTCGAGGCTTAGAGATAGGCCTAGCCGTGGGAAGTGCATTTGTAATAGGCCACTGGTTCTCAGATTTAAGCTGGTATACACTTGTTTCAACTTCATTCAGCAAGGGCAAAAAATTGATGAGTCAAAAAACCTATCGCGCGATATTAATAGGCTGCGGAGTCTTTTTAATATTATTTGGAGTTCTCTCCATTGCTCAATCCACAATAACCTTTATCCTCCCTGAATAAATGTCATAGACCCAACCATGCAAATGCAGCTTCCGCTGCTTCAAAGCAGATTTAACCACAGGGTGCTCTCTTAAATGCTCCAGTTGAAGCAGCACATTTTCCTCAACAATCAATTTCCCCCTCTCTCCTCCTTCAACTTTAAGTTTCTCCTCCACCCTCTCCCTAGCAGCCCTAGCATTGAGCAGCCAACTTGATATATAGCTATCCTCAAGCTCGCTATCCAACGCTTTCATAGCACCGCAAGCGTAATGCCCGCAGATGATAATATCCGAGACCCCCAAATGTTTAATCGCATATTCCAAAACAGCGCTCAAGTTCCAGTCATTCAGCGCTACGATGTTGCCAATATTGCGATGCACAAATAACTCCCCAGGCTTGCACTGCGTAATAACACTCTCAGGCACACGTGAATCCGAGCAGCCAATCCAGAGAGCAAAGGGCTTCTGCGCTTTAGCCAGGGCCTCAAAATATTTTTTGTCCTTCTCGAATACCTCCCCAACGAACTTCTTATTACCCTCTAAAAGCTTAGACAACATGCGAATCCCAATTAAATAGAGCGTGAGAAGGTTAATAAGGTTTCGAAAAATTTGATTATAATCGCTTAATTGAATTGCTCAAAAACTTTAAATAGATATGCTGCTTATTTATTAAAACTCGTGCATGTTAAAGCCGTAGGAGACGGCAGTCGATTGCACTACGGAGATTGGCATGATTGGTCGAAAGGAAATCGAAAAAGCCGTGAAAGAAGTTCTAGAAAAATCCCCTAAACGCAATTTTAAAGAAAGCATTGATCTCGCTATTAACTTAAAAGACATCGACATGAGCAAGCCTAAGAATCGAATTGATGAAAGCATAGTTCTCCCAAGCGGATGCGGGAGAGAGATAAAGATTGGCATTTTTGCTCGCGGGGATACTGCGCTTAAAGCAGAAAAAGCTGGAGTGAATCTAATTATAAGCGCAGAGGAAATCCCCAAGCTAGGTGCAGATAAGAAAAAACTTCGCGCTTTGATAAAAGACATCGATTTCTTCATAGCCGAAGCGCCTTTAATGCCAACCATAGGCAAGAACCTCGGCTCGATTCTCGCTCCCAGAGGGAAAATGCCTGAACCAATTTCGCCTAGCAGTGATATTCTACCAATCGTAGAGCGTTTGCGAAAAACAATTAGAATTAGATCTAGAGATCGCCTTACATTTCACACCTCAATTGGAGTTAGAACAATGAGTATTGAAGAACTAATTAATAACATTGAAGCAGTACTCAAGCGCATTGAACCCAAACTTGAGAGAGGAATGCAGAATGTGAAATCGATTTATCTCAAGACCACAATGGGACAAGCGGTTAGGGTGATATAAGTGGAGGAAAAAATCAGAAGAACCTCTCATTTACCCAAGTGGAAAAGAGAAGAAATTAAGGAGATAAAAAATGAAATAAAAAACCACTCCACACTAGCTATCGTAGATATGCATGGCATTCCTGCGGATCAAATGCAGAAGATACGCTCAGAACTGCGTGGACTAGTGAAGCTCAAAGTAGCGAGAAATTCACTGATATCAATTGCATTAAATGAATGCAATGGGGAGATTAAAAAACTTGATAGCTACATCAAAGGTCAAACTGGGTTGATATTCACAGACATCAACCCCTTCAAGTTAAACAAACTTCTGGAGAAAACCAAGACCCCCGCTCCTGCAAAACCTGGGGATATTGCCCCACGTGATATTTTCATTGAAAAAGGAGCCACCTCACTAAAGCCAGGCCCAGTGCTAAGCGAGCTTCAAGCACTGGGGATATCCGCGGGAGTTGAAGGGGGAAAGGTGGTTATTAGAAATAGAGCAGTTGTAGCAAAAGCCGGTGAAGCAATCTCCCCCAAGCTGGCTGATATTTTGAGGAATTTAGAGATCTTCCCGATGGAAATTGGACTCAACTTGCGCGCTGCATATAGCGATAATTTAATATTCACACCCGAGATGCTTGCAATAGATGAAACTAAATATAGCGCGGAAATCACTAAAGCAGTGCAGCAAGCATATAACTTAGCGATGAATATCGCATATCCAAGCAAGCTCATAATCATACCTTTACTTCAGAAAGCAGCGATCGAGGCAAGAAATCTAGGGATAAATGCAGCGATCTTCGAAAAAGCGATTATCGAGGAATTACTCTTAAAGGGATATTCTCAAATGCTCGCCCTAACGAGTGCTGTAAGCAATATTGATATAAAAGCAATCGATGAGGAATTAAAAGCCAAAATCGCTGTAAAAAATGAAGTTGAAAAAGCTGTAAAAATTGAAGCACATGAAAAAATAGAGGAGAAAGAAAAAAGAAGAGAAAGAGAAAAAGAAAAAGAAGAAGAAAATGGCGCCGCTGGACTCGGCGCTTTATTTGGATAGAGGTGTTATAAATGGAATATATATATGCAGCTCTCATATTGCACAGCGCTGGCAGAAAGATCGATGAAGAAGGAGTTAACTCGATTTTAAAAGCAGCTGGAGTTACGCCTGATGCAGCGAGGGTAAAAGCATTGGTAGCTGCCCTCGATGGCGTGAACATATCAGAAGCAATTTCAAAAACAGCCTTCGCACCGCCACCCGCCGCTCCTTCCGCAGCTACTGCACAGCCAGTGCCAGCTGAGAAGCCGAAGGAAGTGAAAGAGGAGAAGAAAAAGAAGGAGGAGGAAGAAATCAGCGGCATGGAAGGACTTGGAGCACTATTCGGCAACGTATAAGGAGAACCCGCGGTTCTCCATTTATTCCTTAACTTCTTCAAATGCCTCTTTAGGTGCTCCGCAAACAGGACATACCCAGTCCGCTGGTAGGCCTTCAAAGGGTGTTCCAGCTGCTATATTGCCATCAGGATCTCCGATTTCCGAGTCATAGATATATCCACATATCGAGCATTTCCACTTAGTCATAGTTCACCTGTTGAAATTGATTGATAAAGTTAAGTTAAAAAGTAATAATAAGTTAATAATAGAAAGATTTTCCTATATTTTTTGGATTTAATTTAATTGCAGTCTAAACAATTTCAGCAAAGTTTTATACAAGCTGAATAGATAGCTCAAAGTAAATAGCTCAAAACGAGGTTTAAATATGCGGATGCACGAGTACCAAGCCAAGCAAGTCTTCGCAAGCTATAAAATTCCAATTCCACGAGGAGAAGTGGCTCAGCTGCCTGAGGAAGCAAGGGAAATAGCGAGGAGAATAAATAAACCTATTGCGATAAAAGCACAGGTGCACGTCGGGGGAAGGGGCAAAGCAGGTGGAATTGCATTTGCAGGCACCCCCGAAGAAGCTGAGTTTCAAGCTAGGAGAATCTTGGGAATGAAAATCAAGGGCTTAACAGTTGAAAAGGTACTTGTTGAGGAAAAACTGGATATAGCTGAGGAATACTACCTCGGCTTTACCATCGATAGAAGCAAGCGCCTTCCAGTAGCAATAGTGAGCTCAATGGGTGGAGTGGATATAGAGGAAATTGCAGCTAAAACCCCGGAGAAAATCGCCAAAATGCACATAGACCCCCTATGGGGATTCCACGACTATCAAGCTAGAGAGCTCATCGCCAAAGCTGGAATTAGCAGGGGAGTTGCTAATAGAGCTGCAGCCGTGCTGAAAACACTATATCAAATCTTCGAGGAAAAAGATGCCTCTCTAGTGGAAATAAATCCCCTAGCTGTAACTAAGCAAGGCGAGGTCGTAGCGAGCGATGCAAAGATGTTAATAGACGATAGCGCACTCTACCGCCAACTTGATCTCTTAAAATTCAAGGAAGCAAGCGAGGACAACCCACTTGAAAGGAAAGCCAGCGAGTTGGGCTTGAATTATGTGAAGCTAGATGGCAATATAGGTGTGCTTGGCAATGGCGCTGGACTGGTAATGGCAACTCTCGATCTAATTCACCAAGAAGGTGGAAGGCCAGCGAACTTCCTTGATTTAAGAGGGGGGGCTTCAGCTGATATGGTGAGAAAAGGCCTAGAAATCGTGCTCGCTGATCCAGATGTAAAGGTAGTGCTCTTCAACATCTTAGGCGGTATAACGAGATGCGATGAAGTGGCAAAAGGCATCGTTAGCGTACTTTCCTCGATGGAAGTGAAAGTGCCCATAGTAATTAGACTCTCAGGTACAAATGAAAGAGAAGGCCGAGAGATACTTAAGCAAGTTAAAGTAATAACCGCTGAGACAATGGAGGAATGCGCTAAAAAAGCAGTTGCAATTGCAGAGGGAGAGTGATATGAGCATACTTATCGATAGAGACACAAGGGTGGTGGTGCAGGGAATAACTGGTAAAGAAGGACTTTTCCATACCCAGCGAATGCTTGCATATGGCACAAAGATAGTTGCCGGGGTTACACCTGGCAAGGAAGGACTTAAAGTGAATGGCATTCCAGTCTATGATAGCGTTGCAGCCGCGGTTAAAAATGAGAAAGCAAATACCTCCATAATCTTCGTGCCCGCGAGATTTGCAGTGGATGCGATCTATGAGGCTGCTAATGCAGGTATAGATGTAATAGTATGTATAACCGAGGGAATCCCCGCGTTGGATATGCTCAAAGTCTGCAGGAGACTTGCATTGCTTGAGAAAAAACCAGTGTTAATAGGCCCCAACTGCCCTGGGATTATAACACCAGGGCAGAGTTTAGTGGGAATTCTACCCGGGCATTTATTCACCCCTGGCAATGTGGGACTTGTTTCGAGAAGCGGTACATTGACTTATCAAATCGTTGACAATCTCACTCGCCTTGGAATAGGCCAGAGCACGTGCTTGGGAATAGGAGGTGATCCAGTTATTGGCTCAAACTTCATCGAAATACTTGAGAGATTTGAGAGAGATAGAGAGACTGAGCTTGTAATTCTAATAGGAGAAATAGGCGGCACTGATGAAGAAGAAGCAGCAGTGTATATAAAACAAAATATGAGCAAACCAGTGGTTGCCTTTGTAGCTGGTATAACCGCACCGCCTGGAAAGCGAATGGGACACGCTGGAGCGATAATCTCAGGCTCAACTGGAACAGCGGAGGCAAAGATCAAAGCTTTTGAAAAAGCGGGGATAAAGGTTGGCAGAACTCCCGCTGAAGTTGCGGGAATCGCTAGAGCAGCGTTGAAATGAGGAGAAATAAGAGGAGAAATGGAGCGGCACAGAAAAATGGTGATCTGGCCAGCTAATCTTGATTCCAGTAAAAGCAGGAGAGAGGGAAGAGTAGTTCCTAAGCAGCTTGCAGTTCCAACTCCTAAGCTTGAGGAAATAGAACTCGCAGCAAGAGAACTAAACCTCAATCCCGAGAAAGAAGCGGAAAAAGCCTATCCAAAGAGCTGGTGGGAAAAAACTGGGCTAATCAAAGTGGAAAACATCGCTCCTAAAACACAAATTGCAAAGCAAATAGCGCGGAAGATCAATGCAATCAGGGCTACTGCTCAAAAGCCCAAGAAGAAATAAATTTTCAATTTTCAATTTCAGAACTTAAAGCTCAGATTTATTAATCATAAGGAAAAATAGAGGGTTATGTTCGACCTGCATACTCATTCGATTTTTAGCGATGGCTCACTAATCCCAGGCGAGCTGGTGAGAAGAGCCTTTGTACATGGCTATAAAGCGGTTGCAATCACCGATCACGTGGATTTCACAAACATCGAGTTTGTTTTAAAGAATGTGAGGAGAATCAAAAACATGGAGAGAGAGCTGAACATAAGGGTTATTGTGGGCGTTGAATTAACCCACGTGCCTCCTGCTAAAATTGCAAGCTTAGTTAAACTAGCGAAGAAACTTGGCTCTGAACTTATAATCGTTCACGGTGAAACACTTGTAGAGCCAGTGGCAAAGGGCACGAATCGAACTGCAGTTGCACTTCCAGATGTCCATATCCTAGCACATCCGGGTTTAATTACAGTAGAAGAAGCGGAAATTGCGCGGGAAAATGATATCTATTTAGAGCTAACCTCTCGCAATGGGCATAGTCGAAGCAATGGACACGTGGCGAGAATTGCAGAAGAAGCAAGGGCACGGTTACTGGTAAATACAGATCTCCATGATCCAGAGGACTTCATTACTAGAGAAATAGCCCTAGAAGTGGCAATGGGCGCAGGATTGAAAGCAAAGGAAGCCAGTGATGTGATTAAGCGAAATCCCGAGAAACTGCTGAGAAGAATTTAAAGATTTATATTAGGCATTTTTGCAAATATACTTTTTTTATCAAGAATTTTGAGGTCGTTATTGAGCAATTATCACCTTATTCCCACCTACCGCACTCGACTTGATTGAATGCTTACTACACTATATACTAGCCTCAGAGTAGGCATATATGTGCACAGAATTACAAAGAGTAATTGCAAATGTAGCATTTTAGGGGATGTATTCAGGACAATACCAAGTTTTGCAATCCTCGCATTAGACATCGTGCTCATTGCAATTCCATTTTCCACAACGCCGAGCAGGGGAAGAATGTTTTTTCATATAATGCTATGCTGCATACTTCGCATCTACAGCTGTTGCTTTTCACAGAGAGCTATGTCGATTTGCTAGTTAATTTACGATTTGAGCGGGTTTAAGGGTATTGAACTTGAATAGCAAACATTTCACGGCTATAAATTTGCCCGCTAACAAATTCTATTTCCCACTTGGGCAAGTACACAATTGTATCTTTTTATTTTTATAATTTTAATTTTAATGTCTTTTCTTGGCGGAGTAAAAACTGCTTCCCATTTCCACATCTTCGTCAAATATACTACCTGTGCTGAAAATATCAAAATATCCCCTCGCTTCCTAAATTTAAATTTTTAGTCCTATCCTCCTTAGGCTGCTTATATACTAAAGTAGTAGATTGCTAAAAGGTTGAAATTTGAGCGCAATATATGCAAGAAAGTCTTCCTTACATGTGTATTAGTTATTCCTTCTCAGAGCCCTTCAGGTCTTTTTCAAATATTCCACTGAGAATATAATTTGCGCAGAATTCACCACACATTGTGCAAGTGCGAGTGCTCCCTCGCTTAGCCTTAATCTCTTTAGCTCTCTCGGGATCAATCGCAAGTGAGAACTGCTTGCTCCAGTTCATGTCTCTTCTTGCCTTGGATATCTCCTTATCCCTCTCTCTTCTGCCATATTTTATCATATCCCCAGCGTGAGCTGCTATCCTTGCAGCAATTATACCTTCTCTAACATCCTCCGGAAAAGGCAAGCCTAAGTGTTCAGAAGGAGTTACATAGCATATGAAATCAGCTCCAAATGCAGCTGAAAGGGCTGCGCCAATTGCAGCAGTTATATGGTCATATCCAGGAGCGATATCTGTAACCAATGGACCGAGCATGTAGAAAGGAGCTTCTCCAGACATTCTCTTC
>JAWCMA010000030.1:0-14058 GCA_038850285.1 Methanocellales archaeon | reverse complement strand
CTCTCCTCGTAGATAGCTTGAGCTATTTCACTTGCATTTATAGCAAAGCTGCCATATTCCTCTTCCGCTTCCCTCGAGCCATTGCCGGCTTTTTCATAGGCATCATCCTGTGGATTATGGGGATATTTGCTATCGATGAGCGTGGTGTTATTCAAAGCCTCTTTTTTACTTGCACTTTTATAGCTATAATAAACCAGCTCAATTATACTCATCGGGTCTGCGCTGTTGAAGACAAAGCCTTGATCGAGAAGGGTAGCGGCATTCACTATTAATGCAAGATGGGTGTTGTTTACGATGTTCACAGGTTCTCTCTTGGCGAATTGTTGATATCCCCTTGCCCAAGTATATGCCATTGCTGCACTAGTGCTCTCAATCATAAGAGGCCTCGTGCCAGAGATGCGTTTTTCATATTCCTCGCAGAGTTCTTTTAATAGGAGATAGCGAGAGGTAATTAAGGTGCTAACATTGATATTTTGAGTATAAATCAATTCATCGCTTCGCAGGTCTTTTATGCATAGTGCAACTGGAATTGAAACCTCGTAGTATACCTCATAATTATCGCGCGGTTTCAAACCAAGTATATCAGGTGCATTCAAGGCTCTCTCTAAGCGCATATCAATTCTCCTAAGCTTAGTTTTCCTCCAGTCCTCGCAGGGGTAAACATTTAATGCATAATCTCCACGTTTATAGCTATCATTGGCGTAATTTGCCTTTAAAAAGCTCTTGAAGTTATGATGCGTCATTTCCTTAATCCAACCATCTTGATCTAGAATAACGCCTATGTAAGCAGTGTCTTGGATATCTTGACCTTGGATCTTAGCAGTCCAAGTGCCATTTGCATTATTTGGAAGGGGATAATAGAGAGTTTTAACCTCGCTACCTAACCACCCCCAGGAGAGATCGCTCATATTCCAAGTTGCCACTGTGGTATTGCTATCATCGATTAGCAGGAGTTTGACATCTATTACCACTGCACTCGTGGGTTTGCTTACTTCGATTTCCAAGAGCTCCCCGGGTAAATATGATTCTCTTTTTATATTCACCTCATATTGGTGAAATAGAGAGCCATTAGCGCGCTTATCTGGCGCGTGATCAATGATGTTAATCAAGGGTGTTTTACCTGCTTGGCGAAGGGCTCTTAACCCTGCGTAGTTCAACGCTCGAGCGAGATCTGCTTTGGCATATAAATAGATTTCATCCACTTCGCTGAGCTTCGCGCTTTCAAGCAAGCTGCTTGCTTTTTCTAAATCCACTTTTAATAAAAATGCTGAGATGAAGGTGGAGATTAAAATTAGAAATATACCTATCACCGCGAAGGAAATTCTCGCGTTGCAGTCTTTTAATAATGCAAACATCGTGCTAAAATGCATTTTTTTGCAAATAAATCTTTCTACTTGGTTAATTTCCATTTAAGCTTCATTTGCTTCTTACCAATTTTCTCCATCACCTCCCTAATTCTAAGCTTCCCCCCGGATTTCTCTATCAATTCCACAAGCTCTGCCTCTCTTTTTTCCCTCTCCTTTTGCACTGCTATTTCAATCCTTCTTTTCCTCACTTCCGCTGCATATTTCAATCTACTTGGTACATAGTTCATTATCCATTTATCAAATTTCTCAATAAGTTCAGCATCGCCGGAAACTGCTATAAGCGGCTTTTCTTTTTGAGTGGCATCGTAGATTAGCTTTATATATCTGCCTTCTTTAGTGGTAGCGATTATCTCAGAAGCAGTATGGCTCACTTTCGTTTCAAAGCCATAGATGAGCAGGGGGAGATGGAGAATGCTTACGAGTCCAAGATCCTTTGGCCTTGCGATGAAAAAAGGCGGAGAGCTATATTTCTTTTCCATTGAAATTCCGTTTTATCCTTCTTTATCTTAAAATTAATGCGAATAATAGCTATAACGTTAACTCAAGTTAAATTGATAGGTCAATTATGACTGAGAGCGAGCGCAGAATCAAGCGGTACCAAAGCTATTTGCTTAAACATTAGGTAACACAAGGTTTGACAGCAACTAAGCACAAATTTAAATATCTATAGTTTTATAAGGTATCCTTCTTGTTACTTGGGAGGGATATCTCTTGATGTACACTGCACTTGCAATTTTTCTACTCACCTATATCTTCATCTCAATGCAGCGCTTCCCCAAGATACCTCTAGATAGACCCGCTGCTTCAACAGTTGGCGCAGTGCTTATGATTCTCCTGGGGGTGCTCAGCTTTGAGGAAGCAGTGAGAGCAGTTGACTATAATACCATTATCTTACTCCTTGGAATGATGATCATAGTTGCATATCTCACCCTAGCTGGTTTTTTGGACTTCATAGCGGTGCGCATTTTGCAGGCAGCGAAAAATCCCCTTCAGCTTTTAATATTAATTGTATTTTCCTCAGGCTTTCTCTCAGCCCTCTTCGTCAATGACACCATTTGCTTAATCTACACCCCGATTTTAATTCGAGTTATTAAGCTAGCTAAGCTCAAGCCTCAACCATATTTAATTGCCCTTGCTACTTCTTCAAATATAGGCAGCGTGGTAACAATAGTTGGCAATCCCCAGAATATGCTAATTGGTATGCAAAGTAAAATATCCTTCTTAAACTTCTTCCTCCATTTACTTCCAATTGGTATAGCTGGACTTTTAATCAATATAGCAGTTATCTCCCTACTATATAGGAAGCAGCTTTTCACTGAGCATATTGAAGTTCAACTTCCAGAGCCAAAGCTGGATAGAGGCTTGCTTAAAAAAGCTGTTGCTGTGCTCCTCCTAGTGCTCATGGGCTTTTTATTTGGAGAGAAATATATATCTATTCCAGTGGTAGCAGCAAGTGGCGCTGCACTTATGTTTATATTAAGCGGTAAACCACCTGCTCGTGCTTTTAAGCGCGTGGACTGGACACTTTTACTTTTCTTCGCAAATCTCTTCATAGTAATGCACGGCGTGGAGAAAAGTGGGCTCACCAATGAGATGTTTGCGTTCTTTTCCCCTCTCTTTAGGCTAAGTGGATTTGCATTTATTCTTGGTCTAAGTATTTTTTCACTCGCTGTTTCAAATTTAGTGAGCAATGTGCCCTTCGTTATGATGATGCTGCCCTTTGCAGAGAAACTTGCAAGGGGAGATTTACTCTGGTATACTCTTGCAATGAGCAGTACCTTCTCAGGCAATCTCACCATAATTGGTAGCGTGGCAAATTTAATTGTAGTTGAAGTTAGCAGGCGCACTGGGATTTGGATTGGCTTCTGGGAATATGCAAAAGTGGGTGTGGTAGTTACAGTTCTCACGATAATTATGGGAAGTGCAATTCTAGCATTTTATTGAATTCATTCACCATTTTGCATAAGAGTTGGAAGAGGAAGTGGCTTCCCTTCATTTAAAATTATCACATAATCTGCGCTGTTTTTAAGTGCGATTGAAAAGCCTGGCTCGGCGCCGAATATTATGGTTTCCTTGCCATGCTGCATTGCCTTGCTCAATATTGGCTTGAAATCAGCATCTCTAGTTACAAGTGCTATGGTATCGATATTGGGGTTGAAAATCAACTCAGTAGCCTCGATCGCGAGGCGTACATCCACATCTCCAGAGCTAATAACCGCTTCAAATCCTTGATTCTCAATTGCCTCCACGAGTTTTTCAGAGGCATATTGATTGAGGAAAACCTTTCCCACTTTAATGCTGCCATATTCCCTTAAAATCTCCCTAATTTCCTCAAGGTCTATTGCAAATTCCTTGCGAAGCATATTGGGGCCGTCTACCAACAAACCTATCTTCCTAGTTTTCTCTTTCTTAGGCACGAGTTTAGCGCGAAAGGTCTCCAGCCTATTCTTCAAAGACTCAACGGTCTCCTTGGGCATGAGAATATTCTCCAAATAATAGTTTTAAATTTACTCGCAATGTTCAAATAGTTTGTGAAAGATTTTTTACTTCTTTTTAAGCAGCATTAAGCGATTTATCGCGCTTATAAGTGCCTCAACCGAGGCCATGACTATGTCCTCGCGTGCTGCTCTCGCTGAAACAACGCCGCTTTTTTCAGCTTCAACTGAAACTATAACCTCCGCGAGAGCATCGCTCCCGCCAGTTATAGCTTCGAGGCTGAAATCCCGAAGCTTGATCTTTGCCTTCTCCCCTAGTATGCTTTGCACTGCATTAAGCGCTGCATCCACAGGTCCAACTCCAGTTCGAGCAGATAGTTTTTCCTCTCCATTGAAAACTGCTTTAACACTCGCGGTGGGCGTTATTTTATTGCCAGTTATAACTGTGATTTCTTTGAGCACAAAAGCGCGCTTTTCCCTCGCCACTTTGCCCATTACTCCTTCTGCAATTGCAAATAGATCTGCCTCTGTAACGCGCTTGCCCTTATCCCCCAAGTCCTTGATTCTCTCCAGAATTTCCGCGAGCTGCTCTTCATCTGGGTATATTCCAGCTTCATTTAAAGTTTTTTTAACCCCGTGCTTCCCAGCGTGTTTGCCGTGAACAATCCTCCGCCTATGTCCAACCATCTCAGGAGTCATAACCCCGGGTTCAAAGGTTTCTGCTCTTTGAATTACCCCGTGGGTGTGAATCCCGCTTTCATGGGAAAAAGCATTATCTCCAACTACAGGGGTATTGGGAGGCATTTTAATGCCTGTGAAACGCTCCACCAATTTTGAGGTTTCCACTAGATATTGAGTTTTGATATTCGTTTTAGCTCCATAGATTGAATGTATTGTCATGACTGTTTCAGCTAGATCAGCATTGCCCGCTCTTTCTCCAAGGCGATTTATTGTTACCTGCACGCAGTTTGCTCCAGCTTCAAGTGCTGCAATTGAATTGGCAACTGCTAATCCAAAGTCATTGTGGCAGTGGATGTGAATTGGCACTTTAACTGCATTTCTAACTCTGGAGATAAGCTCATAGGTGGCGGAGGGCACCATAACCCCAACGGTATCAGGTATGTTGATGCAGTCCACGCCTGCTTTTTCCACTGCTTTATTTATCTCAAGCAGGAAATTTAAATCAGTGCGAGTTGCATCCATGGCTGAGAATAGACATATTCTACCGTGGCTCTTCACCATCTCAGTGCCTTCAACTGCAAGCTGAATGATTTCTTCTTTAGTTTTCTTTATAGTATGCTTAATCTGGATATCTGAGGTTGAAACGAAGATATGCACCATATCTACATCGCAGTCAAGAGCAGTTTGAATATCGCTCTGGGTTACCCTTGCTAAGCCGCATATCGTGGCATTTAACCCTGCTGAGGCAATTTTCTTAACACTGGTTTTCTCCCCCTTGGAGGTTATGGGGAAGCCGGCTTCAATTATATCCACTCCAAGTTTATCCAGCTGCTTAGCTATGGCAAGTTTTTCCTCAACTGTAAGCGAGACCCCTGGGGTTTGCTCTCCATCTCTAAGTGTGGTATCGAAAATCTGCACTTTTTCAACTGGAAGGCGCTTAATTAAACTGGTGGAATAAAAGACTACCACCTGCACTTTGATTCATTTTCATTCAAGACCCTAAAAGAATATGATGTTGCAATATAAAAGATTTTGCACCGATAGAATTATATCTCCATCATAGATTCTTCTATAAAGGGTAGGGTGCATGGATGTTAAGTTGAATATCGTGAGAGAATTCGCAAATCACGGATTTTGCATAGAGCCTGAAGCGATCAATCTATTTAATACTTATCAAGGGCAAGTTGGGGATTTGATTGCAAAGGTCTTGAATTCCCTCGATAGTAGTGTACTTGTGATCTCAAAGGAGCATGTTAAAAAAGCCATCGCTGCGGAGGAGCGTGTTAAAAAAGTCCCGCCTAAGTATGGCGAGCGTGACTTTAAAATTCTCTCGGATATCACCAATAAGTCAACCTGCATTGGAGACTTCCATGAATTCGTAACTTACTTCAAAGATCGCTATCAAAAGCTAAGCGATATGATAAGAAAGCGCCTCCACGCAAGGCCTATTGAGAGTTTAAAGAGCAAAAAAGGCAGCGAGGGCGAAGTTGCTATAATTGGCATGGTAAGTGACATTAGAACCACTTCAAATGGCCATAGATTAATTGAGCTTGAAGACCGAACTGGAGTTTTCCCGGTGCTTATATCTAAGGATAGAGAGCTATTTTCCCAGCCTATTCTACTGGATGAAGTAATAGGAGTAAGTGGTTTTTTAACCAATAACAATGGCTTGCTCATAGCGAAGGATATCTTCTACCCCGATATTCCAACGGATCACGAACCCAATGTGGCAAGTGAGAATATATGCGCTGCTCTCATTTCAGATATACACATTGGGAGCAGTGTTTTTCTAGAGGAGACTTGGCTTAGTTTTATAAAATGGCTTAATTTAAAAGTGGAAGAGGAAAGAGAGCTAGCGGAGCGAATTAAATATTTACTAATCGCAGGGGATTTAGTTGACGGCATAGGTGTATATCCAAATCAAGAGAGGGAATTAAGTATAATGGATATCTATGAGCAGTATGAAAAAGCAGCGGAATATCTAGCTGAAGTGCCCTCTCATATTCAAATTATAATCTCCCCAGGCAATCACGATGCAGTTCGCCAAGCTGAGCCTCAGCCAGCGATTGGAAGGGAATATACCAAGCCCTTCAAGATGAAGAATGTACAATTCATCGGCAATCCTGCCTTGATAGAGCTGCATGGCGTGAGAATATTAATATACCACGGTAGATCGCTTGATGATTTAAAAGCAGCTCTCCCAAACGCGAGTTATGATAAACCTGAAAAGCTAATGGTGGAGATGCTTAAGCGCAGGCACCTAGCTCCAATTTACGGCGGGAGAGTTTTAATTGCGCCTGAGGAAAATGATCACTTCGTGATAAATATGGTTCCTGAGATTTTACACTGCGGCCACGTGCATACCGCGGGGTGTATGAAATATCGAGGCGTAACGCTAGTTAACTCAGGTACATGGCAGAGTCAAACTGAGTATCAGAGGGCATTGAATTTAACCCCAATGCCAGCTCGCGCTTCAATCGTTGACTTGAAAACCCTTGAGACTAAGATCTTGAGATTTGGCTATTGATAGTATTTTATTATTTTATTTTATATTTTATTATTTTTTTTATCTAGCTAGATATTCAATTATATCTCCCATTGAAACAACGCCAGCTAGCTCCTTGGGCTTACAGACCAGTAAATGGTCTATGCCAGCTGCAACCATTAACCTGCCAGTAGGGACTCGGCCCACCTAAAGTATGCTTCCATGTATTTCTTCACCTTGACCTTTGAAAGGTCCTCTCCCTTGGCTAAGCAATCAACCAGCTCGCGATCTGTAACCATTCCAATTACATTCTCTTCCTCTTTCACCAAAACAAGTCTGTGTCCTCTTGCTTCATCTTGCTAACCACTTCCTGCATCGTTGCATCTCCACTTACCACTGGTAAATCAATTCTCATGAAATCTCTAACATTTCCCTTGAGCTTCATAGCTTCACCCTTTAATTATATCTCTAAAGGAAATCGCACCAGCTAGACCACGCTTGCCCCAGACTAATAAATGATCTATTCCTACATCCCTTGCATTCATTACCTTGAATACATCTTATATCTGAATTCTCATCGATTTGTATACAAGGATTGGCACCCTCGAACTTGCAAGCCATCATGAATCCATCCACCTTTAGCTCGCTGGTATCCTTCCCATATTAATAAGTAAAGCTATAAAGCAAGGAGAGAATAGAGATGGTGATAAAGGGAAAGGTCAAGGATTTTATGCGAGTTGATATTCCCTCGGTACAAATCACTTCCACTTTGCAGGATGTCATAAATCAAATGTCCAGGCATCGCAGTGGGGCAGTGCTTGTGAAAGAAGGAGATGTAGTGGTGGGAATGGTTACTGAAGAGAGGTACTCGCAAGTTTAACGCGCTCAATATGTATTTTTCGTTTCTATTTCTATTTTCTATTCTCCCGAACTAGCTGAGTATCTTCCTTGCCCTCTCTCGCTGTTCCGAGGTGCCAATTGTAATTAAAACATCGCCCTCTAAGATCTTCTCACTGGGATCTGGATTGGTAATGGTTTGAGTTTGACGTATGATGGAGAGAATTGAAGCACCGGTGTTCTTCCTTAAGTCAATTTCACTTATGGTTTTTCCAATTACCTTTGCCCCGTGTTTTATGGCAATTTGATCAATTGCTATGTCTCCCGTGATCACGTGGGAAAGCACTTCCACCACTCTAGGTGAGGAGAGCAAGCCCCCTAGGAAGATTCCAATGCTCTTTGCTTCATCTTTTGCTAGCTTCAAACTAATTGATTTACCAATTTTATCAGGATTCACGTGCAGCTCGAAAACATCATCATTTCTAGCCACAACTACAATGGTATCTCCACTTAAAACATTTTTATAAACCACTCGCTTGCCAATGCCAGCTAGATGTGCCTCTTCTATTTGCATCGTATATGAATAAGAGGATAAGATATATTAGCATTGCTGCAATATCCACTATTGGTATGCGGGATGGATTCGCCATTAATGCTACTTGAACTCGGAATAATACTCCTGGCTGCAGTCATTGGATATCTAGCTCTGGCTAAAATCAAACTCCCGGCAGTTGTGGGAATGCTCATTTTTGGCATGCTCGTGGGCCCATTTGTACTTAATTTAGTGCAGTGGGGTGAAACCATTGATAGCTTCGTCGAACTTGGCGCAGTTTTTTTGATGTTCTCAATGGGCTTGGAATTCAATATATCGAGGCTGAGGCAAATTGGAATAGCCGCTTTCTTCATCGCTGGTGCAGGTGCCTTGATTTCCTTTTTCCTTGGATTTGCATTCGGCTTGCTGCTTGGATGGGATTTAGCAAGCGCAATTTTCTTAGGCGTGCTACTGGTTAGCACGAGCTCCAGCATTGCTGTTAAACTAATTCAAGATATGAATCTCCTAGGCATAAGCGGTGCTGATTTAACCCTCGCTGCCATAGTGGTAGATGACCTCTATGGTTTAATCGCTTTAACACTTGCAGTTAACCTCAGCCTCTCCATCAAGATATCTCCCCTTGGATTGATCTTAGATCTAGGTTTAATTCTCCTCGCAGTACTAGCGATTTCAATTATAGGGGTAAAAATATTCCCAGCTTTATTCAGCTTCGTGGGCAGAATATCGCGCGATGGAATGGTATTGCTTGCGGTTTCACTCTGCTTTTTCATCTCTTACTTCCTAGCTCTAGTGCAGCTTGCTCCAATGACTGGTGCATTTCTCGCGGGCTCAATCATTGCCTTAACTGGATTTGTAGACGACATAGCTCGCTTCATCAGATCAGCTAGGGATATATTTGCCGCGGTATTCTTCACTGCAATCGGAATGCTCATAGATCCCAGACTATTAATCTTGGGAATACCTCTGGCTCTAGCTATTTCCATCATTGCTTTTGGAGGTAAATTTTTAGGGGGCTATTTAAGTTTGAAATTCTATGGAATTCCAAAGGTTTCAGCATTTATATGCGCCATAATGCTAGTACCTAGAGGGGAGGTCTCGCTAATCGTTGCGAGATATGGCACGCTTGCTGGAGCTCAAGTTGAATTGCAGTCAATAGCAGCCATGCTCATGGTCTTCACAGCCCTTTTAACACCTGCAATGATAAAATATAGTATTATTAATATAGATAAAATAGAGGGATATATTGAGAGGTTTTAGCTTTTTTAATTTTAATTTTAATTTTAATTTTAATTTTATTAAATTTAATTTTAAGTACAAGTACTTTCATTCTGCTATCAAAACTTTTAAAGTTCTGCAATATGTTATTAAAAAGGGTCAGCTGTGGAAGTGGAAGATGAATACCTAGAGCACGTGTTAATAAAACCAAATAGCATAGAGAAGCGATTATATCAACTTGCAATCGCAGCAACTGCTCTTCAAAAATCTACACTTGCTGTATTGCCAACTGGCTTGGGAAAAACTATAATTGCACTCCTAGTTATCGCTAGCAGGCTCAAAGATTTCCCAGATGGCAAAGCCTTGATTTTATCGCCAACTAAGCCACTGGTTGAGCAGCACGCTCAATTTCTAAAAAAACTATTACTTGTGAAGCCCGAGGAGATCGCGATCTTCACTGGAGAGGTATCAATTGAGAAAAGAAGAGAGCTCTGGAGTAAAGCTAGGGTTATTGTATCTACCCCTCAAGTTATTGAGAACGACCTCATGGCTAAGCGCCTAGAGCTTTCAAATGTAGTTCACCTCACCTTCGATGAAGCGCATAGAGCAACAGGCGGCTATTCCTATGTTTACATTGCGAATAAATATGTAGTTCAAGCTAAGCATCCTTTAATCCTAGGCATCACAGCTTCTCCCGGTAGCGATGAATTAAAGATCGATGAGGTATGTAAAAATCTTCATATATCTGCTGTGGAACTTCGAACTGAGCAAGATGCAGATGTAGCTCCATATGTCTATAGAAAAGATATAGAGTGGAGATATGTCAAGCTACCGAGCGAGGTTCTTGAGATTAAAAGGCTGCTTGAAAGTGTGCTTGCTGCTAGAACAGCTGAGCTAATTAACTCCGGCATCGTTGAGCGAAGAGAGCAAGCACAGCTGAAGAGAGAACTTCTGCAGCTTCAGCAGCAGATTCAAGCTGAGCTTGCAACGAAGAAAAGTCCGCAGCTCTATCACGCGCTTTCTTTAACTGCTGAGATCTTGAAGTTGAAGCACGGTATAGAGCTTTGTGAAACACAAGGTATAGATGCTTTGAGGAAATACTTCGAGCGCTTAAGCAGTGAAGCTTCCTCTAAAGGGGGAAGCAAGGCATCTAAGAGGATATTGAGCGAGGAGAATATAAAGCGTGCAATTATGCTTGCGAAGAACTCTAGAGCTACTTTTCCCAAACTAGAGATGGTTAAAAAGATTGTTACCCGAGAACTTGAGCGAAATCCAGATTCAAGAATAATTATCTTCACCAATTTTAGGGATACCGCTGAACTTGTAACTGAAATGCTTTCCAGCGGTAACATCAAGCCAGTGCGATTCGTGGGACAAGCAAGCAAATTTGAAGATAAAGGACTTAGTCAAAAGCAGCAGGTTGAAATTCTGGAGAAATTCAAAGCTGGAGATTACAATGTACTTGTTGCAACTTCAGTTGCTGAAGAAGGATTAGATATTCCCTCTACCGACTTGGTATTATTCTACGAACCAGTTCCATCTGAAATTAGAAGTATTCAAAGAAGAGGGAGAACTGGCAGACATAGAGTTGGCAGAATAATTGTCCTCATCGCAAAGGGAACGAGAGATGAAGCTTATTTCTGGATCAGCCATAGAAAGGAAAGAGAAATGAATAAGAGGATAAGGGAAATGCAAGCTGAGCTAGCTAATTTAGAAGAGGAAGTAGATATGCTTGACTATTTTGAGGATCGCATCTCAGATTCACCTGTTTTTGAAGGGGTAATGCACGCAAATTGCTTTGAAAATGAAGCTAGAAGGAGGAATGCAGCTATGAACCACGAGGTAGTAGATAGAGCTCAGAAAACAATATTTGAGTATTCAAATGAAGCGAAAAAGGTTAATATATATGTTGACGCGCGCGAGATGCGCTCGCCAGTGGCCAAGGCTCTTGAGGAAATGGGAGCAATAATTACCCTTAAGACTCTTGAGGTTGGAGATTATATTCTCTCTGAGAGAGTTGGCGTGGAGAGGAAAACCGTAGAAGACTTCCTAGGCACGCTCATAGATCGATCTCAAGGGAGAGATCTCTTCACTCAAATGGCGGAACTTGCTAGGAATTTTGAAAGACCAGTTCTCATTCTAGAGGGCGAGGGATTATATACTGCTAGGAGGATCAATCCAAATGCAGTGCGCAGCATGCTTGCTTCTATTTCAATTGACTTTGGAATTCCAATTATCAGCACTGCTAATCCAGAGGACACCGCTGCTCTTCTATACATCATAGCTAAGCGAGAGCAATTCGATGAAAAGAGGGAAATAAGTTTGCACGGTAGAAAAACTATACTCACGCTTAAAGAGCAGCAGGAATATTTAGTGAGTGCAATTCCAGGCGTGGGATTAATAGCTGCGAAGAATTTGCTGCGCTACTTTGGCTCGGTAGAGGGGATTATGACAGCTTCAGTTGAGGAATTGCTTAAGGTGGAAAAAATAGGTCGAAAAACGGCTAAAAAAATAAGGGAAGTGGCAAGTAGTAAATATGAATAGAAACTTTTAGTTAGTTAACTATATAAAAATTTTTAAAGCGTATATTTTTATTTTTATGCGTGGCAAAAGAAAATGGATCCTGGAGAAATAGCTAGAAAGAGCTGCGTAAAATTCCCAAATTCTTTGCTTATTTGATAAAATTAAGGCGAAGAACTTCAGATAATCGCATACGTTAAATCCAATCGGTTAGGCACTACAACAAAAAGAATGAGATAGGTTTTGCTAATTTCGAGAATAATTCTCTTGAGATGCTTATCGCATTAAAAGTTCCTTTTATGGCTTTACTTCTTGGTTTAGAATTTTTATGATATTCATTTACCTCAATCGCAACAATTCCATAGGAATTCCCCTTAAATTTGAAAATGTCTTTGAATGATTTCTCATCTTCCTTGTATTTAATCAAATACGGGAATACGATAATCCCAGTCGTATTAAAAATTTCAGCCCACATTTTCAGAAATTTTACATCATCTAATCCAACCCAATTTTCCCAATAATTTTTACCTAACTTTGATTCGTATGGGAATTGTTTCCCTTTGATGTCCATAAGAATAAGTTTTCCATATTTAGAAACAACAATAAAATCAAAATTTTTTACTTTCTCGCCTTTGAAAATTGGACGCTTTGCTTCATTTATTGCAATATAAAGGAATTGTTGCTCTCTTAAAAAACTCTCAAACATTAATTCGTAATGGCTGTGTGAACCTTTTCTTTTTGTCATAATAGATAATGCGATAAGCTGTTTTAAATAATTTTCGAACTACGGCACCTTCGACCTCCTCCGAGCCTTTGGCTCTCGGTCTTCGCTTACGCTCAAAGGACTTACAGCGGGTTCCGCCTTTGCTCTGCCGCTTGGCTCCACCCCAATTTTTCCTTCGAAAAAACTTCTTATAAGCGCATATGTTAGGTGACGTTTACTTTACAGCCCACAATTTTTGGTGATAGCAGCCTTTTTCTTCCTCTCGAGCACTCCCCTTAATAGCTCAAATGCCTTTATACTAACTTCCGCATGACCTAAATAATAACTGCTCTCAAAGAATAAGGGGTCGATTTCCCCAAGGTCGATGAATTTGATTTCGATAATTTCTAGCTTTAAGCTCTTCACCAAATCTACGCTTCACTACTGAGATTAGTTTCAGCTATGCTCCTCCTATAATATCTTGGGTCTAAAGATTGCATTTGCTTGCGATATCTACCAAGAACCTGCTTTCTATCCCTAACTCTAAGTGGAATGATAGAAATAGCCTTTAACCCCTTTCTAATGAGGCGATGTATAGCCTCAGAATCATAGCCCCTATCCAAGACATAGAAGTAAGCCCTCTTAATTCTATGAGACTTCTTAAGCAATGGCTTAGCAGCTTAACATCATGAATAGGAGTCCTATTTATCTTCCAAGCAATAACAACTTGCTTATAACTATCTATAGCAATAGAAGTCTTCAAAAAGCTCTTCCTAAGCTTCTCAGCTCTAAAAGAGTAATATAGACTATCGCGATCACTTGTAAAGCCTGAGCTATCAATTGCAACAATCTCGACCCCCTCCCTACGAGCATAGAAAAGAGCAAGAGTACTCCTCAATAGCTTTTCAAATAGAGTTAAGCTAAATCTAGAGAGAAATTTTTGAGGGGTAGTAAAATGAGGAATAGAATTTAACTTCAATTTCCTCACAACACCACTCATCAATTCCAAAAGATCCCTTAAGTCTCGATAATCTTCATTCAAATATTCCTTGAAAAGCAAGATCGCAAGCAATTGATGCTGCGTATAAGTCCTCTTAGAAAACTTCGAAGAATACAATGGAATTCTCGAACTCTTCACACACCCAAAGCTATATCAATAAAGCCAAGATATCTATTCACGATATCCATCCCCTAATAAATTCATTACAAGGATTTATTAGGGGAACCTTATATAAAAAAATTTATAGAAAAAAGAGGATTTC
>JAWCMA010000029.1:9084-14161 GCA_038850285.1 Methanocellales archaeon | reverse complement strand
GCCGGAGGGGAAACCCTTCGTTCCTCTGTCAAACTCCAAATTCGCAATCGCCGTAGAAGGTCGGAGTCAGGACTGGGGGGTAAGCTTCTAGTCCGTAAGGGAGACAACCCAGCCCGGGGCTAAGGTCCCAAAATGTCGGCTAAGTGTAAACACTGAAGGGCGTCGCGAGCCTAAGACAACTGGGAGGTGAGCTTAGAAGCAGCTATCCTTTAAAAAGTGCGTAACAGCTTACCAGTCGAGGTTTGCGGCACCGAAAATGGACGGGGCTCAAGCCGACTACCGATACCCCGGGGCACCGCGAGGTGATCCGGTAGGAGGGCGTTCTGCATGGCTAGAAGCATCTTCGTGAGAAGGTGTGGACCGTGCAGGAACGAACATCCTGGCAATAGTAGCAGCATAGTCGGGTGAGAATCCCGACCGCCGAAAGGGCCAGGTTTCCTCGGCAATGTTCGTCAGCCGAGGGTTAGTCGGTCCTAAGACGTACCGTAACTCGAGTACGTCAAAGGGGAAACGGGTTAATATTCCCGTACCATCTAGGCCTTAGCCAAGTCCTCGACGCATCAGGGTAGGCTAGGCAGCGCACCCGCGCTGTTCAAGCGCCGAAGTTCGCGGAGTGCCGTAATGGCGAGAAGCGAATGAATGCGCGAGTACGTAAGCTGGCTGAGCCCAGGTGCCCGTGAAAAGGGGATTTGGATGGAGCCTAGATGACCGTACCGAGAACCGACACAGGTGCCCCTAGCTTAAAAAGCTAAGGCGTGTCGGCTGTACACTGGCTTAGGGAACTCGGCAAATTAGCCCCGTAACTTCGGGATAAGGGGTGTCTGCTCTGAAGAGAGCAGATCGCAGCGACGTAGGGGCTCTGACTGTCTAATAACAACATAGCTGAACGCCAAGCCGAAAGGCTTAGTACGTTCGGTGAATCCTGCCCAGTGCAGGTACCTGAAACCCCATTACAATGGGACGAAGGGCCTGTTAACGGCGGGGGTAACTATAACCCTCTTAAGGTAGCGTAGTACCTTGCCGCTTAATTGGCGGCTTGCATGAATGGATCAACGAGAGTCCCACTGTCCCAAGCCAGGACCCGGTGAACTTTACGTCCCAGTGAAGAGTCTGGGGACCCCTGATGGGAAGTGAAGACCCTGTGGAGCTTTACTGCAGCCTGTTGTTGAGTTGTGGTTACACTTGCGTAGTGTAGGTGGGAGATGATGAGGCGGTGCTTTTGGGCACTGCTGAGTCAACAATGAAACACCACCCTAGTGTTACTACGACTCTAACTCCTTCGGGAGGACACCGATAGGTGGGCAGTTTGGCTGGGGCGGCACGCCCTCGAAAAGATATCAAGGGCGCCCTAAGGTTGGCTCAAGTGGGTCAGAAATCCACTGTGGAGTGCAAGGGCAAAAGCCAGCCTGACGTGATCCAGCATAGTAGTGGTTCACGAGACGAAAGTCGGGCCTAGCGAACCAATGAGCCCTCTTGGTGGGGGCCATTGACGTCAGAAAAGCTACCCCAGGGATAACAGAGTCGTCACCGGCAAGAGTCCATATCGACCCGGTGGTTTGCTACCTCGATGTCGGTTCTTTCCATCCTGGCCGTGCAGCAGCGGCCAAGGGTGAGGTTGTTCGCCTATTAAAGGGGATCGTGAGCTGGGTTTAGACCGTCGTGAGACAGGTCGGTTACTATCTGTCAGGGGTGTGCGAGGTTTGAGGGGAAGTTGCATTTAGTACGAGAGGAACAATGCAACGGCGCCGCTAGTTAATCGGTTGTCCGGCAGGGCATGAGCCGAGCAGCCACGCGCTAAGGGATAAAAGCTGAAAGCATCTAAGCTTGAAACCCATCCCAAAAAGAAACCTCGTCCGAGGACACCGGTAGAAGACCGGATTGATAGAGTCGGGGTGTACGTGTCAAGGCAACGAGGCACTCAGCCTGCCGACTACTAACGTCCAATGCCAGATTTGCCTAGCTCTATTCAGGCGAAATTCGGGTTGTATCTTAAAGCCAAGGTGGCGGAGCGGTTACGCAGCCGCCTGCAGAAAGCTTTCTTTTAAAAAGCTTATAGAAAGCGGCTTCACTCCGGTTCAAATCCGGACCTTGGCTTGTGGCATTTCGAAGGAAATGATAAACAAATTTGAGACACAATATCTTCTCACTCAAGAAGATGGGTATAGCGGCCATAGCGGCGGGGAAACTCCTGGTCCCATCCCGAACCCAGAAGATAAGCCCGCCTGCGTTCCACTTTGTACTGAGGTACGCGAGTCCTCGGGAAGAGTGGATCGCTGCTATGCCCATTTTATTTACTTTTTACTTGCTTTTGCTTTTTTTGCAGGCTACATTTGAGAAAAGATCAAAAAAGTTTTTATCCTTACTACCTAATTTTATTTTCAAATTCGCATGAGGAAAGAAAAAACAGTCTATAGAGATGAAAATGTAAAGTATATAATGAATGCAATTAAGGAGCATCACCGTTTATTCAATAGCTCGCTGCCTATGATTGCGAGTGAGAATATCACTAGTCCAACTGCTAGACTGGTGCTTATATCAGATCTCTCGCATCGATATGCCGAGGGCAAGGTTTCCGATCGTTTCTACCAAGGCTGCAAATATATCGATATGATTGAGGAGAGGGCGATTAGTTTAGCAGCAGAGCTTTTTCATGCTGATCACGTGAATATTCAGCCAATCTCAGGTGTTAATGCCAATATAGCAGCTTTTTTTGCACTTGCAGAGCCAGGTGACTTGCTTATGGCACTTACTGTTCCCCACGGCGGCCACATAAGCCATACCAAATATTCAGCTGCTGGAATTAGAAAACTTAGAATTACCTCTCACCCATTTGATGTTAAAAGTATGAATATTAATTCGAAGAAAATGGTTCAGAAGATCAAGCGTGATAAGCCTAATTTAATTATGTTCGGTGCAAGTTTATTTTTATTCCCTCACCCAGTTAGGGAAGCTAGAGAAGCAGCCGATGAAGTTGGTGCGAAGATAATTTATGATGGCGCGCACGTGCTTGGCTTGATTGCTGGAGGGAAATTTCAAGATCCCTTGAGAGAAGGCGCTGATGTGGTAACTTCAAGTTCGCATAAAACATTCCCTGGGCCGCAGGGCGGTATAATTCTCTGTAAAAAGGAATTTGCAAATGACATAGATAGCGCGGTATTTCCAGGTACCACAAGCAATCATCATCTCCATCATATTGCTGCTCTCGCGATTACCCTTGCTGAGATGAAGAAATTTGCCAAAGCATATGCTCGTCATACGATTGCTAATGCAAAAGCCCTTGCGAGAGCACTCTATGAAAAAGGCTTTGATGTATGCTGCCCTGAGCTTGATTTCACTGAATCGCATCAAGTTGCAATTGATGTTTCCAAACTTGGAGATGCCTCTAAGCTTGCAATGGAATTGGAAAAGGCAAATATCATTGTCAATAAAAACCTTCTGCCTAAGGACTATATTTCTAAAACAAAAAATCCCTCGGGAATTAGACTAGGTTCCCAGGAATTAACTAGACTCGGGATGAAAGAAGGCGAGATGAGGGAGATCGCAGATTTCTTCAAGCGCTTATTAATAGATAAGGAGAAGCCTGAGAAGATAAAAGAAGAGGTAATTCAATTCAGGCGGGAATATCAAAAAGTATATTACTGCTTCACTCGCGAACTCGAGGCATATGAATTCCCGAATTTTTGAGTTATAATTATAATTTAAATTATAACCGCAAATAATAAATAGCATTAGTTTTATTACTTTTTTGTTATATCGGGGTAATGCTATGGTTAAGACAATTGAAGAGATCAACCAGCGTATTAAGGATGGCAGTGTTTGCGTTGTAACAGCAGAGGAAATGGTGGAAATTGTTCGAGAAAAAGGCGCTGAAGAAGCAGCGAAGGAAGTCGATGTGGTAACAACAGGCACTTTTGGAGCAATGTGCTCCTCCGGCGCGTGGTTTAACTTTGGACACGCAGACCCGCCCATAAAAATGCAGCGAATCTGGCTCAACGATGTCGAGGCCTACACTGGAGTAGCAGCAGTCGATGCATATCTAGGGGTAACTCAGCTTTCAGAGACAAAAGGAATGGAATATGGCGGGGGGCATGTTATAGAAGACCTAGTCGGAGGCAAAGCTGTTGAGCTGAAGGCAATTGCATATGGTACAGATTGCTATCCAAGGAGAAGCATAGAAACAACGATTACTCTTGAAGATGTTAATCAAGCGATCATGCTAAATCCCAGAAATGCTTATCAGCGATATGTTGCAGCTACGAATTCCACAGATCGCACGCTATATACCTACATGGGGACACTATTACCTAACTTCGGCAATGCCACATATTCAGGAGCAGGAGTTCTCTCACCCATATTTAACGACCCAGAGTTTGAAACCATTGGAGTTGGCACCAGAATCTTCCTCTGCGGCGCACAGGGCTATGTAATTAGCGAGGGAACACAGCATGATCCCAAGAATAACTTTGGAACGCTCATGGTAACTGGAGATCTGAAGAAAATGAAAGTAGAGTTTCTGCGAGCTGCAACTTTTCATAAATACGGCACCACACTCTACGTAGGCCTTGGAATTCCCATTCCAGTTTTAAATGAAAGAATAGCGAGGAACACTGCAATAAGCGATCGCGATATCGCGACAAATGTTTTAGACTACGGCGTTGCAAGGCGAGTTAGACCAGTATTGAGAAAAGTAACCTATGAGGAGTTGAAATCTGGAGCTATAGAGATAAATGGAAGAGAAATACCAACATCTCCGCTTTCAAGCCACTATCTCGCTAGGAAAGTTGCTGAAACCTTGAAAGCTTGGATAAGCAGGGGGGAATTCTATCTTACAAAGCCAGTTGATAGAATCCCGCTTACCACAACCTTCAAGCCAATGAAGATGACCAAAGAAGCACCGTTGGTTAAAGATATAATGAGCAAGCAAGTTCGAACAATCAAATTAGATACAAGTATAGAGCAAGCTGCGAAGATAATCATAAGAGATGAATTCAATCACCTTCCAGTCGTCGGCGAAGATGGCAAACTCATTGGAATCGTAACTTCTTGGGATATCTCCAAAGCAGTGGCGGCAAATAAG
>JAWCMA010000029.1:344-9074 GCA_038850285.1 Methanocellales archaeon | reverse complement strand
AGAAAGATAAAATAGAGCCAATAATGACCAAGAATGTAATAACAGTTACCCCAGATGACCCCATAGACCTAGCAGCTAGGAAGCTGGAGCAATATAACATCTCAGCATTGCCAGTGATCGATAAAGAGCATAGAGTAGTGGGAATAATAACCAGCGAAGACTTAAGCAAGCTCTTCGCAAGAAGGGGGAGAATATGAAGCTGCTGCTGCGGTTCAACACAAAGGTAATTAAAGAGCCAGTCATTGCTACTGCGATACTGCGAACTAGAGTGTTAATAAATATAGTTAGAGCCCACGTGGAGGCAACCTCTGGCGAGGTGGTTGTGGATGTGCCAAATGAAGCTGTAGATCAAGTCTTCAAAACATTCAGCGAACTAGGAGTCGAGGCATACAAACTTGAGAAGCCAATTATCCGAAGCGAGGAAGAATGCGTGCACTGTGGAGCTTGCATAAGTATTTGCCCGCTTAAGGTATTCTCCTTCAATAAAGACTGGACAGTTAGCTTAGACTCGAGTCACTGCATTCAATGCGGCGCGTGCATTCCCTCATGTCCACATAGAGCCCTCTCGCTAACAAGATGAGGAAACATGCGCAGGCGGTTTCAGTTGAAGGAAACCAGAGCTACATTAATTGCAGATGAAGAGAAATATATTGAAGCTGCAATTAATAGCATAAAATATCATCGAAAGCAGCTAGAGGAATATATCTCCAGAGATCCATTTTTCAAGATCACCCTCGAGCCCTATGAATGTGGAGAAAGAGCCCCTGAAATCGTAAGGCTAATGTGCAAAGGAGCTAAAAAAGCAAGGGTTGGCCCCATGGCTGCGGTTGCAGGTGCTATAGCAGAGCTTGCTCTCGAAGCGATGATAGAAAGAGGAGCTTTACACGCTATCGTGGAAAACGGCGGGGATATTGCGATTTTAAACGATAGAGAAATAGTTATAGGTATCTACGCGGGTGAATCGCCCTTTAAAAACCTAGGCTTCTTGCTGGAACCCAGAGATAAACCCATTGGAATCTGCACTTCCTCAGGCACAGTTGGCCCATCGCTTAGCTTTGGAAATGCGGATGCAGCTACCGTCATCGCAAATAGCGCCTCCCTCGCAGATGCATGCGCCACTTTGCTTGGCAATGAGGTGAAAGGTAAATTAAGCGTAAAAAGCGCGTTTAACAGCATTAAAGGAATAGAGGGCGTTGAGGGAGCGCTGGTGGTGATTAGCGATACCTTGGCTGCTTGGGGGAATATCCCAAGGATGGTGAAGGTGTCGCTTGCACCTAATTGTATAACGCGAGGATGATTTAATGCACTACTTAGCTTCTTCTACTTTAATAGCGCCAGATGGGCAAACTTCGGCGCAAGTGCCGCAGTCAACGCAGAGATTTGGATCAACAACTGCTTTCTCATTGTTTATGGTTATAGCACCACTCGGGCACTCATCCTTGCAGGTACCGCATCCAACGCACGCGTCAAGATCCACTTTTGCAACCATTTTTAATTCCTCCATGTCTCAATATGCTTCCAAATAGTCGTGCATATTTGATTATAAATCTTTTGAAATTCAACAGCCTTTGCAATGGCTTTGCAAGGCAAGCTATTTACCACTTCATGCTTTCTTTATATAGAGCTAGTTTCTCGCCCCTCTCAGGCTTTCTAAAAATGTATAGATGCTCGTGAGCGATCTTTAGGAAATCTAGTTTAGTGCTCCTCCACCGCTCTCGTGTAGCTTTCATTTTCCACTGCAGTTTTATGATATCTTCTCTGAGAATAAAGCCTGTGTCTAGAAAAGCTTGGAGAACACGTGGAGAAATAGGAACAAAATGTTTATGCCTTCTGGTATCGCCAATTAAAATTGAACAGTGTTTCCCTGGTTTTAGCACTCGATAGCTTTCCTGAGCCACTTTGCGCATCGCATTCACAAAATCTGCAATATTGCAGGCTTTAGATATATCGTGTGGTATATGGTGTTTCGAGAAGGACACTATGTTGGCATATGGGGGATGGGTAACTATTAAATCAATACTTTCATCTTGGATCAAGTTAAGGTTGCGGGCATCTCCAATATAGGTTTTGATTTCAGGCTCTTGGTAGTCTTCATTTGGTTTATAGCTGAAATCAAGTCTATTCCTCGCTACCATTATTGCATCAGGATTTATATCCACCCCTATACCGCGTCTCTGCAGTAATTTGCATTCAATCAAAGTTGTTCCTGAGCCAACCATTTGATCTAAAACTAAATCATTTTTATTCGTGAAGCGAAGGATTAGATTTCGAGGTATATAAGGTGAGAAGTTCGCTCGATAATTTCCGCGGTGAGTAGCCCAATGACCTCGATCTGGGAAACTCCAAACCGTGGTTAACTCAGGTGTAAAGTTCTTGGGTGCGAATTGGGAGATCTTATGATGTTTGGGGAGATGAATTTTAGTATTTTCGATGACAACATAGTAACGGGTTTTAATGAATTCAAGATAGCCTTGGTGAGTAACCTCCCTCATTTGAATATAAGTTTCATTCATTTTTCTAGCTCCAATTCAAAAAAAGTTTAGAGAGGGTGAAGCGCTGCAGTCACTCTTATAGTCCAAGTACCTCGGAGTAGCTATGCAGTCCCTTTTCAGCGGTAACAACCCATTTCGCTGCTTTTATAGCACCGCTTGCGAATGCTTGTCTGGAGTGCGCTCTATGGGTAATCTCTATGCGCTCGCCATCGCCTGCGAATAGCACTGTATGCTCGCCAACTATATCGCCAGCTCTTATTGCGTGGATGCCTATCTCTGCTCCGCGTTCTCTCAATCCTTCTCTTCCATATTTAAGCGCTAGTTCTTTTTTAAGTGCTTTTAAAATTACTTCAGCTGAAGTTTTCGCGGTACCACTTGGGGCGTCTTTTTTAAATCTATGATGAGCTTCCAAGATCTCAATATCGAAGTCCCTTAAATAACTTGCTGCGAATTCCAATATCTTCCAGAATACATTCACTCCCACTGAGAAATTTGAGGAGATCACAGCTGCTACATTTTTTCCAATGGCTTGCTCCATCTCTTTTCTCTGTTCCTCGGTGAAGCCAGTGGTTCCAACCACTAAGTTAACCTTATTCTTAGTGGCGGTTTTTACATTCTCCACTGCTCCACTTGCAACTGTGAAATCGATGAGCACATCTGGTTTTAATTCCTTCAATGCACCATCGAGGTACTTCACATCCATAATTTTAACCTCGCCCACTTGCTTCCCTATGCCCCTGATGTCAAATGCACCCACAAGTTTCATGTCGCTGGCTTTGAGGACGTTATCTATGATTAAAGTCCCCATTCTTCCAGCGGCGCCTGTGACTGCTACTTTAATCACGATATTCACCCAGTGCTTCAATTGTTTTCCTTAAAATAGCTTCATTTTCCTTGCCCATGGGCCCAAGAGGCAGGCGAACGTTACCTGCGGCTAGGCCTTTCCAGTTCATAGCTGTTTTAATTGGAATTGGATTTGTTTCAATGAAGAGATCTCTAAATAGGGGTGAGAGTTTGAAGTGAATTTCTTGCGCTTTCTTTAAATCGCCTTTCTTAAAAGCCTTGTACATAGCGCACATATATTCTGGAACTAGATTTGCTGCCACTGAAATTACCCCATGCCCCCCGAGCGCTAAAATTGGCAGGGTGAGTTTATCATCCCCTGAGAGAATTGAGAAGCCTTTTATATCTCGAGTTAGCCTTATGACTTCGGAGATCTGCGATATATCACCACTTGCTTCCTTCACCCCTGCTATAATTCCCTCTTTTGCAAGCTTTGCCACTTCAGCAGGAGTTACATTTCTTCCAGTTCGCCCAGGAACGTTGTATAGTATTATTGGGAGATCTGTTACCTTGTGGAGTTCTCGATAGTGCATTTCAAGTCCAGTTGGATTTGGCTTGTTGTAGTATGGCGAGATCACCAAGCAAGCATCAGCCCCTGCTTTATCAGCATATCTCGTAAGTTCAATTGCTTCCGCAGTACTATTAGAACCAGTGCCAGCAATTACCGGTACCTTAGACGCACTTATGGCTATATCTATCGCCCGCTTGTGCTCTTCATAAGAGAGAGTTGCTGCTTCCCCAGTTGTACCGCAGGGCACTATGGCTGATACCCCTCCCTTTACCACGAATTCTATATTCCTTCCAAACCCATCTTCATCAATCCTATTTTCTTTCGTAAAAGGGGTAACTAGTGCTGGAATAACTCCTTCAAACATATCCTTCCCTCACTTTTTCTTTTTACTCGCGATTTTTAATCTGCGAGTTACATATCCAGCCACGCGGTTTCGGAGCACTTTTCCCTCGATGTTGGTTAGCGCTGCTATTTTCAATTTGTTTGTTTCAAAGTCGGTTGTGAACTCATTGGGATGCTCTCGCAGCAGCTCCTCCGCAAGGCTTTTAATATACGTCGGACGGATATTTCCCATATTATCACCCCTTGGTTTTATAGTTTTTCATTTTTTGTAAGGATTAATAATGATTTTAATTTAAATTTTTAATATTTTGAGCTTCTTTAAATTAAAACTAAAATTAATAAGTCTTCTAGCACATAAGCTTTTGGTGCATTTGGAATGGTTTGACTCCCGATTACTGGAATGCTTTACCTCGGGATATTCCCCTTCTCAATCTGATACCTGAGATCGAAAAACATTCAACAGCACTTTATCTTCACCTTTACAAGCAAGGTGTGATTGATTCGCATAAGCCTTTTCTTTATAGTGATGAGGATTTATCCTAGAAGTATCAAATATCAAATGTATCATCAAATGTATCAAATATCAAATATTAGATTTAGATGAAGAGGGATAAAGAGCAGATCAGGAATCAAATTTGGAGTTTAATGGAAAGCTCGGGAATAGCTGTTTTTCCACAACCTGTTTTTGGGCGAATCCCAAATTTCAAAGGAGCGCTGCAAGCCTCGCAAAAGCTGAGGGAAACTGAAATGTGGAAGAAAAGCAATGTTATATTCTCCAACCCGGATTATGCTCAAAAGTACTGCCGGGAATTTGCTTTGAAGGATGGAAAAACATTGCTAATGGCAACCCCTCGATTGAGAGAGGGCTACTTGATATTAAAACCAGAAGATGTTAAAGGCAGAGAGGAATTTGCCTCAACCATAAAAGGTGCATTTAAATATGGGAAGAAAGCTGAGAAGTTCCCTAAAGCAGATCTAGTTATAACTGGAAGCGTGGCTGTGGATATTAAAGGCAATAGAATTGGCAAGGGAGGCGGATATGGCGATAGAGAAATCTTAAGGTTGAAGCAAGAGGGATGCATAGATGAGAACACGCCCATAGTAACAACGGTTCACGATATGCAGATCATTGAGGATTTCTCTCAACTCGTGGAAGAGCATGATATTAAAATTACTCATATAGTAACTCCAACTAGAATGCTTCGATGCAAATAATTATTCCACTGCGCTTAAAATGCAAAGTCTAATTGGGCAATGCCGAATGCCATCTTTATAAGTTGGACATACTCTCTTCTCAAAGGTTAAGCGCTCATCGCATTTCAAGCAAGAGGTGAGCTTCTTTTTGAGATTGCATTTAATGATCTTGCAGTCCTTAGCTATATCGCTCTCAATGGAGCAGCCGGAGCATTTTTTTTCCTTCAGTAAAATGCACTCCCCACAGGCAAATCCACATCCACTAATTTGCATGCTAGTCTCCCTTTGTTCAATCCTATATAAAGCAATTTCCAATTGAAGGGGTTGCAGCGCCAGAGAATAAAAAGAATTAACTGGCGCTGTAAGGGGAATGGAGGGCAAATGATTTTTTGAACTTCATCGCTCTTAAATTATTGTATGTCATCAAAATGGATAACATTACCACAAATGAAAAGGCAAGATCAGAATGGTAAAGTTCCCCTATAATGGTTTTTAAAGGAGAGAAAAAAGTAGAAAGTATAAATAAAAGTTATACAAGAATACTAAATATGCCAACTAAGAATATCGGTCTAAAGGGACAAGTTGTAATTCCTAAGCGAATTAGAGATGCCTTAGGTTTAAGACCAGGAGTGGATGTTACTATTGAAGTTAGAAATGGAGAAATAGTGATAAGTAAACCAAAAATCGAAGGCAGTTACACTGAGTACTACGCTTCTACAGCCTCCTTGAAGCTAAAAGAGATGGTGGATGTGAAAAAGATAATAGCTGAAGAGGTCGCAGAGAGATATGCTTTACATTGATTCCAATATATTTATTTATCCAGCTATATATCAAGCTGAGGTGCAGCAAAAAGCAAAGCGTGCTAAGGAATTGCTCCTGAAGATTGAAAGGGGAGAGCTGTCAGCATACACCTCTACCTTGACTTGGGATGAAGTTGTATGGGTTGTGAGCAGAGTACTCAGCAGGGCCGATGGGATAAATCAGGGGAAAAAATTACTTGGCTTTCCAAACTTAGAGTTTATAAATGTAGATGAGGGGATACTTAGCTTAGCTCAAATGCTGCTGAATAAATACAAACTTAGTCCGAGGGATTCTATACACTTAGCTTCTGCTTTGAGTAGAAAAATAAAAGCAGTAGTTAGCGATGATGAAGACTTTGACCAAGTTAAAGAAATAGCGAGATCTCCAGTTTAATACCCATTAGGAGTAAAAGTGCAAAATTGGTATCAATTTTTAAAAGCAAATTTTGCTTCTTCAAACTCGCGATAACCTCTCTTGTGAATCCTCTGACTTCCTCTATCTCAGTCACTGCTTCCACCAATCTTCAATTGTTACCCTCCTATATCTATGCACTATCAAGTTCTTATCCTCACAAACTATTTCATCTCATTAGAAGTTGCTTGAGTGATTATTCCTCCCTTCTTCAAGCTCTCGAAAATTTCAAGCATAGGTCTGGAGAAGCTCGAGCTCAAAAGTGCCGCTCATTGACTATTTGTTCTAATAAAAAAGCACGCAATACTGCATTTTCTTATCCTCAAGGCTTTTCTCATCTACCTTAAAGCTCAGCAGATAATGCAAAATAATTCTATCTCTCAAAATTTCACTACTTTCCTAGGATTAACCATTTTTCCATCCTTTTTTCATCCATTTCTCTCCATAAAGGCTTTATTTCCAAATAATCTAATACTATTCTTCCTTAAGTTCTTTGAAATATTTTTGATCCCTCAGCCATAGAGTTTTACCCTTTAAAACTTCAAATTTGACGTAAAGTGGGAGTTCTGAAAAAAGACTTATATCCAATTTATCGGTGGAGAGCTCGTAAACTTGGAGCCTCTCGCTTCTAGGGAAATTAATATCATCCAAAACACATATATCTATATCTGAAATATATTGCCTTTCTCACTTGAGAGCCAAAAAGTATGATTCCAATTTCAATTTAGCACCCTTTTAATTTTAAGAAATTAAGGGCTTATTTATTATTTCACCTTTCTTATTAAATTCTCCCTTCCCTTTTTTATCTTCAATATCAATCCCTTTGCCTTTAAATCACTTAATATAGCGCTTACCTTTGATTTGGAAAAACCAGTTTTCTCAACGATCTCAGATTGATACATTTCTCCTCTGGCTTTCTCGAGTAGATTTAATATTAAATCTTCATCGCTCTGAGCTATTTCTACTTGCTCAGTTTCAGCTTCTCGTTCACTTGCTTCTTCTCTGCTAACTTCGATTCTCGTCTTTCTAGCCTTATAAAGCAATATTCCCCCAATAATTGCGAAAATAATAATTATCGCAAATAAAATATAATAATCCGTTGGAATAGCTTGCTGAAGTGAAATTCTTGGTTCTCCATTTGCGAAAGATCGCATTCCATAATAGATTAACGTGGAATCTTTGATTTCATCAGGCTTAGGTGATGCGGCTTTTACTTCAAGTCCTGGAGGCGGAGTAATTGCAAGGGCTTCTTCTCTAGCGAGATATAATCCACCTGCGAAGACATCGCCGATTTCAAAAACATCATCTTCGATCTTGGCGAAGTTCGTCCAAGTGAATCTATAGCTTACGATGCCATATGTGCCAGTTGGAGTATTCACAGTGCTTAAGAAAACATCGAAATCCCTCGCAACCATCGCTCGCCCAGTTGCGATTGAAGCTTCATTAACTATATTGGTTATGCGAATTGAGAAATTCCCTAGATTCATGCTTTTATTTGCCTCGAACTGCGCTTTATACGCATTGAAGGCCTCAAGGTCTAACTGTGACTCAAGCTTTACTCTTGTTTCAATTGTCCAAATAGCAGCGCCATCTCTATAGAACTCGATTTTATAAACCGTGGGTTTCTCACTAGCGCTTAATTGAGCCGCGCTTGGAAATAAAGCTAGAGCTATGATTAGGAAAAGCAATATCTTTGACTTGAAACCCATCGCACTCAGTAAAAGATTGATCATCTATGGAATAAATAACTTAGTAATGGTAAAAAATTTTAGCTCAATTGCTCTTTCATTCAAATGAAATATTTTTAGGCCATCCTTAAAAATGGGCGTTATTCGAAAATTTATGAAATGAAATTTATGGTAATTGCTCTTTTTATTTTCCCCTTCGCAGCTGCTCATGGCAGTGGGAGGAGAGAGAAGAAGGATAGCAGGGATTTTTCATAACCTAGAGTATAGAGTATAGTCTTCGCCAGTGGTATAGCTATTGGAAGCATTGTGGTATATATACTAGACTTACCCCAGGTTACTCCATATCAACTCCTAATAGATCTATTTTGACTTGCATTTCTTCCAGAAAAATTAGCCTGCAAAACTTCTTAATCGCCGCTGTATTTGCATTTCTAATTAGTGTGATAGC
>JAWCMA010000029.1:0-334 GCA_038850285.1 Methanocellales archaeon | reverse complement strand
ATGCCGTTGAATTGAGAAATGTGAACAATATCTATCGCAATGGCGTAGCAGTTGCAAGACCCCTTGCAAACAATCCAGCTATTGTACTGGGGGATGAGCCAACAGGCAACTTGGATACCAAAACGAGCGATGCAATCTACGAGCTCCTGAGGCACTTGAATCTAGAAAGAAGGCAAATATTTATCATCGTTGCCCACAATCTTGATCTGGCTAAGAAGGCTGATAGAATCATCAAGCTCGTGGATGGCATTATCATCTCAGATTGAAATTCACCAGTTTTCTGGGTTAGAGCAAACTAATGTTCACTTACCAATACCAGTTAAATCTGCTTAAT
>JAWCMA010000028.1:0-14759 GCA_038850285.1 Methanocellales archaeon | reverse complement strand
CCCTGTAAAACAGGGGGATGCTGGAGCTGCGCAGTGCTTGTGAATGGCAAGCTTAAGCCAAGCTGCATTACAGCTATTGAAGAGGGAATGGAGATAATAACAGATAGAAATCAAATTAATAAGCAAGTTCCATTGAGAGTCATAAGTGGCTTCCAAGGTCATGCTGTGGGAGGAGTGGGCACTCCTTATTATGTGAAGAGCAAGACTGGCTACGCAGTGGAAGTTGCTTGCTTTGCACATGGCTGTATCTTGCGCTGTCCAACCTGTCAAAACTGGGAGGTAACCTATTCCTCGAAGTATGAGCCTCTCACTCCAGCTCAAGCAGCTAGAGTTATGACGCAATCGCGCTTTGATTACCTTGTGGATAGAATGGCAATTTCAGGGGGGGAGTGCACTTTAAATCGCAGTTGGCTTGTGGAATACATCAAAGAGCTTAAGCGGCTTAATTCAGATGCTAGAGCAAGGATACATGTGGATACCAATGCTGTGGTTTTAACTCCTGACTATCTAGATGAACTTGTGGAAGCAGGGATGACAGATATAGGAATAGATGTCAAGGGAATAGAGCTGGAGACTTTTTCTAACATTACCGCTATAAAAAATACCCCTCTTGCGAGGAAAATGCTTGAAACCGAGTGGCAGGCGCTGAGGTATATGTTGGATAGCCATAGAGAGAAGGTTTTCACTGGAGTTGGAATTCCCTATAATTCAGCATTCATATCTCTAGAGGAAGTATATAAAATTGGGGTTAAGATTGCAAGTTTAGACCCAGAAGTGCAAGTAGTAGCCCTTGACTACCGCCCTGAATTTAGAAGAATGGATATTAAAAAACCCAGCTATCTTGAGATGAAAAGGGTAAAGAAAACTTTGGAGAGCGCTGGGCTACGCTGCGTAATCTGCCAGACGGAATATGGCCACATTGGGCCTTAAAATGCAATGGCTATAAAAAGCCTGCGTCTTCCAGTGCTTTCCTCGCAGTGCTGGTTAGCGTTAAATCAACTATATCTTCTCTAGATTTAACCCATTTATAGTCTAGAATTTCAGAACTTGGTTTTAACTCTCCATTTTTATAATTTGCTTCATAGCAATGGATGTCATAGTTATATTCTAGATTTCTATCTCGAGCAACTGCATTGTAAATTCCTATCAATCTTTTGATTTCTATCTCTATACCCAGTTCTTCTTTAATTTCTCTTACAGCTGCTTGCTCAGTGCTCTCCCACTGCTCCACGATTCCACCAGGGAGAGCCCATTTTCCCTGGCTCGGGGGGTATCTTCTTTGAATTAGCAGTATCTCGCTGCCCTTTTTAATCAATGCTGAAGCCGCAGGTACTGGTATATTAGCAATTTTCTATCCTCCTATCCTCTTACTATAGCAATGCATAGCTTTTTTATTGATAGTAGATTAAGTTTTGAATTTATAGCTTGATTGCTATCGTGAGTTATTCTTTATTCTTTATTCTTTATCCTTTTTAACTATTTCAAACTAAATTGAAGCAACTGCATCATTCAAAGTCCAAGATATGGCTCCTGAGCACTGGATTCTAGCTGGCTTATGCTTTGAGCTCCAAGGCGAGGCGCGTTTTTAGCTGCAGAAAAGATTTCATCTATGCATGAAGTAATATATGATGATCACAGATATCAAAAGCAGCATTATTAAAAGAATATTTATTATCACAAGTTTAAATCGGAGTTCAACTTCATCGATGGGTTCTTTCTCGCGCATTAAAGATAAATTTGCAACGAAATAGATATAATTTTGTCGAATTATTAAACAAAAAGTGCAATGGATGGATAAATGGTGTCATAAAATTATTTATATAAGAATTTAGATATTAAAAATTGGGGCTTAGGATGCGGAGTTGGCTGGCTATAGCGGTATTTGCAATCTTTATATTAACACTCATCATTATCTCTCTTCCACTGCTCCTGAAGTTTTCACCAACCACAGGTCCAGCAGAACTCCTTCCAACCTGGGATATTAATATTAATTTTTTTCAAATTGTACCCTTACTAGCTGCGTTAATTTTGATTCTATATATTGTCAAAAATTATATTAAATAATTATATAATTTAAATTAAAATTTAAAATTTAAAAAGTTAAAAGGATCCGATTATCTTTTTGGCCTCGAGTATGGTCTTAAGAGCTGTGGGTATATCTATCTCCATCATTTGAGTTGGCAATTTACCTTTTAATTCCAACAATCCTACCCATATTGGACAGGCAAGTAATGCTACGCCGGCATTGCTCGCGCTTTTCAAAAGCACAGAGGGATCGGTTAAAAGTCCCATGCCCTTGGCATTCCTAGCTATTTTATCCACATGCTCCTTTAAAAGCATTGGTAGCTCAAACTTGTTCTCAGCTATGGCTTGAAGAGCTTCTTGAGTGAAAAACACGCCGATATCCACACCAGCTCTCTTTGCACCTATAGCGAATATCAAACTGCTTGCAATCGAGCTAGCAAGTCCATCTCTACATATCAATAAAACTTCAGGCATAACTTCACCTTTTCAATAAATTTCTTGATTCCTAATATATTTTTTTAAAATTCACAATAGATTTGTAAAAGAAAAAAGAGTTGGATGCTGGAGAAACTCAGGTTCTAGCGTCTAACACTGGAATAAAGGTTAAAAGTTGTTTCATCTATTAAGCCTAAATCTATATTTTCCAGCTCAGTAGTATCACTGATCATTTTTTTTCCCAACTCAATGCTATAGTTATCTATGCCACTGATCTCGCTGTCTAAAACAGGTTCACCCAGCACAGGCGTTGCAGTAGTTAGCGTTGGTGTCGATGTAGATGGTTTTTCTCCCCCACGCATCCGAGTACTAGCATGCCCAGTGGCAGGAAAATCACGATGAAGATTTTCCACTCGCTCATGAAGCCCCTCCATGGTTAACCAATGTATCGGTTGCACTCAGGTTTTCTCTCGAGGTTCTGGTTCCTTGAGTCGCTTCATAGCTACCGTGCCTCTGAGGGCACTGGTACAGCGCTTCTGCACGGCACAGGTTGATTCTGGCTAGAGGGAAATGGGAAAATGATTGTGATTGGAAAAGATGTAAAGATTGCTACACGAGGCACTGGCACGGTGAAGCAGATAAATGAATATATAAAGATATATGAAGGCAGTGGAATAGCAGTTGCAAAAGGCAAGGATATGACAGTCTACATAAAAGCAAAGTGGCAAACTCTTTGCTTCAGGAACTGGCTGGGCAGTATTGCATGGCACTGGTTCATTTAAAACCTGGAAATGGGTTATCCTCCCGCCAAGAGCAGTGCCGATAGAAATAGAAGAATAGAATGGATCAATGCCTCTTAACCTTTTTATTTTTTCTATGAGGATAGTGTTTTATTCTAGGTCTCTCTTTTTTTCAAGATATTCTTCTCTTGTAATTTCTCCGCTTGCATAGCGCTTGTTTAAAAGCTCAATGGCACTAATTACTGGCTTTTCTGAAGATTTTGTTATGCCACTCTCGCCAAGCAATGCAAATATTATGACTATTAAGAATATCAAGAAGAGCCCGCCACCTAGCCACGAAAATCCACCCCCGCTACCCATCATCCAAGGACTCATGCCATAAGGCGCATTGCCATAGCCGTATGGATAAAGATAACCGCGGTAGCTAAGACCAATTATAAGCTGAATTACAAATGTGAGTATGAATAATACCACAATTGAAATTACGGTGTACTTCAAAATTTTTTGCATTTTAGACCTACCTCTATTCTAAAAGTTTATCGCATTCGCATTCTATTTTTCATTTTCCTCCCATCTTATATTTTCCTATGTCATCAAAATCAGTCACATCTTTTCTTGTTAAAATTAATATTCAACGATGATCATATTTTACTTAGATGCTCTTTAAATTTAGACTCCGCGATTTAATCATAACCAAAAATGACTGGATCTTTTCAATTGTGGATTACCACCTCGAGAGGGAGAACCTGCGCTGCTTGCTTCGCTACATACCAAGTGAAAAAGGAGAAAGAGTGAATCAAGAGGGCAGGCGATTTAAAAAACTCGATTTCCAGGAAGCCTATGCATTTCTAGAGAAATTTAAACCAGATTATGTTAAAGATGTGCATATAGTGCCAATTGCAGATGTGAAGCTTATATTACGCGCAGATATAGGACTTCGCTTCATAAAAGACCCAAAAGTGGTTAAACTCATCAACTTCTTCACAAGCAGAGGCATACCTCAAGAGAAAATGGGAGTAACGGGCTCGAGGCTATGCGGCTTAGCAGGGGAGAAATCAGATATTGACTTCATAGTCTATGGAAAGACTTGGTATAGAGCTAGAGAGATATTAATGGAGGCGAAAAAAAGCGGGATAATTGCCGAGGTAAGCCCTGAGATGTGGCGTGCTATTTATGAAAAGCGAAAGCCTGAATTAAGCTATGAAGAATTTCTAGTCCACGAACGGCGAAAAGGCAATAGAGGGGTGATCGATGGCACTTATTTCGACTTGTTATATGTTCGAGACTGGGAAGAAATAGAACCTGCTCTTGGAAAGGGAATCGAGGTGAGGCGCGATGTAATAGAAGCAAGGGTTTTAAATGCAAACTATGCATTTGACTCACCAGCGATCTATGATTTAGAACACGAAGAGGTAAAACAAGTGCTTTCCTACACGCATACTTACGCGGGTCAAGCTTTGCCTGGGGAAATCATTGAGGCAAGCGGGAAGATAGAGCAATTCAGCGATGGAAGGAGAATGATCGTGGGAAGCACGCGCGAAGCGCGAGGAGAGTGGATTAGATCGCTAACGCTGCTCAATGGAGAAAGAGATATATGAAGATAATACGAATATACTACGGTGGAAAATTGAGATTAAGATTTAGATTTAGATATAAATGCATTGCAGTTGCGCTAATGATTTTAATTATTTCCTTCCAACCGGCTGCAGCTCCTAGTAAATCAGTGCTCTTCTTAACTATCTCTGGGAGGGATAATGGGATTAATTCACTCAGTGCATCAGAGGGTTTAAGCACTTTCGCCCAAGCTTTGAAAAACGCTGGGTATAAAGTTGAGGAGGGGGGATTCATATCAGCTGAGCTGCTCAATCAATATCAAGTTTTAGTTATACACGATGCAGCTTTTTACAATCCAAGCTATACTCCCTTGATAAAAGAATTTGTGAACTCAGGAGGGGGCTTGCTTATATTCAGCCAAGGGATAAACTATCCTGCTTTTAAAGAGCTAACCCAGCAGTTTGGAGTTATAATAAATCAAAACACTATTTATCACAATGGCTATATAATTGAGGTTACAACTTTTAGCGAGCACGCGATATTCAAAGATATTAAAGCACTTCAAGCTCAATTCAGCTCAATAGCAACTGAGCCACCAGCGCAAGTTGTGGCAAGAGGCGCTGTGGATTCATACACCACAGGTGAAGAGAAAACCTATGGCACTGCTCCGCCTTTAATTGCAGTTTCACACCTTGGAAAAGGCAAGGCGGTGATCATAGGTAGCTACCACGTCTATAGAAATTATGATATAGCAGTTAAAGACAATCTTAACTTCGGGCTCAACTGCATAGAATGGCTCTCAACACTAGAGATAACACCTATACCCACCCCAACGCCAACTCAAACACCAATTCCCACCCCCGTGGCTACGCCCACGTCCACGCCAACTGCTAGGCCTACCCCAACGCCAATTGCAACTCCCACTCAAATACCTGGATTTGAAGCAGCTATAGGTGGAATTGCATTCCTCATAGCTGCATTATCTACGAGGAAAAAGAATTAAGCGGCTGTGGTCCAGTGGTTAGGACAGGGGCTTCCCAGCTTGAAAAGGGAAACAGCCTCTAGCCCGGGTTCGAATCCCGGCAGCCGCATTTTTATTAAAATTCTTTATAGAAGTGCGATATCTTGCGCTTTCTATAGGTGTGGAAGTCTATATATTTTTTATCATTCAGCAGAGTTTCAACTTTTATTCCCCGGGGGCGTTTCTCTAGAATTGCTTGTTCGGTGATAAATAGCAAGGCATCTGCCCCTGCTCCTGAGCCATATTGAGCTAGGAGTATGGTTTCATTGTCACCTGCGTAGTCAAGCACACTTGCTAAACCAACAAGTCCGCATGCTGAGTAGGAGTTGCCTATATAGGGGGCGTTGAATCCATATTTAAGTTTTTCCTCCTCTATGCCAAGGCGCTTTGCAGCTTTAAATGGGAACTTGCCCGTGGGCATGTGGAAGACCGCGTGGTCTATATCTTTGCCTTCTATTCCAAGTTCGCTGAACAATAATTCGCATGCTCCAATGATGTGCTTGAAATAAGCTGGCTCGCCTGTGAAGCGGCCTCCGTGCTTTGGAAATGATTCTCCATCTCTCCTCCAGAAATCAGGGATATCAGTTGCATAGGGCGCGTAGCCTTCGAGTCGAGCTATCACATCTTTTTTCCCAATGATAAAAGCAGCGGCTGCTGTGCCAGAGGTTGGATCTAGGTCATCTCCCTCTCTAGCTTGAGAGTTATCTGAGCCGATTATCATTGCATTTCTGAATTTGAATTTTTCATTTTCAACAATCGCTATTGCATCTGGAATTGCACTCGTAGCTGCTTTACAAGCTGATTCAATATCATATGCCTTTACCTTAGGAGTGGCTCCAATTGCCTCTCCCACGGTTATCGCGCTTGCCTTTACCGCGTAGGGCTTGCTTTCGCTACCGAAGTAGATTGCATTTATTTCCTCGCCATTGATTCCAGCATAGAGTAATGCATTCCTCGCTGCATCAACTGCCATTGTGGTGCTATCTTGATCCCAGTTTAACACTGCTTTTTCCAAAAACATGGTACTCTGCTTGAGCAGCGTTGGATCTTCTTTCATGGATTTAGCCACTTCTTCCATTGTTATGCGATACCTCGGTATATGCACTCCATAGCCTATGATGCCTGCTCTACCGGAGTTTCTCTTCGGGATATATAATTCGAGTTCCTTGTGTGCAGTTTTAGGCCGGAATATCGTGCCATATTCTATTACTCCATCGTTGGTTTCGCCGAGTATTCTAAAGGTTGGCTCAAGTTCCATGGCTATCTTGATTTCCTCAGGTTCGACATCGGTTAATCTGCTTGGTAGAATTATTCCATCGATTTCTACATAGCAGGGGAAAATATGCTCTCCATTTTCAATGCGATGGGTATAGGAATAAAGTTTGCCGCTTTTAACTAGCGATTTATGCACTATATGCGTATTTCTCCCGCATTCCTTGCAGACCTCTTTAGGGGGGAAGCTCTTGCTTCCGCAGTCGCATACACTCGCGAGGAGTCTGTAGCTCGTGCGGATGTTCCTCCAGGACTGCGGCAGGCTCAAGTTTTCACCTCCAGTATGTGGACTGTTATCAAAGATCCTGTGCCTCCTATGTTCTGGCAGAGTCCCACTCTAGGTTCCCTCCCTAGGGACTTGTTCACTGGGTGATCTGTTTTTCCCGTTAGTTGGTGATATATCTCAACTGCTTGTCTCACTCCAGTTGCACCCACTGGGTGTCCATCGGCTTTTAATCCTCCTCCGCAGTTTACAATTATTTCTCTGCCATTTACATTATAAACAACGTGCCTTGAGCTTGATTTATGGCCCTCTTCAATCATTTTCCAAGCCTTGCCTTTTTCCACTAGGCCTAGTTCTTCATAGGCTAGGAGTTCTTGAATCGTAAAGGCATCGTGCAGCTCGAAGATATCTACCTCTTTTATGGTTCTACCTGCTTCTTGAAAGGCAGCTGCTGCTGCTAGTCTATTTGCTTTTAAGGAGGTAAAATTCTCGCGTGCATATAAACCAATTGAATCTGTGTTCATCCCTGAGCCAGTTATATAAACTGGGTTTTCATATTCTTTAGCTAGTTCGCCATTTACTAGAATAAGTGCTGCTGCGCCATCTGAAACTGGGGAACAGTGAAATATGGTAAAGGGATCTGAAATTATATTGGATTTTAAAACTTGGTCTACTGTTATTTGATTCCTTAGATGTGCATTTTTATTATCTCTAGCGTGTTTATGATTTTTAACTGAGATTAAGGCAAGATGCTCGAGCTTGGTCTCTGGGTATTCATAGAGATATCGCTTGGCTAATGCTGCATTTAAACCGGTGAAGTTGAAATTATATATCCTTTCCCATTCACTGGCTGCTGCCATGTAGGCTATACCTGCGTCCCAGTCAGTTGCTTTCTCCACCCCTCCTACTAATACTATGTCGGAGCGACCGGATTTTATTGCAGTTATACCGCTATATAATGCACTTCCTCCTGAGCCGCAGGCTGCTTCAGTGCGTGTGATTGGTATGTTTATTCCAAGTTCTTCTGAGAGGAAGGCTGGTAAGTTGCCTTGCTCGTTGGCTATCTCAGTTATGAAGGAGCCAACTATCATTTCATCTATGTCTTTTCGCTCTAAATTTGCCTCTTTAAGTGCATTTAGTCCTGCTTCAACTGTTAGACTTATTAAGCTGCGTTCGTAGAGCTCACCAAATTTGGTTCTACCTGCACCTATAATTGCTACCTCACGATTTCGAGGCATTAACCACTCCCCGTTTTTTTGTTGTCAGCTTTGCATAAATACTTTCTGCAACTATCGATTAAAAATTCGACAAATGACGATTTAATAGGGGAGCATGCGTATAACAGCGAGTGCTAGTAAAGCTACCAATATACTTAAAAATGCACTTAGGAATAAAAATGTTATCAAACTCAAGGTGAGATGCAGTCCGCGATAAACCATTAATCCCATGATTGCTATGACTGCAGTGAATGCAATTACTATATAAGTGTTGATTTTAGTAAGCAGCTCTGCAAATGTCAGCTCTTCCATAGCTATCTATAGTAATCAAGCTCAAATCGCTTTGCCTCTCGGCGTTTGCGCTCAAGATAGCCATATACACTTCCGTGTGGGGCTCCATTTAGGAGCATGTTGATGGCTCCTCTAATTATGTTGATTTGCTCAGGCGTGCCTATTATGCTCACTGTATCGCCATAGATGGAGATTTTAGTACTTGTTGCCCGCTCCATGAAGTCCCTCATCTTGCCTTTCTTGCCTATAATTCTTCCTTTAATGCGTCGCAGTTCTCCCTCTGAAGAGGCAACTGTGGATAGGTCGATTATATCAAGAATGAGCTCTTCATTGTCAATTAAAATAAAAGCTCTTTCAGGGCTGAAGCCTCTCCCAATAGCTTTTATTAACTCAGTTGCTCGCAGTACTTGAAAAATCTCATCAGCTCCCTCGCCCTCCCCCTCGATCATTATGCTACCGGTTTCGCTATCCACATTTAATTTAGTCTTTGTTTTCTCCTCAATTAGCCTTTTCATTTCACCATTGGTGCCTATTATCACACCAATTCTATCGCTAGGTACCTTTACATACTGCCTCATATTTATATTATTTATTTATATTATTTATTTATATTATTTATATTTTTTATTTTTTTTAGGACTTCTATTTCTTGGGATTTAACTCCTAGTTTCTGGAAGAATTTTACGATGTTATTAATATCTCTTTTGAGGAATTCCTCAGAATTTGGATGCTCGCGAACTAGAGATTGACCCATGTCTATGAAAACTGGCTCTTGATTATAATACATTATGTTATATTCACTTAGATCCGCGTGAACCAAGTTTGCCTTTTGATAAAGCAACTTCATATTTTCCACAACTTTCTCGAAGACTAGCCTAGGCTTTTTAAGCTTCACCTCGCGCAGCAATGGAGCTGCAATTCCATTTTTCCCTATGAATTCCATTATCAATATATTTCTCTCCGCAACCAGAGGTTGAGGCACTCTTACTCCAGCTTGCAAAGCTCTATGTAGGTTTCTGAATTCCTTTTTAGTCCAAGCAAAAACTATATCTTTTTTACTATGCTTGATTTTCTCAAATCTAGGATCGCCTATTATATAGTCTTGCATTGCTTTGAAGTCGCTTGTTGCAATTCTATAGATCTTTAATCCAAGCTCTCTTCCATCGCTGCCTATAGCGTGGAAAATATTTGCCTCTTTACCAGTGGCAATCGCTCCCCCCATGGCTTTAATTATACCTTTATTCGCAAGTTTATATAGCCCGAGAAGTGTTTGAGTATCAAATACATCTTCCCATGTTTTGAGGTCTTCCAAGCCTTTTATTTTAATGCGCTGCTCATCGAGTTTTTGCTCAATTTGCCTTAGCTTCTTCTCATCCAGCAATTTCTTACCCTTTCAAATATCCATTTCGCTCAAGCCAAGAAACCTGGGGCTCGGTGTAGCGCCAGATGATATCTGCTTTGTCTCTTTGAAAACTCCAGGGTAGAACTATAACTATGTCACCTTCTTTGATCCAGATCTTCTTTTTAAGCTTGCCGGGTATTCGACAGAGCCTAGTCACGCCATCCAAACATTTAACTCTAACGTGATTCGCACCTAGCATGCTTTCCACCACGCCTAGTAATTCACCCTGTTCCTTTCTAGGGATGCGCACTCTAGTTATGACTTCTCCTTTATGTTCTACTGCTTCATTTTTCAGGATATCACCTCTCTTATTTGAGTATCATTTAGGCCGAATAGGTTTAATGCTTTCGCTCTTGATTAGCATTCGCGTGGTTTTCCAAGATAGTCGAATGCAATCTGGAAGCTCGCAATTTTTCAAGCACTCAATTAGAAATCTCCTTGTTCTTGAATCTGCTGGATATCCACTGCCAATTTGCCTCCTAAGTTTATGTTCCAACTCTCTTAAGCGTAAATCTCTTTTTACCTTTGCAATAATGGAAGCTGCTCCTACTAGGGTGTATTTTTCATCAGCCTTATGCTCAGCTTGGATTTCCACGCCCGCTGTATTTTGTTTGAGTTTCCAAGCAAATCTCCTTGGGTTAACATCAGCTGCATCCACGATTGCTTTGCTTATTTTCAGTTGATTTAAAACGCGGGAGAAGCACAGCACCATTATGTCATTCATGGTTAAATTCTTCCTGAGCTGGTCTATTTCACTAGCGCTGACTTCATATTCAAAGTGTTGAAATCTGCTTTTAATTACCTTTGCAATTTGCTCTCTCTTCTTTGAGGAAAGCTTCTTTGAGTCTTTTACTCCAAGGTTTTCTAAAATGGATTGCTCTCCTTCTTCTATTACCACTGCTCCTATTATCATTGGTCCAATTACAGATCCCTTGCCTGCTTCGTCTAGTCCTGCGATTAACATTTCATTAATTTAATTTAACTGTTAGCTAATATTTGAAACCTCGTATTATTTATTTTAAAATTTATGTAAAAAAATAGCGATAGTTTTTAATAGATTGTGGGAGAGATAATAAATTTGTGCTTGAGGTTAAATTTGAAAAAAACTCTTTAATGATTTTTGATACCGATGAGAAAAAAACGCTTTATATCTACTTCGACGATGGTGAGGCTTCAGATCAAGTATATAAATTTCGATTTCCAGTAGATAGAATACTAGGGGTTAGATGCAGAAAAATGCAGTTCAATGCTTTTTTAACCTTCGTTAGAAGAGCTGGGGATTATGAGCTTATAAAGCAAATAACACATCCAGGGGTATTTGAATTCGATAGAGATGGATATATTCTGGAGATAAATGCTCATTTAAAGGTATATATCTTCGTGGAAGCGGGTATGAAGATTATCTTCGATGAATCGAAGATTTCATTTGAATTTGATTCAAAAACCAGTGTGATAATAGGCGCGCGTTCATATAGCAAGAAACCTCAAGCTAGGATTAAAATTACCAAGGATTTGAGGGATATAGCTAGAGCAATTTCCCAGCTTTCCTCGGCGATTAAGACTGATAACTGCGAGAGGACCTATCCAACGCTTCGCGGGCATCCGCCTTTGATAGACTTCTCCAAGAAAGCAGTAATTCCCGAGCTCAGGAAGTTCAAGAGTGGAGTGGAGATCTACGTTCCCCCTAAGCTTGAATATATTTATTCAGCTGCTCCTCTGGTTTATTATTTACTCGGGGATTTAAAAATAGGCAGGCCTAGAATTGAATGTGAAGATGGCTTCTGCCTGGAGCTGCCTGCTTTTCCAGAGTTTGAGAATAGAGTGAGCGAGATTTTGCAGCAGGTTTTCTTCTTAGATTGCTTGGTTAGAACAGTTGGTTTATATAAGATTAAGATGCATGAAGCACGTGCTTTAGAGGCTCTGGATTTAGATGCAAAAGCGCTTTATGATAAAAAGATTCAAGATCAATTGAGTATATATCTAGAGATACCTTGGGAGAGAATTAAGGAATTCATACCCCCTTGGCATCTCTCCACATATGTAGAGCCCTCGCTTAATAAAGTGAGAGCGCTGCCTTTTCTGCTCAATGAACTTTCATTGATATATATGCCTCGAGCTAGAGAGATCACTGAGAGAGAAATAATTAGTTACTCGCTTAAAGACTTCTTTAGATCAGGAGAGCAAATAGCGGCAGCTCGCTTGTTAGTTATGCCTGTGCTGAAGAATGCTCAAAGTCACGCTTGGCTCTCTTCTAAGACACCTATGGATGTGGTTAAAGCTGAGGAGATTGCTTTTTTGAATCAATTGAGGTATGCTGGAGTAGAGAAGGATCATATTGAGGTTGCCTTGATTTTGAATGATAAGAAGATGGGGGAGGAACAGGCGAATGTTGCACGGATTTACAAGCAGAGAGATGATGTGCCGCTTGAGACGGATATATTTCAAATGGCTAGTAGAAGGGATTTGAAGGAGATCTTCGCCGCTGGCTATGATATGGTGCATTACATTGGCCACTGCGCTGCTCGTGGATTCCTCTGCTCAGATGGAAATCTCAGTGCTACTGAGCTTGAGGTAAATAATACTCCGGCTTTCTTCTTAAATGCCTGCAGAAGCTATGAGGAAGGAATGGAGCTTATTAAACGCGGCTCAGTTTGCGGCGTTGTAACTTTATTCAAGGTTTTGAATAAAGAGGCGCTAGAGATTGGCTATACCTTTGCCAGACTTTTAAGCTGCGGCTTTCCAGTATGCGATGCAGTGGCTCTTGCACGGAGAAGATCGCTTTATGGCAGAGATTATTTGGTGCTGGGAAATGGAATGTATGTGCTAATGCAGGGACAGAATTTCAATGTGCCTTTCATCTGGGAGCTTGAGAAGGAAGGTAATAATAGATATACTATAAGAGTTAGAATTTTTGAGTATGGCAATACGGGCGGTACCTTTGTTTCATTCTTCGAGGATAGCGATGTATTTCATTTATCCCACGGGGAGTTTTCATATAAAGATAAAAGCTTGGCAGACCTCTTAAGGGTAATGAAGATGCTGCAGTTCCCAGTTTTATTTCAAGGTAAATTTCTCTGGTCGGATGATATACTCAAAAATCCAAGGTTAATAATATAATAAATTTAAATTAATATAATTAAATTAAAATTAAAATAAATATTAATGTTTATGGTCCGCGGAATGTGCCATATGCAGATACTGTTTCAGTTGCGATTGTTAACAACAATAGCCCGAGCAAAAGTGCTGTAGTTCTTGGATCTTTGACAATGCTTAGCCAGTGGAGAAGTCTCTCCCTCACTACTATCACCTCCTATCTAGTTTTTTTTAATCCCATCATTATTATTATGATAATTATTATGATGATGTTATTATGATTTATATAAAACTTTCGATTTAATATTAAGATATAGATTAACAAAATTTGATATAAAATTTTAAATACTTGTGGATGGGAAAGTCTATTAAGCTGCCATAAACTATTGAAATAGATTATGAGCAAGGTATTCCTAGGCAAACTGCAGCTCTACTGGTGCAAGCCGTGCAATTTACCATTGCTAGCTGAGAAATGCAGTAAATGCAGCTCTAGAGCGGTGAAGGTAGATATCACTCCGCCTGGTGATATACGTCCTGCTTTTGAATTTGATTTAAATTTGATAAGAAAAATCGTGGAAAGAGACTTCGGAGACGCAAGCTTAATTCCAAATGATAAATTGATAGTGCTCAATAAAGTGCCCTTTGAGGATAGAATGGATGAAATAATCATGGATGGTAAAGTCATAGGCTCACTTCGCTTTGAACCCCATAAACTGGACTGGGTATTCCTCCCGAGATTGAGCGCTGCTCGCAGAATGAATGTCAAGCGCAGATATGTAAAAGTGGATATAGGCGCAGCTCGATCCATATTGAAAACTGCAAACATACTCGGCCCTGGAGTTGTTGATGCAGATTTTAGTATAAATAGAGGGGATGAAGTGATTGTATTCAGCGAAGATAAGCCAATAGCAGTTGGCAGAGCTAGAATGAACGGCTTGGAAATGCTTAAGCGAGAGCGAGGGATAGCTGTGAAAACTAGGTGGAGTGGCTATGAGGAAGAAAAAATTTTACCCGGGGGGCAGAGTTGGAGCGATGCAGTTGAAGCCAACAAAGAGGTGATCGCAAGCTATGAAGCTGAGGCAATTGATTTCATAAAAAAAGCTGTGCTGAATACCGCTCGACCGGTAACAGTTTCCTACTCAGGGGGTAAAGATAGCCTAGTCACTCTACTGCTGGTTAAAAAAGCCATTGAGCAATTTGATGTACTCTTCGTGGACACGGGTTTAGAATTCGAGGAGACCAAGCAAAATGTTCTCAGGAATGCAGGTAAATATGGCTTGAATTTACTTCAAGTTTCAGCTGGAGATGCATTCTGGGTTAACCTAAAGCATTTTGGCCCACCCTCGGTAGAGGCAAGATGGTGCTGCAAGGTTTGCAAGCTAGCTAAGGTTTCCCAGCTCATAGAGCAAAACTATCCCAAGGGCTGCTTGACCTTCATAGGCCAGAGGAAATATGAATCTGAGGTGAGATCTAGGAGCCAGCGGAT
>JAWCMA010000027.1:0-15094 GCA_038850285.1 Methanocellales archaeon | reverse complement strand
CGACCCCATGCAAATTAGAAGTGGAATAGCTCTTTACATTTGCCTGAAGCAGCTTAAAGCAAGGGGTATTAATACTTTTATAAGCGGAGATGGAGCAGATGAGTTATTCGCAGGTTATCCTCAATTCCTAGCGATGAATAAAGAGGAGATAAAAGCAGAGCTGATGAGATTCCTAAGTGCAATGAACAAAATTAGATTCATATCCGCGGAACTAGCAGAAGCCCTTGGAATGCAGATAAAGCTTCCCTATCTCGATTCAGAGTTTAAATTCTTTGCCGCTGAGATCGACCCGGATTTTAAAGTTAAAAGGGAAAAAGAACTGCTATGGGGAAAGTGGATCTTGCGCAAGGCCTTCGAGGGCATAATTCCAAGTGAAATAGCTTGGAGAATGAAAACACCAATTGAACTTGGATCCGGAATAGTACTTTTAATGTATAAGTTGAATTCTAAGCTCTCAGAATGGGAATTCAATGAAAAAAGGAAGGAGTATTTTAAAAGGGATAAAGTGCTGATTCGAAGTCGAGAACAACTCTATTATTATGAAATTTATAAAACAAACCTAGGTATCCCGCAGCCTAATAGAGGTGGAGCGAGTTGCAGATACTGCAATTCAAATATAGATTCATGGTCAAGATACTGCCGAACCTGCGGAGGCTATAACTAAGACTCAAGTTTTTATGGCTTTAAGAATTCCCTCTATTTTATTCCACTATGAGAACAGGTGGAATCTCGAAGCTTATAGGGATATACTTTGATTTGATACCCCAAATTAGCCTCAACCTCGCTTCCTTTAAATAAAGCACATCCCCTTGAACCACTGGGCTCTACTCCTTAACCTATACATACACCATAAAGCCAGAAATTTACCATTTACTCCTTCCATATAAAATGATTTGCAAAGCATTTTTTATTATTAATACTATTAATACAATTTACATGCAATGGCTCATAGGAGAGTAAAATTCATAAAATGCAGCATCTGTGGAGCAAGCTTGAGGTTTGAGAAGTTACTTCAGCATAAAGCAAAGATACACGTTGAGCTATTAACCGAGGAAGAAAAAGTGCTTTTAAATCCAATGAAACATTTTTTGGCAAAAAAATCCCTTCCCGAGGATTTTGAGAAGTGGTATGCAGATACAGAGCATAGATATTATAATGAAAAACGCATTTTGAATGGCACCATCGAGCATTCCACTTGGAGCTGCATTGCAAGTGCCTTTTTTGAAGCTGCAAAGATAACTAGTTTGAGGAATTATGAATCCCCTGAGTTCAAATCAAAGATCTTGAAATTGCTAGCTGAATTTCAAGCAACTTCAAATGAAAGAGTTGAAAAAGCTAGAGCTCGAAATGTTTTAAATAAAGAACGCGGTCAGCTTAGAGAAAACTTAGAAGTCGCTAAGCGTGCATTTAAACTCGCTGAAATGCTTTCATTTAAAGAAATCTGTAATGGAGTAATGTGCTATCTAGATGGAGATATAATGTATCCAAAAGGGCTGGAAGCAGCGTATAGGGAGACTCTAGCTATAAATCCCTATAACCTCGCAGCAAGAGGAAATCTCGCTGCTTTGCTTGAAAAAGAGGGAAGGATAAAAGAAGCTCAAAGGGAATATGCTAATCTACTGAAATGAAATATTATATTATATTAGATTAAACTACCATCCTCTCGTCTGCAGCTTTTCCTGCTCTGCCAATGCTCTCACGGTGAGTCCGCGCATTGGCTCGCCCAGGCCCTTTGAGATCCCCGCAAGCTTCGCTGGATTGTCATAGTTATTCACAGCTTCCACTATTGCAGCTGCCATCTTAGGTGGATTTTCACTCTTAAATATCCCCGAGCCCACAAATACCCCATCTGCGCCTAGGCGCATCATTAATGCAGCGTCCGCTGGAGTTGCAATTCCCCCAGCTGCGAAGTTCACCACAGGTAAGCGTTGGAGCTCAGCTGTTTCAACCACTAGTTCATAAGGTGCTTCGATCTGCCTCGCCACCCTCATAAGTTCCTCCTCAGTTTTGGCCTTCAATTCTCGAATCTGCGAGAAAATTTTCTTCATATGCCTCACCGCTTCACTTACATCCCCAGTGCCTGCCTCGCCCTTAGTGCGTATCATTGCAGCTCCTTCATTTATCCTCCTAAGCGCTTCCCCTAGGTCACGAGCACCGCAAACAAATGGCACTGTGAATTTAGTTTTATCAATGTGATATTCTGGATCAGCTGGGGTTAGAACTTCAGATTCATCAATCATATCCACGCCAAGGGCTTCTAAAATTTCTGCTTCCACAAAATGACCTATTCTCACTTTAGCCATTACTGGTATGGTAACTGCATCCATGATTTCCTCAATGATCTTGGGATCTGCCATTCTAGCCACTCCACCTGCTTTGCGTATATCCGCTGGCACAGCTTGAAGTGCCATCACTGCCACTGCCCCTGCTTTTTCAGCAATTTTAGCTTGCTCTGCATTAGTAACATCCATTATTACGCCGCCTTTTTGCATTTTTGCAAAGCCGCGCTTCAATAACTCAGTACCGTGTCTCAATTTTTCAAATTCAACCATATTTTCCCTGCAAAATTATTTATTATTGCTAGATGGATTATAAATTTAACTCACTCTGCTTTTATCCTCTTTATTATAGTGGGACGGTCTTTCAATAGCACTCGATGCCCGCAGTAGGGACAGCGCACTCCGCCATATTCATAGTCGATTTCAACAGGCCTCTTGCAGCTTGCGCATTTATAGGTCATTTTTTAGGCCCCTTGGTTTCTTTTTCACCTTCTATTTCTCCTGCTTTTTCTCCTTCTATATCTTCTATTCCTTCTATTTCTTCTGCTGCTTCTCCCCCCGCTTCCTTCTTTATGGAGCGTATAACTGTTTTACCAATTGAAGTATAAGGTAAATATGTGCCTCCAGCGAATATTACCTTGCATTTTCTACATTGCCAGATTCCCGTGCCCTTTCTTATCACACTCATTCTACCGCATTTCGGGCAAAGGTGCTTCTTCCTCATTTGCTCTTCTATATCTACAACTAGCTTTCGGACCTTGCGCCCGTATCTAGCGCCAAATCTCCCTGCTGACTTTGTTTTTCTGCCTTTAGCTGCTTTTTCAACCATTTTTTATCCCTCTAGATATTTACTTCGAATCTCTTGAGCTTTTTTGCATGCCAGTTCAACTATCCTCAAAACCTGCTCAGAGTTAAGCATAGCACTTCCGCTTTTCTGCATACCCGCTAGATCGCCGCGTGAGTTGGATATCACCGTTAGCTTTCCAGCTGCAATGTGCTCTTCATCTAAGTTTGGGTCTAGAATTATTGCACCGTTAAGTATAACCGCGGTAACCGCTATTGGTAGATCTCTAAGTGGTAGAGGAAAGTCCTCTCCAAGTCCAAATTTCTTAGCAGGCACTCTGGCATTTTTCAAAGCAGCTATTGCACCCAGTGCTGAGGCATCCATTAAATTGCCATCGTGGTCTAATACATGCACATCGATGAAGACCATCCAGACTTTTTCATTGGGTATGATGCAGAGCTTATCTAAATCTATTGCTCCTGATTCCCGCACTCCTCTATCTACCACTCTTGCTAGTTCAGTTGCATTTTCATCCGGAGGCCCTGGCTCGAATAGTGGAGATGCTAGTGGCACTAGTTCTACATTGGTTACAATAACACCTTGATTAGGGGTGTCTGGAAATGGCTCTCCTGGCTGAATTTTTATTCCAACCATTACTTGAGTATTTCCAATTTTAACTCTAGCTGAGCCCTCGGCTTTGGATATAACACCTATTTCAACCAAGATCTCGCGGTATTGATCAAAAGCTCTACCATCTACGCGCTCTCCCTTCCTTGCAAGGTTGTAGATGTAATCCTTTCTTATCTCTGCGATTATTTCCTCAGTCATTCAATCGCCTCTCTATCCTCGCGGTATTTCTTGATCAGCGCTTCTCTCTGCAGCTTAAGGATCTCGCAGCATCCCTTCTTCGCCAGTTCCAGTGCTCTTGAGAATTCCTCTCTAGTTAAATGTCCATCCATTTGCAGCAAAACTATGTCTCCATTTTGAGTTATAGCTACTGGCATATCAGCTTGGCCAAAGTTATCTTCTTCTTTGTTTAAATCAAGCACAATTGTATCATCAACTTTGCCCACTGCACAAGCCGATACTAAGCCCTTCATTGGTATGCCGGCATCCGCAAGAGCCACGGAAGCTGCATTTATCCCAGCAGCTCTAGTTCCAGCATCTGCTTGAAGTATTTCCACGAAGATATCGATCACTGATCTTGGAAATAAATCTGTGAGTATAATTGGCTCAAGTGCTTCTCGACTTACCTTTGAAATTTCAACCGATCTTCTATCAGGCCCAGGTCTCTTTCTTTCATCAACGGAGAAGGCAGCCATGTTATATCTATATCTAACTATTGCTCTGGAAACCTCTTGCAGATGCCTGGGATGCACTTCTCTCGGGCCATAAACAGCTGCAATTACTTTATTGCCTCCGAATTCGATGTAGCACGAGCCATCTGCTCGCTTGAGCACACCCACTTCTATCTTTATTGGTCTAAGTTCCTCAGGTGCTCTGCCATCGAGTCTCTTTCCATCAATTATAAACCTCTCTGGTTTTCCATTCATTTTAAATCTCCCTTTTTCTTCAAATTATGGATGTATTCCTTTATTCTATCGGTAAGCCCAGCGGTATGCGCTTCTCTCTCGATTTTTAAAATCGCCTTAGTTGCGAAATCAACCATTTCATCCTCGCCTCGGATCCATATCCTTCCATTTTGGCCGATGAAGATGCTGCAGTTAAGCTCCTTTTTAAGCATGCTTATCATAGAGCCATTTCTACCTATAACTCTAGGCACCTTAGTATGGGAGATGTCAATTATTCTACCGTGCTTGAGCACTCTAGATCGATCATCGCGCATTGATAGCTCAATCTTCATGGTGGCATCAACATCCACAACTTTGGCAATTATTAAATCACCAACTTTGATATAGCGATCCATGTTACTTTGATCCACTTTTTCCGGATACTCCGAGATGTGAAGCAGTGCTTCATAGGGGGAATTTATATCCACGATCCAGTTGGAGAAGGTTATATCCACGATTTTTCCAATTACCACATCTCCCTTGCTCGGTATGTACTTGCCTGTTAAGGGTATTACTCTTATTTTATCTCGCTTCTCAATCAAGCCATATAAAGCTGAGTATACCTTGCCTCTTTCAATATAGGTGCCCTCTCCAGCTTGCTTTGGATCTTCCGATAGTAGATCCCCTGGGATCACTATGCTTCTTTCCTCTGCCATTTCAATACCTCAAATTTACTTTAAAAGCCTAGTCTCAGCCTCGCCCTTGGAGAGCTTGTTCACTAGGCTGTAGAAATCATTTTGAAGCCCAGCGGGGATTTTCACCACCGCTATCCATGAGCCATCATTCTGCCATTGCTCCTTTGTAATTGACCCAAATGCCGCGATTTCACCATAGGCTTTAGCTGCATATTGAGGTGGGAATTTCACTGCTATTTCGATCTCCTCAAATCTAATTGGAATTATAGGCTTAATAGCCTTCATTACCTCAGCCACTAAGTCATCAACGCTCTTAAGCGGATCTATATGAACCTTGGCTTCTTCCATTGCTCTTTCTATCCTCGCTGGGGGATGTGGGGCTCGCGTCTGTGGATTTATGGCATTCCTAGCTATAACTTCTATGACTTTTCGCTTTTTCTCCTCAAGCATCCTGCGCCTCTGTTCAGAAGTTAATTGGATTTCCCCCCGCTTTATAATTTGCTGAGCAACTTCAAGTGGATTGCTTGTGCCGAAGATTTTAATAAGTTCTTCCTCAGAGGGTCTATCCCCTGTGCTTGCATCAGTGAATACATCTTCCACCGCTAATAATTCCTCCAGGTCCACACTAGCGCCTCGCTTGAGCATTAATGCCTTCTCTGGATCTACAAGTACTTCAAACTGGATAGATCGAGTTTTCAACCTAGCTATTACTGCTTCATCTAGAGTTACCATATAGTCACCTAATCTTTCTTTTCCTTCTCTCTCTCCTTCTCCCTCTCCTTCTCCTTTTCTTCTTCCTTTTGCTTAGCAAGCACTTTCTGGATATAACTTTGGATCTCCTCTGCTGGTAGTTTTTTAAATTTCTTTGTCTTTACATCGATCACGCCGACCTCTACCGTGGAAGCATCCAATTGACCTTCAACCGCTTTATAAAGCGCTTTCATCCCGAGTAAAATTGCCCCTTCGAGATCAGCATTTTCATTGTATTCAGCTTCGAAGACCTCAATAGCGACACTTCTCCCCGCGCCAATTGCAGTTGCCTTATACTCCAAGAGAGCTCCACTTGGATCGGTTTCAAAGAGACTGGGCTTGTTATCATCGACACCTGCGATGAGAAGCGCAGTGCCATATGGCCTAACGCCGCCATATTGGGTATAGGTCTGCTTGTGGTCGCAAATTCGCTTAGCGAGCGTTGCAACCCCGATTGGTTCATTATATGTAACGCGATTTATCTGCGCTTCAACTCTCGCTCTATCGATCAGCATCCTTGCATCTGCCACTAAACCTGAGGATGCAGCTCCTATGTGGTCATCTATTTGAAAGATTTTTTCTATACTTGGTGCTTCAAGGAGCTTGCTTGCTACTCTTTTATCCACTAGTAAAGCCACGCCTTCTTTGCATTTTATGCCGATAGCGGTTGTGCCTTTTTTAACTGCTTCTCTTGCATATTCCACTTGGAAAAGCCGTCCATCAGGGCTGAAAACCGTTATTGCTCTATCATAACCCATTTGGGGTGCCATGTGCATTTTTTATCTCTCCTTTCAATTTATACCTTTTAAATCAAATGCTGTTATTCCAATTAGACTTACACTTGATCGCTCAATTATTTCATTTTTATCTGGAATTATATCAATTTCCTCATCACGTATTCTCTTTACCTTTCCAGACACATATTTCAGTTCAACGCGAGAAGGGATATTATTAATAACTTTACCTATACCCTTTTTTCGCTTAAATTTTTCTATAGCTGTCCTCATGGTTCCACCCACGCTCGCAATGTAAAGTACGGCTCTAATTCGCTTTACACTGCGCAGCGAGGCGAGTACCGCTCTAACCCTTTCCACTTGATTATGATTGCATCTCAATATACCTTGAGAGCCGTTAAATTCAACCAATGCCATACCAAGGTCACTTGCACCTGCCTCTCCAAATAAAGCCAGTGCTTCTCGCCAAATAGCATTGCTGAGTTCTTTTTTTAAAAAATCATCTTCGCTATCTACATCGAAAACTATGTATCTCTTTCGCTTTCTTAGAGAGGGGGGTAGAGCCTTCATTCAATCACCTCTATCCTCGCACTTCTCCTCAAAATTCTCTCTGGAACCTGGCTTAAACTTTGAAAAGCTTCGGCTCTGCTCATTCCAAAAAGCCCAGCGAGAGCAGCCATTTCTCTAGGTGCTCTTAAATCATAGTGCGACCTAGCTCCGCTGGTTAAAACGATGGGTGCTTCAAATTTTTTAGCAAGCTCAAAGTTTTTTTTCAAGTTTGAAAGAAGCCTTGATCGCATGCCCCCTCTCGCGTGAATAAGTGCATTGAGATTGAATTCAAGAGCTACTTGATTTTCACTGGCGATTTTCGCAAGCACGTGGTTTATTCCCCCCTTGGCTTGCTCTGGATGAGCGAGTATATCCACTCTTGAATCTCCCAGAGCAATGCGATTAATTTCCTCGGTGGAGGCATGGACTAAAAGTACATCCACTTTAGGTCTAAAAGCTGCTATTTTACTTAGCAATTCCCTTTCAATGCTTGCTTTAATTTCAACTCCCAGTAGAATTCCTTCTTCTCTAGGAAATTGCTCATAGAAATCAGAGTGATTTGCTATTACTATTCCATTGTAGCCAAATTGCTTTGCCTTTAACCAGAGCCTTCTCGGACTATCTGCGCATTCTGGAAGTGCATGCACATTCAAGTCATAGAAAGCAGTCATGAAAAAATTCCTCTTACCACTTCTAAAGCACTTTCATACTTCGCTGGATAAACTTTGACCTTGGCCTTTAGCGCTACCGCATCCTCGCCGCACGCTAGCTCGATTTGATTTTCAAATAAGGCTTGTTTATCAAATCTTAAGTATAAATAGCAGTCGCTATCAACCCTATGAGGGAGCTCTTTTTTCAAGCGCTGATAATCCTCGGAGGATAGCCTTGCTTTTAAGTTTTTAAAAAATTGCTCGCAGGCTTTTTTGCCCTCTATGCTCGAATACAGCACTACAATTGGATTTCCAAAGTGCCCCTGCATCTGGATTTCTTTTAAAGCTAATTCACCCCGTGCCAAGTTTTGAATTGCTCTCTTAACTTTTTCAATATCCTCAGTTGCATGCGCTATTCCGCGGAGGCTTATGCTAACGATCACTTGCCCCTACCCTCATGCGCGCTTATGCTTGGACGTGTTTTTTCAGTACCTTCTCCCTTGCTCCTCAATCCCCGGCCTTTTTTGCCCGCACTGGTTAAGCCTCTGAATGCACGTCCTCTTTTATTTGGATTGCAGATCCAATTTATATTTGGATCACTTTTTATAACTGGGTGATGAGGGTCAACTAATATGACCTCAAACCACTTCTTCTTCCCATCCTCGCCAACCCAGTATGAATTCAAAACCTCGAGATTCGGGAACTTGCGAGCTGCTCTCTCCTCAGCGATCCTCTGCAGGCTCTTACCTGGTGTTATTCCCCTTACACCCATACCTGGTGTTTTCCTACCTCTAACATACCTAGGCTTGCGCCTCCCACCTCTGCGAACCGCTACTCTTGCAATCACGAAGCCCTGCTTGGCCTTGTATCCAAGCGCTCTAGCTCGATCAAGCCTCGTTGGCTTTTCAACTCTCACCACAGCGGGCTCTTTTCTCCACTGTTGAAGCCGCTCCCACATTAGCTCTCCAACGTAGGAATCTTTATCCTGCCACGCCTTTCCTATATATGCATACATTGATTTCATATTCTTCAGCCCTTTGCTTCATGGTTTCACGGTTCAGTGCTATTGCACTACATCCCAACGGGATTTCCCGCCTCTGATTCGAGCTAAATATGTAATCCTTATTTATATAGCTTTGCTGCTTGCTGCTTACTGCTCACTGCTCCATTCTACTGCTCACTGCTCCATAAAGCCTTTATTGTTGAATAACAAAATTTGCTAGAAATGAAGTTACATCCAGCAGAGTTCATAACTCTAAAGCAATTTCAAGGCGGCTTTGGCTGGCATAATAGATTGGCCTCGGAGGTGAAGCGGAAGTATCGAACTAAAATCGAAAGCATAGATGCTAACTTAGCGAGGGAAATAGCGGTTAAGATGAATGGCGAGTTCATAGGGGAGAGGATTTATCCAACAGTAAGATGGACTATATTTTTAAATCCCATTAGGAAGCTGCGTATAGTGTTTCTCTTCGATGAAAATGAAGAATTTGGCAAAAATCTTTATTTCTTCTTCGGGAGGGAAGCTAGGGATGAAATTCCCACCGAAGAGGCAGCGGTTTTCACTCAATGCTATTTATCTGTGCTCTTTCGATTTAAGGAATATCTACTTTCTAAATCGGAAAGTACAAGTGCAAGACTAGTCTCGGTTTATGAACTCGAGAAACAAAGGGGAGAGGCATTTGCGAAGTATTTCATTGGCGAGAGGGAGTTCTTGATGAAGTATATTAAAAGTGAAATCGCTGAAAAAGCTGCGAGGGAGGTAAACGCAGAATTCTCTGGAAATGCAAACGAGAACTGGAGAATAAAGGTTTCCCCCCTTTTTGATCTTCGCATTGTCTATGCTCTTAAGAACTCTGGAGATGTCGATGTTCTAGTGGATGAAGCCGCGGCAAGCAAATATCTCACTGGTATTTTCATGGGATTCGCTTGGCTCTATGGAACTGAATTCATAAGAGCAGCTCAAAAGCTTGACCCTGAGCTACCTAAGCTTTCAAGATACATTTAAGAGGTAGGCTATGACTCTATATATACTCTTCAGCGAGCAATATGATTATGATTCAAATATTTATATATTAAAGGTTGGAGATCGAGCTCTGCTGATAGATGCAGGCAGCGGGTATAGAAGCGAGAGACTTAGAAATGCTTTAAAAGCACTTGGTATAGCTAAAGTTGAGCAAATTCTACTTACCCATAACGATCACGATCACTCGGGAGGAATGCAGTTCTTCCCTGAAGCAGTGGTTAAAGTGCACCAGCTGGATAGGGATAATAGATTTTCAAAAGCTAGAGTTGAGTTATTGCAAGATGGAGATGAAATTAAATTTGGGGAATATATATTTAAGGCGATCCACACTCCAGGTCATAGTCCAGGTAGCATTTGTTTTTATGAAAAAAATCATAAATGGCTATTCTCAGGCGATACGCCAATTGAATTTCTGCCAAGTGTTGTGGATAGACATATGAAGAGGGAGATTGCTATGGAGCAGCTAAAGCAATCGGTGGATAAGCTTTCCAAACTGGAGATAGCAGTGGTATATCCTGGCCACGGTAAACCGCTCTATCTAAGCTAAACCTCTTTCCTCAGCAGCGCTTTTGTAAACTCAATCAAGCCTCCCTTCCTCATTATTTCCTGCAGGAACTCAGGTAATGGAGCTGTGGTATATGTTTCATTCTTGGTTTTATTCACAATTAACCCTGAGTTGAAGTGCACTTCAAGTAAATCGCCATCGCTAATCTTATCCACTTCCCTGCATTCCAACACTGGCAAGCCTATGTTTATTGCATTTCTGAAAAAAATTCGAGCAAAAGATTTTGCAATCACACATTTTATCCCAGCACCCTTCAGCGCAAGCGGCGCGTGTTCCCTGGAAGAACCGCATCCAAAGTTTTCTCCTGCAACGATTATATCTCCCTCTTTCACGCTACTTGCAAACTCAGGTCTTATTCCCTCAAATGCGTGCTTAGCGAGCTCCACAGGGTCATTTAGTATAAGATATCTACCTGAAATTATAGCATCGGTATCAACATTGTTTCCAAACCTCCAACTTCTACCTTTACCTCCCAGCAATTGCAAGTTAAACCCTCCTAGGATCGGTTATTACGCCTTTAACTGCAGAGGCCGCTGCCGTTGCTGGGGAGCAGAGATAGATCTGCGCTTCAGGGCTTCCCTGCCTCCCTTTGAAGTTTCGATTTGAAGTGGAGAGGCAAACCTCTCCTTCGCCTAGTAATCCAAATGAGCCCCCCATGCAGGGACCGCAGCAGGGTGATTCAATAATTGCTCCTGCACTGTATAGCTTCCTTAAAATCCCAGCTTTCTCAGCGTTTATATAATCCTCTCTCGATGCAGGGATCACTATCATCCTAACTCCCTTTGCAATTTTCTCCCCACGCATTATTTCAGCAGCTATCTTTAAATCCTCAAATCTACCGTTGGTGCAGGAGCCAAGGAAAATTTGATCGATTTTTATCCCTTCCACTTCTTTAACTGATTTAACATTATCCACGCTATTTGGACAAGAGATTTGAGGTTCTAAATTAGAGATATCATACCTGCGCACTTCAATGTAGCTCGCATTTCTATCGCTCCTTAAAATATTTTCAAGTTTTAAGTCAGGGATTCTCCTGCGTAGATATTGCTCAGTTTTGCGATCTGCTTCAATTATCCCAGCTTTAGCCCCCATTTCAATCGCCATATTTGCTATGGTCAATCTGCTAGCTATGGATAGGTTTTTAATCGCTGAGCCAGTGAACTCGCAGGCTTTATAATTAGCTCCATCTCCACCTATATCCCCGATTATATGCAGGATTATATCCTTGGAATAAACGCGATTAGGAAGCTTGCCATTTATCTCCAATTTAATGGTCTCAGGAACTTTGAACCAGAGCTTGCCGCTTGCGAGCACAGCTGCCATATCAGTTGAGCCAATTCCTGTCGCGAATGCGCCTAGAGCTCCATAGGTGCAAGTGTGGGAATCAGCTCCCACTATCAATTCACCTGGTTTAACGTGTCCCTTTTCAGGCATTACAGCGTGGCATATGCCCTCGAATATATCATAGTTAAGAATACCTTGCTCGAGAGCAAATTTTCTAAGTAATATATGATTCCTCGCTGCTTCAAGTGAATCAGCTGGAACTTGATGGTCAAATAAAACGATAACCTTGCTTGCATCCCATACCTTCCCACCTTTCCCTGCGATTTCATAGAAGCCTTTAACTGCAAGCGGCCCTGTTATATCATGTATCATTGCTTTATCCACTTCCGCAAGCACAAATTCCCCTGCTCTCACTTGCTTGCCACTTGCCCTTGAGAAGATCTTTTCTGAAATTGTTTTAGCCTGCATGGTATCACCAAGCACTAGACCTTCCTTGCTTTCCCTTGAATTTTAGCAGCGAACTTCACTTTATCTATGATGAAGCGCTCATGCAGAGCTTCACCTATTTTCTCAGCTTCATCGAAAACCTCAACTTTGAATACCAACTTTCTCCCTTCAACTGCCTCCAACCTAGCTCTAGCTGTAACCCTCATACCTACAGGGGTGGGGGCGAAGTGCTTAGCGTTCATCACAGTGCCAACTGTTCCCTGTCCCTCATTTAAATGAGGCTGAACAGCATCGTTGCAAGTGTGCTCGATGAGTGCAACCATGAAGGGAGTTGCAAATGCATCAGGAGTACCTGGGACAAGCCTCGACGCTAGCATCTCTGAGGTAACCACGTAGCTCTTTTCAAAAGTCAATCCAGCTTCAAGTGTCATATAGCTCACTGCATTTACATTCTTCTAATTGGTTTATAACTTTTTAGGCTGCAAGTGTGCTTATAACTGCATCCTCCACAATTTCTAGGATGGTTTTGGCACCCGTGGTGAAAAGCAAATGATCCAGCGATTCTCGCTCCTGAAAGTTTATAAATTTGTTTTTGCTCTTTAATGAAGCTTGTATTGTAACCTTGAATATCGCTTCTCCCTGCCCAGTATGCATTTTCAATGCCAAATTTCTGAGCTATTTCCACAGCAGCTTCAAGCAGTTCAAGCGAGGCACCTTTATGTTTATCCAAAATGAAATTCGGTCTGAAGGCTAGGAAGCAAACGGGGAGATCAACATCGAGTGAGGCTATGAATTGGCATATATCGCTGATTTCCTCTCTATCTACAATTTCTGGAATAACTAGGATGCGAAATTCCCATAGCTTGGCTTTAGCATATTTAGCGAGGTATTCCGCATTTCTCAGCACCGGTTCAGCTGGTGCTCCAGTGAGCGCTCTATGAACCTCTTCATTATAAGCCTTGATATCATAGGTGATAGAAGTTGTGAATTCCAGCATTCTCCTAAGTGATTGCTGGGTGAGGAAGCCATTGGTATCGAAGTTAACCTTTGCACTGGGATCTATTTCTCTAGCTTCCCTCACGATTTCCTCTATATATGGCAAATGAATCGCTGGCTCACCTCCTGAGAAGAAAATTCGATCCGCTCTGATCATCCTACCCGCTGGGGAGTTAATCATAGCAAGTGCTTCATTAGCGATCATTTTAGGCTGTATATATCCAACTGGAAAGCTTTTTTGATCCGGGTAATGAGCAATTTGATAATTCTGGCAGTTGAGGCAGCGGAAATTGCATCCAGCTGTGAAAATTGTATAACTTTGAGGCGGCGCTGGATGAAGCTGGCAAGAAGCAACCATTGGAAGACTCATGCGGCATACTCCAAGTTCGCCCTGAAGTCTATTCACATTGCATTTCCACTCGCAGAGCTTGCATTTCTCAAGTTCCCTGTACATTAATAATATATTAGTATTAAAGTATTAAAGTATTAAATCGACAATCGACATAAATATGTATACTAAATAAGCCTTCAGGGAGGAAGCGATGACTCAAGTTGAAGCTGCTAAAAAGGGCAATATAACTGAGGAAATGAAAAGCGTGGCTGCAAATGAAGGACTCCCCCCAGAAGTAATTATGCGCGGTGTTGCAAAGGGATACATTGTGATTCCTAGGAATATAGCTAGAAAGGAGGAGGTCAAGATATGTGGAATTGGAGAGGGACTGAGGGTTAAGGTAAATGCAAACATTGGCACCTCGCCAGAGATATGTGATGTTGAGATTGAAATTGCTAAAGCTAAAGCAGCCATGGATGCTGGGACTGATACAGTTATGGATTTGAGCACTGGAGGTGATTTGAAGCAAATTAGAAGAGCTCTACTGCAAGCCGCCCCCATTCCCTTCGGCACTGTGCCGATTTATCAAGCAGCCATTGAGGCGCAGCGCGCTCGAGGGGCTATTATTCATATGAACGAGGATGATATTTTTCATGCAATTGAGGAGCACGCAAGGGATGGTGTAGATTTTATAACTGTTCACTGCGGCGTTACAAAGGAGAGCTTAAATCGCCTTATTCGCCAGAATCGATTGCTTGGCGTCGTTAGCCGAGGCGGTACCTTCCTCGCGGCTTGGATCAAGCATAATGAGCGGGAGAATCCACTCTATGAGAATTATGATTATCTACTGGAAATCGCCCATGAATACGATGTAACCCTTAGTTTAGGAGATGGCCTCAGACCCGGCTGCCTCTATGATGCCACCGATAGACCTCAGGTTCAAGAACTGCTTATACTAGGCGAGCTCGTGGAGAGAGCTAAAAATGCAGGGGTTCAAGCGATGGTCGAGGGCCCCGGGCATTTGCCTTTAGACCAAGTGGATATGAATGTGAAGCTTGAGAAGAGCATTTGCAGAAATGCACCTTTCTACGTGCTCGGACCTATAGTTACAGATGTAGCCCCAGGGTATGATCATATCGTGGGTGCAATTGGAGGGGCAATTGCAGCAATCGCTGGAGCTGATTTCCTCTGCTATGTCACTCCAGCTGAACACATCGCACTGCCAAGCGTTGAAGATGTTAGAGAAGGGGTAATCGTTACTCGAATAGCTGCACATGTCGCTGATCTAGTCAAGCGCAGAGAAATCGCTGCTAAATGGGACTTTGAAATGTCAAAAGCAAGAGCAGAGCTTAAATGGGCGGAGCAATTCAAATTAGCTTTAGATCCTAAGAGGATTGAGAGAATTCGAATGGAGAGAATGCCCAAAAAAGCTTCCGAGGTTTGCACGATGTGCGGCGAGTTCTGCGCCATAAAACTACTTAGCAAATATTTCAAGG
>JAWCMA010000026.1:2861-16009 GCA_038850285.1 Methanocellales archaeon | reverse complement strand
ATGCTTGCGAAAAGTGGTCCAGCGATACCAGCAAGTGCTGCGCCTATTGAAAAGGAATATTGATCTATTCTCTTGACATTTATGCCCATTAGAGAAGCTGCATCTCTCTCTTGACTGGTAGCACGCATGGCTAAGCCAACATAGGTTTTCTTTAAGAAGTAGTGAAGCAGAGCAATTGCCGCTAGCGAGACTGCGAACACCAAGAAGCGCCCTAGGCTAGTGCTTACTCCTAGGATTGAAATGCTTTGATCTAGATAGCTCGCAGATATCAATCTATAATCCCCGCTCCACAGGCTGAGCATTAGGTTTTCGAGGAAAAGAGTCAAGCCAAAGGTGAATACAATGGTATTGAGTTCAAATGGCTCTTTAACTCCATTCATTATTTTCTTTATAGAGCCACCTATTATTGAGAGCAGGAGCATTGAAATTGGAATAGATAGAAGGGGATCAACTCCTTTAAGAGACCAGAGCCAGAAGGAGATATACCCAGCGATTACTATGAATTCTCCATGGGCGAGGTTGAATACTCTTACTACTCCAAAAATTAAAGCAAACCCTACTGCTATAAGTGCATAAAGCATACCCGTGAGCAACCCAGCGAGTAGGGCTTGCTGCAGTACAATTGACATTTTCCATTTCCTATTTCCTTATTTTCCTCTCTACCAATAGGGCCGCTAATGCTACAACTAGCAGTGCAGCTTCAAAACCACTTGCTCTAGGAGCACTCCAAGGGGGCATCGGATATATTGCCTTCGCTGTTGCCCTATTCAGGGGATATACCACTGCGTGAGATCCATTTTGAATTTGGAATAGCAATCTAGGATAATACAGGGGATCGCCGTAGCTATCGAATTTCACTCTCTCCATTGGTGTTATTATATCGATTTCCCTCAATTCATCTCGAATATTCTCGCCAGTGAGTTCCTTTCCTTTTTTAACTGTATTTTCAATGGCTGCTATCAATGCTCTAGCAGAAGTATAGCCATGCATTGAAAGGGGATCTGGTTCTTTGCCAAACCTAGCTTTATAGCCAGCTATATAAGAGAAAGTTTCATTTTCAGTCCCAGGCCAAGTGATATTTGCTTCCCAAACTGTAGTGCCATAGATATACTCCGAGGTATTCCCTAAGTTCGCTATGAACTCCGCGTATTCCACGCCAAATGCACCCACATAGGCTTTGATGTTTATATTTTGCTCCTTGAGTTGGCGAACCATTATCATGTGATCCCCTAGGAAGAAATCCGATAGCACTACCTCCGCTTGTTTATCCTTCACCTTGGTTAAAAGCGGGGAGAAATCACTCGCCCCTGAAGTGCCCATTTCATATACCACGACTTCCACTCCTCTGGTTTCAAGCAATGCTTTTTGCTCCTCGGCAAGTTGAGTTGAACCAGGTGTGCTGGAGTAGAGTATTGCCACTTTCTTGGCTTTGAAAACATCCAGAACCACGCCTGTCATTGTTTCGACATATGCATCTAAGCTTGATACTCTGAAGAAATAAGTACGATTTTTCTGAGTTAGCTCTCTCTGCAGCGACGCAGGAGCGATGTAGGGCACTTTGTTTTTATCGCATACCTCGCTTATTGGCCCAACTAGGCTATCAACATAGCCTCCAACTACTGCTACTACTTTTTCTTTAATTGCTAATTCCTCTGCCTTTGCAATTGCGACCTCTGGCTTGCTCTCATCATCCCTTGTTATAAGGGTAATATTTCTACCATCTATCCCGCCTTTTTTATTTGCCTCCTCTATAGCGTATAATATTCCCTCGTGTAGGGCTTGACCTTGCTTTGCAAACCTCCCAGTCAATGGATTGATCTCTCCCACTTTAATAGGCTCTTTCTCAACTTGGGCATATGCACTAGTAGTGGAAAGAAGGAGGAGGCATAGAATAAAAATAGCTATCTCGCGCTTCATTTTTTTCACCCTTGGATATCGAGTTTTCATACTTTTTATATATCTCTTTTGAATTTTGAATTTCGACCATTTTTTATAGGATGAAGGTTAAAAAATAATTCAAATGTGCCGCTGCTTAGAGTGCAAGTGGTTTATAAAAAGCAGTTTAAGCTGCACTGCTCCTGGATATAAATCTAAGCCTCAGCTTACGCCTAAGAGAGTGTGGAGAACACGCACCTGCAGATATTTCTCTCCTAAGCTCTATTGCATAGCTGGTAGAAGATTTCTGGAATGGATGAGGGATAATCTCCCGGGCATTGGATTTGAAGACTGGTCTCAGCCTTGTAGATTATACGCGGAGATCAAGCTTCGCGATTTAGGATATAGGGTTAATGAGAAGCAAATACGCAGCTATATAGCGCAGTACCCTGAGTTCAATATTCGCCCGCAGGATTATAGATTGCTTAACAGGGATTCTCAGTTCCAAATCTGCTGGGTGGATGTGAGATATGCTGAGCAAATGGAAAATGGGTATTATTCGCTTGACCCTAAGAAATTCAGGGATTTTTTATTCATAAGCGAGGATAGCAAGCTACCAACCTATATAGTGGTATATGCAGCTGGAGATTTCAATCGATTCTGGTGGGCGAAGCTGGATAGAGCTAAAGGCCCTGAGCTCTTCTGCCAAGCTGGCAATTCCTTCCCTGCTGAGATAAATAAATTGATTTAAAATGTGTTAATATTTAAAATATTTTCCATATTTTTTGGTAAATTAAGCAAATTTTATATAGTATTCCATCATAATTATGCATATGGCTCTCCGATATTTTAAGGAGCACTGGCTAGGCTATTTCATAGCCAGCTTAGGCATAATCTTGAATGCAATATATCTATACGAATGCACGAAGCAGGGAATAGATATATATAAGCATATAACAAGCGATATAGTTCACCACGCAGTAATTTTCTCCACCATTCCCCTCTTTTTGATAATTGGATTCTTAGCTGATAGAAAAAAGACCCTCGAGAAGGAAATAAGGGAATATACCGAGGCGCTCAATCAAAAGATAAAACAACTGAAGGAATCAGAAGAGAGATATAAGGCATTTCTAGACGACGCCGCATTTCCAATCTTCATCTTAGATAGAGAGGGGAAATTCACCTGGGGAAATAAAAAGGTAAAGGACTTAACAGGGTATCACGCATCTGAATTAACCGGGAAGTCAATTGCTCAATTGCTATCTCAAGATAACCCCCGCGAACTACTGGATAGATTGAGCAATTTAACCCGTGCTCAGCAATTTGAAGTTGAAATCCAAGGGAAATATGAAAGGAGAATAGTGGAATTAAGAGTGCACCCAGTTGAAATAGTTGGTGAAGCAAGAGAAATACAGTGCATCGCTCTAGATGTAACTGAGAAGAAAGAAATGGAGCAAGAGATAATTGCTTCCTATCGCTACTTAAGCTCAGTTATCTCCAACTCAGCGGATGCCATAATTGCCCTAGATGAAAATGGAAAAATCGTGCTTTTCAATGAAGCTGCTGAAAAGATATTTGGCTACCGGAGAGAGGAAGTGCTTCACACCAATATCGAGGAAAATGGAGAGGTGAAATTCTTCGCAGACCTAGAAACTGCTCGCAGAGTAATGAAAACGCTCCGCGAGAGCAAAGAGGGTAGAGTTACAAATCTCGAGGTTCGAGGTAGAACCAAGTATGGAAAAGAACTCTACTTCAGCGTCTCAGTATCCTTGATTAAAGACCAAGATGGAAAGATAGCGGGATCCATTGGAATCGCGAAGGATATAACGGATAAAAAACTAGCTGAACAAGCACTCCGCGAGAGCGAGCGTAGATATCGAGAGTTATTTGAAAATGCCTATGATGCAATTTTCACTGTAGATTTAAATGGATTCATAACCTCAATGAATGAAGCAGGAGCTAGAGTATCAGGCTACACTCGAGAAGAATTAATTGGAATGAATATCTCAAAACTTCTTCCACCTGAGGAGCTGGAGAGAGCGAGAGAGGAACTTAAAAAAGCCACCGCTAAAGAGCCCCAACTGACAGAGCTTGAATATGAAATCATAAGAAAAGATGGCAGTAGAGCCATAATTGAACTCACCTCTCACCCCAATTTCGAGGGAGAGAGGATAACTGGCGTGCACTGCATAGCTAGAGACATAACTGAGCGCAAAAAACTTGAGCAGAGAATCGCTGATTCCGAGAGATATCTTAAAAATATAATTGAGAGCACTGGTGATGCAATTATCGCGCTAGACACAAGAGGAAATATTGTTTTATTCAATGATGGCGCTGAAAGGATATTTGGGTATAAAAAAGAGGAAGTAATCGGAAAGAACATTATAGAAGACAAATTGTCAGATCTGGAAGAAGTTGAAATAAGTAAAATGGATGATTTAGAAATAGAGGAAATCCAGCAAAAAAGGAAGGTCAAGTTTTATAGAGATATTGAAAGTGCTAAGAGTTTAATGCGAGCCATGCGCAGGAGCATAGATGGAAGGGTAACTAACTATGAAGTACCTGGAAAGACCAAGGATGGCAGAGATATATACTTGAGCGTATCGGCATCGCTTTTGAGGAATGAAAAAAGCGAGGTAATAGGCAACTTAGGGGTAATTAAGGATATCACTGAGCGAAAAAAACTGGAGCGAGAACTTTCATCCCTCCTTCGCTTTCAAAATGAAATGCTTGACACAGCTGTCATTTGGATCGATACACTCGATACTCAGGGGAATGTTACTTTCTGGAATAAAGCTGCTGAATGCATCTCTGGGTATAGTAGAGAAGAAGTAAGGGGACACGGTAAAATCTGGGAGTGGCTCTATCCTGATCCCGATTATCGAGCCCGCATTCTTGAAAAAGCAATGGCAATAATTCAAAGAGGCGAAAAAGTGGAGAACTTTGAAACAGTCATACGAACCAAAAAAGGAGAGAAACGCGTGATCTCCTGGCACTCTAACAATTTACTTGATGAAACAGGCAAGATCGTGGGCAGCATAGCCCTTGGAGCGGATATCACTGAGCGCAAGCTCGCAGAGGAAGAAATCAAGCGCAGTCGAGATATGCTGGCTGCGATTAACTCGCTTTTACAGCTCTCCCTTGAGAATATCTCTCTAGATGAAATTTTGAATAGAGCACTTGAGCTTATTCTCTCCATCCCTTGGCTCTCCCTTGAATCAAGAGGCTGCATATTCTTAGTCCAAGAGCCTGGGGAACTGGTGATGAAAGTTCAAAAAGGACTTACCCCAGCGATACAAAACTCATGTGCTCGAGTTGCCTTTGGCAAATGTATCTGCGGAAGAGCAGCGCTTGAAAAGGAGCTCAAGTTCGCCAGTCAAGTTGATGAGAAACACGAGACGAAGTATATGGGTATAACTCCACACGGGCACTACTGCGTGCCAATTATATACGCTGGAAAGGTACTGGGCGTGATTAATTTATATTTAAGAGAAGGCCACGGCTTTGAGGATAAAGAAGTTGGATTCTTGCAAGCAGTGGGTAGTGCTTTAGCAGGCATAATAGAGCGCAAGCAGCTTGAGCAGGAAATACTCGAGGCTAAGGAGGCAGCTGAACTCTACGTGGATATCATGGCTCATGATATCAATAATTTGAATCAAATTGGCCTTGGGTATCTAGATCTCTTGCTCGCTAGCGAGCTTGAGGAGAAGCAAAAGAAGTATGCTGAAAAAGCACTTAACTCAGTGCTTAGGAGTGTTAAGTTAATTGAAGATGTGCGCTTGATTCAAAGAATTAGAGAAGCAAGCTTTGAACTTCAAGCTATTGATTTAAATGAAGTTATAGCTCAAGTTATAGCGGAGTTCTCCGCGAGTGCTCAAAAGCAAGTCATCTTTAAATATAACCCTAGAGTTGGTTCACTAGCGAAGGCTGATGCCTTGATTAAAGAGGTATTTGTGAATTTAATTGGCAATGCAATTAAATACTCCGGGGAGAGCGTTGAAATCGCTATAAATGTAGAGGAATTTATAAATGACACACGGTTTTATAAGGTTTGCGTTGAAGACAATGGCGATGGCGTGCCAGATGAACTCAAGACTAAGATTTTCAAGAGATTTGAGCGCGGCACTAAAAAAGCGAAGGGGAAGGGACTTGGTTTATATATTGTGAAGACCCTTATTGAGAAATATGGCGGTGAAGTCTGGGTGGAGGATAGAGTGAAGGGTGATTATACCAAGGGAGCTAGATTCTGCTTCACAGTGCAAAAAGCAGAGGGGGTAAAATGAGAGAGACTTTAAGGGAGCACAGTCTTGGAATTACTCCGAGCAATATAAGCGGAAGAAAGATTTCACCAAGCTGCGCATGAGCAGATGAAAAAAGCTCCATTAAATTCTAGATAACTTGAATTTCAAATGCAGTGAAATATAGCAATGCCAAGGTTAAGGAGCAAAGGGATGATTATCTTTTCGAAGTCAGTGATAAGGCATTGGTATTTCAAAGGAGGAGCAAAAGCATATCTTCGAGCCCTTCTATCTCGAGATGGAGATAAACTCTCAAGATCGGTTTACTTGGACTAGCACTTGCTAAGAGCTATGTTGAATTACCGCGGAAGATCTGGGTTGAAAGTGAAGTTGGAAAAGGCTTGATTTTTCACTTCACATTCTAGGTAAATTTCCTCTCCTGGAGAAAATCAAGTTGAAATTCCTGAAGCAAGAGATTCATCTTCGCATACCATTCATCGATGTAGCGCTTTATATCTCTATAGATCCTGCTAGGGTCATTGGGGTGATAGGTGTAATAATAACCCCCGTTTTCAATTGAATGGGTTTCTCTAAATACCAAGCCATGGGTAATTAAATTCTGCAGAGATCTATAAGTCGTGCTCTTCTCGCGCTTCACATATTCGCTTAATTCATCCACTTTCATCCCCCCTTTTTCAAGGAGGCATTTATAGATTGCTATGTCTAGCTGTTTTAAATCATAGATGCAAGCTAATAGGTCTTCGCATTTAAGGGTTTTTTTAAGCTGCTCAACTATAGACCTTGCCATTTACCCTTGATATATCACTCGAGCTATATATGTTTATGGTACTTTTTGCAAAACTATACAGATCCGTGAATTAGATAGGGACCGAATATTAAGAAGATGAAAGAGGAGAAAATCAGCAGCGCTAGCGCTGTTACAATCACACTTGAAACTCTCTCTTGCTTTACTTCATCCTTAGTGAATTTACCCGCTAAACTCCTCGCGATCTCCCTGAAAACATGTCCCCCGTCAAGGGGCACTGCTGGCAAGCAGTTGAATAGAGCTATAGTTAAATTGATCCACCCAATCCAGAATAACACATTTGCAATCCAGAATATACCCATTCCAAGTTCCCTCGCCCAATCCACTGGTTGATAGAATTGCAAAAGCAGCCCTTCGAAGCCGCTAAATCCAAAAGCGGAAGTATCTATGAAAGGAAGTGAGGCAAGCCACAGCCAAGCATGAGGGGAATAAAGCATGCTCGGCAGCTTGCGAAGAGCCTGAAGATAGGCTTGGGAGGGGAATTCTCCAACTGCCATTCCAAGCTGAGTGGTATCAACGCGCACGCCTAAAAAACCCTTGCTTTGATGAGGCACACTGGCAAGCTGAATTAGAAAAACCCTCTCCACACTTCCATCCATTACGTGCACGCTTAAAACCTCCCCCGGCTTGGTTTTATTCATATAGCTGAGAAACTCCACGGCATTGTTAACAGGCGTGCTATCGATCTTCACAATCTTCATCCCTGGGGTTAAACCAGCCTCTCCAGCAGGGTAGCCCTCAATGGTATCCACAATTAACACGCCTTTTTCCTCATATTTCTTAAGCCAGAAAACTTTTTCCTGCTTATCATAAACCGCGTGAACCGCAACCAAGCTGCCTGGCTCAAGAGTATAGATATAGTTATTATACTCACTTAAATTTGCTATTCTCACTTCATTGAGAGCAGTTATAATCATATCTCTATGCACCCCTGCTTTTTCTGCATCCGAGTTCTTAACCACATCCAGCACTACTACACTGTAATCAGTTGGCTCAATAGCATTTAAAGCCAAGCCGAAGAAAAGCAATAGAGCTATGAAGGCAACTGCGAAGTTCCCCATCACCCCTGAGGAAAAAACCTTCAAGCGCTGCTTGCAATTAGCAGATTCTTTGCCTTTACCAAGCAGCTGCTCGTCATCCAACTCAGCGAAGGCCCCAATGGGAATTATCATTAGCAAGATTCCTAGGGATTTCACCGCTATTCCCTCAACTCTTCCTAGGATAGCATGGGAGAATTCATGTGCCACTATGGCTATGATTAATCCAATGATTCCCCAGGTGAAGGGAATGAATCTATTTATACCTGGTAAAATAACCACATTCTGAGGCTCAGTGTAAGCCGAGGGCCTAGGGGGCTGGGATATCATCATGTAATCGCTATATAGCAATAGCGTGAACATTGCAACCATTGAGATTACCACGAATAGCGTGCCCAAGCTTGCGAATAATCTCCAGAAATTCCTTGGCTTGGCCAAGTGGTCTAGCAATCTCTGGCCTTTTTTTGTGCGGATCATTAAAATAGGCCCCAAGCTGCTTATACCTCGCTTCTCAAGCGCTCCAGTTCTATTTAGAAATATTACTATTAACCAGTAACCTAGAAATGCTGCTCCAGCGATCGCAAGGTCTGCGTTCATCATGAAATAAGATATTATATTAATGCATATAAAGATAGAGTTGGTGAGCAGATGTTCTCAATAGTCTATATAACTGCGAGCAATTTTGAAGAAGCCAAGCGAATAGCCCGCATTTTAGTTGAAGAACGCCTCGCTGCCTGCGCCAATTTCTTTCCAATTACCTCTAGCTTTCAATGGAAAGGAGTTCAAGAGGCAAGCGAAGTAGCAGTAATTGCTAAGACCAAATTTGAGAAAGTGGAGGAAATAATCGAAAGGGTGAAGCAAATTCACAGCTATGAAATACCTTGCATAATTTCTTGGAAAATCGAGCAGGGGTATAAGCCTTTTTTAAAGTGGATAGAGGATGAGGTCAGAAAATGAGGAAATAGAAATAGGAAATAGAAAATGGAAATAGAAAATGAGGAAAAAACCTGCTCAAATGGGACCTAGAAGGGCAATTGTATATAATAAAGAGAGGTGGGAAATTCTCTCTCAGCTGCGAGCAATAGCTAGCGGTATAATGCTTGAACTTGATAAACACAATATTGCCTCCATCGTTCATGGAAGCATCGCTAGAGGCGATGTCACTCGAAATAGCGATGTAGATGTTTTCATTCCCTATCTAGTGAAATCCTTTCAAGTGGAATTTGCTTTAAGCGACTACGATGTTATAGAGCGAAAATTGGAGCAAGCTACTCCCTTGAGTTTGATAAAGGCGCATTTAATTCTAGAGAATAACGCAATGGTTACCTTCCCAGTTATAGAGCCTCAGAGGCGCGAGCTTGAGTTTTATAAATTCGGAGGCGCGATTTCCCTACCCGAGTTAAAGCAGAACAAGCGCGTTGCTGGTGTTGACAAGCGCCTGATGTTAATTGAGCCCAGCGAGGAGGGGCACGTTGAAATTCCCCTCCGCGAGCTTTCTCCAGGTAGAGTTGCTAAAATACTTGGCGTATCTCAAGATATAGTTGAAGAGCGCTTGCGAGTGCTTCAAAGAAGAGCTGAAGTAGGCAGAACTGGGGTATATCTAGAGCGAGTTTTATCCCGCGATGAAAGCTTCGAAACTGTGCTTAGTGAAATCGCATCTAGAGATCCTGCGATCAGGAGGCGCATTAATTGGATGCGATAACTCATATTTTAACAGGCTACTCCATAGGTAATTTACTTGCTATGAATAGTTTTGAATTAACTTCATGCATAATCGCAAGTGCTGCGATGGATCTGGATATTTTTATCTCCCGTGTCTCCTTTAAATACCACCGTGACTTCAGCCACTCTTTATTATCTGCTTTCATTCTAAGTATTTCACTAGCAGCATTTAGCTTGTTATTCAATCAAGCTTTTTTAAAGATCTTATCCTTAGCGCTGCTCAGCAGCTTGAGCCACGTTTTACTAGATCTTTCAACCACCTGGGGAATACCACTTCTTTATCCAGTTAAGAAGCAGAGCAGCTTGGAACTTGATATCGCAGTGAATCCAGTTTTACTCCTAACAAGCCTCCTATTGCTCGTGGTAATGGCAATTTCAAATTCCACTTCGCTTCCAATTTTAGCAATATTACTTTTAATATTCTACCTCTTAATGAGAGCTATTTTGAAGCAAATTGCAGCTCGCAAGCTAGATGGGGGTGAAATTGCACTGCTTCCAACTTATTCTCCCTTCATTTGGAAAGTGCTCCAGAGATGGAGCAGTGAGCATGGCTATACTCAGAAAACCGGCTTGCTATATATTCTTCAATCTCGCTATGAAGAGATAAATACTCGTGCATTTCCCTATTTACCCGTGGAAATTGGGAGAATAGCAATTGAGCCCCCTCTCGAGAACGAGAGAGCTGCAATTCTATATTCAAGCTCGATGGAGCTAGTTAAATCTTTTACTTCTAAATTTAAATATAAAAATGCAAGAGCTAAACTTGAAAATGGAATGTGGAGGGTAATCTGGACTTCCTCAGAGATAGGCCTGCAAATTGAATTGCTAATCTCCAGAGAAGGAGAATTAGTTAAACTGAGTTCAAACTGGCAGCGCTAGATTCTAACAGCTATTCCTTTACTCTGCAGATATCTCTTGGCTTGAGGTATGGAGTGCTCTTTGAAGTGAAATATGCTCGCTGCTAAGCAAGCATCAGCCTTGCCATATTCTAATGCTTCATATAAATGCTCCAAGCAACCAGCTCCACCTGAGGCTATCACTGGAATTCTCACTGCTTCTGAAATTGATCTGGTAATTGGAATATCATAGCCCAGTTTTGTGCCATCGCGATCCATGCTTGTGAGCAGGATCTCCCCTGCGCCTAGTTCTTCAACTTGCTTTGCCCACTGCACTGCATCCAGTTCAACTGGCCTTCTACCTCCATATATCACCACTTCATACCAAGCTTCAGTTCCATCTTCTAATTTTAAAATAGTTTTATCTCCATCTAAGCTGGGGTTTCGCCTGCAATCTATAGCTACCACGATGCACTGCGAGCCAAAGATCTCCGCTGCTTGCTCCACCAAGCTAGGTTTTTTCACCGCTGCAGTGTTTACTGAGATTTTATCAGCTCCTGCGCAGAGGATAGAACGTATATCTTCCAGTGAGGCAATTCCCCCTCCCACTGTAAGGGGTATAAAAACTTCGTTCGCGGTTCTCTCAATTACCTCAAGCATGGTTCTTCTGCCTTCGTGGGAGGCAGTTATATCTAGGAAAACCAGTTCATCTGCTCCCTCTTCATTATAGCGCTTAGCTAGCTCCACTGGGTCTCCTGCTTGTCTAAGCTGGATGAATTCTATACCTTTAACCACTGTAGCTATTCTTCTATCATAGGTGACATCTAAGCAGGGTATAATGCGCTTAGCGAGCATTACCCTTCCACCACTCTAGCTCCACATTCAATGCAATACTTAGCATTAAGGGGTAAAATAGCTCCGCAGTTCACGCATTTACTTTCTCTAGGCTGAATCATATGCGCTAGCCCCAGCGTTTCAAGTACTTTTTCAGCTGAGAAGCTCTTTCTGATGTCTTTGAATAATTCATCTAGCTCTTCCTCATCCTTAACTTGAGCCTCTTCTTTTTCTTCTTCAGGCATTGCCTCAATCCTCTTAGCAAGTACTGCTTCTCTATTTTTCTTCACCTGCTCCAAATCCTTGATCAATCGCTTTGCAATTATATGATCTGGGTTGGCAATTGAGAGCTCGCACTGCTGTTTGCATATATTGCAAGCTTTCTCCTCAGGGCTGGATCCAAATATCGGGCAAATTCCCTCTTTGGTTACTAGCTGCCGCTCGATTTTTTCCAGCGCAATCGCTGCTTCTAATCGAATTTCACTGTTTGGGTGATACCACGCTAAGAATTTGAGATAGGGATAGCTATTTAAAACTTTCCTTGGGTATCTTTCCCCGATTATACCTAAGATATGAGCAGCAGCTGACCTAGTATCTTGATGTATGCTTCCAAGGGCTTTTATGAGTAGAGGTATACTTGATATCAAGTACTCTGGTTTCACGCTGGTGATTGAAAGCAGTGTGGAATAGGAAATTCTCCTCACCGTTGAATATAAATCATCGAGATTCTCTACTATTACTCCTGCGCTATTTTTCAATACCTCTGGGTTGACCTTAGAAGCGTAGTATATCAATATAGCTGAGTTCTCCCGGATCTCTTGCTCTCCAGCTCTGGGTGGTTTTTTCAAGATCTCCAGCAGCAATGGTATGCTATCTTCAACTTGCTTTAGATCGAGTTGAGCGATCTTTCTAAGCAAGTAGGTTGAGTATTTTAAGGTATTTATATCTTGCTTTCTCAAGCACGTGATTATCACTGGGGTGAATTCAGCTATGTATTTTTCATTTTTGCTCAGCAGTTTCAAAATGCTTTCAGCAATAATTTCATTTCCGCGGCCCCGCTCAATTTTTTTAAGCAAACTTCTAAGCTTTATTTCAGACTCACCCAGTTTAAGCATAATAGAAATTTATTCATTTTTAATTATTTATGCCTTTTGTTGGTAAATTTTTAGAAAAAAAATAGAAAAATTGTTTTTATAATGGCTCTGCTACATAAATGTTATCCTTGGATCTTAAAATTCTCACTCGCACTTTACTGCCCAATCTTTTATCCGTATTTATAACTTGAATCACTCTATCCCTAGCTACTGCTAGCATTTCCCCCCTCACTCTCCCTCGCTCCATAAGTTTAAGCTCCACAACTTCTCCATTTCTAAAAACCCTTTTCAAAGCCACGCGCTTGTGGATCCCAAAATCCTCCTTTTTTAAAATCAGCTTAACTTTATATTTTAACTCCAGCTTATGAAGCGCTGAATAAAATTGCTTGAAGGTTTGAATCTTAGTTTTCCTAGGCCTTCTACCTAGGGGATATTTAATATACTTCTGCACGCCAAAAGCTGGAGAGCTCTTACCAGCTCCAACTTTAAGTCCAAATTCAATAATGCGCTCAATCTCCCCATCATTCCAATTCGGAACCCAAACTGGAGCTAGCAAGAGGTCTATTTTACTCCCCGCCACTTCAACTGCAATCTGCTTCACATGCTCTAAATCATAGCTATTCGTGCCAGCAAGCCCTCTAGCTAGCTTTTCATCCAGGGAGTTAATTGAAAGATTTAACCTAGTT
>JAWCMA010000026.1:0-2851 GCA_038850285.1 Methanocellales archaeon | reverse complement strand
CCTTCTTAATAAAATCGCTAGTAATGGGCGCGCCATTGGTTTGAGCAGAGATCACCTCTACTCCTTTAACTCCAGCGAGTTTATCGATAAGCTCAATCATATATGGATAGAGAAAAGGCTCCCCCTGGCCATCGATATGCGCTTCGATCTTGCTAGCGCCCTTGAGCTCCACCAGCTTCTCAAATTCCTCAACGAGGTAATCCACCTCAACTATATAATCAGTCACTCGCGTCCTGCTCTTACCCTCATCCACCGAGCAGAAAATGCAATTCAAATTACAGCCTGAAATAGGTCTAACTTGAATAACATTCGTACCTCTATCTATCAAGCCAAAAGCAGTGTGACCAATAAGCGGGATACCGCTCTCCTTAGTTACATAGACAAGCTCCCGCTGAGTTATATGATGTCTCAAACTCTTAGGCGCGAATCTAGAGAGAATCTCCATTTGATCGTGCTTCTTGCTCATCTGCTGATAAAGCTTCTTGTTAATTCTAATATCAATGGTATTCCTGAGCACAAATACAATGTCACTGCCATTTTCATAGGACTCAATAATATCTCTCGCCACATCAAACTTTTTAGCACTGCAGCGATAAAAATAGTTTGGATGAAGATTCAAAAAGCAGCAATACTAGATTGCTATGTAGATGAACCAGCCTGCCTAGGAGTGCCTCCCTATATAGCTCCATATCCTAGGTATATAGCAGGCGTACTCTGTAAGCACCATTGCAAAGTATTCTATTGCACGGTGGATCAGCTAAGGAGAAACCCAGATTTATACACGCTGTTGAATAAAATGGACCTCGTAGTAATAATCGCAGGCATCACCGTGCCCGGGAAATATCTAGGAGGCACGCCTGCCACACTCAGCGAGATTAAGAGAATTGGCTCTAAAATAGAAGCATTCAAAGTACTAGGCGGCCCCGCCGCTAGATTTGGAAGTGGAGTTGAAGGGGGTAAAAAAGCTGAGCGCGCTGAGAACTTGAAATCCATATTCGAGATCATCGCCCTTGGCGATGCGGAAGCAGTGATCGCTGAATTAATAACTTCAAGCCCTGAAGAAGTGGATGTATATAAAACAAGGACAAGCGCGGATTTAAAGGAAATCGCAGTGCTGGGAGCGGAGATTGTAAAGCAGCATCAGGACTATCCAAATACAATGGCAGAAATTGAAACTTGCCGCGGATGCTATCGAGCTTGCTGCAGCTTCTGCATCGAGCAATTCTACGGCAAGCCAGATTACCGCGTTCCTGAAGACATAGTGGCAGAAGTGGAAGCCCTTTATAGAGCTGGCATAAGGCATTTTCGAATTGGCAGACAGCCGGATTTATTTGCCTATCAATCCTTTGAAACCAATGGAGAATTCCCCAGGCCAAATCCCGAGGCAGTTGAAAAGCTATATAGAGGAATAAGGAATGCCGCTCCAGAACTAAAAGTGCTCCACATGGACAATGCCAACCCAGGGCTTATAAGTGCCTATCCAGAGGAGGCAAGGGAGATAGCTAAGATAATAGTGAAATATCACACCTCAGGGGATGTTGCAGCCCTTGGAATTGAAAGCGCTGATCCACGCGTGATAAAAGCAAATAAGCTTAAAGCCATGCCCGAGGACTCCCTCAAGGCAATTGAAATAATCAATGAAGTTGGAGCAAGACGCGGGGAAAGTGGACTGCCAGAGCTACTTCCAGGAATAAACTTCGTTCACGGTTTAATTGGCGAGACCAAGGAAACCTTTGAGCTTAACTATCAATTCCTCAAAGAAGTACTACAGAGAAAACTATTGGTGAGGAGAATCAATATTCGCCAAGTAATGCCATTCGAGGGCACAAAGATGGGGGAAATAGGAGATGCAATCGCTAGAAAACATAAAGCACTTTTCCACATCTGGAAAAAGCGCATTAGGGAAGAAATCGATCACACAATGATTCAGCGCGTAATACCACAGGGCACAGTGCTCCGCGAGGTTCGCACCGAAATTCACGAGGGAAATTTAACCTATGGCAGGCAGATCGCAAGCTACCCAGTGCTAGTAGGAATACCCTTAAAAATCGAGCTGAATAAATTCCTAAATGTAAAAGTAGTAGGCCATGGCTATAGATCAATAACTGCACTGCCATACCCCTTTGAGGTAAACAGCGCTTCCCTCGAGATACTAAGCCACATCCCGGGTATTGGAAGGAAAAGAGCAGCTAGAATTATTTTAAACAAGCCTTTTAAAAGCAAGGCTGAATTTCTAAATTGCTTCGACGATCGAGAAATTGGGAGAAAAGCACTAGAATACCTCAAAATCTAGCTGGGATTTTCATTTCTTAAATGTCATAAAATATCAAATTTATTTTTCAATTAAACAGAATGAGGCAATTGACAAAAGATTTATCATAAAATCAATTAAATGATAATTCAAGTTATGAGTGAAAGAATAGGAATTTTTCTCTGCACCTGTGGTAAATATATCAATGATTTAATTGAGCTAGAGAGAATAATTGAAAAAGCGAGGCAAAATAAAAATGTAATCATTGCTTCACAAGAACCTTATATCTGCATGGAGCAGGGACAGAACAAGATAAAGCAAGCCATCGAAGCGCATAATTTAGATGGTTTAGTAATTGCAGCTTGTGGAGATCTTCGTGAACTTGGTTTTAAAGAACTATGCAAAGTGGAGTATTTAGATCTGGGGGAGAGCATCAAGGCTTTTAGAAAGAATAAGACTGAGGGTACTCAGAGAGCTGCTGAGGCGATTGAGCGTGAGGTTGAGAAACTGCTGCAGCAAGAAATGCTTCCAGTGATTGAAATTCCAGTGATAAAGAAAGCCCTAGTTATCGGCGGGGGAATTGCGGGGATGCAGGTGTCG
>JAWCMA010000025.1:346-16190 GCA_038850285.1 Methanocellales archaeon | reverse complement strand
GTTTTTGAATACATAAGAACTGGGCAGAAGGAAAAACTAATTGCATTTGTAGCTTGGCTTTTAAGAGCAACTAAGGGCTATGGGGTTAAAATCGTTAACCCAGCTGGAGTCGAGGCTTGGGGGTGGGGTAAAAATGTAAGTAGCATTCGCGAACCAGCGCCCCACTTTGGAGTTACCCCAGCTGAAATTATAAGAAGCCTTGCAGAGGTAAATGAGTTCTTGGGATTACCTCACTCTATTCATATCCACTGCAATCGCCTTGGACATCCTGGCAACTACCCAGTGACGCTTGATACTTACGATGTTGTAAAGGACTTGAAGAATAAAGAGCGGCAGGTAATGCATGCCACCCATACGCAATTCCACTCTTATGGAGGCGCTAGTTGGCGGGATTTTGCCTCAAAAGCAGATGCAATAGCAGACTACATTAATAAAGCGGATAACATAACAATTGACACTGGAGCAGTGATATTCGGCGATACCACTACAATGACCGCAGATGGACCAATGGAGTATAATTTATATGTCTTGACCAAGCGGAAGTGGAGCAACAACGATGTTGAACTCGAAACTGGAGCTGGAATTATCCCTGTTTTCTACTCCCCAAAGAGTCCCGTTGGGGCTATACAGTGGGCAATTGGCCTTGAGCTTAATCTCTTAATAAAGGATCAATGGAAGGTAATGATGCAAACCGATCACCCCAATGGCGGGCCATTCACAGGCTATCCAAATATAATAGCACTATTGATGAGCGCTAAATATAGAGAAGAGGTAATTAAGCAATGCCACTCAGTTATCACTCAACGCGCAGTACTCCCCTCGATAACCCGCGAGCTTGACTGGAATGAAATTGCAATTACCACTCGAGCTGGTCAAGCTAAATCACTGGGACTTGTGAAATATGGCAAAGGGCACCTAGGAATAGGCGCAGATGGCGATGTCTCAATATACAATATAAAGCCAAGAGAACTAGATCCCTCGAAGCAATATAAAGAAGTTGAAAGAGCATTTGCCAGAGCGAAGTATACCATAAAAGGCGGGGAAATAGTGGTTAAAGATGGAGAAATAATAAAAGAAGTTGAAGGCAAGACTTTCTGGACCAATCCAAAGGTTGAGGAAGAATTAATGAAGGAAGTGGAGAAGGATATTGCAAAGAAATTCCAGAAATACTACTCCGTTACACTATCGCGCTATCCAGTCGATGAGAAATATCTAACGCAGCCCTATGAAATCAAAGTAGGAGCGTGAGACCAATGACCTTCGTGGTAACATTAACGCCCAAGCAAATTGAGAATATTTCAATAGAAGCCGAGACTATAAGGCCTGAGAACTTCGCTGGAAAAACAGCTCAGGAGATTAAATCCCTTCCAATTTACATTGGAAATAGAGGAGCAAAGATCGGCGATGTCTTCGAGGTCAAAGTAGAGGGCCAAGGACAGGTGGAGCATACTTGCATAGTGATAAATGGAAGTGTTCCAAGAGTTAAACGCATAGGGGAGAAAATGGCAGCAGGTAGAATAGACCTCAGCGGCGATGTAGATATGCACCTCGGTGCCTTTATGAGTGGAGGCACAATTTCGGTAAATGGCAACGCAGATGCTTGGGCAGGGCGGGAGATGAAAGGCGGTGAAATAATAATAAATGGCGATGCAGGCAACTACGTTGGTTCAGCATATCGCGGCGAAATGACTGGGATGACTGGAGGTACAATTATAGTCAAAGGCAATGCTGGGGATTACTGCGGCGAGAAAATGGCAGGGGGTAAAATCGAAATCCATGGAAACGCAGGTATACTAGCTGGTTTAAGCATGAGCAATGGAGAGATAATAATAAAGGGCAATGCCACAATTCCAGGGGGAGAGATGAAAGGCGGGAAAATCCGAATCGAGGGCAAAGTCTTGGAAATGCTGCCTGCATTCAAACTCGAAGGCACAGAGGTCATAGATGGCAAGGAATATTTAAAATACACAGGCGACTTATCAGTGGATGGAAAAGGCACACTCTACGTGAGGAAATAAATTTTCTTCCCTTTTTTAAATTTATTCCTCGCAGAAGATTAATATTCCAAGCTTGCCATAAGGCAAAAAGTGCTTTTAAATGAATATGTTCAAGCAAATAGCAAATATACCACTCTCTCAAGAGCTCATAGATAAAGCTTTTAGAAGAGCAGCGAGAGCAAGAAAGGGTAAGGTTTCAACTTCTATAATCGATGCTGAGAAGGCAAGCGTGCTAACCGCTGGGAATATACTCTCGGATAATTTATCCCTAGCTGTAAGAAAATTCCCGAGTCTGGATAGGCTACCGGGGTTCTATAGAGAGCTTGCTGACATTCTAGTTGGAGTTGACAAGCTAAAGAAATCGCTATACAATGTAAACTGGGCTGCGAAGAAGATAAAGGAATTATCCCGCAAATACGCAGGGTTGATAAGAGAAAGTGAAGCTGCACCTAAGCTTAGGAAGCAGGCATTTGGTAGAATGGCCTCGATTGTCAGCGATATTAAAGCGGACCTAGAATTTCTAGCGGAAGCTAGAGAAAAACTCCGGAGAATACCAACTATATCTGAAGAGCCAACCATAGTAGTTGCGGGCTACGCCAATGTAGGTAAATCGAGTTTCGTGGCGCGCGCTAGCAGTGCCAAGCCTCAGATTGCTGAGTATCCATTTACCACTAAGGGAATAATGGTGGGGCATTTTTATGTTGGCAAAAAGCGCTATCAAGTAATAGATACCCCTGGATTGCTTGACCGCCCCCTTAGCCAAAGGAATCAAATTGAGAGACAAGCAATAGCTGCCATTCGTTATATAGGAGATGTGATCCTTTTCATAATAGACCCCAGTGAAACCTGCGGCTATACCTTAAAAGCTCAGCTTAATCTCCTAGCTGAGATAAAAGAGCTCATTAAGGTACCAGTGCTAGTGGTTGCAAATAAAGCTGATTTATCACAAGAAATCCCCAGTATAGCTGAACTCAGCATGTCCTCACTCACAGGCGAGGGAATTGAGGAGGTTAAAAGTAGATTAATAGCGCTTATAGGCAGAAGCAAAGAGCAGCGGGAATTCCTACCTCATGCACAGGATCTTTTTAAAAATTTTAAAAATTTTAAAAAAAGCTAATTCCACTTGCAAGGCAGCCGAATAAGAACCCTGAGATTGCACCTGCGTTAAGCAGCGGCAAACCAGCTTGAGGCTTGCCCTTGACTACAAAGGTCATGAGCACTGCGAAGCCAATCAGCGAGCCAATCATTGCACCAAGCGCTGGGTAATTAATCATCGCAATAATCCCTGGGGCTTCCCTCATGAAAACATTTGCTGAGACAACTAAGATAGCGGGTATAACCGCATCGCCGAGGCCCATGAAATATGCCTCGCGCTCTCCAGTTTTACCTAGAGATTTTTGCTTTCTATAGGAATAATGGCGCTTCTTAGGGATCACAAGTAATACTGGAATTTTAAGAGCAAGCACTCCCTCTGCTAGCTTAATCATATGCCTGGTTTTATAAACTGAGATTGCATCGTAAACTGCAAGTGCAATCAAGAGAACTATGGTTGGAAGTATGGCGAGGGAGATTCCAAATAGCGATGCTGCACCTGCGCCTATTACTATGCCCACTGTATCAATAACATACCACTCTGGGTATTTATAGAGAAGTACGGCTGAAAAAACTGTCAGCGCTAAAGCCGCAGGTGAAGCTATATATTGCGGGAGTATTCTTGAGGTGAAGACATCGAAAATTATTAAAAGCGTGCTCATTACCGCAAATCCAATGAATGCTTGCACCATCCATTTTTTCCCATATCTAAGGGTTATTAATATGAAAATGGTGAAGCTAAGGATTATAACTATATAGGCAACTGGATTCCAGATGGATGTGGGTTCCTCGAAGATCTGCATATTATTCTCTTGAAAAGGCCTAACTAGAAATAGAGCTAATGCTTCAACTATTAAAAGAAAAAAGCCCATCCCTAGGATTGCAGCGAAGTCTGAGAAGCTCAATTTTCTGCTTATTGGTTCTGGCTCCAAGTATTCACCTCTGCCTATTTTTTTCAGCTAAGTAGATGAATATTTCCAATCCAAACTGTTTTAAGCCCAGCTTTCTTCGCTGCCTCCAAGCACTCTTCTGCCTGCTTTCTCGGCGTGGTTGGGAGATTTGTAAGGAAAAATTGAGGATAAAAAGCAAGCAATGAATAAGGTATCTCTGGGTCTAGAGATGCTATGAACTTCGCGAGCTGCGCAACCTCACTTGCATCGACATAGCCGGGTATTAATAGTGTACTCGCGGTTAAAAACTTTGGCTCCCTGCGCTGCTTTCCCACTTCAGCGAGATATTTGAAATTCTCAAGAGTTTGCTGGTTTGTAACGCCGCATAAAGCGATGTTTAAATGCTCATTATAACTTTTAAGATCGAACTTAATATTTCCACCGCTTACAAGGGAGAGCTCAGCGATTTGCTTGCAAAGAGATAGCCTCATGCTACCATTTGATTCAAAGCAAATGCGAAGGATTCTATTCTTATTTTCTTCCAAAGCGATTTTAGATGTTTGAATTGCATGCGGCAGCTGAGGCGTTGGATCTCCTCCGAAGTAGCAAATGCAGGAGGTATAGGGATCGACTTTGCTTGCTAGCTCTTGAGCAGAATAACAAGGTGCACGCTTGTTTGTGAGATAGCGATAGTGCCAGTTCTGGCAGAATAGGCAGTTAAATGTACAGGCGCCGTAGAATACCGCGAGGTTTTTATAGCCATACTCAGGTTTATGCTGCGAATAGGAATATTTAGGATAGCCTGTTCCCGCGCATCCTGGGCAGATTTCATTTGCCACGCAATTCGTGGGAAGGGGATCATAATACCACTCTAGTATTCCCCTCTCTACTGTGCCAGCTAGGTGCTTGAGCTTCCCGGCTTCATTCATCCTTAAGCCGCAGTATCCCATTCCACCAGCTGGAATCCTGCATTTATTCACGCAGAGCTCGCAGCTAACCCCATTACTTGCTCTGGGAGGCTCAGGTGGGAGGTTAAATCGCTCTCTACTTATTTGATGCGCTCGCTTCACAAAGGGTAGGCTTTCATTCCATTTTGTTTTTATGCAGTTTCCGCAAATACCTAGAAACTCAGATATAAATGGCGAGTTTTCCCCGCAGAGCGCGCATTTCGCTGGTCTTGGATGGGTAAATATTCTCATTATTTATGAATTTGCTTTTCAAAATATATAAAATTGAATCTAATCAATGGTCTAATGGTTAAACAAAATCTTTATCATAAAACAACTTAAGAGTTTTTAAAAAAATGCTTGAAAAATTCAAAGACTACACCCCTAGGGGTAGAGATAGCTATAGGCGCTTGGATAGACTGGGTGAGATTATCGAGGACTATGAAAAATGGCGTGCTAAGGTTTACTATATAGATGATATTCTGCAAATTCCAAGGCCAAGGAGTTATAGCGCGAGGGATATCCATAGATTTTCCAAGTATCCTTATGAAGTTAAAGATAGAGAATTCACCCACTCAGGGGTTTTTCTCTCGCTATTGGTGAATGAATCAAAGGATAGTGAATTTGAACTTGAACTCGGGGAAAGGATAAACTACCTTGGCAGGGAAAATAGAAAGAAGATCTCTATAAGAGGAAACGTTGGGAGCTATCTCGGTTATTATATGCAGGGAGGGGAGATAATTGTTCAGGGCAGTGCGGGAGATAGAGTTGGAAGCTGCATGAATGGAGGTAGAATAATAATAAAAGGTGAAGCAGGGGACTGGCTTGGGGAGAGCATGCAAAATGGAGAAATAATCGTGGAGGGCAGCGCTGGAGCAGGCGCGGGCTTCAACATGTCTGGCGGGAGAATTTGGATAAAAGGCAGTGCTCGCGATTCCATTGGATGCAGCATGAGAGCTGGTCAAATTATAATAGAGGGAAACGCAGGTGGCAATGTAGGGGGCGATATGCTAGGTGGAGAAATCTGGGTTAAGGGCAGGATTGAAAGCTTGGGAAGCGTGCGATCTGGAGAGATCTGCCAAGGAAAAGATAAAAATAGGTTAAATCTAGCTTTATAGCAATTCTTGGAGCCCAGTTACAGGCAGCGTGGTATGGGATATTTTTACTTTTGCCACGCGCATTGCTGCAAAATTTTCGCCATTGAAGTGCATTAGGGAGTTTGACCAAGGACTCAATGGCATGAAGGCATATCCCTGATGGGGCTTTTGATCCTTGATTACTCTTGCAACGATTGCCTTTGAAGAACCACTTATCCTTGCATTGCCGCCCTCTTTTAATCCAATTTTTTTAATATCCATTTCATCAAGCCTTATAGCCGCCGCTGCCTCCTGGAACTCTCTTGAAAACCTATTCTTAAGCAGGGCTTCATCCACAAAGATATCTCTATATAGAATGAGCAGTATTTCATACTCAGGGTGTATTAAGAACTCGCTAACCGGCATATTACATCCCCTCCCTTAATTTCCTTAAGACCTCTGCATCGCTCATTGCTTTGGAGTCGAATAGCTTTTCTCCCTTCACCACAACTCCATCCATTCTATGGAGCGAGCAGCTAGCCTCTATACTTGTGGCCGCGCTTGGTATTGTAACCTTTGCTTTGGTTGAAGTGAGAGTTCTGCGGGAGTCAATTACAATTAAGGGGATTTTCAAGAGGTTCTTTTGAAGGGGATAAGGGAGCTCTATAGCTGGGTCTGATTTGATGATAAGCGCTAGGTCGACTTCGCTATTTAAAATTGCTCTATGGAGTAGCTCAATTGTGGAATCGATTTTTTTCTCGTGCTTTAGCTTTTCAAATCCAAATGCATTGGCTCCTTCGAGCATTGGAATTACATTGAATTCTCCCCTTTCATTGAGCTTGCTCAGCAGCTGCTCAAAGAACTCGAAGTTATTATTTAGCCCTTGGGCTAATCCAAATCCCGCGCAGATTATGCCATATTTTGCTTTTTTAAGCAAACTCGCAAGCTCCATGATTGTTTTTTTATCGAGAGGTGTAACTGGAAGCTTGTCGCTTAGAGAGGCCATCAATGCCTTCATCAACTCCAAATCTTCACCTAGTTTGATCTTCAAAAATTTCTTGAACATCTTAGAAGTGGAAGAATCCCTTATATCAATGCCAATTAAATATCTATCCTCTTCCCAGCCTCGCTGCCTATATTTGCCTCTGGGATAATAGGTATATCGCGAGAGATGGCGAGGATGGGAATTACTTGGATCGGAGCCCCAGTAGATAATTGTATCCACGCGGTCTCTAACGTAGTCAAGGGTATTGGTTTTAATCCTGCCCTCTAAGATTTTCTTCACGAGCAAGCTGAAAACCGAGGAATCCCCTAGGATTGAGGGAATTTTATCTGCGATTTCAAAAGCTATTTTCTGAGCTTCATCATCGATGTTTGCGAGACCGTAGATCAACACTTTTCTGGAATTTTTAAGTAAAGCAATTGCATTGTTTATGCTCTCTTCAACCTCAACCTTTCTACCATCTATGCGTGGCTCTAGGCGATCAGCGTTGTAATTTAAAAAGTAAGCTGTGCCTCTTCGACATGCATTGCTTATGTTTTCTATATTTATAGCACTTTTTATCACTTCAATATCATCGCATAGGCAAGAGCAAACTGGACAGAGAGCTAGAGCCAAATTTCTCACCTAAACAAATTCAATTGCCTCGCTTGGACAGGTTACGATGCAGCCATTGCAGAGTATTCTATCTGGCCCGAATCTGCGGCATTTTTGAACATTGTTAGCGGTAATAACTCCTTTGACTACCCTCAATATTACTTTATCGTTTTTAGGCCCAAGTCCAAGAGCTGAGCCCGTTGGGTCCTCGGCTACATTTACAGGGCAGGCTACCACGCAGTTGCCGCATCCAAAGCATTTTTCAGAGTGAATTATTAATCCAGTTTCAGCTGCTTTTTCAACTTTTTTGAAAATTGCTTCGAGCTTTTCTTTATTCGAAGCATATTTATTCTCTTTAAAGAGGGGAATGCAGTCCTCTAATTTATGTTCTTTAGAGATGAGTTTGAATGCAAAGGCCATGCAGCTTTGCTCTCCACATAGCTTGCAATTTGTTTTAGGTAATAATTGAAAGACTTCCATTGGACTTGTCATATTTAATCACATTTGTTCGTATATAAGCGAACAAACTAGATATATTTTTCGATAAAACGCAGCTCCGCTGAGCCATCGCAGAGAGAAGTATTCAGCTGCGCTAAACCTTCTCTGCAGGAGGCAAAGGCAATGTCATACTTCATGGCAATTTTAAATAGCTTTAGAATAATACTCCTGCGAACTTCAAAGGGTAGATATCTATAGCCAAGAAGGCACTTGCCTTGATTATACATTGAGAGCAAGCGCTTTGAAAGCCTAGGATCAATTTTCGCAAGTGAATTGAAAAAACCTCTAACAGGTTTTAAGGTGCTCACAGTTATCTGCTTAGCCCCAGATCTAGCAATTTCACTGATTAATTTCTCTAGCATCTCCTCGCGATCATTAAAAGTAGGAATAACTGGATCTATCCTAGCAAAAGTACGCAGGCCAGCTTTACTAAGCCTATCCAACGCTGATAAGCGCTTCTCAGGAGATGGAGCATTTGGCTCAATGATCTTAGCTTGCGCTTCATCTAGAGTGGTAATCGTGATTCCAACTATGCATTTAGCGCCTTTGAAAAGATCGATATCGCGAGTTACTAGATCGGATTTGGTTAAGATTAAAAGGGGAAAACCATGTTTTATTAATACCCTCAAGCAATGTCTAGTGATCCCATAATGCTTCTCAAGGGGCTGATAGGGATCAGTGGCATCGCTAACCATAACCGGCAGCTTGGGCTTGGTATTCCTAGCCATTGATTCAATATCAGCTAAAAGTTTCAACCTAGGCCTAGTTATACCTTTAAAGCTCGGGAATTTCACGCTGTAGCAATATATGCAAGCATGCTCGCAGCGACCTAGATAGGGATTCAAGCTATACTTTGGCAAGCAGGTACAGAGTGCTTGCTGAGGAGATTTAAATCTAGAGAGTTTCATTAAGTTTCATTAAATTAACTCATTAACTCGAAGATACCTCTACATCCGCTTTATTCTCAGTAATGACCACTCTATTGAAGGGAATTATGGCTCTCACATGAGTTGAATTCAACCTCGCGACTTCGATTCCAGCATATGCCCGCCTCTGCAAATCGCTCAAATGCGATTCCCAAGCATCTATGTATAAACTACTGTTTATGGTTATGGTTACATTGCTCAAGCTGGAGTTAAAGCTCTGATTGATATAAGTACTCGTGCTCGATCTATTATATTTACTCAGCACCGACACCCTCTCTCCCCCGCCCATCGTGGGATAGCTGCATTGTATCGAGAAAATTGAGATTATAACGGTGAGATTAGAGGTTTCAGTGTCATTATATACATAGATCTTCGGTGGAATTCGAAGATAAGAACGCGTTCCTTGATTTATAAATACCCCGCCATCTATATAGGCGATTCTCTTCCCCATATGGCGGTATTCTATAATTCCAAGTTCTCTGGTAACCTCGTATTTCTTCTCTCCGCTGATGTTCACCACAATATTAATCTGATCCCCCGATGAAGCAGCTTGGATGGATCCGCCTCCGGTGTTTATCTTCGTGGTCTTAACGGGTGCTTGATCAAATACCACTCTATCTAAATCTGCTTGCAGAATTGCAAATCCCTGCTCGGCATTTTGAAAGCGAATTCTATTTTGAAGATCCTCCAAAATGGGATAGCCATAGGTATACATTAACCCTATGGAGAGCACCACAATGGTGAAGATCAGCATGTATCCAACTATTTCCGAAACCGCTTCTTTTGAATTCAGCATTTAATCACTCCATATTCATCTGTCCACCGCCAGCTGATTTAACGTATATATATGTTTGTGGTAATACAAAGGTGGTTAAATTACCAGTGATTACATTGGTGTAGGTAATATTTGAGAGGTTATATACATTGGCAGTGGTAGAACCTGCGTTCATGGTTGATATAACTAAGCGCCGCACCACTGGTGTTTGACCGTGTCTATATATTTTAACTCCACCGATTCTCCAGATTATAGTTGTAGTTCCATCGTCATTATTAATCACATCATATGCCCCTGGTGCACTTACTACATTTATACCCGCTGGCACCACATCGGTAATTACCACATTTCTAGCTGCATATTCCCTGAGTTCTTTGACTATCTGCAGGTATATCGCTTGAAGTTCCTCCTTGGTGGCAGCAAAGAAGTAATACCCCTCGCCACTTGAGATATTCGCTAGGAAATCCATGTCAGCGTCGACTCCAAATCCAATTGCATAGATTAATATACCCATGTTCTTCGCTATATTAGCCTGCTCATAGGCATATTGAATAGCTCGAGTATAATTATTTTCAGAGATCTCCTCAAGGGTTGCTGGGAGGGTTGGCAGTCCATCTGAGAGCAAGATTATCACAGGCACTCGAGTGCGATTATTCTCAGTGAAGAATTCCGAGGAACTATTTAGCTCTTGAGTTGCAACATAGATGGCTTCGCCCACTGGCGTGCCATTATGCGCCACTAATAAATCGAAGCCAGCTTTAACAAGGCTGTGGCTATAAGTTAGACTTTGAATCAACCTTACATCTGATTGGTTAACAATAGTTGCATTTCCGCCAAATGAAACTAGTCCAGATTTATCTGAAGAGCTATTCAGCATATCCTCAAAGGTTTTACCACTTATTCTAGCTGCATCCAATTTTGCCATATAGGTTTGCAGTTCAAAGTCTTGAGTTCCACTTAAAAAGGTTCCGGTTAGGTAAACAGTGTAATTCGCAGGTGCAGTGACATTTGTCTCAGTATAATTTAAGCATACATTGCCTTTCATATTAACTGGGCTCAGGTGATCCTGCGGTATAACCTGCTTGGGCGTGCTTGGAGAGGAATATAGCAATCTAGCAGTTGCACTTCCAGTGTTCTCATAATATTCATATTTTATCTTATGCCAGCCCTCAGCGAGATAGATATTTCCACTGCGCTCAGTCGCTGATTGATCAATCCAGGAATCGATGATAAGCGTATCATTAACCCAGACTCTACTTCCATCGTCAGTTATTACATAGAAGGTATAGTTCTCGGATCTATCTATCTTTACATAGCCAGTCCATCTAACTGAGAAGGTATCAGCTGCAATTGAAGAATGTGGTGAGCCTGAGCCCCAGTTGAAGTCTACCACTGGGTCTAGTCTAGTTAATTTCAAATTGGTTAAATCCTTGTTGTCATAGTACTCACCCATTAATCCAGCTACTAGCACTGGAGGAGCGCCATTTTTGCTTACCCAGAAGTGCAAACTTTGATTTCCAGATTCATCGGTGTAATTCAATGCTATCTTGAAGTTCTTAATGGATTCATTAATCAAGATTGGACTCTCGGTATTATCCCACCTAGGCGGCTCGCTTGCAATTAATGTGTCGCTAAAGCTTGTCACAGGAGTCTCGCCAAGGCGTATATATCCAGTGAAGCTTTCTACACCTGGGGCAGCTCTAGCGCTGATCCATGGGCTTGGGAGTGAGCTTTCATATAGTCTAGCTAGCCAGTAGATCCAGCCAGGTGGGGGTGGTGTAACTTTGAGAGTTACGCTTGTTGAATGGCTGAGGCTTCCACTTATGCCAGTTATAGTTAAGGTATAATCTCCAACTGGAGTTCCAGGGAGCACTGAAACAGTGAGGGTTGAGGTCTTAGTTTGTCCAGCTGATAGGCTAACTGGGTTAGGGCTGAATGTGGCACTAGCGCCTGCTGGCAATCCTGTGATTGAGAGCGAGATGCTGCCTGCGAAGTTATACAGCGAGGTTAAGGTAATGGTATAAGTTGTGCTCTCGCCCGTGGTTTTAACACTTCTCGACGAAGGCGAGGCGCTTATTGAGAAATCAGGCGGTGGAATTACGCTCAGAGTAAAGGTTTGAGTTTTAACTAAGCCATCGCTCCCAGTACCTCTAATTGTTATTGGATAATTTCCAGTTGGCGTACTCGCGCCAACATATATAGTCATTGTAGAGCTAAATGTGGGATTTCCGTGGTCAGGTGAAAAGCTAATTGTTGTTCCTGCAGGCGCGCCGCTAGAAGTTAAATCTACTTTTTTGTTATAGCCATTAATACTTGTTACCGTTATGCTTGCTGATTTCGAGCTGCCTTGATTCACAGTCTGCGTTCCTGGATTTGAGATTGTGAAACTAGGAGTGCCATAATAAGCGGTATAAGTTCCACTTGAGACCACGGTTATAGTTGTGCTCGTGGAGCCTGTGCTCCACTTCCAGAAGGGATGTCCGCTTGAATCGCTGCTTGGCACAGTGAAGGTATGCGTGCCTGTTAAACCTGTGAAGGTATAAGGTGTTTTTTTACCAGTGGGAGAGCCATCCATGGTTATATCTACATTGGGATCCTTACTTTCATCGTAGCACCAAGCGTTAATTGTAACGCTATATGGAGTTACACCGTAGTAAGCAGTATAAGTTCCGCCTCGCCAGAATGTAATTGGATTGCTCGTTGTGGTAGAACCATCTGGTCTTCTCCAGTAGGAGAAAGCATGTCCATGTGGATCTATGCTTGGAACTTGAAGTGTATGCGTGCCTGTTAAGCCTGTGAAGCTAGATGGGGTATTCTTTCCAGTTGACGCGCCATCTAGAGTTATGTTCACGCTTACCCAAGTGCCATTGGTCAAGCAATAGGCATTAACGGTAATATCATAGGGGGTAACGTTGAGGTATACATTTGTGGTGTGAGTTAGCGAACCGCTTTTACCCGTTATTGTAAGCGAGTAATTGCCAATTGGTGTTGTCGGACCTGTTGAAACTGTTAAAGTTGAAGTTCTAGTTTGCCCAGCTGATAGGCCAACTGGATTCGTACTAAATGTAGCACTAGCGCCTGCTGGTAAACCAGAGATTGAGAGTAAAATATTGCCTGTGAAGTCGTTGAGTGAGGTTAATGTTAAAGTATAAGTGGTGCTCTCGCTCTGCCAGATGGTGTTCACATATGGCGAGGCACTTATGCTGAAATCAGGGGGTGGATAAGAGCCATTGTTGTAAACTGCAACTGTCCAGTCCCCAGCACTTATATTAGTGAGGTAAACTCGCTCCCAGTTGCGAGAGGGAGTGGAGAGATTGGCTGGAGTTGGAGCATGGGTTGCTGAGCTCGGGTCGGTTAAATATAGATTTAGATCGATTGAGCTAGTGGGCCAAGTTATATATGTCTCCATCCACTTAGCTATATTCAAATTATAAGTGGTATTGCTCCAGGAGTAGGTATCCACAGCTCCACTTATGTTAATCTTTGAGGTCTTGTTCACATTTACCTTGAACTGCTGGCTATCAACTGGGAAGTCTCCAAGGACGTATATAGTATAGCTACCTAGAGTTGGATTTGCTTTTTCATAGCGCTCATACCAAGGAGTTATATTCTGTGCTCTCTCAGCAGATCCACCAGGTGGTTTTACATAGAGATCAACGTTTTTGCTCCCGCTTACATTCCAGAGTTCAACGTGAAGTTTTTCAATTGTTTCATTAGCAGCGCTTGTTAAACTAAAGCTCTGAGTCCAGATCTTGCTTCCAGCGGTTCCATTTATACTCTTATTTGAGAATGGAGTATAGCCTGTATCTGGATCATGGCCAGCTATCTTTAGCCAATCGGGATCCATGCTTCCTGAGACATCTATCACTTGCATTACATCAAGGTGAGATTCATTTTGAGGTATTCCCTTGCCGTAGAGAACTATGTTGGTATAAGAAGGTTTGCCTGCTCCAAAGCTCCTTGGAGCGACATATTTATATGCATCCAAGGTTGGCTCGATATAAGCAGTTGTAACATTTACCTGAACAGTTGAGGAGGCTGATCTATCTAGAACTGGATCGTAGATGGTTAAAATGGCATTATAAATACCTGGAGCTGAGTATTGATAGTATTCCGTTGCATTAGTCGAGTCGATTATGCTATCGCCGTTGAAGTCCCAAGCGTATTGAAGCTCGCCTATACCCTTAGAATCACTCCCATCAAAAACAACGATATCGCTTAACCCAGAGGTAAGGTCGTATGAGACTTCCCTTGGGTATACAACTGCAATTGGAGTTAGATCATATTCTGAGCCTATGGTGTAAATTAACCAGTGTTCAGATGTAGAGCTATATGTTGATCCATTTAACCCTAGGCTGGAGCCTATTTTATTTAAAGTGATCATGACTTCTTTTTCAAATCTCAGCGCTGAAACTAAGATCTGCTGGTCAAGTCCCATTTCACTGAATTCAACTTTATATTCATATTTACCCACTGCCTCAGGGATGTAGAATTTGGTTTTTAAATAGCCTGATTCAGGGGCTATTATATACATATCCACGACTTTTGAGCTAATATCATTGCCAACGTCTTCAAATTGCGTTTGCATTGCAGTTCTCAAAGGCGCAATTCCAAATTCATCAGCGTAAATGGTGAGAAAGAGAGTGATGTAGACGATTAAAATTCCAACGAGTATTATATATTCATAGGTTGGAGTTACCGCTTGGGTATTATTAACAATATTAAAAAATTTATTCTTGCTCTTAGTCTTACTTTTACTAGTCATATTCCTATTCATTCCATTCATATTCCTATTATTCCCCCTTTAAATCGTAGATCACATCCACACTTTTGTAATCAGTATACATATCGTTGTAGATGATTTTGACTTGAGCCCAAGTTATATTCTCTCCACTCTTCACAGGTTTCACCGAGACTAGAGCATAAGCACCTCGCTGGCTGTATAGCGCTAGGATTTGATTGCAATATAACTCTATTATCTCATTAAATATAGTTTCATTTTTAAACTCCGAGCGATTTGCCGCAATTCTAGCTTGCTCCAGAGTTTGAAGCCTTATATCCTGTATCTCATATTTAGGGAAGGTAAACTCCCCGGTGGCTGCCTGCTGGCCTGAGAATAGCACGGTGTTGAGCAATACAGCTAGTACGATTAAGCTAGCTGCTATTAAAAATCCGAATAATATTATAATCTCTCCTTCCTCATCTCTTAAACATACCATAGTTCAAGTCTCACCTCTATCACATGCGGCACTCTTTCAGGTTCAGTTCCCATTTCAGTTGCATTTACTTTAAAGGGTGAGTTCTCGCTGAGCTCGCTGTCGTAGAGCACTACGAAGTGGCTAGTAGTAGTTGAATCCTGAGGAGGCGTGAGATTGGTTATGAATTCAGTGGTATTATCGGAATTTAAGATCAGATTGGTGATATTTAGCATGGTATAATTTCCCTCGCTTATGTTTACTCCACTTAAATTAACATAGCTTAAAACCACATTGAACATCACATTTCTCGGGAGTAGAGAGCACAAATCTTTTCTCATTTGAGTGGGAATCTTGAGGTCGCTTTTATTAATTGCTTTTAAATAGCTCTTCAAAGTGTAATTAGCAAGACTGCTGTTGCTAGGCACTTCTATATCAAGCGCTAGAAGTGCATCTCTACCGTGCTGCGAGAGCTGCACATTTAAATGCTGGGTAACTGGAGGGGTGATAATTACAGGGGATTGAAGCATGAAGTAAATAGCTAGCATTATTACCACAGCCGCGCCCAAGCCCTCGAGGGTGAAAACCTGTGCTTCGCTTTTTACCATATGCAGACCTCCAGTTTGAATAATCCACGAATGTCTTCTCCCGTTGGCAGCCAAGGATCTTCAAGCCAAGTCACTGCATTGGGTGCAGAGACATCTCCTTGTGCATTGTGATATTTAATTGAAAGCAAAAATAGCTGTCCATCGCTAGCATTTAGGTCTTGAAGCTTGCTATTGATTTCTTCTTCGAAATTGCGTGACTTCAAACCAGTACCTGGGTCTATGCTCCAGTCAGTGCCATTCCAA
>JAWCMA010000025.1:0-336 GCA_038850285.1 Methanocellales archaeon | reverse complement strand
CAGCCGGTGTTGTTGTTCCAAGAAACCACGAGGTTGGGATTCGCGTGCAATAAACGATTTTCAGTTTGAGTGAGATCAGTTGTTACATATAGGTCGAGATCGTCTACAGCTGTAGCACTTGGCTCTTTATTAAAATTGTATATCTTGAAATACTCAAGTGGATAGCTCAGCAATAGCGGGTGGTCAAACTGTCCTTTGTCATCGTCATTTATATCATCAAAGGGATAGTATCCATCTGGCCAGTTTGGATACCACCTCTCCTCTGGGGTTAAACCTGGGACTATGAATGGCATGTATTCAGGGTAAAATCCTTTATAAATTCTTAATATGCGCCCT
>JAWCMA010000024.1:0-17462 GCA_038850285.1 Methanocellales archaeon | reverse complement strand
CTAATCGACTATACCTTATGGACAATCCTCCTCCTAATATTGATATTAATAATCTTGCTGCAAACTGAGGAAATAAAGAAATAAAATATATCTCTCCAGCGATTCAGCACGCGAAGAGAAGCTCACCTTTTATTTTTTAATGCCATGGTGATCATAATGCAAAAACAATTTATACCCTTGCAGCTATACCTCAAAGCGAGGCGCGGGCCCGTAGCTTAGCCTGGTTGGAGCGCACGGCTGATAACCGTGAGGTCCGGAGTTCGAATCTCCGCGGGCCCATATAACTAATATAAGTTTCTTTTCTTGAGGCATTTTCTGACCTTGGAACTACAAGCCTTAAAGCCTTTAAAAGAATGAAAAACCAAATTAAGTGAGAATTGTAAGAGATAGAAAAAAGAAAAAAGAAAAAAGAAAAAACATGCAGATCCAAAATGATACCGTGGAGGGAAATAGCATCGTGGAGCTGCCTAGCTTGTGGCAACTGCTGCACAAAAGGGTTTACAGTGTATTTAAATCCATATGAATATGCAAGAATTCTTCACTTTGCTCCATATGCACTTGAAGTGAGCAGATGCAAGCCAAGTTTGAAAAAAAAATGGAACAAAATGTATATTGAATGAATATGGATTATGCAAGTTACAGTTTTTTGACTTAAAACCAACCGCATGCAAACTATGGCCATTTATAGTTCGCCGGGAGCCAAAATCTTTTGATCGAAATAAAGCGAGATTTTACTATAAAGATGAGGAGTACTACATTTATATAGATCCACGTGCTCGCAGTATCTGCAGCGGAATAGGAAAAGGCAAGTCCGAGGAATTACCTCTGATTATAAATGAAGTCATTGAAATCTACAAAGGCGCGGCTGGGAAACAGCATTTCTCCACAGCTTACTTGAAAACTTTGACTTTGAATTTATATAGCTTAGTAGCTTCATCCAGCCAGGCATCAGGCATTAAACCTGCTTTTATGCAGCATTCGCTTAAGAAATCCGAGCTATCCCAGCCTTGTTCAACTGCAATTTGCGGGAGATAAAGAGCGCGGTGAAAGCCTCTTTCAATTACTATGCCATCTTCCCCTATCTTTATAAAATCTGGCAGATTAGCTCTATTCCCAGCTTCAAGGGGCTCCAAAGAGTCAATAATACTGACTTCCACATTCACGCCATCTAGGCTTTCGATTCCATATATTTGAGCGCGAATAGCAGTAGCTATAGCTGAGTCTATGATTGCTTCAGCCAGTGGCTTGACTGGTAAAGGGTAGCCCATGGAACTAAAGCTTTTCTCTTTACCTCCCTCGCTTTTCTTCAGCGATATAAAAATACCCATTTTTTGCCTTAAAGCAACAGGGATATCTGCAGGTAACTCTATTTTAACTCCTTCCTTGAGATATGCTGCAATCGCAGCTTTTGCTATGTCGATAAGAATTTGGGCTTCTCTCTCCCCAATTTCCATCGCACCAAATTTAAATAATATGAGTTTAAATAGCTATCTATATGAAGTACGAGGTGCTTTTTCTCCATCCTCCAGCTATCTATGATTTTCGAAAGAAAGTGGTATTTCCAGGTGGAGTTGCTCGCACAGTTCCCTTCAGCACTTCGCAGTTTCTAACCATTCCAATTGGCTTTTTAAGCATGGCTGAATATTTAGAGCGCCATGGCTTTAAAACCAAAATTTACAACTTAGGAGAAGCCATGCTTGTGAATAGATATTTCGAAGTGGAGAGTTTCCTTAAGAAGGAAGAAGCAAAGATCTATGCCTTGGATCTCCACTGGTGCATTCACGTTCAAGGTGCTATAGAGCTCGCTAAACTCTGCAAGCAGCTTAAACCTAGCTCAAAAATACTGCTTGGAGGTCTTACCGCAAGCTGTTTTCACAGTGAGATAATTGAGAAGTTCAAGTTCATAGATTATGTAATTCGCGGAGAAGGGGAGAAACCATTGCTTCAGCTTTTGAATGTAAGAAACCGAAACCTTGAGAGAGTTCCGAATTTAACTTATCGCACGAGTAACGGGCGAATTAAAATAAATCCAATGGAAAAACCCTGTGAAACTCTCGATGAATTCGATTTCACACGTCTAGACCTTGTGGAACCTTGCAGCTTGTTGATTGATCGATCCCTAGGTGGCATTACCAAAAAATGGTGGTGTATACCCTTTTGCAGAGGGTGTATTTATAATTGCGTTGGATGCGGTGCATCTGCTTATAGCTATTCAAAAATGTTTAATCGCCAGAAACCTGCGTTTCGCAGCCCGGAGAAGATTGCCGAGGATATTGAAAAGCTCAGGCAGCAAGGCATAAATCTAATTTCCATTTTTCAAGACCCGCGAATGGGTGGAAAGAGCTATGTGGAAAAGTTAATATCAACCCTCAGAAAGGAAAAAATTGATTTAGATGGAATGGATATGGAACTCTTCTCCCCTGCGAGCGAAGAATATTTGAAGAGCCTGAGTTCTATAGGGGTACCTTTGGCTCTTACCATATCTCCTGAATCAGGGGTTGAGAGCGTGCGAAGTGCACATGGCAGGAGATATTCAAATAGCGAGATCCTGCGCACAGCTGAGCTCTGCCAGAAATATAATATAGATCTAGGAATATTCTTCATGCTTGCTCTCGGCGAGGAAACCAAGGAAAGTTTGAGGCAGACTTACGATTTCTGGGAAAAGCTCTATCAGATGAATTTCAATTCGCACCTCAAAGGTATATGCACTTCCATGGTTAAACCCGAATTTGGCTTCATGCTCCTGCTAGATCCAGGCTCGCTTGCCTTTGACTTCCCTGAGGAATACGGCTATAAGCTGTTTTTCCAAAATGTTGAAGATTACTATATAGCCATGTCTCAGCCTTCTTGGCATCTTTGGCTTAGCTATGAAACTAAATGCCTAGGCAAAAAGGAGATTCTCACGTTAATTTTGCAATCGCTGGAGAGAAGGCTGGAACTTGAGGAAAAATATCGAATTTTTGATCATCCTTCTGAAAATGCTAGCATCGTTTTTGAGCGCTTCAAAATAAAGGCTTGGCATGCTATTGCTGAGAAGGTTGATGAAATTCTAAATATTTCTAATCAAGCTGAGAGATTGCTTGCACTTGAAGAGATATTTGGGGAATATTTAACTCTGGATAGAGCACCTAAGATAGAGATAGGTGATCGCTTTGGCTATCGCCAGCTATTTGAAGCTATAGCTTTTGAGTCAATGGGGCTTATGAGTGGTGCTTAGATTTTAAATTTAAATTTACTATTACTAAAATTACTAAAATTATTAAATTTAAATTTCAAATTTCAATTTCAATAAACATATATAGTATGAAGCAGTATTGAGATTGCAAAAATAAAATTATAAAGGAGGAACATTATGGCAGTTCCAACGGAATGCTGCGGATCAGGAATGTGGTGGGAATATATTATTGGAAATATATATGAAGCTAAATGTGCCAAGTGTGAAACTGGCTATTTACGCAAAGGCGAGCTCTATTATATTAAGAAAAAGGGCGAGACTCAATATAAATGCCCAGTCTGTGGCACAGAAATAGTAGAAGCTAGCGTTCCACATCCATATAGACCAAGCTATTCAGTATTTGTGCCTTACTGCCCCAAATGCGAGCCAAAACCTGAAAAGGCTTAGTGCTCTTCACATTTCCATTCTTCTATCATCTCAAAAAGAGTGGTTTCAGGTAGCTTTCCCTGCAGATCTTCACCCGCTCCGCATTCGGGGCACTTCTGATGTGGCTTCTTAGCTTTATAAATAAATCTACATTTAACGCATATCCACATTTGTTCTTGATTTATAGATCAGCCCTCCAATTGATTCAATATAATTGCTTTCTCAATATAAAAATCCAAGCAGTCTCTGTGCAATTCCACCTATAAATATCGCAAAAGCAATTTCAAATATAGCTACGTAAAACGCCTTTTTCCAGCCCAGTTCTTTTATTAAAGCAGCAATGGTGGCGATGCAGGGTATATAGAGCATTGTTACAAGTGCAAAAACAATCATTTGCTTTTGAGTCAGTACTAGGGCAAAATTGCTCGTTTCTAGAAGAGTTGCTAGCATTATGAGGGTAAGCTCCTTGCGGAGTACTCCTAGTATAAATGCTATTCCAACCAAGTTTGGCAATCCAAGCCAGGAAACAGTAATAGGGCTCATTAAACTTGCAATTGGATCAAGTAAACCAACGAGCTCCAGAATCTTAATGCTCAAGCTCCCAAATATTATCAAGGGAAAGGCAACTCTGATGAAATCCTTCACCCTATACCAGGATTGCTTTGCTACAATTTTGAGTATAGGTTTTCTATAAGCTGGCATTTCCATTATCAATCCCACAGGCTCGCCCGGGAGAACTTTAAATGCCACTCTCCCGAGGGCAAAGATTAAAAGCAGGTTAAGTATATAAAGCGCTAGAGCCCAGTTTAATCCAACAAATGCTCCAACTAAGCCCAAGATTACCACTGTTCTAGCTGCACAGGGCACGAGTGTTGCTACAAATGCAGCGATCACTCGCTCTCGCTGCGTTTCCATGATTCTGCATCCAAGGCATGCTGGGACGTTGCAGCCATAACCTAATATTAAGGGTATGAATGCTTTTCCATGCAAGCCAAGTTTATGCATAAGATTATCCATCATAAATGCAGCTCTAGGGAGATAACCTGAGTCCTCGAGAATTGCAAGGAAAATGTAAAAGGGGATTATATAGGGCAGGGCAATTGTAATCCCCGCTATTATGCCTTGGAAAAGCCCTTCCCAGATCAATTTAAACAGCCAGCCTCCACCAAGAGCTAATTCAGCAACTGATTTGAATGCTTCAAAAGAATTACTCAGGAACTCAGATAATATGTTGCCAAAAGTATAGATTCCATAAAATATGGAGAGCAATATAGCGATGAGAAAGAAGTAACCCCAGATTTTATGCATAATTAAATTATCGATTCTCTCTACAAATTCCATCTTTCTAGGTATTATTATGCGCTGAACTTCTCTAGCTATTTTACTGGCAATATCATATCTCTCAGAAGCAATCACAACTGGACAGGGCTCTCCATGGACCTCCTCGATCTCCCTTGCATATTCATAAGCAATTTGAATAATTCGCGGATTAATTGCCTCCACTATTTTAATTATCTCCTCATCGCCTTCCAACAGTTTAATTGCTATCCATCTAGGGGGATACTGTATTTTGAGCTTTATTTTTGAGGTTAATGTACTAATTTTCTCTATTCTTTCCTCCACTTCCTTTCCATATTTTATCCTCACTGCTTCAATCGCTGGTTTTTTCTCGATTGTTTCAATTGCGGCTTTAATTAAATTCTCAATTCCAATTCCCTTAATGGCAACAGTAGGTATAATAGGTACCCCCAGGAGAACCTGCATCTTTTCGTGATCAGTAATAATGCCTTTCTTCTCAGCCAAGTCAATTTGATTAAGAGCTATAATAACTGGAGTTTCAAGTTCGAGAAGCTGAAGAGTGAAAAAGAGATTTCTCTCTAAAGTTGTGGCATCTATCACATTTATCACGAGATCTGGCTTCTCTTTTGCAATATATTCGCGGGATACAAGTTCTTCAAGGGAAAAAGTGGTGAATGAATAAATCCCCGGGAGATCTAGAACATGTATGTTATAGCCTTTATAATGCAGCGTGCCCTCAGCTCTTTCAACAGTTTTACCAGGCCAGTTTCCAATAATTTGATTCAAACCTGTGAGTTGGTTAAATATTGCGCTTTTACCAACATTTGCATTGCCAGCTAGTGCAATTGTGAGATCCTTTTCCATGAAATGTTACCTAGCTTCAACGAAAACTTTGGCTGCAATTCCCCTTCCAAGTGCTAAATTGCTCCCCCGCACGCATATCTCAATAGGACCTGCAAAGGGCGCGGTTCTGAGAACCTCGACTTCAGTATTTGGGCACAAGCCCAAGTCAACTAAGCGCTGAATAACACCCCTGCCGCCTCTAATAAAAGCCACTACCCCTCTCTGCCCTGCTTTCAAACTAGAGAGGGGGGTGAGTTCTTTCTTTCTTTTTTCAAAGCTAGCGCTCTCTTTTTGCACGCATTCCAAGCAGCTTGTTACTTGCTTATCGCAAAGTGGTATAGTTTTTTCATCATCCGGACAGGTATCTGGAAATCTAAGTACTTTGCAGAGTGCTTCTTCAACTTCATCCGATATGGAATGTTCCATCTTGCAAGCGTGCTCGTGAACCTCTTCTTTTTTAATCTTGAGTAAATCGCTTAAAAATCGCTCTAATAAGCGGTGCTTTCGCTTTATCTTCTTCGCAACCTCAAGTCCATTTTTTGTAAGAGTAACCCCTCGATAGGGTTGATAGTGGAGGTATCCTTCGCTGGAGAGCTTCCTAAGCATCTCAGTAACACTTGAAGGTGCTATTTTCAAGCGCTCTGCAACTTCACTTGTTTTAGCCCTTTTTCCCTCTTCAGTAAGGGCGTAAATTGCCTCTAGATATTCTTCTACATTTTCAGTTACCATATTTTTAAAAATTAGGATAGCCTAATATATATTTTTTGGCATGCCTAACTAAAAAAAGGGCTCGATATAGCGGCATAGCAAACGCAATGTTTTTATTCTACTATAATATATTTATATTAAAAACTGGAGGGAACTGGAAGTTAAGCGCATTGCCATAGTTACTGAGGACTTCGCATTTTATCAGACATTAGTAGCTGAGATGCGCTCCCGAAGATTGAATTTCATTGCGCTTTCTCCAAAGGAAGTAATTCCTCCAAGTGTAGGTGCTGTCATTACCACTGAGGATGAAGTAGATAAGATAGATTTCGATGAAAGCAAAATTGCGGCTGCGAAGAAACCGCGCGTAGCAATCGATAGAGCTCTGCAATTGCTTCTTGGTAAGCGCAAATACAGCCAGATCATAATTGGAATTGACCCGGGCAAGCGCCCTGGAATAGCAGTACTGGGCGATGGCACGGTAGTTGCAGTTCATCAAACTTCTTCGAATGAGGTGTGTGAAGCGGTTAAGCAAATCGTCAATGAATATCACGCGGATCAATTTATAATAAGAGTAGGCCATGGAGCTAGGTTGATTCGCAATCAAATTATTAATTCACTCATCAACTTAGGGCTTCGCATAGAATTAGTGGATGAAAATGGCACCACTCCTCGCTTGGGTAAAGGTGTACATGGGTCTCAAATTTCGGATATCGTGGCAGCGATCAACATTGCTAAGCTGAAGGGTGAAATAATTGGAAGGCAAAATATAGAACCAAGCTTAGGCGAAGTAAAAGAAATTCAAGCACGGAGCAGGGAGCTAACCAATGGCAGAGCCACGATATCGATGCAGCTAGCTAGAAAAGTGGCTAAAGGAGAAATCAACATCAATGAAGCAATTCAAAGATATAATAAAGATATAATAAAAAAATAAAACTATAAATAGCTCTGATATTATAGCTTTTGATGATACCGAACTTTTTTCATTTTTATTATATATTATATTAGATTTACCATTTAAAATTAATTGGTCTAATCTCGCGTAAATAATTTTTGAATAATCAATTTGATTTTATTACTTATTTCTTATTTCTTATTTCATTACTTCATAATTAAACAAATTGCTTTCTAGCGATTTCCTCAGCTTTTTTCAAAACCTCTCTAACAGGTATTCCAATAGCTCGCGAGAGTCTTTTTGCATCCTCAAACTCTGCAGCAATATTCAATACCCTTCCAGTTAAATCCCTTGCAATTTTAACCCGCAGCTCTTGCTTCACAACTCCGAAGTCAACCTCAATCTTGCTAATCTCTCTGCTAGCAATTAATCTATGGTGCACTGGTATATATCTAATACCCAGCGATCCGGTTTCCTCAATGATTTTCCTAGCAAGCCTAGGGCTATCACTCGGCTTTGCAATCACCTGTATTATATGACCACTTCTCCCCTTTTTCATCATCGCAGGCATAATAGCTACGTCAAGAGCACCTGCTGATAGTAATTCCTCGATTAGGTTCCCTAAAATTTGACCAGTGGTATCATCTACATTTGTTTCAAGCACTTCAACTTCATCCCTGATCAAAGCTTCATCTATCTCCCCAATTGCAATTCTCAATACATTCAATACATCGAAATCAACATGGCCAGCGCCATATCCAACTTTTTCCACCTTAAACTGCGGATAGAAGTCCTCACATAAATCCGCGAAGTAAGCCAATATAGCAGCCCCGGTAGGCGTCAAAAGCTCAGCCTCAACTGGGCCGCCTTTGAACAATAAATTATACTCCCTCAATATCTCCAGTGCAGCGGGAGGAGGTACAGGAAGTGCGCCGTGAACTGTTTTTATCAAACCACTTCCAACCGAAATTGGTAAGCAATATACCCTGCATTTATCTAGCTTGAGATCGCGATAAGCCACGCAAGCCCCAATTACATCTGCTATTGCATCAGCAGCGCCAATTTCATGAAAGTGCAGCTCTTGCTTTGCTACATTATGTATCTTAGCCTCAGCACTCGCAAGGATATCGAAGATCGCTAGGGCATCTGAGATTACAGCTTCATCCAACGAGGAATTTTTTATCTCCTCAACCACCTCAGGATATCTCACAATTTTCCTCTCACTCAAAACTTCTACTTGCGTGGCTGAGATACCCCTTTTCATAACTTTATTGACCTTAACATTTACCCCAGCTATGCTTTCCATTGCATTCCTAACTTTTTCAGAATCCGCACCCAAGTCTAAGAAGGCAGCTATTATCATGTCTCCTGAAGCGCCGCAAAATGGCTCAAATACAGCTGCTTTCATTCACCACACTCCTTGATAGCAACTCTTAATAATAAGGCGAGCTTAATATTTTAAATCATGTATAAGAAGGGATGCGCTTGACCGAGGTTGTGCTGCTGAAGGTTGCCAAAGCCTATCCAAATGACTCAGGCAGGGGAATCGCAAGACTCGATCCCACTACTCTTATCCTTTTAAAACTTTCCCCAGGGGATATAGTTGAACTCGAGGGAAAGAAGAAAACTGCTGCTAAGGTATGGAGAGCTGATAAGCAAGACTGGGGACAGGAATTGATTCGAATTGATGGCTACACAAGGCAAAATGCTGGTGTGGGGATAGGCGATAGAGTTAAGGTGAGAAAAGCCGAGGCTGTTGAAGCAACTAGGGTTGTGCTAGCGCCTCCTGAGGGAACCTCGGTGCAATTCGGAGGCGCCGCTGAGGATGTGATCAAGCATCAAATATTAAAAAGACCAATTGTTCAAGGCGATATAGTCCCGGTTTTCAGCTCAATGGCAAATCCATTCATGGGCAGAATGCTCACAGGCCAACCTATACCTCTAGTGGCTGTGAATACTCATCCAAGTGGCGTGATCATTGTGACAGATCAAACTGAGGTTGAAATAAGGGAAAAACCAGTCCGCGGCTATGAATCAATTAAGGCAACTGGCATAACCTATGAAGACGTGGGAGGACTTAAAAACGAGGTGCAGAGGGTGCGCGAGATGATCGAGCTGCCGATGAAACACCCTGAGATATTCCAAAAACTGGGAATAGAGCCGCCTAAGGGAGTGCTACTACATGGCCCGCCTGGAACTGGGAAAACACTATTAGCAAAAGCAGTGGCAAATGAATCAGGGGCGAATTTTTATGCAATTGCCGGGCCAGAGATAATGTCAAAGTACTATGGCGAGAGCGAACAGCGCCTCCGCGAGGTATTCGAAGAAGCAAGAGAAAATGCTCCCTCAATAATATTCATAGATGAACTTGACTCAATCGCACCCAAGCGGGAAGAGGTAACTGGAGAGGTGGAGAGAAGAGTGGTGGCCCAGCTTTTGACGAATATGGATGGCTTGGAAGAGAGAGGTCAGGTAATTGTAATTGGGGCAACCAATCGATTGAATGCCATAGACCCAGCGCTTCGCAGACCAGGGAGATTTGATCGCGAAATCGAGATAGGCGTACCGGATTGCAATGCTAGATTTGAGATTCTGCAGATACATACACGCGGAATGCCACTTGCTGAGGATGTCGATCTCCGCGATCTAGCGGCGCGCACCCATGGCTTTGTAGGCGCGGATATAAATGCACTTTGCAAAGAAGCAGCGATGAAAGCACTGAGGAGATACCTTCCAGAGATCGACCTTGAAGAAGAAATTATCCCTCAGGATATACTTGATAAAATGCGCGTTACAGCTGAGGATTTCAATGCCGCTCTAAAGGAAATAGAGCCAAGCGCTATGCGCGAAGTACTGGTTGAGGTAAGCGATGTGAAGTGGAGCGATGTGGGTGGATTGGATAAAGCCAAGCAAGAAATCATAGAAGCAGTTGAATGGCCTTTGAAGTATCCAGAGAGATTCAAAGTAATGGGTATAAAGCCCCCTAAGGGTATATTGCTATTCGGACCCCCTGGTACTGGCAAGACTTTGATTGGCAAGGCAATTGCAAATGAATGCGAAGCCAACTTCATTCACGTGCGGGGCCCGGAATTGCTATCAAAGTGGGTTGGGGAGAGTGAGAAGGCAGTGCGGGAGATCTTCAGAAAAGCAAGACAAGTTGCCCCAGCTATAATATTCTTCGATGAGCTAGATGCAATCGCGCCAATTAGAGGAGTGGAAGAGGGACATAGAGTTGCAGAGAGAGTTGTGAATCAGCTATTAACTGAGATGGATGGACTTGAAGAACTTCAAAACATCGTGGTCATAGGTGCAACTAATCGCCCAGATATCCTTGACCCCGCGCTTCTCAGGGCAGGGCGTTTTGACAGACTCGTGCTAGTGAGAGCACCCACGAAGCAGGGCAGGGTCGAGATCTTCAAGATCCACACTCGCAACATGCCAATAGGTGAAGATGTGAATTTAGAAGAACTCGCTGACCTAACCGAGGGATACGTGGGCGCTGATATCACTGCACTTTGCCGCGAAGCAGCTATGCTTGCACTTCGGGAAAATCCCAATGCAAAATCCGTGGACATGAAGCAGTTCCGGGAAGCACTTAAGAAGGTCAAGCCAACCATTGATGAGCATATAATGGGCTATTACGAGCGCATCGAGGAAAGATTTAAACCAGGTGCACCGAGGGAAGCGAAAAGTTACGTGGAATATAGGTAATTAAATTAATTTTAATTTTAATTTTAATTTAATTTTAATTTAATTTATTTTAATTTATTTCTTGAAAAAAAGCCAACTGTTCTCACCTGCCTTTGGATATTTCAATAGCACATATTTGCCATTCAAAATCCTGCCGTGGAGTGCTACCTCTATTTTGCCGAGTTCTCTTTTTATCAATTCAAACCCACCTCTATCCCAGATCTCCACTTTGCCCGCGCCATATAACCCCTCGGGAATCACACCTTCAAAGTCCGCGTACTCTAGAGGATGGTCTTCGACTTGAATTGCCAAGCGCTTCAAACCCTTTTCCACAGGCGGCTCTTTAGGCACAGCCCAGCTCTTCAGCACGCCATCTAAGCTAAGCCTAAAATCCCAGTGAAGATGTCTAGCCGCGTGTTTCTGCACCACAAAAATTTTAGGAGAAATCGAGCTATTCAGCTCAGCCATAGGTATTTCTATCTCTCTCGCCTTAGATAGCAGCTTCGCTTTAATTCTATCGCCATAGCCTTTTTGCTTTAAATCCTCACAACCTTTATAGCCTTCTCATCAATATAATCTATGAATCCATTCGCGGTTACTTCTAACTTCAAATAGCCCTCATTTTGATTTTCCTCAAGCACAGGCACTTGAATCCATTCCGAGGCATCGCTGAAGGTAACAGTGCCATAGCTACTGGTTTTACCTGAAGCAGCAGCACTCAAGCCAGAGATTGTCACACTCGCCCCGTCCACTGGCTTTCCATTGGCATCGATGACTTTGATCTTGGTATCGCCAGTTATATTCGCAGCCTTGCGATTCCCACCTCCTGCGTCGATGGCGATTAAATTACCATTATAGCCATTCGCCTTTTCAACAGTTGCAGAGAGCACTCTAGGCGGCTTAAATTGCCCCATTGCAGTTATCATGGCTGCTAAACCAACGATGCCAATTACTAGCATAACGATTAACATAACCGGCAAACCCTCAACGCTTCCCCTTTCACTAGAGACTAAACTCACTTTTTTTCACCTCAATGCAATTTTTATTTTTGCAAGAGAGTGTTAAAAAATATAAAGGTTTCGCTTTTACTTTTTCTCTTTCCTTTTTCTTTCACGCTTTTACTTTTACTGCTTCATTCCATCTGCATAAATCAAAGCCGCGGATCTATTAGCGAAAGCTATCCAGAATGGTAATATAATACCTGAAATCACCCAGCCTATGAATGGCAAGCTCCCTATGGCTCCTATAACTAAAGCAACTATGAAAATTACCACCAACCAGAGCAAGTATTTTCCCAAGCCTATTTTGCCTATTAAACTCCAGATCTCTCCAAAGGCAAAGGCTTTCGCAAAACTATTGTTTTTAACCATGTGCACGATGCCCATTGCCATTAGAATTGCTATTAAAAAAAGCAGGGCAAAGCCAATTAAAATAACTAGAGCACCCGCTCCAACTGCTGGCCGTGGTGGTAAAAATATGAAGCCCATGCCGCTGAGGATAATTGCAATTGGAATTATGAGATATACCACACCAGCTAATCCAATCTTCACCCCCTGAATCCAGAGCTTTACATAATCGCCCAATACTGGCAGTTTTCTCTCTTCTGGAGAGATGCGAATTACCTCCCAGCCATATCCAAGCACGATGAAATTTATAATTGGGATAATGCTGAGCACGATGAGTATCAAAAGATTGCCAGCGTTCTCCAGCAATTGCTTGGTGTAGTCTATTGAATTATTAAAATTCTCATTCAATTCCATGCGCACTTTTTTAATTCAAAAGCTCTATTTATTCCTTTCGAGTGCTTTAGCAAGTTCTTCGAGCTGTATTTTAAATTCCTTTCTATGTCTCTTTTCTTCATCGAGAATGTGTTTTAAAACTCCTTTCACTTCTTCATCGTCTAGGTCTTCAATTGCATTTTTATACAGCTCAATTGCCTCATTCTCGAGTTCAATCTGCTTTTTAAGATATCCCTCCAAGCTTTCTTCTCCGAAGTCTAGCTTTTTATGATCCATCTTTGGAATGCCTCCTCGCTTTACAATTAAATCTCCCAACCAGTTCATATGGCGCATTTCATCTATCGCTATCCACTCGGTGATCCTAGCCGGCTTGCATTCTCGCATTAAAAAAGCATTCCTCACGTAGACTAAAGTGGCTTCAATTTCGTGTAGAAATGCTTCATTCAATAAATTAACAATCTCAGCCATTTTAATTCCTATACCTATAGCATCATCCTGACATCGCCTACAGCTATTCCCTTTCCCTTTTCAAAGGCAAATACTGGATTAAGGTCGATCTCCTTTATATCTGGGTTTTCAATCGCTAGTTTTGAGAGCTTTAGAATTGCATCGACAATTGCCTCTATATCTCTAGGTTTCTCTCCTCTAATGCCCTTGAGTATCACGCTGCTTTTGATTTCCTCTATCATTTTAACTGCATCCTCCCTGCTCACTGGCGCTAGTCTGAAGGAGATATCTTTGAATACCTCGACGTATTTCCCCCCAAATCCAAATGCAAGCACTGGACCAAATTGGGCATCTTGAATCACGCCGAGGAAGAGTTCAACTCCAGATACCATTGGCGATATAAGTACGCCCTCTCCCGTTCTGGGTATTTCATTGAAGGCTTTGATTATATCCTCGCTGTTTTTCAAGTTCAGCTTCACTCCACCCACATCGCTCTTATGCAAAGTTTCAGCTGAAATTATTTTCATAACAGCTGGATAACCTAATTCTTGGGCAGCATTTATAGCTTCATCTGATTTCTTCGCAATTTTATATGGAAGCACTGGGATACCATATTTCTTCAACAACTCCCTCGCCTCAGGCTCAATTAAAGCTCTTCTACCCTCTTTTTTAACTCTCTCAATTATTTCATTCATATTTTCACCTCAATGCTTCTAAAGCTGAAACAGCTCTCTCTGGGGTGGGAAAAACAGGTATTCCTTTGCAATGCATTTCCCTAGACTCAATTTTCTCAATCTCTCCACCCCCGAGGTAGCAAACTACAATTGGTTTATCAGTTTTCTTCCTTATTCTATCTATCACCTCGCAGGCTCCAACTATTGGATCTCCAAATATCACTAGCAGTGCAGCTATAGTTGGCTCTGCAATTGCCACTTCAAGTACTTTTTCATACATCTCTGCATTAGCATCACCTGTTAAGTCCACTGGGTTGTCAACGATGCAGTGAGCTGGAAGCATAGATCTAAGTTTAGCTTTGAACTCCGCGCTTGGATCTACAACTTTGAAGCCATAACTCTCAAGTAGATCAGTGGCTAGAATTCCAGAGCCCCCTGAGCTGGTTACTATAAGCACATTTATGCCATTCAATTTCTTTAAATAGGCAAGAGCCTTGGAGAAGTCATATAGCTCCATCAAACTATCAGCTCTCTTCACCCCTGCTTTCTTGCAAGCTGCATTAAAAATTTCATCCCTCCCAGCAATTGCTTTTGTATGGGACTGGATTGCTATTTTCGCCCTCTCAGTTTTACCGGGTTTTAAAACTACAATTGGCTTGCTTGATTTTTTAGCTGCTTCTAAAAATCTCCTTCCATCCCTAACTCCCTCGATATATAAAGCAATTACCCTTGTATTTTCATCTCGCGCGAAGAAATCAATGAGGTCAACCTCCTCGATATCTGCTTTATTTCCCAGGCTCACGAATGCAGAGAAGCCAATGCCTTCCTCCACCGCCCATCCTTCAAATGCTGCTCCAACTGTACCGCTTTGAGAAATAATTGCAATAGCTCCTTTTCTTCCTAGCAATGGCCAAGAAGCACAAAGATTGTTATAGGTATAATTCACCCCTTGACAGTTAGGTCCTAAGACGCGAATACCATATTTCCTAGCTACATCGAGCACTTGCTTCTCCAGAACCTCGCCCTCTTCTCCAGTTTCTCTAAAGCCCCCGGATATTACGATAGCAGTTTTAACCCCCTTCTCGCCAGCATCCTCCATAACTTGGGCAACTGCCCTTGCAGGTACGATTATAATCGCGAGATCGACTTCTCCCTCTATATTTAATAGCGAGGGATAGGCTTTTAATCCTAAGATCTCATCCAACTTTGGATTAACTGGGTAGATTTTTCCTGCGAAGCCGCCGTCTATTATGTTTTTTAAAATCTTATAGCCAAGTTTCTTTGGCTCCCTCGATGCACCTATAATTGCAATTGAACTAGCAAAGAACATCGATTTAAGTGACATACATTTTGATTTACTCTTGTAAGATTTATAGCTTTTTTACTATTGTCTAGGAAAAGTAGATAAAGAAGTAATATAAGCTAATTTTGCTGGAAGGATAACAATGGTCGTTGGTGTAACTATGATTAAAGTTGTACTTGGCCAGGAGAAAAACGTGTATCAAGAGCTCCGCAGAGTAGAGGGGGTGAGGGATGTTTTCCATATATTTGGGAAATACGATTTTGTGGCAATAATAGAAGTTGAGGGATTAAGCAAGCTCAATTACATCGTGGATAAAATCAGAGAAATAGAGGGCGTTACCTCAACTCAGACAATTATAGGAGCAGAGATATAAAATTGGGAAAAAAAATAATGTGGAGGATAAGACTCCTCTGGCCAGGGAGAACTAGAGAGCCTTTTTTAAGGGAGGGAATTGAAAGATATTTAAAACTTCTCCACCCCTATGCCAAAGTTGAAATTTTAGAGGTAAAAGAAGGCAGGGGAAGGGGAATGGCTGCTGTGGACTTTGAATCTGAGAATCTACTTAGAGCTGTGAAGGGGGATTTTATCCTGCTTGACAGTAAAGGGATCAATATTGCCTCTGAGGAATTCGCGAAATTGCTTCAAAGCACTCCAACAATTGAATTCGTGGTTGGCGGTGCATTTGGGGTAAATGAAGCAGTGAGGAAAAGAGCAAAGATGATTTTATCCCTCTCTAAAATGACATTCACCCATGAAATGACTAGGCTAATTTTGCTGGAGCAAATCTATCGAGCCATGACCATAATTCACCGAAGGGGATATCACCATTGAATGAAAAAAGCTTTATTCTTAATTCAGCATTTTCATAAGACGAAGGGAGTGGTGATATTATTGCTTGAGAGAATTAAGCAACTGCAAAGCAAAATGGTGGAGAAGGAAATAGCTGCAGCGATTTTACTTTACTCAAGAGATGTGCTCTACTATGCCAATACCGCGCGTCCATGTAACTTGCTGATCACCCAGAATGATGCCACTCTATTTGTTAGACGCGCCTATGAATTTGTCCAGAGGGAAACTTGGATATCAAAAGAGAATTTAGTTAAAGGGGGGGATTTTGCCCAGATAAAGCAAGAGCTGGAAAAAGCGGGGATCAAAAGAGGTACTATTGGTTTAGAACTTGATGTTATACCAACGAAGTTCTACTTGAATTTGAAAAAAACACTGCCGGATTTTAACTTCGTGGATATATCGCCATTGATTTTAAAGCAGCGCATGATAAAAGATGAGAGGGAAATTAAATATCTAAGGAAATCCTGCGAGCAAGTTGAAAAAGCACAAGCTAAAGCTAGGGAAGTAATTAGAAAGGGAATAACTGAACTTGAACTTGCAACTGAAGTTGAAGCCGAACTGCGCAGAAATGGCCACGAAGGACATATTTACTATAGAAGATTTGATGCCTTTTTGCACTATGGCACGCTCTCTTCAGGCAATAATTTATTTAAAATAACTGGCTTTGCCTATGTGGTAACAGGCGTTGGATTAAGCCATGCTTTCCCCCAAGGGGCTTCCAAGCGCATAATTAAAGAAGGCGATCTCATAGTTATCGACCTAGGGGGGTTTCACAACGGTTACTATTCAGATCACGCTAGAACATATGTGGTTAGCGAAGTAAATAGAAAGCAGCTTGAAGTTTTCCGCGAGCTCAAGGAAATACGCGAGGAAATTTTAAGCAATCTCCGCGGGGGCATTGCTGCTTATGAGCTCTATAGAATCGCGCTTAAAAAGGCTCGTGAAACTAAATATGGTGAGTACTTCCAAGGCTATGGCGAGAATAAAGGTGAGTTCATAGGCCACGGACTTGGACTTGAAATGGATGAACCCCCAGTTATAGGTGCGAAGGAAAAAATTGTTTTAAAAGCAAATATGACAGTCACGGTTGAACTCAACACCATAATTCCAAACTGGGGGGCAGTTAAACTCGAGGATACTTTGGTTGTTAAAAAAGATGGCTATGAATTGCTCACTAAAACCGAGCCTGAGCTATTCATAGCAGGCTGAGGTTATGGAGAGACTCTGCTTACACTGCGGGAGCAAAGAGGTTAGGGAGATAATTGAAAATGCTAGCGGTAGAGTTTTCTATGAATGTAAAACTTGCGGCAAGAGAAATGGGAAGAGTGCTTGAGAGAGATATAGAAACTGTTGAAAAATCCTTTGAGGATAGAGTTATGCATGTTTCCATAGGCGCTGTTATAACGAGGGAAAATAG
>JAWCMA010000023.1:0-20632 GCA_038850285.1 Methanocellales archaeon | reverse complement strand
GCATTTTTAATATAAAAATTTTATTTAGCTAAAAAAATAATGCAAAAGTTCTGTAAAATTAAATCAAATCAAGAAAAGCATTAAATATAGCTCCACCAAAGTTTGAATAATAGTGCGGGGGTAGCCAAGTCAGGCCAATAAAGGAGAAACTAAGTTTCTCCTCTGGCTAGAGGCGCAGGACTTAAGATCCTGTCCCGAAGGGGTTCGTGAGTTCAAATCTCATCCCCCGCATTTAATCTGCATATAGATAGTTCATCGATCGATTAAATGCGTGTTATAGGAAAACCCTCCTAGAGATGTGGGAAAATTTTTTATACATTTTTATTATGTTTGGTTATGGGTGGTAACGTGGACGCTGAGCCATTTATTTTATATGTCAGCAAGAGATTTCTTGACAGGGCCTCTAAAACTTTAGGTTTAGGGTTTCTGGTTAGGAAGCCTCTGATGGAGATTCTCAAGAAAATGGATATAAGATATAAAGAGCTTGAAAGAGAAGAAGCAAAGGCTGCTTTAGAGCAATTGGCTGAAGCAAAAGGCATACCAATAACTGCTGGTGAGCTTGTTAAATCCCTAGCCTTAGCTTTTTTCCTTCCAACAGGAGTATTTCTCGCCTCGTTAAAAAAATATTCTATCGCTCAGGAGTTGAAATGGAGGATGGCATAATACTGGAGTTTCTAGCGGAAATACCGAGAGCACTGAGGCCTACTTTATTTTACGACATCTGGCTTATTGTACCAAAAACCACAGCGGGGGCTGATAACATAAAACAGTTGATTAAAGCAATGGTGGAAAAAGTTGGAGTTACGCCTTTAAATGAAGAGGAGTGGGAAGACGCAAGGCCAATTAGAGAGAAACTTGAGGGTAAATTGGAGGTAAAAGGCGTATTGGAGAATCTCTGGAGAGCTCTCTAAAGATTTTCTCTTTTGATTTTTTCTTTTGATTTTTCCTCTGGATTTTCCCCTTGAATTTTTCTTACTTATTAATTTAATTATTAATTTAAGTGTGGAATTTTTGGCTATGATGCATCAAAAATCATATATAACATCAATTAGAAATTGCATTAAAAGTTCTCAAAGGCGAATTTGAATATTAAATATAGCGATATTCAGCTTGAGGATTGGTGGAATTGAATTCAAAGAAGGTGAAGGATATAGCAGCGAGGAGAATGGAATACTTGAGTAATCTCAAGAGAACTCTCCTCCCAATTGCAATTGGAGTTCTACTTGGAATTATATCCCTTTCAATGGCGAAATTCATCTCAAATGACTATCGCAGAGTGGGCCCTCTTATCTTAGTTCTCATACTCATAGGTATATATATCCATAGATATACCCTTCCCTTAATAACCCCTGGGCATGAGAACCTAGCACCTAAGGACTGGATTTATATAGGATTCATGGTTTTCATAACTTGGTTTGTGAGCTTCACATTGCTGCTTAACTAGGTGAACCATGCGCATAGCTATAATTGATTTAGACCGCTGCCAGCCGAGGAAATGCACCTATGAATGCATGCGCTTTTGCCCTCGAGTTAGAACTGGGGATGAAACTATTGTGCTAGCTGAAAATAACAAGCCAGTTATCTCTGAGGAGCTATGCGTTGGCTGTGCGATCTGCGTGAAAAAATGTCCTTTTGGATCAATAGCGATAATAGAACTGCCTGAAGAACTAAAGGAAATTGAAACCCATCGCTATAGTAGAAATGGCTTTGCCTTATATGGCCTAGCAATTCCACAGAGGAATAAGGTGATTGGAATCCTAGGGCCAAATGGAATAGGCAAGAGCACAGTGGTTAAAATACTAGCAGGCACCATGAAGCCAAATTTAGGTGGAGAAAGCATTGACTGGGATGAGATTTTAAAGCACTACTCAGGATCAGAGCTGCATGAATACTTTAAAAAGTTGAAGGAGAGGAGAATAAAAACTGCGCTTAAGCCCCAGTATATAGAGCAAATTCCAAGTTACTTCAAAGGCACGGTAGAGGAGCTGCTTAATAAACTTGATGAACAGGGGAAACTCAGGGAAATGGCTGAGCTACTGGATTTAAAATCCATTTTAAAAAGAGATATAAGTGAACTAAGCGGGGGGGAGCTGCAGAGAGTGGCAATAGCGGCTTGTGCATTGCGAAGAGCTGATTTCTATTTCTTCGATGAAATAACCCCTTATTTAGATATTTATCAGCGCATAAAAGTGGCTAGGTTAATAAGGGAAATAGCTAGAGAGGGAAGCGTTTTAATAGTGGAACACGACCTAGCAATCTTAGACTTGCTAGCGGATGCAGTGCACATCGCATATGGCGAAGCAGGCTGCTATGGGGTAATTACCCATCCCAAGGGCGTTAGAGTAGGTATAAATGAATATCTCAAGGGTTTCTTGCGGGAGGAAAATGTTAGGATTAGGCCAGCGCCAATTAAATTCGAGGTAATTGCACCTAGGAAGAGGAAGGAAGCGAAGGTATTAATGGAATTCAAGAGCTTCATCAAGCAATATGAGAAATTCAAATTAGAAGTCAGCGAGGGGGAACTGCACAGAGGAGAGGTAATAGGCATAGTTGGGCCAAATGGCATAGGCAAGAGCACATTCATCAAAATCCTAGCTGGAGTTGAAAGTCCAACAGTCGGAGAGCTGAATTTAAAGTTAAGCATATCCTATAAACCGCAGTATTTAAGTGCAGATCAAAAGATAGCTGTACAAGCATATTTAAGGCAAATCACCGCTGAATTCGATTCTTCTTACTATAAAGCTGAGATACTTAAACCCCTTCAGCTGGAGCGCTTGCTTGATTTAAACCTAACTGAACTCAGCGGGGGGGAGCTGCAGAGAGTGGCAATAGCAGCTTGCTTAAGTAGAGCTGCAGAGCTCTATCTCTTAGATGAACCAAGTGCACATTTAGATGTAGAGCAAAGAGTGCAAGCAGCTAGAGTTATAAGGAGATTCACTGAGCACAATGAGGTAACTACTCTCGTGGCAGATCACGATATTTATTTAATCGATATGATTAGCGACCGCTTGCTAGTGTTTGAAGGAGAGCCAACTTTGCACGGTAGAGCAATTGGGCCATTTGATATGCGCATGGGCATGAATCGCTTTCTCCATAGCTTAGATATAACCTTCCGCAGAGATGAAGAAACCAAGAGACCGAGGGTAAACAAGCCTGATTCCAAACTTGATAGAGAGCAAAAGGCAAAAGGCGAATACTACTACCACTATGAACCAAGAAAATGAACTATGAACATGAACTATGAACATGAAATAAGAACTATAACTATGAATAACCTTATAAGTGAATCGAGCTAAAACTGAATTGAAATGGCAGAACTCTTCGATCTAGAGATAGCTGGAATAGAATTCAAAAACCCCTTGGCTCTTTCAGCAATGGCAGGGATAACTGATAGTAAATTCGCTAAGAAAATAGCTGAAAACGTGGGACTAGTGGTAATAGGTGGCTTTAGCGTGGATGCAGCAACCCAAAAAGCCTCGAAGGAAATGCTGAAACGCGGGAGGCAGGAGTTTATATTCCGCAATCCAATTGCTTTTCTAAGATCTGAGTTGAAAGCACTTGAGCGGGAAAAAGTAGCCATCGCGCTTAACGTTAGAGCTGCAGAGGTAGAGCCATTGATAAGGGTGGCTGAGCTAGCGAAGAAATATCAAGCCATTTTAGAGTTAAACGCCCACTGCAGACAGCCGGAAATACTAGCTCTAGGAGCGGGGGATGCTCTGCTTAGAGATCTACCTCGCCTTTCAAGTTGGATAAGGGAGATTAAAAAGACTAATGCGGTGCTCTCTGTAAAAATCCGTGGAAATATAGTGGATGATGTAGAGCTAGCTCGAACTATAGAGGAGGCAGGAGCTGATATAATCCATGTGGACGCTGTAGGAGCAGAGGGCTCGGATCCAAGTGTGATAAAGAAAATTAGAGATGCAACTGATCTATTCATAATAGGCAACAACTCAGTGCATGACTTCGAAACCGCCCACAAGCTATTCTCTCGAGGAGCAGACATGGTTTCAATCGCTAGAGCAGCGAAGTATGACTATACAATTTTCAAGCATTTAGCGAGAGAAATTGAAGAGGAGCAGAGGAAATATGGCTGGTATAATGCTCCCAAGCATATATGTAGAGATGGCGATCTCCGAGCCCTAGCTTTTTGCTGCATGCCAGTTAAAAACTGTCCTTTGCAGGATGCATTGAAACTCGCTGGCTTAACCAAAGAGGAATATGCTAAGATCAAGCTTGACTTCGCAAAAAACACTCCTCTTGAAATAGGCGATACCACTTGCTATGGAAGCTTAACTTGGTGCTGCACCATTCACAAGCCCTGCGTAGGTAGAGAAGCTGCCCTTAGAAAGGCTCATTTATCCGACGTGGGATATATGCAGCTTAAGAAAGCACTAGCTGAGCATATCAAGGCATATATGAGGCAGATGAGGCAGAAAAAATGCATGACTCAAGCTATATAGCTAGATGCGCTCAGCTAGCATTGATCTTAGAGGTAACTGCCAATCCCAAGCCTGGGAATATAGATCGTGAGCATGACTATAAAGATACTCGCTTTGAGCACTTCTTAGCCTCGGCAGTTGGAGCATATCCGGTTTTCGAACAAGCAGCTAGATCGAAAAATGGAATAGGTGCATTGATAAGCGCCGCGGTTGAAGAGAGTGTTAAATGGCATAAAGGGGGAAATACCCACTTCGGTGCCTATACTCTTTTAATTCCCCTGATAATGAGCGCGGGTATAAGTAGATCTCAAGCGGAGTTGAAGCAAAATGCAATACACTTAGTGAGGAACACCACTTCTAGAGATGCAATTGAATTCTATAAAGCCTTCTCAAGGGTTAAGGTAAGGGTGAAGCAAGTGGACTATCTCGATGTAAATGATCCAAGTTCTATAAAAATATTGGAGGAAAAAAATCTATCTCTATATGAAGTTATGAAACTCAGCTGCGATCGAGATTTAATCGCTGAGGAATGGTGCAAAGGCTTCCCCCGAAGCTTCAATGGCGCTTTACTTCTGAATAAAAAAACTAGGGAGAGCAATGTAAACGATGCCATAGTGCAAGTTTACCTGCAAATGCTCTCGGAAGAACCCGATACCTTCATTGAGATTAAATTCGGCAAGCAAAAAGCACTCTGGGTAAGTCAAATGGCAAGCTTGGTTTTAAAGGATAAAGAGCAGATAAAGCGATTCGATGAGCAGTTAATACGCGAGGGCATAAACCCAGGGTCAACTGCAGATATAATCGCTGCTTCCCTCTTCATAGCTCTCCTGGGGGGAATGCGCTTTTGAATCTCCAGAGCTATGGCTTAACTGAGGGAATAAATGAAGTAATAGTAACTACGATTTCAAACTCCAAGCAGCCTAATGCAGCTCCAATAGGCTTGAGGATTAAAAGAGGCTTGGTTTCCGCGAGGATCTATAAAAACACCACTACTTATAAAAACATTTCTGAGACAGGTTCTTTAATTGGGAATATTGTTGACGATCCCCTGCTCTTTATAACCACTGCTTTCTCTAGTTTAAGTAAAAAGCACTATGTCTTTAAAAAAAACCTATCTATTCCAGTGCTCAAGCAAGCTAGTGCTTGGGTTTTATTTGAATGTCAGATAAAATCAAGTTCGGAGCCAGCTTTAATCAAGCTCAAGCCCAAGCAGGGTGGAGTGGTATGTAAAAAAGTGGCTGCTATTAATAGAGCACTCTATGCAGTGATAGAAGCAGCTATACACGCCACTCGATATCGCGCAACTGGCGAGGAGCGATATAAGGAGTTGATAGAATATTACAGCACCATCGTTGAAAAATGCGGGAGCAATCGAGAGAAAAAAGCACTTAAGAAGCTAAAGCAATACTTGGGGGAATAGCTATAATTAAGGTTAAAGCTGAAAAAGCCAAAGTCATAGCTTGGGCGATAACTGGAGCTGGGCATTATCTCAAGGAGAGCTTTGAGGTTTTCAAAGAAATTAAGGCTAATAAGAATGTTAAAATAACCATTTACCTCTCTAGAGCGGGGGAGGAAGTTGTTAAGATGTATGGCTTATATGGGGAGCTGCAGAAGATAGCCCCTGGGGGGTATTTAGAGGAAGTTTTCTTGGAATCAAGCGCTAGCTCGCCCAAAGCAGGTAGACTTGGACTGGGGAAATATGGTGCTTTAATAGTTGCCCCAGCCACTTCCAATACCACCGCTAAGATAGCCCATGGGATTGCGGATACCCTTGTTACCAATGCAGTTGCTCAAGCAATCAAAGGGGGCACGAGGGTTTACATTCTACCGGTTGATGTAGCTGGGGAAATTAAATCACAAATGCCCTACTTCATTGACCGCGAGCTATGTAAAAAATGCAAAACCTGCAAGCCTAGAGAGCTATGTCCCAGCGGGGCAATTGGAGATCAAATTGATCTATTGCGCTGCACAGGCTGCGGGGAATGCATAAAGCTATGTAGATTTGGAGCAATAAGAGGGGGAATTGTGGAAATCAAGGTTAGAGATATAGATAGAGAGAATGTAAATAAGCTTAAAAAGCTTGAAGGCATAAAGGTACTTCGCAATCCCAGGGAGATCTTAAGAGCTGTGGATTATGAAGCTATTGCTCCTAGGAGATCTACACGGCGAGTTAAAGGAGAATAGAGCTAGATTTAAGCAGCTGCTTGAGTTAAACAAGCAAAAAGTTGACTTCATAATTCAAGCAGGCGATCTAGGCTTCTATGAATCCCTGCCCATCTCAAGCTACTTCATATTTGGCAATAATGAAGACTTCGATGTCATTCAAGCAATGTTAAATGGAGAAGTTGAATATGAGAATCTAAAGCTCATTAAAAGCGGGGAAACAATAAACTTGCGCAAGGGAAGCGATAGCTTGATGCTATCTGGACTCTGTGGAAATTACGCTCCAAAGTACTTCAACTTAAAAAGAGAGGAACTCTCTGGAGATAGAAGGCGCCACTTCGTGGCTGAGGAAGTGCAGCGCTGTTTATCGCTTTCAAACATAGATTTCTTCCTCGCTCACGAAGCACCTCTCGGTTTGATTCGCCGAAGGGGCTATGACGTTGGAGTCCGCCATATAACCAATATTCTCAAAATCGTTAAGCCTAGATATTTATTCTCAGGTCACCATCATGAATTTGCCTATCGCAGAATTGAGGAATCTGAGTGCTACTCCCTAGCTCCAGCCACTGAAGAATATTTAATATATGATTCCAAGAGCGATGGGGTTAAAAAATATGATATTAATGGAAGGGAAATTGCCCTTCAAAGGCAAACTAAGCTCAGCTATTTTTAACCCTTCTGCTTCTTCAAATATTCCTCTCGAATTTTCTCCCCAAGCAAGCCATCTTCAATTATGAAGTTATCCACGTGCCCGCATTCTTTGCATTGATAAAGCGAGCCTAGATATTGTCCAATGTAATAAGTTATATCTTTAGAGCCGCAGCGAGAGCAATAGATGTTCTTCCCCTTTTTTTCCTTCGCTTCAGCTTCAATTAATCTATCAAGAGCTTCAAAATCCTCCTCCTCAGCCATTTTTCAAGCTCCAAATTTCTCCATTCGATTCATATAATTATGCATTATATTCATAAGCTCATTGCCTCTGATTCTACCCAAGCCTCCTTTAGCGCAACTGCGCTCGTTGAATTTATTAACATCATCAACTCTAATTGCTTCACCTGCAATTGCAACTGGAACGGGATCGCCCATGTGCTCTTTTACCTCTAGAGGTGTGGTGTGGTCTGCGGTTAAGCAGAGCACTACTTCATCTAAGTCCACATTGGCTAATATATAGCCAACCATTCGATCAGCCTTAGCTAGCATCTCGAGCTTTAGCTTTACATTGCCATCGTGAGAAGCAGCATCGGTGGGCTTGAAGTGGGTGAAAATGAAGTCATATTTCTCCAGTGCTTTAACTGTCTCCCTAGCTTTAGCAAGTTCATCGGTGTTGTATTCCCCTGTCATTCCCTCCACTTTAAGCAGCTCTAAACCTAGAGATGCCGCGACTCCTCTCACTAGGGCAGTTGCAGCTATGCAAGCTCCATTTAATCCAAATTTCTGCTTGAAAGACTCCACCTCCGGTTTAACCCCTGGGCCGCGTATGAGTAAATAGTTGGCTGGTAGCAGGCCTTTTCTCACCCTCTCCTTATTCACCTCGTGCTTGCTTAAAATCTCAGTACTTTGCCTTATGAATTCATTGAGCACATAAGCGGTGAATTCCGCTTCCTTAGCAAGGGGCTTAACCTCTCTAACTCTTTCATTCACCGCGTGGGGATCGGAATCTGTGACTTTCTCGCTTAATCCACTCCCGCGGAGTATAAGCGCGCCTCTATGACCGGTGCTCTCCTTGAAAATTGCTTGCACATCGCTAGGTAGCTTGACTCCTGTGTTTATCGCTCGAGCAAGAGCAGCCTGTCCCTCTTGAATCCGCCCAGCTCTTCTATCGATTACCACTCCATTTCTAACTGTGGCGAAGTTCACTCTAAAGCCAATGTCCCCCTCTTCGACTGGCAGTCCCTCTCCAAGTGCTTCTAGGTAGCCTCTGCCTCTATAGACTTTATAAGCATCGTAGCCTAGTATTGAGATATGCGAGGTATCGCTGCCAATTGCAATTCCCGGGGCAACTGGATCCATAAGTCCATTTATCCCTCGCCTCGCCACTTCATTGAAACTCGGGAATACCCCGTGCTCAAGTGGAGTTTTACCCCCGAGGGCTTTAACCGGGCGATCTGCCATTCCATCTATTACTATAAGCAAGCCTTTTTTCTTCATCAAATTGCAATTACTCCTCCTACTACTTATACTTAAGATATTTCAATCGAAATTCTGAATTGCGCATTAAGCAATCTATGTTTAAATCGCGATAGATTTGCTGAGCTCTAATTCTCCTCCAAATTTCCTCCAGTCTCTGGCTTTTTATATTGCCATAGGAAATGGGTATGCAGGCACAGGGCCATACCTCGCCCTGGGGGGTGATGTGAAGCCATTTTCTTCCCGCGAAGCAGCCTGTGGTTTTCATAATATGGGGTATGGACATAACTCTAGGTCCAGCTTGGTTTCGAACGCTTTCTATAAATCTATCCAGTTTTATGCGCTCACTTTCATTCAAAACCTCTCCATTGAGCCATCTACCTGTGGGCACGATTTCATAGAAGGTTAACTCATGGGCATTGGTTTCAACTGCTAGGGTATAGAAGTCCTCTAAATAGTCGATGTTCTCGGGGGAGAGTACTACATATATGTCCACGAGTAGTCCTGCTTTTAAGCAGTTTTCAATCGCTTCAATTGCTTCAGTGAAAACCCCAACTCGCCCTCGCATTTCATCATGCCTTTTTTCCTCTGGGAAGTCCAAGCTTACATTAACTGCATATAGCCCGGCTTGCTTCAATTCAAGTGCTTTTTCAAAGGTTAAGCCATAGCCTGAGGTGAATAGGGTTGAAATTGCCTTGCTTCCCTCCACCATTTTAATTGCACTTGAGAGATCTCCATAGGTCAAGGGCTCTCCTCCATCGAAGATCACAAGCGTGGTTCCAAGTGCAAGTGCTTGTTCTATTGCAGTTTTAATTTCATTTAAGGAAAGCCTGGCTTTATTTTTAGTATCTGGAAGGGCACAGTGCTTGCAGAAATTAGGGCATTCCTCGGTTATGGCAATGGTAACTTGATCCGGCGTCATCCTACCCAAAATCGCGTGGAACTGCGCTTTTGAATATCTTTCAAAGGGCTTGCTTGGAACAGGGGGGAGCCAAGTTGAAATATAAAGTTGATCTGAGGTTTTAATGGCTTTTTCGCCATGGAGGAGCTTTATCATTTTTTTAATTAAGGGTTTCACTGCTCTCGATAATTTCCCCTCCACCTCGATTTTAATGCGGCCATTTAAAACCTCTGCGATTACCTCAAATCCAATGCCTTCGTAGAGAGTATATTTATTTTTATTATTATTATTTTTATTTTTATTATTTTTTTTATTTTTATTTTTAAACATCGAGCATCAGCCTGCTTATTAGTAAAATTGAATTGGGTGATTTCTTTAATATTTGCATGCCAAGTTTAAATGCAATTCCCCAAGGGCTGCCTTTTAAATACCTTGAGATATCCTCTTTTTCAAATGCTCTTGCAATTGCATCTATTTCCTCATCCCTCATTTTTTTAATTAATTCCAGCGCAGCGCGTCCCATTTGATACTCCAACTGCAAGTTTTTCTTCCATTCCAATTCATATTTTCTTAGGAATTCTCTGGAGAGGTTATTTGCAATTAAAGCCTTAGCTGCTACCTCTCCAGCGATTTTACCAGCTAGCATTGCATAGCAAATCCCACTCTGCCCGCAGGCGCCTCCTGTTATCATAACTCCCTCTCCAGCTATTTCATTTGGAATGGTTGCGATGGGGTCTCCGCCTCTCTTAGGTGCACTCATTTTCAATACTTCAATTCCCTTAATTCGCTTGAATTTCTCAACATAGGAATGGAAGAAAGGCTCAATTTCCCTTCCAAAGCCTCTTATATAAATTCCAAGTGAAGCTCTATCATCACCATATGGTGAATAAGTTGCTTTCCAGCCTGGTGCAATGCTTCCAATGTAGTATTCGAAGACCTCTGCTTCGCCAATTCCTTTGCTCTGTACTTCAACTTCAAATGCCCAAGCTATATCCTCTGGATATTTCATTAGCTTAAGCCCGGTTGCACTTGCAAGTTCTGATTCCACGCCATTTGCAATTATAGTTAGCTTTGAATTTAAATTTATATCCCCTTGATCTATTTGCACTCCTGCTATTCTCCTGCCATTTTTAAGCAAGCTCTTTGCCTCTGCTTTATGGATCTCCACTCCAAGTTTCTCTAGCTCTCTGGCATAGTGTTGGTCGAATTTAGCGCGGTCAATTACATAGCCAGGGGTTTTGATCTCCATTCTATGAAGCGCTGGAGAGATTATATGCATTCCCTTAACTTCATTTAAAACATACTCTCTATCCAATTCCTCTCCAGTTCTATCCCACATAGTTTTGAAAAATGTATTTGCTGGAGAGGGTGGTATTCCAATTTTCTCTTTTTTATCTATTAATATAATTGAGAATTCCTGCTTCAGTAATTCAGCTGCTCTTTTAGCAGCCATTAATCCAGCTGGGCTGCTTCCAACTATCAATAAATCTATATTCATTTTTTGAAAAAATAGTGCTAGCAGCACATAAATTTAGCGAGTGCAGCAGAATTTGAAAAAATAAATTAAATTTTAAAATATTGTATTATTTTGAAATAAATTAAATATTTTTTGGTAAAAAATGCAAAAAATATTTATAATTGCTCATCATAATTATGCTTGTGGATTGGAATGGAAACAGTGGTGTGTGAAAAAGAGGCAGCAATTGAAAAAGAAAAAGGAATAATTCTAGTGCTAGCCAAGGCTGAGAATTATACCAAAGCGGTTTTAAAACTCATTGAATATGCTGTTAACATCAAAAAAGAACCAGGGGTATATGTAACTTTGAATAAACCCTATGCTGCGATGAAGAAACTGCTTGAGAATAAAGTAGATCTGAGAATGCTGATCTTCATAGACGCATTCACCCAGCTAGCAGGGGGAAAGCCTGAGAAAAGCGAGGGCGTGCTATTCCTCAACAACGCTGAAGATCTCACTGGATTAAGCATTGCACTTGATCAAGCAGTGAAATCCATTCCAACCCAGCAAAAATTTGTTTTCTTCGACTCGTTATCAACCCTCTTGATCTACAATAAAAGCGGCAGTGTAACCAAGTTCATTCACTTCTTAACCTGCAAAATGAGACTCTGGGAAATCGATGGCATATTCATCTCCCTCGATGAAGAAGACGACCAAGTGATAGGTAAATTAAAAATGTTCTGCGATAAAATAATCCACATAGATGAAAACTTAGCCAATTGAAAGAAACTTTTATATCGTTAGGACTGAAAAAGGAATTGGATGAGAGGGGGCTTAGTTCTCGCAGGTGGAAAGAGCACTCGAATGCAGCGGGATAAAGCACTGCTTGAAATTGGGAAGAAAAGGATGATCAACTTAGTGCTTGAATCCCTTGGGCAAGTTGTGGATGAAATCGCTGTTGCAGCAGCAAATAAAGAACAAGGGGAGCGTTTGAAGCCATATATAGGCGAGGCAAGGCTTGCCTATGATGAAATTCCAGAGTTTGGGCCACTTGCTGGTATAGTGGCTGGCTTGCGAGTGTTGAATTCAAATTCAATCTTCATAGCCGCATGCGACATGCCCTTCATAAATCCAAGAGTAGTGGAATTACTATTTAATCAAGCTCAAGATTGCGATGCTTTAATCCCAAGATGGGAAAATGGAAGACTTGAAACTCTCCACGCAGTATACAAGCGGGAGTCAATGATGCAAGCAGCTAAGCAAGCAATTGAGCAAGGGAAGCACATCATTTTAGCCGCGGTATTTAAACTTTCAAAGGTGAGCTATATCTCAATTGAAGATATTAAAAAAATCGACCCGGAGTTAAAAACGCTATTGAATCTAAATAAACCGAGTGATATTAAAAAGATAAAGATGAAGATAAATATAAATATAAATGCAAATGATTAGCTCAGCTTTTAAGGAGTCAATGGAATGATGCGCCAGCGCTTCGTACTAGATACCACTGCCGTGACCGATGCCCATACTAGAGAGAAAGAAGGCTTTGCGAGTCTCACTGAGCAAATCAATGCAACCATTGACTTAATCGCAGAGGCAAGGCTCCATCTGGATATAAGCTGCTATATCCCCTACCCAACGGTTTATAGCGAGCTTCGAGATTTCTTGAAGAGAAATGCGTGTCAAGAAGAAGTCATGACAAAAATTGATACCTGGCTAGTGAAGAAAACCCCTGATAGATACGAGGTTAAAATCCCAGCTGAGATCTTCTATGAATACGTCGATTTCATGCGCGATCGAATAAATAAAGGCATGGCAGTGGCTGAGGAAGCAATCTGGGATTCCTCCATAGAGTGCCTATTTACCACCACTAAGGCAAAGAGCAAGAGTGAGATAGAGCAAGAGATAGAGCGCGATATAATAGGGGCAACCATAGCTAAATTTCGAGAGAAATATCGCAGTGCCCTGCGCTATGGCATATTAGATAGCGCGCCAGATATAGATGTATTACTATTAGCTAAAGAACTAGATGCAGCAGTGGTTGCAAGCGACTATGGGGTGCAAAAATGGGCTGAGCGCCTTGGCCTGCGCTATGTTGAAGCTTGGAATTTCCCAGCTATGCTTCGAGAATATCTCAAGCGCGTGAAGAAATAATTATGGAAAAAAGGAAGACTATGATAATGCTAAAGAGACCGAGAGGAACGAGAGATTTCCCCCCTGAGGAGATGGAGAAGCGTAGAGCTGTGGAGCAAAAATTTCGAGAAATAGCTGAGAAATGGGGCTACCGTGAAATAGCCACTCCCACATTCGAAGCATTGGAGCTATTCACCTTGAAATCAGGGGAGGAAATAGTTAAGGAGATCTATGCTTTTAAAGATAAAGCAGGTAGAGATCTAGCACTCCGCCCTGAGTTAACCGCTCCTTCAATCCGCTTCTATGTCAATGAACTTCAAATGGCACCCAAGCCTTTAAAACTCTATTACTTCCAGAATTGCTTTCGCTATGAAGAGCCTCAGAAGGGTCGATTTAGGGAATTCTGGCAATTTGGAGTGGAATTAATAGGTGCAGATACCCCTGAGGCAGATGCAGAGGTAATAGCACTGGCAATGCAAATGCTAAAAGCAGTTGGAGTAGAAGCAGAGCTGCATATAGGTAGCTTAGACATCCTTAGAATGCTCATGAGGGAAATTGAGAGCGAGAAGCAAGATAAAATCTTGGATTACATAGATAAAAAAGATAGAGAGGGACTTCAAGTCTATCTCAATCAATTTAGAATATCCACTAAAGAGTTAATGGGTTTAATAGCACTCCACGGGGACAAAAGTGAGACCTTGCTTAAACTACGCAATATAACAGGCGAGAGCGAAGAGTACAAGCGCTTCATAGAAGTGCTAAAATTTTTAGATATGTATGGAGTGAGCTATGAAGTTGACTTAAGCATCGCTAGAGGACTGGATTACTACACAGGTGTAGTCTTTGAAGCATATGCCCGGGAATTAGGAGCGCAGAATCAAATATTAGGGGGAGGTAGCTATAGACTTGCTCATTTATTCGGTGGGGTAAATACGCCCGCCACAGGCTTCGGCATAGGCTTCGACCGAGTAATGGAAGCACTTGGAGATGCAATTGAGGTGAAGAAACCCAAGAGGATAGCGGTAATAGCCGCTGGAGATATAGTGCGGGATGAAGCACTTGAAATCGCATTGCAATTGAGGGAATATGCCACAGTGGATTTAGACTTAATGCATCGAAGCTTGAAGCATCAACTTGCCCATGCCAACGCGATAGGCGCAGATTATGCTTTATTCATAGGCGGGGATGAATTGAAATCGGGAAAGTTAACGCTGAGAAACATGCATAGTGGAGAGCAATTGAGCTTGAGCTTGGAGGAAATAATTAGGAGGATTAAAAATGGAAGTTGAGTTAAAGCAAGCCCTTAAGGAATTTCAATATGCCGAGAGATTGAAATCGGAGTTAATAATTGGATTTAAATTACTCGAGCGCCTCGAAGGATTAAATCCCGAGCATATCTCAGGGGGGGAGAAAATATTAACTGCCTTTTTAGAAGCTTTACTCACTGAGATTAGAATTGCACATAATGCAACTAATTTAAAGAACTTCGCTGAAGCTGATAAAAAGATAATGCAAGCCCTAGGGCAAATTAGCCTTCGAGATTACCATGAAGCTGAGCGCTGCATCTCAGAAGCACTTACAGCTATAACCTCCGCTTGCCATGGATCGCTTCAAATTCTCGTAGATAGAGATGTGATTTGATAAATTTTAGGTGAAGCTTTTAAAGAGAAATAACATAAGCTAGAGCAAATGAAGCGAAGAAAGAAATCAAAGGCCATATTAGAAGAAGTTATAGTTACCAAGCAGAACTCGCCTAAATATCACCTCAATGGTAGAGAGATTGACATCTGGAGCGAGGAATATGTATATTATCATTCCAAGTCTCCAGTTGACTACATCCGCGAGAGAATCCTTGAATGTGAAAAACAAGGAAGGGATCCCTTTTCAGATGTAGTTGGCAAAGCCTTGGAGAAGGAATTGGTTAAAAACGCTTTACTATCAGGCTCTCCAATATTATTCAAAGGCGCTCGTGGATATGGAAAAACCACTTTTTCTAAAGCAATCGCCAAGTTACTCCCCGAAAAACTCTTAGCCATAAAAGGCTGCAAGATAAACGATGATCCCACGAGGCCAACTTGCTTAGCTTGCAAAGCCAAAATCTTGAGCGGCAAAGTTGAGCTAACTTGGGTTCCAAGGATATGGGTTCGCATACCAGGCGATCCAATGCTTACCACTAGGCAGCTCATAGGTGGTATTTCCATACAGAAAATTAGAGAAGGCTATGACTTAGACGATCCCGAGGTATTCATACCAGGTAGAGCTTTGAAGGCAAATCGAGGCGTGGGGTACTTCGATGAACTTGGAGCAATTCCAACTTCTCTTCAAACTTTACTGCACGAGCTCTTCGAGGAGCATCAAATTTCTACCACTGATGGAGATATAGTGCCCTTTAAAGTAGACGCCATAGAAATTGCTTCAACCAATCCCGCTAACTATAGAGGTATAAATCCAATTAAAGAACCGCTGCTGGATAGAATGGAGCAAATTGAAATAGGACCGCCTGAAACCCTGGAGAATGAAATTGAAATTGGAAGGCGAAATATGTATATAGTTAAGGTGAAGCAGCAGCCTCCAAATATACCTATTTTCCACCTTAAAATCCTAGCTCGAATAGTGAGATATGCGCGGGATAAGCAGAAGTGTGAAATCGCTAAGAAAATAGAAACTGAGCCCTCTTGCCGTGCAACCATAAAGCTCTTCGACCATATGATATCTCAAGCTAATCGCAGTGGAAGAGAAGTACCCCTTCTCTCCGACTATGGTGAAGCATTTGAAACAGTTAAACTAGCACTCGCGGGTAGAATCGAGCTCGCCTATGGGGTAAAGGAATCTAAATCCACAGTGATAGAGCAGCTCGCTAAGCAAGCAATAACTAGGACTTGCAGAGAGATATACAATGAGCTCCCAGAAGAAGAATTCAGCGCTTTATATAAGGAATTTAGAAAACTGGGTAGAATTCCAATAGAAATGCAAATCCTAAGCAAGCTAAGGGGAAAGCCAGAGGTAGATGGATTTATAAATAGAATTTTAAAAACAACTAATCCAAATGATCTGGAATATCTATCAGCCCTTGAAATAATATTGCACGCCATGAGCATTTGCCTGCCTAAAGCAGTGGAGAAAACTCGAGAGGGCTACATAGTTAAAGAGTTGGTGGCAAATGAAGCCAAAGTGTGAACCATGCTTAGAGAGCGAGGGTAAGGGTGAAGTTAGGTTTTCAGCTGTCTTTGGAGAAAAACTAGCTGAGGACATCCTCTATGGCATGCTCAACCCTAGGAGTTTAGAGAACAAGCGGGAGGGAAAAGTGAATATAACAGAAATAGTTGAGAGCTATCTCCAAGAAGAAGACCTAGAACTAGAGCTGGGGAGACCTCAAATTGCAGCAATAGGCTGGACTCGAGGGGACTGGCGGGAGAAATACTTCCCTGCTTATTGCAAGCTTAAAGCTGCGAGGGCAAAGGCTTGGGAATACCTAGCGGATAAAGTTAAAAAGGGAGAAATAAAAGCAAGCGATCTCTCGCCCAAGCAGCTGATTAAAAACTTTCCTGAGCAAATAGTGGAAGAATTCACCAAAGAAGACTTCCTGGATGTAGGCTCAATGAGGCTGCAGCGTGATTTTTTATATCCAGATATGTTCATAAACCTCCCTGGGTTCACAGCTAAAGCAGAGAGATTAATCGCTAGAAGAGTGCTAGAGGAAGCCTTCTTAAACCTGGAGAAACAAGGCTTTGGCACCCATGAAATTGAGAGCGAAGGCCTAGGAATCTATCCCTCTCATAGATTGCAGGAATATGACGAGCAGAGGCATAGCTATGATATGCTGGATATACAGGAAAGCTTGATCTCCAGCGCTCTCAATGATCCCGAGGAGTTAAAGCTAAGGCGGGAGGATATATTAATCCGAGAGCCCTATCACATAGCTAGAGTAGCTAATGTAATCCTGCTTGATATCTCCTTCTCAATGGATGGGGAGAAATTCATAGGCGCAGTGATGGCAGCACTTGCACTTAGAGAGCTGCTGCAGCGTGAATATAAAGAAGACCTGCTCTATATTTATGCTTACAATCACGAAGTGCAAAAAGTGGCACATGGCGAGTTAACTCGATTGCGTCCAATTGGCTATACCGATATAGGCTTGGCCATAGATATAGCAGCTAAAACACTGGAGAAAGAGGAGGCAAATCGCTGCATATTTTTAATCACCGATAGCGAGCCAACTGCTTCATCCTCAGCAAATGAGAGTCCAGTGCAAAGTACTTTGAGAGCAGCTAGAGAAGCTGGAGAGCTAAATATAAGATTGAATTTAATCATGCTCGATCGAAGACCTGAGTTAAAGCTACTTTGCGAGGAAATAGCTAGGGTAAATGGCAGAGCAACGGTTACCTTCGTCCAAGATCCCTTGAAACTAAAGGAATTTATAATCAAGCGCTATATGGAGCAGCGAGCGTTAAGTTAAGTGGAAAATATGAAGAATAAAACCAAATCAGAATACTGGTTGAAGATGGCTGAAGAAGAGCTAAAGGATGCTGCCATTGACTTGGAGAATAATAGATTTCCAAGCTCGGTTTTTCACTCTCAGCAGTGCTGTGAAAAAGTCTGCAAAGCTATATTGAGCTTTATGGGGATAGAGCCAGGTAAAACCCATTTTCCTTCCTCAGTCATAGAACTAATGGTAATAAGGGGTAATAAATATAAATTGAAGAATATAGAGCTTGAGTTACTTGAGAAGATAGTGGCACTCTCTAGAATTTTGGAGAGCCAGAAGGAATTCCCTAGATATGGCTGGGAAACCGTTGATAGAATAATAATGCCCATAGAAATATACGATGCAGATAAATCCAAGCTGCTATTTAAAAACGCAGCTGAGGTGATGAAGCTTGGAGAGAGCTTCCTTAGCAGATTTGAATCTAAATAGAGAATACGCGGCTTTAATTGAAGAATACCTGGAGAAAATCAAAGATAAAGCCATTGGAGCATTACTATTCGGCTCAATAGCAAGGAGAGAGGAATTGCCATTTCCCAAGAGCGATGTAGATTTAATAGTAATTGCAAAGGAATTACCAAGGGATTTATTTGAAAGAGCAAAAGTTATTAGGGAAATAGAGAGCTCTCCTGCTTTAATTCAAAGTATATGGCTAACGGAGGGGGAATTCTTAGAGCAATTTAAAGCTCGAGCAGGGTATATCTTAGATGCAATTGAAGATGGCATAATAATTCATGATAAAGGCTTCTTGAGGAAAACAATTCCAAAGGCAAAGCGCGAGCTTCGAAAGCGAGGTATTAAGAGGGTTGGAAACGCTTGGGTCTGGCCAGTTAAAAAAGCAGGCGAGATAATAGAACTTTAAAATCCATTCAAACTTGTTACTTGTTATTTACTTTTACCTCCCGATTTCTTAGATCTCCACTTTTCAAATCTCCTCATTGCTTCAATTTTTTCTCTATAGCTTTTAAATTGATTCTCCAATATTCTATGCCTGCAATCTTGCCAGAGTTTTCTATAGCGATAGAGATATTCAGCGATCTCCAGCTCGCTTCCAAATAGCACTTTATAACTCGCTATAGCTGAGGCTTGAATCTTCAAAGGTAGAAGTTCAAATATTCTAATATCATATATCCCCCTTGCTTTGCCTAAAAAGCTCTTCAAAAGCTCTATATTCTCAGTTCTATCCCTATTTCGCGTTATCACAGCTACATCGATATCAGACCTCTCTTGAAATTCTTGAGTTACAATGGAGCCATATAAGATTACTTCATATTCCCTTAAAAACTCGAGATCTCTTTTAATCCACTCTAAGTTCATCTAAAAATCCCTCAATTGCATCTAAAAAGCTATACATAGTTTTTTTAACGAAATCCACGTTTTCAAGAGCTATTTGTTCATCCACTTCATTATATCTATGCATTAAGTAGTTTCGTAATCCATTGCATTTCTTTAAATGCGTGGCTAATTCACTTGAAATTAAACCAGAGTTCTTTAAGATCTCTATATTTGCATAATCATCCTCAACTTTTCTGCCCATATCTCTTATAGCCATCGCAGCTAAATCCATTGCCGCTTCTATAGAAGTGTGAAGGCAGTAAAATACACCGCTTTTCTCAAGCTCGCTCTCCGGCTTGGCCTTAATTAACTCTAAGTTCTCCGCTATATAATTTATTTTATCTCTATATCTAGCGATTCTCTCCAGCATTTCTACACCACTTTTGAATCGTGATCCAAAATTGATTTCTTTCAATAAAACTTTTTACTCAAGTTTGTTGAAAAAGCATAATTATAATTATAGTAAAAGAAGCTCCATGGGTTTGAGCTTCCCGCTTAAGGTGTCTACCTGCAATCCTAGCAATTCAAGAGTTGTAACCCCAAGGAGAGGGGTTGCTTCTTTGGGAATGAAAATAACAAGCGAGGTTACACCCTCGCCCTCGATCTCTATATAAGCCTCGCCGACCGGATAATCCTTCAGCTCTCCATTTGCAAGCTTGAACTTTCTCTTTCCCTTAGGAATTATTCCCAACTCGTTTAGTAAATTCTCTGGTATTGCTGTATATATAGCACCAGTATCTGCTAGAAATTCTAAAACCACGGTTTTACTTCTCTCCAAATTGAATACTTTTGCCTTAACTTTAACATATCCCATTTTAATCCTTGAAATTAATGTGGGAGCCTTATCTATTTAATCTTGCTCCTTAAAACTATTCTCTTGCTAGATCAATGGCTTCGAATGCGACTATAGAAGATAACGCTAGAGCCTTGGATATGCTCGAATGATTCTCTTTTCCTCCTGGGACAAATTGCGTAGGGATAGAACTGAGTTCTACCACTCTCTTGCAAATAATTTCATCCCCAAGCGTTTTTCTCTTTAACTCTCTTTAACTTCTTTAACTTTCCTTCTTATTACCAATGATCCATTTAAGATCCGATTAATAAGTTCACATAATGTCGAATTATTTAGCCATAAACAATGAATTTTCACATTTTTTTGAAAATTCAATGGTTTTCTACCACAAAAGATTTAATATAGTAGGTATATAAGCACAACGATAGTCCATATAAAGACGGGATTCGAAGGGTGATGAAGAGGGCTTCGGCATCTGTCGAATTGAATTCGACGTTGCCTTTGGCGAGCATTCTACTTAAAAATCGCTAATTAACGAAAAACCGCATTTAAATGCGGCCGCTAGCGATTGGATAGGAGTGTAACAGTAACAAAATCACCCTTAAAAAAACGGGACTAAATTATAATTAATAACTTAAAGGAGGTTAGAAAGAATGAAGAGAGTAAGCGCAATTGTCGTTGCCTTGCTAATGCTACTATCGGCAACGATAGCAATGATGCCAGCGAGCGCAGCGGTTGTAAGCGAGGTAGAAATTAGGGGTACTGCTTTCAAAGAAAATGGTTATCCATCTCAGTGGGATGGTCA
>JAWCMA010000022.1:1072-20708 GCA_038850285.1 Methanocellales archaeon | reverse complement strand
AAATTATATTTCAAATGCAAGCATAAAATTCTACGTCGAGAAGAGTTGGATACTAGCAAATAGCATTGACCCTAATAGCATTGCCTTATATCGATTCAAAGATGGCACTTGGAATAAGCTGAATACAAGCAAGATTTCTGAAAATGAGACATTGTTATTCTACTTTGCTTCTACACCTAGTTTCTCTCCATTTGCAATCTCAGGAGAGAAAATAGGGGCAATAACACCTGCGCTGATACCCACGTCGACACCCACGCCTACGCCAACACCTATCGCAGGTCCAGCTGAAATATCGCCAACACCAACGAAGCCAGCACCGGGATTTGATTTGATGGTGGTTATCATTGGAGTAACTATTGCTACATACTTGTGGAAACGAAAATTCTAAAACTTGCAAAAAGCGTTCAGTTATGACTACTAAAATGAGAGACAGAGATTCTCTTTTCCATAGTATGATCATTTTTTAGCTTTGTAGAAATCCTTATCGATAGAGGGTTAGCCAAAGCCAAGAAAAAGGCCTGTTTTAGTTAAATATTTCCAAAATTAACGAGTATTTTATTTGTGAATCTAATAAGAAAAAGAAAAAAGTGATTGCCATGTTTGGCTACATCCCTTGGGAAAACTTCTTCAGTGTTCTTTATAGCCACAATTAATATACTTCCACCAATACCTTCAAGTTTATAAGAAATTGCCTGTCATCGAATGGAGATACAAACTTTAATTCCAAATATTTATGGAAAAATTTGAAGTATTCCTTTTGACAACGAAAAATAGAAGGCTTAGTGTGCATTCCGCAGTTATTGCAAGAATGCACGGCTGAAGATGTTGTAAAATACCGCAAACCCTGAGGAGGTGATTTTTTTGGAAAAGGAATATTCAAAGAACATTGGAAGAGAGATGGTAGAGAAGGCTGGTGTTGATGTTAATCTCTTAATAGATAGGCTAAAGAAGGCTGCTGCCGCGGAGTTCACGACCTATTATTACTACACGCTTCTGCGAATGCATTGCACTGGGCTTGATGGAGAAGCGGTTAAAGAGAGATAGTTGAAGATGCAAGGCTTGAGGATCGACTTCACTTTGAAACCCTTGTCCCCCGTATTTATGAGCTAGGGGGCGAGCTCTATAAAGATCTCAAAGAGCTGCATGATGATGCAGCTTGTCCTGCTGCTTATCTTCCAAAAGACCCAAGTGATTTAAAGGCTATTTTGAAAGTTTTGCTAGAAGCTGAAAGATGTGCTGTAGCAAATAATCATTTTTTTCTTTCTTGCCCATATACTAAAAATGTATTCATACAACGGACCCGCGGGGATTTGAACCCCGGACCACCGGCTTAGAAGGCCGGTGCTATATCCTGACTAAGCCACGGGCCCAATAGAGCTATTTCTAATGGAAGTATTTTAAACTTTGCTAAAGTCAGAAAGCAGCTTAAAGCAAATTACATAAGTATCCGAATAACAATTTCTATCTCTATCTATGAGCTGCAAACGCTACTTAATTTTTTTAAGAAAATCTAGAACAACCTTCATTGAAGCAGCACTAGGAGAACATGCAATATCCTTAATCCTCAAATAGGACTCTAACCTTCCCATTTCAGATACCTAAAAAGAAGCCAGAAGAGGGATTTTCAAGCACATTTGCACCTGGTAATATGATTTGACTTGCAATTCATAATTGAAAATGTAAGATTAGAGTTTTTCAAGTCTTTATTCTATATAGAATCTGCCTAGCGTCTTTGAAATTGAAGTGTTTTTCCAAAAAATTGTTTCTATCCAGCAATGCTATGGCATATCTAGCTGTCCTCGATGGAAGAGTAGTTTCAAAGATTATTTGCTGCATTGTAAGTGCGCCATTGTATTGCAGTACCTTTAGCACAAGCTTAGCACTTGGAGGAAGTTTTGAAATTTTTTCTCTATACTCTGCAAAGACGATCCCTCATCTTAACCACCACAATAAGATCTATATATCTTATATTTAATCATTTCTCCATAAATTATTACTAATAGTTATTTAAAGATGTTATATTTAAGGAGAGGAAAAAGGAAAAAGAGTATTCATAATTGTCCTAAGAGATTAAAAAACAGCCATAATTTTGCTCCACAGCGAGATTTCTCTATAGCTTTATCAACTCAGTAGGACTAATTTCCGATGGTAGAAATCAATGCCTGCCATTTGAGCTGCAGCATCAATGCGCGCGTGAATCACTCCATTTATTTTGCTCAAGGTTTGCGGAAGCTCTCCTTGGTAATTGGAATGAAATATTAACATTAAGCGAACTTGTTGCTTAATTTTTGGTCTATAGCCTGTTCATCTATGGCTTTAATAAAAGTCTTAAATTCACTAGTATTGGGTCGAAGCTGATATTTGCTTTTTTCAGCCTCAAAGCAACACTTGCATCTTTAACCCCAGGAAATTAAAGAATACAAAAAGAACAGGGGTGATAAAATATGCGCTGTTGTGGATCAAAGCATTCTCGTAAACACGAGGAGAAAGCTAATTTCGAGGAGAAGAAATACGAGCAACAAGCTAAGAAAGGTTGAGTTGAAAATAAAAATAAATTTTTTAAAATTTTAAAATTTTAATAATGATGCATTTTATGTACACCTAGATATTTCTCTGGATTTGATTCAAATGTTTTTTTACATCCTGCGGCACAGAAGTAATAGGTTTTTCCCCTGTACTCAGATTTAAATTGAGTTTTTGCCTCATCTACCAACATTTTACAAACAGGATCTACTGCCATTTTTACCTCCGTTTCTTAAATGGAATTTTAAATTCAATAGATTTTTGATTAAAAAGAATAAAATTTCAAAAGTTTTATTTTATAATTATAAACATTCAAAAGCGAAGCTTTTTGGCTTCCTTTAAGATTAAATCTATGTTCTGACTTAAAATTGTCTTGAATTTCTCGCTCTTCATTGCTGCTCTACTTAGACTTTCACCAAGCTCAATAGGTAGCGCTAGGTCTATCCAGTTTTCTCTCCGCTGATAGAGAAATGGACTTTGAAGCGATTCCAAAGACTTCTGCATCTTCTCTTCTTCAGCGATCTTCACAGGTATATGCAAAGTAATCGCGGTAATTTTACCTCTTTCATCTTTAGAGGCATAGAGTCTTACTATTTCACCATTAAATCTCCCAAAGAAGTGGTCGGTTGCTTTATGGAAGCCAATTTTTTCAAGCTCTTCAATCGCATTCCTAGGTAAATCGTCTATTAAACAGCCGCAGAGTGCTGAGGTTATATTTTTTTCTCTAAGGCTCAATACCAGTTCCTTGAATTCTCCAAAGGGCAAGCCCATTGCGAGTTCATCAGCTTTAAATCCCCCGAAAATCCTCGCCCCTCCGCATAGCAATGAGATATTCATCTGCTGCTCAGCAATTGGAATGGCAGTGCACTCCCCGCATACTGCGAACTCCCCCTTGAACTTGGCATTCAACATTCTATTCCGCAATCTAGAGAGCGCTATTGCTATGCGCATGATCTTAGAAGGAGTGCTAATGATTAATATAACATCTGGCTCAAAGCTACACTTCTCAAGCGGTGCAAGTTTAACTGCTTTAGTTCCAGTTTCAAGCCTTGGATAGATCTCCACATACTCTGGCGCTGTAAAGCCAAGGGTTATCTCTGCATTCGCACAAGAGAGATCAGCTAAGCCAAAGATATATTCTTCGCCAGCTGCTGCGGAGATCTTAACCATTTCACAGTAGCGCTTGGGAGCATTCACATTGCTTTTCTCCTCCCTCTTGAGAATCTTAACTGCCACTGGAGAAAATGGCAATTCAAAGAATTTTCGAAATTTATTTGACATCTCTCTGTAATTTACAGTCAACTTTCCACCCTCAATTTATGCTGCCTCGCGATATCTTGAAAGGCATTTGCAACATATTCAACATCAGCTTTTGAAAGACCATAGATATTCAGCTTAAAGTTTTTGCTCATCCCTGGATGAACACCAACTATTTTCCTCTCCTTCAATTCGTGATATAGGAAGTAGCCTTTTCTACGGTGTTTCCTAGCAATTTCATAGAAGGGAAGAGCTTCGAAGTTGATAAGAGTATGATTATGAGGCTTCTCGCCAAGCTGCCTCACCCCTTCAATTTTCTCAAGTTCTTTTATAAAAAAGCGCGCTTTTTCAACTTCCTCATCCCAGTGCTTCACTCTCTCCACAACTGCTGGGAAGGAAGCTAGGAGAGTTGCAATTGGCGCGCCAAATACTGGCGAGCAGCCGAAGAAAGCTATTTCTTTTTTACTAAACCTCCGTCCGCTCCACTTTCCTCTGACGCTTGAGGTTTTAAACAGTTTGCTACTCCATTCATAAGTGGTGGCGAGAATCCCAATTGGTCCTGAAGCTGCCCAGCTTTTATGTCCACTTGCAGCGATGAAATCTACCTTGAGTTTTTTACCTCCAACTGGCATAACACCTGAGCTGTAAGCTGTGTTCAAGAGAAAAGGTACATTGTATTCCTCACAGATCTCGCCTACGCGCTTTGCATCCGCAAGATTCCCATATCTATAGTCAACGTGGGTGAGCAGCGCTAGAGCAGGTAGCTCGCCGGTGCTGTGTTTTACTTCTTCAAATTTATCCGCATATTTCTCCAAATCTATTTTAAACTCAGGGTACCTCAATTCCCATGAATCCAGTAAGCGGACTATAGGCTCCAGTGGCAGCTGGTGATTTAGCAAATGACCAAATACACTGAAATTATCCTTACCCTTGGATTGATATTTTTAGGACTGCTGATCTCGCTAATTAAAGTCGAGCTTTTGATCCGCGGCGAACAGGTTAAGCATATTAAGCGCTTGCCTAAAAACAATACCAAGAATAGCGATAGAATGATCAACTTCTATAAGAAGTCTAAACGCGCTCGCAAACTTCGCTATCTATATCTTCGATATCTAAGATAATGTTAATTTGTTTAATTTTAAAACATATTTATTATTAATTAGACAAGTATTTTCTTAATTAATCTTAAAATAGTATATTTTGGGAAAAAATAATATGATTTCGACAAATGCATTTATAATTGGAATAATAATGGGAAGCGTGCTCGGTAGAATCACAACCAAAGTTATAGCATTTTTTAAGATCGAGCATAGAAAGAGAAGTGGGAGAGTGTAAGGGAGAGTGTAGGGAGAGTGCAAAATTGACACTGGAAATTCTACTGCTCATAGGAATAATAACTGGTTTTTTAATTGGCAGAATAATTGCAAAAATCGAGATCGCAATGCTCTCTAAAGTAGTTTGGAAGCGAAGAAGGAAATTGCGCAATCTGCTTTTAAAAGAGCCAAAGCAGACATTGAAATATAAAGTTTCAAGCTCATATCTTCTTTCCTATTCTACAGTTCAAATTAGCTAGTAGCTAGGAAATCTTTAAATATATCTTATATCTACTTATTTGAGAATATGCAATGCCCCTAGGCGCGAAGCTGACGCTGCTGATTCCATCTTCACTTACAATGGAGAAAGAGGATCTAAAAATCAAGACATATAAAATTGGAACAATTGCTCGCGCCGCTGCAATATACCGCGTTGACAAAATAATAATATACCAAGACAGGGAGTTCGACGACAGCAAATTCATAAGCACAATATTGAGGTATGCGGAAACCCCTCAATACCTCCGCAAGTATCTGTTTCCGAGATCTGAAATACTGCGCTATGCAGGTGTGATCCCGCCTCTGCGCACTCAGCATCACCCACTGGGATCAGAATCATCTAGCATCGGAGACATTCGCGAAGGCATAATACGCGATGTAGGATCTGATGGAAGCGCTTGGGTAGAAATTGGCCTTGAATGCCCAGCCCTTCTTCGCAACAGTGGTAAAGCGCGAAAAGGGGAACGCTTGACCATCAAGATCTTTTCGCGAGAACCCCTTGAGGTAAAGGTTGCGAGGCAGGATGAGATTCCCCCCAACTGGGGCTATCGCGTAGAAATTGGATCGAGCCTTGGAAAAATCCTCTCCAAGAGCGAAGATCTCGTGATAGCTACCTCTAAAAAAGGAGAAGCGGTGAATCTCAAATTACTCAGCAAAATAGCTCAAGAGATCAAGAACCGCTCCATCTCCATTGCCTTTGGCTCTCCCACTCGAGGTCTAACTGAGATCCTGCGAGATGAAGGCATTGAGCTTTCGAATGTTTCCGATTACATATTAAATACAATACCAAACCAAGGTGCTCAAACTGTCAGGAGCGAAGAAGCAATTCATTCAACACTTGCATTGCTGAATGCGCTCCGCTGAAAGGAGGAGAAATATGGGAAAGATACACCGTCCTAGGCGAGGCTCATTAGCATATAGCCCTAGAAAAAGAGCCAAGCGTGAAATACCTAGAATAAGATCGTGGCCCGAGGAAGATGAAAGCCCAAAAATTCAGGGCTTCGCTGGATATAAAGCTGGCATGACCCATATTACAATAGTGGATGATATACCCAATAGCCCTACCATGGGAATGGAAATCTCAGTACCAGTTACGGTACTTGAAACACCACCGATGAAGGTAGCTGCCATTAGGGCATATACTCAAACCAGCTATGGGAAGAAAGCAATAACTGAAGCTTGGGCAGGAAATCTGGAAAAAAACCTAGGGAGAGCTATTATCCTTCCAAAGAACCACGATACCCAAGCTGCTCTTAAAAAAATTGAAGAACTCATAGCTCAAGATAGAGTTAGCGAGCTCTTTGCCGTAACATATACGCTGCCAGATAGAGTATCAGGCATACCTAAGAAAAAGCCAGAATTAATGGAGAATAGAATTGCGGGTGGGGACTTTAAGGCAAGATTTGAATATGCTAAGCAAATTTTAGGCAAAGAAATAGATGTCACAGAGGTATTCACAGCTGGAGATATCGTAGATGTTTTCGCAATTACAAAAGGCAAAGGCACGCAGGGACCCGTGAAGCGCTGGGGAATTGCCATTCAAAAACGCAAGCACTCCAGAACGGGGAAGGAGCGTCACGTTGGAACTTTAGGCCCTTGGAATCCAGCGCATATTTCTTGGAGAGTACCGCAGCTTGGGCAAACTGGTTATCACCAGCGCGTGGACTACAACAAGCGTATTTTAAGGATAGGAAGCGCGGGCGTTGATATTACCCCAAAAGGCGGATTTTTAAATTACGGTATAGTCAGAAATAGCTATATAATGCTCCAAGGCTCAGTACCTGGACCCGCTAAGCGCTTGGTTAGATTGAGACCAGCGATCAAATTAAGCGAGGTACCTAAAAATGTACCTGAGATTACTTTCATAAGCCTTGAATCAAAGCAGGGGGCATAGGAAATGCAGGCCAAGGTTCTGGATTTGGAGGGCAATGTTAAAAGCGAAATAGAGCTGCCTAAAATCTTTGAAGAGCAATATCGCCCGGATATTATAAAAAGAGCTGTGGTAGCAGCTCAAGCTAATAGATTGCAGCCAAAGGGCACCAAACCATATGCCGGCATGAATACCTCTGCCAAGAGCTGGGGCGTTGGCCACGGCGTCTCACGCGTACCTAGAATAACCAGTGGCTCTAGAGCAGCCGCTGTTCCTCAAGCAGTGGGTGGACGCGAAGCACATCCCCCTAAGGTTGAAAAAATTCTAGAGGAGAAAATAAATAAAAAAGAGAGAAAAATGGCAGTTAGATCAGCGATCGCAGCAACCATTGATAAAGCACTTGTGAAAGCAAGAGGGCATATATTCGAAGGGGAGCTCCCAATTGTAGTGGATGATAAATTTGAGGAACTTGCAACTACAAAAGAAGTGAAATCAGTGCTAGAGAAACTTAAGCTCTGGAGAGATATTGAAAGAGTAAAGAATGCAATAAAGCTAAAGCCCGGCAAGGGTAAAATGCGTGGAAGAGTATATAAAGAGGGAAAAAGCCTTTTGATAGTTGCCTCAAAGGAGAATCAAATTTTCAAAGCAGCGCGAAATCTCCCAGGGGTGGATATAGCAACGCCAAAAACATTGAATGCTGAACTACTCGCTCCAGGTACTCAAGCTGGCAGGCTCACTCTCTGGACTGAAAGTGCGATGAAGGCACTTAAAGAGGTATTTGCATGATCATAAAGCATCCCTATGTTACTGAAAAAGCAACTACTTTGATAGATAAAGAAAATGCCTTGCAATTTATCGTCGACTTGAAGGCAAATAAAAAGCAAATAAAAGAGGAAGTTGAGAAGCTATATGGAGTAAAAGTTGTAAGTGTAAATACAATAATAACTGCAAATGGCAAGAAGAAGGCAACCGTTAGATTAAGCTCAGAGTATAAAGCTGAGGAAATAGCAACTCGCTTAGGACTATTCTGAGGTGAAATAAATGGGCAAGCGAATAATATCACAAGCTAGAGGAAAGGGCTCGCCTACCTATAGAGCTCCATCTCATAAATACAAGGCAGACCTAGAGCATATTAAAGTTAAGGAGGGCGAAACGGTAAAAGGATTAGTTGTTGATATCGAGCACGATCCAGCGAGGAGTGCTCCAATTGCAAGAGTTAGACTGGACAATGGGGAAGAAAGACTCATACTCGTGCCAGAGGGAATCGCAGTGGGAGATGAAATCGCCTGCGGCATATCCGCGGAAATAAAGCCAGGCAATACTCTCCCGCTGGCTGAAATACCCGAAGGCGCATTAATCTGCAATATAGAAGCACATCCAGGCAGTGGAGGTAACTTCGCAAGAGCCTCTGGTACATATGGCATTCTCATTGCCCACGACGTAGGTAAAACAATGGTACAGCTGCCAAGTGGAGAGATGAAGTGGCTTGATCCAAAATGCAAAGCAACAATTGGAGTTGTAGCAGGTGGAGGTAGAATTGATAAGCCCTTTGTAAAAGCAGGCAAGAAATACTGGAAGATGAAAACCCATTCCCCTAAATGGCCTACAGTGAGGGGAGTTGCAATGAATGCTGTTGACCATCCATTCGGAGGCGGCGGGAGGCAGCATCCTGGCAGACCTAAGACTGTTAGCCACGGCACGCCACCGGGAAGAAAGGTTGGAAGCATAGCAGCTAGGAGAACTGGAGCTAAAAGGTGAAATTCATGGCGAGGGAGAAAATTACCAAAGTTCCAAGACGAAAAGAAGAATTCACATATCGTGGCTATACCTTAAGTGAGCTCAAAAAAATGAAACTTGAGGAATTAGCAAAGCTTTTGCCATCTAGGCAGAGGCGTAAACTCCTACGCGGTTTATCAGAGAAGCATAAGAAACTGCTTGCCAAGATCAGAAGCGGCGATCCTAATGTGCGCACTCATCTCCGCGATATGATTGTTTTACCAGAAATGGTTGGCAAGAAAATCTTTGTACACTGTGGAAAGGAATTTCACCCAGTTGAAATACTGCCAGACATGATAGGTCACTACCTTGGAGAATTTGCACTGACGCGTAAAAAAGTAGTGCACGGCGCAGCTGGTATAGGTGCAACTAGGTCGAGCAAATTCGTACCGCTAAAGTGAGGTGCCTGAATGGGAAGGGTGGATTATTCATTGAAATATGAAGCTGAGAAAACCGCTAAAGCGATGATTTATGAAGCTGACATCTCCCCAAAGGCAAGTAGAGAAGTAAGCAGAGCAATAAAGGGAATGCTGCTTAAAAAAGCAGTGACTTATTTAGAGGATGTCATTAAAATGAAGCGCCCGGTTCCATTCAAGCGATATAATAGAAATATAGCCCATCGAGGCAATTTAGAGAAATGGGATGCAGGCCGCTATCCTCAAAAGACTGCTAAGGAGTTTATAAAACTCATTAAAAACGCTGAAAATAATGCTAAATATAAAGGTCTCGACCCTGAAAAGATGAAAATTGTACATATAGCCGTGAAGAAAGGACGTGCGTTCAAAAGTATCTTCCCGCGAGCCATGGGGCGTGCAACACCCAAGCATAGAGATAGAGTAACCTTGGAAATGATCATAGAGGAGGGCGACTGATGACAGTGGAGAAGAAATTCGTTCAAGAGGGCCTGCGTAAAGCTCAAATGAGTGAATACTTCATGAAGCAGTTAAATCGCGCTGGCTATGGAGGGATGAATGTCAATAGAACCCCAATGGGCACGCAGATTACAATATATGCTGAAAAACCAGGCATGGTGATAGGCAAAGCAGGTAAAACTATCCACAAGCTAACCACAGATATGGAGCAGCTTTTCAAGATCGACAATCCCCAAATAGACGTGCAAGAAGTTAGCAAGCCAGAGCTTAATGCCCAGATGATGGCCAATAGATTAGCAAATGCTTTAGAAAGAGGCTGGTACTTCCGCAAAGCTGGACATAGCACTGTTCAGCGAATCATGGATGCAGGTGCTCTCGGCTGCGAAGTGATAATCTCAGGCAAGCTCACAGGACCTAGAAAGCGCAAGGAGAAATTCGTGAGAGGCAAAATCCTGCATGCTGGCAAGCCCGCAGAGGAGAATGTTATGGTTGGCTATGCCCAAGCAGTTAAGAAACTAGGGGTGCTTGGGGTGCAAGTAAGAATTATTCCACCAACCGCAGCTTTGCCTGACCAGCTTATGGTTAAGAAAAATGAAGGGCAAAAACCAGAGCAAAAGATTGAAAGCGAGGAAAAAGCAGAAGCATCAGTGAGTACTCAAGAAGCGGAGAAGGAAACTGCTAATCAAAAGGAGTAAGAAAATGGCGATCTATAGAGCTAAAGAAATACGGGAAATGAAGCCAGAGGAAAGAGCTGCAAAGCTCAAAGAACTTCAAAATGAGCTGCTGCAGCAAAAAGCAAAAGCATCAAGCGGTGGGACACCTGAAAATCCCGGTAGATTGAGGGAATTGAGGAGGACCATCGCAAGAATTAAAACCATACAGCGCGAGCTAGGGGAGCTGAAATGATGCCAATTACACCTGAAAATCTCATCCATCACGAGCTCATTGGGTTAAAGATAGAGGTACTTGAAAGTTCAAATCCCAGCTTGAAGGGATTGAAGGGAAGGGTAATTTATGAAACCAAGAAAACCCTTGTCATAGAAAATGGAAGAACTCGAAGAATACCTAAGCAAAATACCATCTTTATTTTCCAATTACCCAACCAGCAAAAGGTCAAAGTAGATGGCAATTTGCTGCTTGCTTCTCCAGAGGATAGAATTGGACGAAGAATTAAGGTAAGGTGAAAAGATGGTGAGAAACATAGGCCTAGAGGTTAAACCCCCTGAGAAAGAATGCACCGATAAAAACTGTCCATTTCACGGCATATTATCACTTCGAGGACAAGTACTCGAAGGTGTTGTAGTGAGTGATAAAATGAATAAAACAGTGGTGGTGCAGCGGGAACACTTGAAATACATCAGGAAATACGAGCGCTATGAGCGGAGGCGATCTAAAATTCACGCTCATAATCCCCCCTGCATCAATGCTAAAATAGGGGATTTTGTTAAAATTGCAGAATGCAGGCCGCTTACCAAGACTAAAGCATTTGTAGTGGTAGAAAAGGTGGAGAGAAAATGAGGGCATTGAAAGCTAAGGTCCCGAGATCCTTGAACACTGCTTCGCAGCTGGAATGCGCTGATAACACTGGCGCTAGAGTTCTTGAGATAATTTCAGTGAAAAATTACCGAGGAGTTAAAAATCGCTTGCCTAGAGCTGGTATAGGTGATATTGTAATTGCTTCAGTTAAAAAGGGCACTCCTGAGATGAGAAAGCAAATCGTTCAAGCAGTGGTTATAAGACAAGCGAGGGAATTCAGGAGACCAAATGGCATGCGCGTGAAATTTGAGGATAATGCAGCGGTTATAGTCGATGAAAATGGAGATCCAAAGGGCACCGAGATAAAAGGCCCAGTTGCAAGGGAAGCGGCTGAGAGGTTTCAGAAAATAGGAGCCACTGCTACAATAATCATATAGGTGATGTTAATGCCAACTCCAATAACTCAAAAAGCGGCAACTAAATCAAGTCAGCCGAGGAAGCAGAGAAGAGCAAAATTCAAAGCAGCTCTTCATGAGAGGAAAAAATTCTTAAGAGCAACCCTCAGCTCTAGCTTAAGGGAGAAATATGGCAAGCGCAGTGCTTTGCTTAGAGTGGGCGATACAGTGAAGGTAATGCGCGGAGATAGGAAAGGCCACGAGGGAAAGGTTACAGCGATAGATTTAAAAAATGAAAAAGTCATTGTAGAGGGAGTTACAGTTGCTAGAGCAGATGGCACTGAGAAACCTAGGCCCTTGCATCCTTCAAATTTGATGATAACCAAGCTTGATCTCAAGGATAAAACGAGAGAGGAAATATTGAAGAGGTAATAAAGATGTCTGGAAAAGGTCATCAAAAACGCATCTCAGCACCTAAATCTTGGCCAATTGAGAAAAAAATCCAAAAATTTGTAACAAAACCAATTCCAGGACCGCATTCCCAGGAATATAGCTTGCCTTTAATGGTGATATTGAGAGATATATTAAAAATTGGAGAGCGAGCAAAAGAAATTAAGAGAATACTCCACGAGGGGCAGTTTTTAATAAATGGCGTGGTTAGGAAAGACCATCGCTTCCCAGTTGGAATTTTTGATGTAGTTTCACTACCCGCTGTGGATCAACATTATCGCGTTTTAATCGATAATAAGGGAAAACTATGCTTGAGGCCAACTCAAGATAGGAATTTGAAGCTCTGCAAAATCAAAAATAAAACAATTGTGAAGAAAGCTGCGGTGCAGCTGAATTTAAATGATGGATGGAATTTGATAGGTACAAATGAATATAAAACCGGGGATAGTGTTGTGCTATCCCTACCCGATCGAAAAATCGTTCAGCATCTCCCTAGAAAACCAGGTAGCTTGGCGATGATTGTTGGAGGAACACATTCAGGCGAGTTCGCAAGGATAAAGGAAGTAAAAATCTTGAGAAGCAGCAAGCCAAATTTAGTGACATTAACAACTCTTGATGGAAAGGAATTTGAAACAATTGAGGAGCACGTTTATATCATTGGCGATGAAAAGCCAGCTCTTGACCTAGGTGTCATTGTATGAGTGAAGCAGCAGAAGTTAAAGAAAAGGTAAATCCTATGAGGCGACCTAGAATTGAGAAGATATCAATAAACATAGGAGTGGGCGAAGGAGGTAAAAAACTCGAAAATGCTCAAAAGATTCTCCAGCAAATAACTGGTCAAAAAGCAGTTTTAACTCAAGCTAAGAAAAGCATACCTGGGTTTGGAATTAAAAAGAGAGAGAGAATTGGCTGCAAATTAACCCTTCGGGGCAAGGCTGCTGAAAATTTCTTGAAAACCGCACTAAAAATCAAGGGCAAACTCTCAGAGAACTCCTTCGACGAGCATGGCAACTTTGCCTTTGGAATTGAAGAGCACACGGATTTCCCAGAAATAAAATACGACCCAGATGTAGGAATATTTGGCATGGATATTGCAGTATCGCTGAAGCGACCTGGCTATAGAACTGCAAAGAGAAGGATCGCAAAGAGTAAAATCCCGAGGATACATAGACTTACCAAGGAAGAAGCCATTGCTTATATGAAAGAGGAATTTGACGTGGAGGTAGTTTAATGGAACGCGGGAAGAAGAAATTTGGCAGAGGAGCAAATATCTGCAAGCGGTGCGGTAGAAAGCAAGGTCTCGTGAGAAAATATGGTATATATCTCTGCAGGCAGTGCTTCCGCGAGCTTGCTCCCTTAATGGGCTTTGAAAAATATTGGTAGGTGAATCGATGGTATTAATTGATCCCCTTTCAGATGCTCTATCTGTGATTAAAAATGCTGAGAATGTGGGAAAATCAGAGTGCATACTTCGACCTGCTTCTAAGCTGATTGGCAATGTACTTAAAATAATGAAAGAACACGGCTATATAGCTGAATTTGAATTCATCGACGACGGCAAAGCAGGTATATTTAAGGTTAAACTTCAGGGGAGAATAAATAAATGCGGTGCAATTAGACCTAGGTTCTCAGTCGATAAAAATGAATTTGAGAAATGGGAGAAGCGATTTTTACCCGCTCGAGATTTTGGATTACTAATGATATCCACTTCTCAAGGAGTAATGTCGCATCTAGAGGCAAGGGAGCGTGGAATTGGCGGGCGTTTACTTGCATATGTATATTGAGGAGTTGCAATGATCGTTGAAAAAGTGAAAATACCTCAAAATGTCAATGTATACATAGAAGGCAAATTCATAAGAGTTACTGGGCCAAGGGGCGAATTAAAGCGAGAGCTTTGGTCCCCTGTAGTATCCATTAGAAAGCAGGATTCGAATATCATAATCGAGAGCTCTGATAAAAGGAGGAAAGCTAGAGCCATTATCGGTACTTTAGCCTCGCATATTTCTAACATGATGAAAGGAGTGGTGGAGGGGTTTGAGTGCAGACTCAAAATAGTATATGCTCATTTCCCAATTCAAGTTAAAATCGAAGGCGATAAAGTATTGATAATCAACTTCCTAGGGGAGAAGAGACCTAGGATGGCTCAGATCGTTGGAAAAGAAACCAAGGTCAAAATAACCTCTGATGAGGTAATAGTAACTGGGATAGATAAAGAAGCAGTGGGCCAGACAGCTGCAAATATCGAGCAAACCACCAGAATAAAGGGCTATGACCCTAGAGTATTCCAAGATGGAATATACATCACGGTGAAAGCGTGAGGGTGGTAAAAATGGGTGAAGCTACAGAATCAAAACCAGAATCAAAACCAGAATTATCAAGCGAGGAATTAAGATTGCTTGCTGTGAGAAAGCATTTGAAGGCAAAGAAGCCTGAATTTCGCGGGCCAGACTCCCATAAGAAAAAACGCGTGAATCCAGCTTGGAGGAGGCCAACAGGGCTGCATCACAAGATAAAATCCAAGATAAAAGCCAAGGGCAAAGCGGTGCAAGTAGGCTTTAGAGCCCCCGCAATTGTTCGCGGTCTCCATCCCTCTGGCTTTGAGGAAGTACTAGTATATAGCGTGAAGGAAATTGAGAAACTGGATAGAACAAGGCAAGCGATAAAAATCAGTGGTAGAGTTGGGATGAAAAAGCGCGCTGAAATAGAAGAGAAAGCGAGGGAGCTTGGACTTAAAATTTTAAATCCCACTCTCGCTGAGGAGAGGGAGGAATAGCCTTGGTTGATCTTGCGAATCAAAAGAGACTTGCAAGTGAAATTTTAGGCGTGGGTCAAACTAGGGTGTGGATTAACCCTGAGAAACTCGAGGATGCGGCAAAAGCAATTACTCGCGAAGACATCCGCGGCTTGATAGAACAGGGTGTGATAAAACGCAAACCAACTAGAGGCGCAAGCCGCGGTAGAGCTAGAGAAAGAGCTTTGAAGCGCGCCAAGGGACGCAGAAGAGGACATGGCTCGAGAAAGGGCGCTAAAGGTGCAAGGAGCCCAAAGAAGGAGCAGTGGATGAAGCGCATTCGCGCGCTGAGAAAGCGATTAAAGGAACTGCGCGATGCGGGAAAGATAAGCAGAGGTATATATAGAAAATTATATCTCAAAGCGAAAGGGGGAGAATATAGAAGCGTGGCGCATCTCAATGCTCATTTAAAATCGCAAGGTCTCCTGAAGGAGGAATAGCGTGGCAAAAGTACCTAGATATAAAGTTAAGTTTCGAAGAAGAAGAGAGGGGAGAACCGATTATAGGCGAAGACTCAATCTATTGCTATCCAAGCAGCCGAGGTTAGTGATTAGAAAAAGCTTGAAGCATATAAGAGCACAGCTTGTACTTCAAGGCGAAAGGGGTGATCTCACGATGGCTTCGGCATCTTCAAAGGAGCTAGTGAAATATGGCTATAGAGCCTCGACTTCAAATACCCCAGCTGCCTATCTCACTGGATTACTCCTAGGATATCGGGCTAAGAAGGCGGGATTTTCAAATGCAATCTTAGATATAGGTTTATACTCGCCTTCAAAAGGTGCTCGAGTATTTGCAGCTTTAAAAGGCGCTTTAGATGCAGGCTTGCATATTCCACACAATGAATCAATTCTCCCAAGCGAAGAGCGAATTCGCGGTGAACATGTTAATTTTTCAACACCCGAGTTTGAGGAGATTAAGTTAAGAATAGCTGAGAAGGCGTGATGCTCATGGTATTAGAGAAAGTTGAATTCGAAGCCGAAGCTGAATGGATTCCTAAAACGAGACTTGGGAGACTGGTGAAGGAGGGAGAGATAACAAGCTTAGATCAAGCTCTTGAATCAAGTCTTCCCCTTAAAGAGCCTGAGCTAGTGGACAAACTACTCCCTGATCTCGTGGATGAAGTGCTGGATATAAACATGGTGCAGAGAATGACTGACTCAGGACGCAGGGTAAAATTTAGAGCCACCGTTGCAGTAGGTAATGGAAATGGATTCATAGGCATTGGAGAGGGGAAAGATGTACAAGTAGGCCCGGCAATTAAAAAAGCAATAGATGCAGCTAAGCTCAACATCGTGAAAATTAAGAGAGGCTGTGGCTCTTGGGAATGTGGATGCGGCCAAGAGCATACAGTTCCTTTTGCGGTTACAGGTAAAGCTGGCAGTGTTGAGGTGACGCTAAAACCTGCACCCAGAGGCTTGGGAGTTGCCGCAGGCGAGACAGCTAAAAAGGTTTTAGAACTTGCGGGAATCAAGGATGTCTGGACTTGGACTAGAGGCGATACTAGGTCTACCATTAACTTTGCCAAAGCCACTTATGAAGCTTTGAAAAAAACTGCAACCTTTAGAGTGCCTAGGGAGGCAAGCAAGTGATGTTTGCGGTTATCCGCCTTAGAGGCGGTGTGAAAACTAGGGGTGAAATAAAGGATACCCTTGCCATGCTTCATTTGAATCGCGTTTATCACTGCGCAGTGATAGAGGACACGCCTAGCTATCGGGGCATGCTGCAAAAGATTAAGGACTTCGTAGCATATGGAGAAATAACACCAGAAGCACTAGCTATGATATTGAGAAACAGAGGTGAGCTCGTGGGTGGAGTGAAGCTAACCGATGAGTACATCAAATCCAAAACAAACTATGAAAATATTGAGGAATTTGCCAAAGCAGTTTGCGGGGGCAAGGCTAGACTTAGGGATCTGCCTGATTTAAAACCAATATTTAGACTTCATCCCCCTAGAAAGGGATTGAAGGGAGCTGGTACTAAGCGGAGCTATAAAGCTGGTGGAGCACTTGGAAACTGGAAGGGAGAGATCAATATACTTCTTGAAAAGATGAGGTAGAGGGAAATGGTTAAAAGGAAGCTGAAAAAATTCAGGGGCTCCAGAACGCATGGAGTTGGAAGTCATAAGAAAAGAAGGGGCGGGGGAAGCAGAGGCGGCCGCGGAGACGCTGGAAAATGCAAGCATCACTTCATAAGATCAATACTTGAAGGAAGCACCTTTGGTAAAACTGGCTTCAAACGTCCTCAAAAAGTAGTGGAGGAGAAAAAAGCTATAAATGTAGGTGATCTCGATTTAATTGCCACTGAATTGATAGCACGGGGAATGGCTGAAGTAAAAGAACAAGCTATATACATCGACCTTGCCAAGCTAGGCGTAGACAAGCTCCTAGGTGGTGGAAAAGTGACCAAGAGGCTATTTGTAACAGCGAGTGATTTTTCTAAAACTGCAAAGGCAAAACTCGAGGGGGCTAGCGGTGGAATAATAGAGGCATAGGAGCATGCGAGGCGAAGTGCCAAGTTTTAGAGATAAACTCGAGCCATTGCTTGAAAGACTTCCAGCCGTTGAAAGACCCATAGGTCACGTGCATTTCCGAAGCAAGCTGGCTTGGACAATTGGCATCTTGGTGCTTTATTTTATTCTAGCAAATGTACCCATATTTGGACTTTCAGCTGAATCCATAGATATGTTCGAGCTCTACCGAGCTATTGTTGCGGGAGCAAGTGGTTCTATAATTCAACTTGGCATAGGTCCCATTGTAATGGGATCCATCATCCTGCAGCTCTTCGTGGGAGCTGAGATAATAAAGCTTGACCTTAAGGATCCGCGAGATCAAGCTTTTTTCCAAGGAGCTCAAAAACTCTTAGTTTTCTTCATGATCATATTTGAAGCACTGCCACAGATAATGGGAGGCTTCCTCAAGCCAGACGCTACACTTGCAGCTAGACTTGGGGTTGATACAAGTGTAATAACCATGTTGATATTCATTCAAATCTGCATAGGTGGTTTGCTTATAGTATTCATGGATGAAGTGGTTTCAAAATGGGGAATTGGAAGTGGTGTATCACTCTTCATAGTCGCAGGGGTAGCCGAGGCGTTGGTCAAAGGTATATTCAGTTGGAAGCTGAATCAAATAGGGCTGCCAATTGGGATAATTCCTAAGTGGTATCATATCTTCACCAATATACCACTTGATCAATTGCTCACTGGAAATGGGCTTTTCTTTCTCTTAATACAGGGAGAAGTGCTAGCTTTAATTGCCACTGTAGCGGTTTTCTTAATCGTTACCTATGTTGAAAGCGTAAGGATAGAAATTCCCCTTGCGCATGGTGCTGTGAGAGGAGCAAGGGGGAAGTTTCCAGTGAAATTGATCTACGCTAGCGTGCTGCCAATGATCTTGGTGAGAGCACTTCAAGCGAATATACAGATGATTGGAATGCTGCTCTGGAGAAGCCCACTTCCCATCCTAGGGCATAATCTTGTGATTGGAGAATTTCAAGGCACTCAGCCTGTTTCAGGATTAATGTATTATCTCTCCCCAATTCACGGCCCGGGAGACTGGATTCCAGTGTATGTCACTCAGCGCATACCAGGAATCGAAGTCTGGCAAATTGCACTGCACGTGATAGTTGATGCAGCGATATTAATACTTGGCGGCATCCTCTTCGCTATTTTCTGGATTCATACCACAGGTATGGGACCCAAAGAGACAGCTGAAAAAATTGCAGCTTCAGGAATGCTCATCCCTGGGTTTAGAAGAGACCCGGGAGTCATTCAAAAGGTAATGGCAAGGTATATTCCCAAGGTAACGCATATAAGTGGGGCATTCATAGGGGCTTTAACCTTGCTTGCCAGTTTATTTGGACTCATTGGACAAGTTGGGGGAACTGGAATGCTTCTCGCAGTTTCAATTGTATACCATCTCTATGAACAGCTTGCCAAGGAACAAGTTATGGAAATGCATCCATTGATGCGCAAATTGCTTGGAGAAGAATAATGGTAATAATGGTAATAATGGTAATAATGGTAATAATGGTATCCTCAATCCAACTCTGCATCGAAGGCATATAGCGTGGTGGTATTGCTAAGCGTCCACCCGCCATCCATAGTTGGCCTTCCTCCAACTGGTAGCGAGCCGGCGTAGAATCCTCCGCTGGGTTCGAGCACTAACCACGAGCCATATTTATCGGTTTGATAGTAAACTGCAACTCGCGTGCCATAGTATCTATTTATTGCCTCTGCAATTCTAGAAGTATGATTTACTTGACCTATGTATACTGAAGCAAACACATGGTTATCGGTGGCATAGATTCTCGTGGTACCCCCTAAAGCTTGAATCAATGAGGCGAGGAGAAATGCGTGGTCTTCGCAATCTCCCTTTTTTATTCTCAGGGTTTCATTTGGAAATTGCCAGCGGTCTTCACCCTCGGGTTCGCTAATATATGCTATGTTATCTGAAACTAGGTCAAAAATGGCGCAGATTTGGTAAATGTTATATTTGCCTGGGTACTTCTCAGCTATTTCCTTAGCAAGCGCTTCAACCTGCGGGTCTCTAGGAGTTATGTAGTCATTTATTTTCCGGAAGAGAGATGGAATATTATATTTATATTCATATTGTTGATTTGCAATGGGCAAGTTA
>JAWCMA010000022.1:0-1025 GCA_038850285.1 Methanocellales archaeon | reverse complement strand
TCCATGAGCACATTGCCATAGTCATACCATTTTCCATCTTTGGTTCTCGCGAGTATTGAAACCCCTGGTTTTAAAGAGAAGGAATCTTGGCTTTCCACTTTGAAGCTTATCATACCTAGATATTTTCTCTCGCTAGGCTTCAGAGTTATACCGGTATTAACCGAGTACCAGTCATTCTCAAGCCAGCTTGGCTTTACTCCATATTTATAAATAAATATAGAGTTATCCCCATTATTCTCCAGCCATAGTTTTACCACCCCGGTTGAATTTTTATAAAAACTAGTACTTTTAGCTTGAATGGAAATTCTATACCCAGGTGAAATATATGCAGTTGCAGCTGGCTTGCTCTCGAGATTCCGCGGTTCATAAGCTGGGATTGTTGGTATGGTGAGGTTTTCAACTGAGAGTTCAAAATTCTTTTCTAGATCGATGCAGTTGACTGCTATTAAAGTTGCTAGTAAGATGAAAGTAAGTTTGAACTTCATCAAATGACTGCAACTTTGCTTAAGACATCTGTTCTCGTAATCATACCTATGGGTTTTTCATCTTCGGTTATCACTAATCGCCCGATTTTATGTTCGTCCATTATTTTCACGGCTTCATAGAATGGGGTGTTGCCATCGATGGCAATGACATTTGTGGACATTATCTCTCTTACTTTCGCACTTATCTTCCCAGCTGCAAGTGCTCCACCGAGGTCTGTGAAGGTTATTATTCCAACTATTTTCCCGCTCTCTGTTACAGGAGCGCCGTGAATGTTATTGCTCACTAGAATGCGCGCTGCTTCTCTTATCTGGGCATCTGCATCTATGGTGATTAAATTTCTAGCTATGAATTCTTTTACTGCTCTCTTCGGTAGTGATATCATTTCATTTATATTGCATATGATTAAGTTATCCACATCATCGCGGCCTGCAATTTCACCTCTTATTACCAGTTTGTTCACCGGCGTGGGTCCAATTTGAAAGGTATCACCTATGTTGAATTTGCGAATATCTCCTAGGAGTCTTATTTTAGCTTGGCAG
>JAWCMA010000021.1:0-21111 GCA_038850285.1 Methanocellales archaeon | reverse complement strand
AAAGTGGAGCCGAACTGGAGGAAGTTGGAGATATTGGTGGAAAAAGAAGATGAAAGAAGTGGTTAAAAGTGATAAGCTGGCTAAGGCAATCGGTCCTTATTCACCTGCGATTAAGACAGGGAGGTTTATTTTTATATCTGGGCAAATCCCTATTTCTATGAATAGCGCTCTAGTTAAGGGGGATATTAAGCGGCAAACCAAGCAGGTGCTGGAGAATATTAAAACCATTCTTCAAGCAGTTGGTGCATCTCTCGATGATGTTGTTAAAACCACGGTTTTCCTTAAAAACCTTGGAGATTTCGCAGCTGTGAATGAAGTTTATGCTGAGTACTTCAAAGAAGCACCTCCAGCGCGCTCGACAGTTGAAGTTGCAAGGCTGCCAAGAGATGCTGATATTGAAATCGAGGCCATTGCAGTGATTCAAGATTTAAAGTAATGTAAGCATAATAGATTTCGAAATATTCATATAAGTAATTAGATATGATTAACAAAGAATGAAGTTAACTAAATTAATTGTTCTAACTATCGCATTTTCATTCCTATTTGCAGCTTCCTGCTTGCAGTCCAAAGAGGAGGTTACCTTAACCATTTTTCACGCAGGCAGTCTTTCAAAGCCAATGGAAGAACTTGCAAGGGCGTATGCTGCTAAGCATCCAGAGGTTAAAATACTTAGAGAGGGGAGAGGAAGTGTGGAGACAATAAAGAAAATAACAGAGCTCAAGCGAGAAGCAGATATCATCGCAGTTGCAGATTATGAATTGATTCCAAAAATGCTGATCCCTGAACACGCTGAATGGGCTATAAAATTTGCAAGAAATCGAATGGTAATAGCCTATACTAGTAAAAGCAAATATAGCGGAGAAATCAATCCAGATAACTGGTATCAAATCTTAGCTAGAAGCGATGTTGAAATAGGCAGAGCAAATCCAGACACTGATCCATGCGGCTATAGAACGCTGATGCTGCTCAGCTTAGCTGAGGAATACTATGGAAGAGCGATAAAGGAGGAAATATTAAAAAATTCACCGCCTCAAAATATGAGGGATACAGAAGTAGATCTTGTATCAACTCTTCACCTGGGAGAAATTGATTATCTTTTCATCTATGAATCTAATGCAGTGCAATATGGCTTTAAATACATCAACCTCCCAGAGGAAATAGATTTAAGCAGCGAGGAGCATGCAGCTTTTTACTCAACTGCAACAGTTAATGTAAAGAAAGGCAGCGAGGTGATAACATTAACAGGCAAGCCCATTATTTACGGTATCACCATTCCAAAGAACTCTTTAAATTCAAAAGCAGCCATTGATTTTTTGAAATTCTTATTAAGCAGCGAGGGCAAAGTAATTCTCCAGAAAAATGGCATGGAGTGTTTAGCAGTTGCAAGTGATATCAATAAGATTCCATTTGAATTAAGACCCTATGTTGAAGAAAGGAATAACTATGAGGATTGAAAAAACCTTTATAATATTCTCCACGATGGGAATCCTAATACTACTGCTAGTTATACTTCCAATTTTTAATTTAATTTTCACTCAATCTCTCTCAAATATATATGATGCAATTGGCGATGCAAGCGTGCAGTCCGCTATATTCCTGAGCATTGCAAGTGCTGCCCTCGCCGCTATAATCGCTTGCATTTCAGGAGTTCCACTTGCATTCATCCTTGCAAGGAAGAAGTTCAAAGGCAAGCAATTGATAGAGGGAATCATTGACCTCCCACTAGCAGTACCGCATACAGTTGCGGGAATTGCATTGCTATCAATTTTCGGGAGACATGGATTAATAGGCGGTGCTCTTGAGCCATTTGGACTGCGCTTCTACAGCACCACAGCTGGCATAGTGGTAGCAATGCTCTTCGTGAGCTCGCCTTTTCTCGTAAACGCTGCAAGAGAAGGCTTTGAATCCATAGACCCAAGGATTGAGAAAGCAGCTAGGACACTTGGGGCTTCGCAATTCGAGGTATTCAAGAGGATTTCCCTGCCTCTAGCCGCTAGAAGCATATTCACTGGGGGGGTATTAGCTTGGGCTCGCGGTGTAAGTGAATTTGGAGCAATTGTAGTGCTCGCATACCACCCTATGACTGCTCCTGTGTTAATCTATGAGCGATTTTTAACCACTGGCCTTGAGCAATCATCCACAATTGCAGTACTATTACTCGCGATCTGCCTATCGATCTTCGCAATACTGAGATATATTGCAGGGAGGAAGTGAGATGATACGCATTGAAAATTTAGCAGCGGGCTATGAAGCCTTCAATTTGCTTGATATATCTTTTGAAATTCAAAAGGGCGAGATCTTCGCAATCTTGGGTCCAACTGGTGCTGGTAAAACAATGCTCCTTGAGGCAATCGCTGGAGTATTGCAAATAAAGAAAGGCAGAGTTTTGTTGGGTGAAAAGGAACTAACTAAGTTACCCCCTGAGCAGCGCGGTATTGGAATGGTATTTCAAGATTGCGCGCTTTTTCCACATCTCAGCGTATATGAAAACATTGCATTCGGCTTGAGATATAGAAAACTTGAAAGAAGCGAAGTTGAAAACCGCGTTCAAGGAATAGCCGATCTACTGAAGATCTCGCACTTACTCAAGAGAATTCCATCCTCATTAAGCGGAGGGGAAAAGCAAAGAGTTGCCCTTGCAAGAGCACTTGTAATTCAACCTCAAATTCTGCTACTTGATGAACCGCTAAGTGCCCTCGATGCAAGCACTAGAGAGGAATTGAAAATGGAGATCAAGGCAATTGTGAAGAAATTAAATATCCCAGCTATATATGTCACGCATGATCAGCAAGAGGCTTTTGCCATCGCAGATAGAATCGCTATTATGAATCAAGGCAAAATTCTCCAGATCGGCGAGCGAGAGCAAATTTTTTATTATCCAGCTAGCGAATTTGTAGCTCACTTTCTAGGGATAAAAAATGTTTTTAAGGGAGTGGTAATTTCAAATCCAAGCGGTCTAGCGCATATTAAAATTAAAGATAAAGAAATCGAGGCAATTTGCAACTATAAAGAGGGCACACCAGTGAAGATCTGCATTAGACCTGAGAATGTGGTCATTGCTATTGACTCCAGTTTAGCGAGTACAAGAAATAGATTCAAGGGCAAAATAGCGAGAATAGAGCCTTTAGGTGCAACTGCGCGCGTTATGGTTAACATCGATTCAAATTTCGAGCTTGAAGCACTGCTCACCAAGAGATCCGTGGATGATTTAGATCTTGCAAAGGGTAAAACTGTAAATGCTTCCTTCAAAGCCACTTGCGTGCATGTATTTAAAGAGTAAAGAGGAATAGCTTGCGTCGAAAAATTAAATATATAAATATAAAGCACGCTTCTTCAACTTGCAAGGTGAACAAAATTGAATGGCCAAGATAATAATATACTGCGCCGGGGGCGATTTAAAGCGGATGCAGCTGAGGATGTTAAGCAATTCACTGCTTCTATTAAGGCTGATGAATGGATTTTTCAAGCTGATATAATGGTGGATAAAGCACACGTGTTAATGCTCAAGGAGCGTGGAATAATAAGCAAGCTGGAATGCGTCAAGATTCTGGGAGCATTAAATAAAATTGAGCGCTCAGGTGTAGAGGCTCTAGAGCTATGGAAATATGACGATGTGCATATTGCAATTGAATCGCATTTGATTAAGGAAATTGGAGAAGAAATAGGTGGAAAGATGCATCTAGCGCGCTCTCGCAATGATGAAGTCGCAGCCTGCATAAGAATAGCTCTTCGCGGGGAATTGCTTAAATTAATGCTGGAGCTATTGAATTTAAGAAAAACGCTGCTGAAGAAAGCTGAGCACCATATTTACACGCTCATGCCTGGCTTTACCCATCTTCAACATGCCCAGCCCACTACTCTTGCACATTACCTTCTAGCCCACGTTGATGCAATTAAGCGGGATTTCGATCGCATAGTTCAAGCTTACCCGCGGGTGAATTTAAATCCCTTAGGCAGCGCTGCTCTTGCTTCCACTGGGTTTGACATCGATCGCAAACTAACAGCTAAGCTACTGGGGTTTGATGGATTGATTGAGAACTCCATGGATGCAGTTTCAACGCGGGATTTTGCAATCGAAGTGCTCGCTGCAATTGCCAATCTCATGGTTAACTTGAGCTGCATCTGCGAGGAGCTTATAATCTGGAGCACGCCTGAATTTAACTTCATTGAATTAAGCGAGGAATATACTTCTACTAGTTCAATAATGCCTCAGAAGAAAAATCCAGATGTGCTTGAACTCATGAGGGCTAAAACTGGAACTGCAATTGGCAATTTGCTAGCTGCAGTTGCAATTTGCAAGGCACTGCCCAAGAGTTACAATCGCGATTTGCAAGAAGTAACCCCTCAGCTCTTAACTGCCTTGGATATAGCTCGAGCTTCCACTAGGATTTGCGCGGGTGCAATTGAAACAATGCAAGTGAATATAGAGAGAATGCGGGAAATGGCGGCTTCGAGTTTTACCACTGCTACCGAGCTAGCTGATACAATTGTACGGGCATGCAACATCTCATTTCGAACAGCTCATCAAATAATTGGTATAGTCGCGAGGGAAAGAGGTGAAATAACGCTAGGGAAACTGGATGAAGCTGCAGTTAAAGTAATTGGCAGAAAGCTGAGTGAAATTGGATTAACAGAAGCACTTCTTAAAAAAGCCTTGGATATCAAGCGGAATGTAGAGATTAGAAAAGCCATAGGCGGACCCTCCCCAAGAGAAGTAATGCGAATGCTTTCTTTAAGGAAAAAGATATTGAACAATGATAATAAGCTGGCTAGAAATAAAATCAGGAAAATTGAAAGAGCAAAACTTGAACTAGAGCGAGCGACTTGCGAAAGGTGAAAGGTGAGGTGATGAATACTAGAACAGGGGATTGCGTTAAAATTGAGAAAAAAGGAAGAATATATAGCGGCATTTTAATGCCCCCAAGTGGGGACTACATCGTTATCAAACTGGATAGCGGGTACAACGTGGGAATAAAACTAGATAGCGATACTAAAATCGAAGTAATAAAACCTAGAGCAATAGAACAACGCGGAGGCAGAGGTATAGTTCCCCTAGAGCTAAATCCAGCTCTTCCTAGAATTTCAATTATATCCACAGGGGGTACAATAGCAAGTCGAGTGGATTATCGCACTGGAGCGGTTTCTCCTCAATTTGATGCAGAGGATATCCTCAGCGCTATCCCTGAGCTAGCTGAGATTGCAAACTTCGATGCAACTGTGCTTTGCAGCATCTTCAGCGAAAATATGACGCCGGCTATCTGGATCGATCTTGCTAGAGCAGTTGCTAGAAAAATCGAGGAGGGGGCCAGCGGGATCTTAATTACACATGGTACTGATACAATGGCTTATACTGCCGCGGCGCTCTCATTTATGGTGCAAACCCCAGTGCCGGTGGTACTCGCAGGCTCCCAGAGATCAGCGGATAGGCCTAGTAGTGACAATATAATTAATGCAGTCTGCGCCGCAGCAGTGGCAGCGAGTGACATTGCAGAGGTGGTTGTGGTAATGCATGGTTCTACAAGTGATGATTTCTGCTGCATTCACCGAGGTACAAAGGTGAGGAAAATGCATACCTCAAGGCGCGATGCTTTTAAGTCCATTAATGACTTACCCCTAGGCATCGTTGAATATCCCTCTCGCAGAATTATAATGAAACAAAAATATGTGAAGCGCGGCGAGAGGCAATTGGTATTAAGGGATAAACTGGAGCAAAAATGCGCTCTCATTAAATTCCACCCTGGAATGAATGTTGACGTTCTGCGGTATTATGTTGAAAGTGGATATAAAGGCATAGTTTTAGAGGGAACCGGCTTGGGGCACGTGAATTCAAGTTGGATTGATTATTTGAAAAAAGTTGAGATCCCCATTGTAATGACCTCTCAATGTTTGCATGGCAGAGTATGCGATCGCGTTTATGACACAGGTAGAGATCTGCTTAAAGCAGGCATAATTGAGGGCGAGGATATGCTTCCAGAAGTAGCCCTTGTGAAGCTAATGTGGGCATTGGGGCAGAGCTCAAATAGAGAGGAGATAAAGAGGATCATGCAGACAAATATCGCTGGGGAGATAACGGAGAGCAGCAAGCATGAAACTGGATTTTAAAAAACTTGGATTAAAAGCAGGTCTCGAAATTCACCAGCAGCTTGATACAAGGGCAAAGCTTTTCTGCAACTGTCCCGCGAAGCTTAGGGATATAAAGGATTCCAGCGGGGAATTCATTCGCTATCTCCAGCCAATGCAGAGCGAACTGGGGGAAGTGGATCAAGCTGCATTAGCCGAGGCCAAGCTCAAGCGGAAATTCCTTTACAAAACTTATGATACCACTTGCTTAGTGGAAAACGATGAGGAGCCGCCAAGCTGCATGAATGAAGAGGCTCTTAAAATCTGCCTTGAAATTGCCCTTCTGCTTAACATGCAAGTAGTGGAACAAGTGCACGTCATGCGCAAAATAGTAATCGACGGATCCAATACCTCTGGCTTTCAGAGGACTGCCCTTGTCGCGATGGATGGCTATGTTGAAACCAGTGAAGGAAGGGTTAGGATCACTAGCCTCTGCCTCGAAGAAGAGGCAGCGCAGATCATAGCGATCGATAGAGACATGGTGACATATTCTCTAGATCGCCTTGGAATACCGCTAGTGGAAATAGGCACAGCTCCAGATATAAAATCTCCTCAGCATGCTAAAGAAGTAGCAAGGTACATTGGCATGCTCCTCAGGTCTACCCGCAAGGTAAAGCGAGGTATTGGCACAATTCGCCAAGATGTAAATATTTCAATCGAAGGTGGCGCGAGAGTTGAACTTAAGGGGGTTCAAGATTTAGATCTCCTAGATGTAATTGTAGAGAGAGAAGTCCTCCGCCAGCTGAATTTACTTGAGATCCGCGAGGAATTAAGAAATAGGAAAGCAGCTGATTTTCCCCCTGAGATCTGCGATGTCACCGAGATATTTATCAATACAAAGTCAGGGGTAATTGCTAGAGCGCTTAAAGCTGGAGGTAAAGTGCTAGCCGCTAGGCTGCCTAAATTCAGCTCCATACTTGGTAGAGAAATTCAGCCCGGCAGAAGCTTTGGAAGCGAGCTAGCTGATTATGCTAAGCGCTTTGGCGTTGGAGGTATATTCCATACCGATGAATTACCAAGCTATGGTATAACTAGCGAGGATATAAGTGTGCTTCGCAAGAGAATTGATGCAGCTGAAAGTGACTGCATAATATTGATTGCGGACATTGAAAATCGAGCTAGAAATGGGATTCTCGCTGCCGTTGAAAGGGCAAAACAAGCCATAAGAGGCATTCCCGAGGAAACTAGGCGGGTGCTTGCTGATGGAAACTCTTCATACATGCGCCCTCTGCCAGGAGCAGCAAGGATGTACCCTGAAACAGATGTGCCTCCAATTGCGATAGATTTGAGTTTGCTGGAGGAAATAAGAGCCAGTCTTCCAGAGATCCTTGAAAGGAAAAAGAACCGCTATATGCAGCAATTTGGTTTGAATAAAGAGCTAGCGGAGCTCATAGCTAATTCCATGAACTTTGAACTCTTCGAAGAGGTGATGGATCAATACCCAGAGCTCTCGCCGGCCATTGCAGTTAGAACTCTTGAGGTGATACCGCAGGAACTCAAGCGAGAGGGAATACCAGTTAGCCGGCTTAGTGAGGAGCATTATTTGCAGCTCTTCGATTTATTGAGCAAGCGAAAACTTGCCAAGGAAGGTATAGCCAGTGTTTTGAAACTGCTTGCTTTGAATCCAGAGAAAAATGCTGAGGAAGCTGCTGAAGAACTTGGATTAAGTATGGTGATGGAGCAAGAGATAGAAAGGGTTATTCAGCAGATTGTAGCTGAGAAAAAGGAATTCATCAAGCAAAGTGGAAATAGAGCGCTGAATCCACTTATGGGATTAGCGATGAAGCACTTCAGAGGAAAGGTTGATGGCAAACTTGTGAGCAAGTTGCTTGAGCAAAAGATCGAAGAAGTACTCAGGGAATGAGGTGCAAGTTTGAGAATAGCTCTCGCTTTGCTAGCAATAACTTTTGCAATTCCTCTAATTTCCTCAGCTTATATTCCCCCAAATCTTGAAAAATTTGGCCAAGATTTTTACACTGTATATGCGGAGCCAAATTTAACCGCTAGTTTGATGGAAAGCCGGGAATATTACCGCGGTGATAAAAGCGCGGTTTTGATTCAAATAATGAACACAGGTAAAATAGAGGGCTTCAAGTGCGAGAAGGAGCCCAGCGATGCTAATGAAATAGCACTAGCAAAGCTAGAAATGGAGCTTGAAAATCAAGCCACAACTGCCATAGGAATATTTGCTACGCTTTCGGCAGAGGAAGGGGTGCCTATTAATATTAAAACAGGTACTCAAGTAGCAGGTTCTTTGAGAAGTGGAGAGATTTCAGCCCCAATTCAATTTAATATAGAGATAAATGAGAATGCAAAGGCAGGTTTCTACAAGCTCAAGCTGAAGCTTGAATATGACTATCAAAAGGATGTTCAAGTTGAAGGTAATTTTTCGCAAAATAAAATTAACTGCAACTACTGGTATGAAAAGAAAAATCAAACCCTCTACCTTGAGATAGCTATAGAGCCAGAAGCGGATTTTAAAGTCAAAGAGGTTAAGGGTAATTTAATAGCAGGTGAAGAGGGCGTTCTTCAAGTAATTTTTGAAAACACCGGTGAAGAACTCGCGAGGGATGCGATTGCTCAGATTAAAGTAGTGGATCCCTTTAGCAGTTCAGATTACACTTCATATTTAGGCGACCTCAAGCCGGGCGAAGCCAAGAATGCGGATTTCAAGGTCAAAGTAGATAGAGGAGCGATTCCCAAGACCTATTATATAAGAGCTGAGATAAAATATGAAAACTCCAAGGGGAGGCTGATTACTTCAAATAGCCTAAAGATCCCGGTTAATGTAACCCAGGGAGAAACACTAGAAGTTTACATCCAGAGAAATCTACCTCTCATAATTCTCCCAATTGGAGTATTAATAGCTGCAGTAATATACATCGCCTATCGCAGAGGCAGAAAGAGGAAAGAGGTTAAAGGATGAGCGCTGAGCTGATTCTGATTCAAGTTAAGAATTTAACCAAAAAATTCAATGACTTCATAGCTGTAAACCAAATTAGCTTCACCATTAAAAAAGGAGAAATCTTTGGACTCCTAGGTCCAAATGGCGCTGGGAAATCCACGACTATAAGCATGCTTTGCTGTCTATTAAAACCAACTTCTGGAACAGCATTGATAGATGGAAAGGATATAAATAAAGAGGAACTTGAGGTGAAGAAGATCATAGGCGTTGTGCCGCAGGAAATCAGTTTATATCCAACTTTAAGCGCCTATGAAAACCTCAAATTCTATGGCACAATATATGGATTAAGCGGCAGATCTCTAGAGATGCGAATCTGGGAAGTACTTCAAGACCTAGGGCTTGAGGATCGAGCTCACGAGCGCCTAGAGCATTTCTCAGGAGGGATGAAGCGCAGGGTAAACATCGCTGCTTCGATATTGCACGAGCCAAAAATATTATTCTTGGATGAGCCAACTGCCGGCGTGGATGCACAGTCGCGCAGCGATATCTATGAAATGATAGAGCGGCTTAACGCTAGAGGCCTCACCCTACTCCTTACCACTCATATTATGGAAGAAGCTGAGAGGCTTTGCGATCGAATTGGCATAATGGATAGAGGAAGGTTAATTGCACTTGGCAGTTTAGAAGAATTACTTCAATTAGTGGAGGAGGCGGATGTGATAGAGATAAGCGCTCGGAACATAGATGTAGAAATTATCGCGGCACTCCGCAGCGAACCGGGAGTTAAAAAAGTTTCAGCAATTGAGAATAGCTTAACCATAACAGCCAAGCATAATCGAGAACTGCTGCCGAGAATAGTGCAAAAAATAAACTCAATGGGTGGTAAAATTGAATCCCTCCATATAACTGAACCCAACCTTGAAACGGTATTTCTCCATTTAACCGGCTATAAGCTGAGGGGGAGGGAATATGAAATTCCTGGATATAGCGCTTAACGACTTGCGAATTCTCTCCAAAGATCGAAGAGCATTAGTGCTCATGTTCCTGCTGCCAATGATAATAATCACAATAGTTGGTCTAGCCCTTAGCGGTATATGGGGAGGGGGCATAAAAATTAGAGTGCTGGTGGTGGATCAAGATGATGCTAAAATATCCCATTACTTCTTGGACTACTTGAATGATATAAGTGTATTGAATGTCGATGTTGAAGCAAATGAATTCACAGCCAGAGAGCTGGTTAAAAGTGGGAGATATGGACAGCTTATAATAATACCTCCAGATTTTAGCAAAAAAGTGCTCTCAGGTATAAATGCTGAAATCATAATAGTCGAGGATCCAACGCAGGAGAGCTCAAGCGCTGTGGTGGAGAAAATAGTTGAAGGCTTCACCAATCGCGTTTCAAGCAATGTGATAGCTGTGAAAACCGTGAATGCATTTGGGGTTCCAGTTTACTCAGAAAAGCAAATTGATAAAATAGTAGCGGTTGCAAATAAATTCGCTGAACCAATGCCCGTTAGCATAGCTGTTGAATCAACCTCTAAAAGCAGAACCCTCGATCCCTTCACCCAAAATGTGCCTGGATTCTCAATAATGTTCCTCCTGCTTACCTGTGCTCAAAGTGGAGCAGTGGCTATATTGAGGGAAAGAGAATCAGGTACATTGAGGAGACTGCTCACTGCACCAATTAAGCGCTCCACAATAATTGCAGGCAAATTGATGAGCAACTACCTCAAGGGATTGATCCAGATGACTGTGCTCCTCCTGTTTGGACATTTTGCGTTTGGCTTAAGCTTCGGCGAAGATTACCCTGCCTTCGCGCTACTTATAATGGCAGTAACAGCTTCAGCTGCTGGACTTGGGATTTTAATCTCGGTTTTTGCTCAAACCAAAGAGCAAGCGGAATCGATTGCAACGGTTATAGTACTCTCGATGTCAGCAATTGGAGGTAGTTGGTGGCCAATATTCATAATGCCAGAGTTCATGCAACAGCTAGCGCATGCTACCATAAATGCTTGGGCTATGGATGGCTTCTATGACTTACTCTGGCACGGCTATGGACTAGCAGAGATTCTGCCTGAGGTAGCAGTGCTTCTTACAATGGCAGCAATATTCCTAGCAATCGCAGCGAGCAAATTCAGATTTGAATGAAGATTCTCTCTATCCTTAATTTCCTTAGCGAAAGGAACTCAACAGGGGATGTTTAATGTTTCAGGTGCTGCAATTGCTTGCCTTGCAGTAGTGATAGGAGTGCAAATGGTTGCCTTCCAGTCCCTTGCCAAAGTAAATGGTCTATTACTCTCTCAATCTTTTTGATTCTATGCTCTTTCTTTCCCCAGTGTTTTTGCCATTGCAACTCCTAGTGTTTATTGCGATTATCGCATTGCTTTAAAGTATTCTATGAGTGCTTTTGTATTGTTGAAGTCATAAGCGGCATCTGTAGTACTCGTTTGATGTTTAAGCTTGTTATTGATTATTTGGAGGAGTGCATCATTAATTTGCCTTCATTTTAATTTGCGGTTTATTTTGAAGGCAATTGATAGGTTTTGTTCTTAGAAAGCTTCATTTTAAGCCCCATTTTGCTTGTTTATGGCTTTTTTTGGTTGCGATAGATAGCACTCTTAAAAATAAACTAAAAGCTAAAAGCTAAAAGCTAATATTCACCTTCCTTTTAATTTTAAACTTGGTGATGAAATTGTCTTTTGAAGAGGAAGCGAAAAAATTTGCAAAATCCCTCGGCGCTGACCTGGTGGGAATAGCTCCATCAGATTCAGAGTATCTTAAAGCCAATAAAGCCAGCATAGATGCAATACTCCTCGGCTGCAGATCTCTGGTAGTAATCGCTAAAAGGTTAAATGGCGATGCTATCGCTTCTAGAAACATTAAAATCTCTCAATATGATTCTATCTGTGCCTACCAAGAGTTGGATAGCATAATGTATAGAGTTACCATGTTTCTTAAAGAAAAGGGATACAAAGCGGTGTCTATACCTCCTAACATGCCTGTTGATTTCACCCCGGAAAAGAAAGGCATGTTTGGAGAAGTAAATCACAAGTGCGCGGCCACTGCCGCGGGATTGGGCAACATAGGAATCAATAGATTGTTCCTATCTCGCGAGTATGGTCCCTATTTGAGAATTGGAAGTATACTTACCACTGCGGATTTAAAGCCAGACGAACCCCTTAAAGAGAGGGTTTGCACAGAGTGCATGGAATGCGTTAAAAGATGTCCGGGTAAAGCAATAGGGGAGGATGGTTCTTTAGACCTTAACAAGTGCATGAGAGTCTCGCTCCTCTATGGCTTGCCGGGAGTGGTGAGATTTGGAATGAAAGCGATCGGGTTGAAGGATGATGAATTAAAAGCACATATAGCGAGCCCTACTCTGTGGGAGCTTTGGCAGAATCTGTTAATAGGTAACTTCAACAACTGCTTCGAATGCATTAATGCATGCCCAATTGGGAGAGAAATTAAATAAAAATAAAAAATTAAAAAAATTAGAATAGAATAGTTAGAATAGTAGAATAGAATAAAATAAGTCGAAACAGACTTCTATGCCTAAAATCTCGTTTCTATTTCTTCGGATGTGATTTTTATATCAAATCAGTTTTATCGATTCACCTAGAGGAGGTCACTTTGAGTTTTTGTTTTTATATTATTTTCAGTTCGCTTACCAGAGCCTTTAATAATCTAAACTTCATCTACTGGTATAAACCAAAAATGCGCTCATCTGAGCGAATGTGGAGCGATGGGATATGGGTGAGAGAATTTCAATAGAAGATTTGCCTGGCGTTGGCGTGGCAACTGCTGAGAAATTGAGAGAGGCTGGTTTTACTACAATCGAAGCAATCGCAGTAGCTTCTCCTCAGGAGCTTGCGATTTCGGCTGAAGTTGGCGAAGCTGTTGCTGCTAAGATAATTCTAGCTGCGAGACAGGCAGCGGATATAGGTGGCTTTGAAACGGGTGACAAGGTTTTTGAACGCAGGAAAAGCGTTGGAAAGCTAACCACTGGATGCAGCGCCCTCGATGCATTGCTTGGCGGGGGGATTGAAACTCAAGCAATCACTGAGCTCTATGGAGAATTTGGGTCGGGTAAAACTCAAGTCTCGCATCAACTTGCAGTAAATGTTCAGCTTCCACCTGAAAGAGGTGGTTTAAATGGCTCAGCTATAATGATTGATACTGAGAATACATTCAGGCCCGAGCGAATTGCTCAAATGGTGAATGGAATTAATAGGAAATTCAAAGGAGCCTATTCCCCTGAGGACTTTTTGAGGAATATCCACGTTGCTCGAGCTTATAACTCCAATCATCAAATCCTGCTCGTGGATTCAGCTGCTGAGTTGGCGGATAAACTGCGGGATAGCGATAAACCTGTTAAACTTATAGTGGTTGATTCTTTAACCGCGCATTTCCGAGCTGAATATGTAGGCAGAGGAACTCTTGCAGACAGGCAGCAGAAGCTCAATAAACACATGCACGATTTAATGAGATTCGCAGATATAAACAATGCTGCGGTTATAGTTACCAATCAAGTCATGGCGAAACCAGATACCTTTTTCGGCGATCCAACTAGGCCAATAGGTGGCCACATCGTAGGGCATACAGCTACCTTTAGGTTATATCTGCGTAAATCCAAAGGAGAGAAGCGCATCGCGCGCTTAGTAGATTCACCATACCTACCTGAAGGAGAAGCTGTATTTACGGTAAGTGCAGATGGAATCACAGATTAAGCTCTAAGGGAACAACTTTGGAAAAATCTATAGCAATAGATATTAACCTCAGCAAAATATAGGGAAAATAAGATAAAGATGAATTCGAACTAGTATTCTTATTCATTTATTTGACTATGCGTTCAAGCCCTCTGAAAAAGCTTTGCCAGGGAGAAAACTCCTATAGTCGTTCCAAGTCGCAGACCTTCAAAACCTCTAGCAAAAATGGAACGTATCCTTATATAAAAAATTATTTCCCTTTGCATTTAATATTAAATTAATGTCAATAAGCTTTGCAAGGGAGCCATTCAGCCGGGAAGAGAGCCTTAGCTGCTTGGAGAGCTATGTTAGAACTTGGTTTGAAAAAAACTTCGAGGAGCTAACGCCACCTCAGCAGTTCTCCTTCAAGCTCATTTCCAAGGGTATAAATACAATTGTAACCGCGCCCACTGGCTCTGGTAAAACCTTAGCTGGTTTCATGGTGATTTTAAATGAGCTATTTAAACTAGGGGAAAAAAACGAGCTTCGAGATGGAGTTTACTGCATCTATATCTCCCCGCTTAAAGCTCTGGATAATGATGTTAGAAAAAATCTACTCATTCCTCTAACGGAGATCAGAGAAATAGCAAGGGAAATGGGCAGAACTCTGCCTGAGGTTAGAGTAGGAGTGCGCACTGGCGATGTAACTCCAGATGAGAAGCAGAAGCAACTTAAGCTTCCTCCCCATATACTTATAACCACGCCTGAGAGCTTAGCTGTGCTATTGAATGCACCTAGGTTTAATGAGAATTTGAAAACCGTGAAATGGGTAATAGTGGATGAGATCCACGAGCTAGCGAGTAATAAAAGAGGAGTGCACCTTAGCCTTTCACTGGAGCGCTTGAGAGAACTCATAGGTAGGGATTTCATTAGAATTGGCTTGGGGGCCACGCTTCACCCCCTTGAGGAGGCTGCTAAGTTCTTAGTGGGCTATGAGGATGAAGATGGAGATGGAGATGGAGATGAGAAGCTGCGCAGCTGCAAAATCGTGGATGTAAGTTGGTATAAGCCTTTTGATTTAAAAGTACTCTCGCCTTTGAAGGATATAGTTAGAAGCACTACTGAGCAAGCTAATGCCGCTTTATATAATTTACTCGATCAACTTATAAGCAAGCATCGAACCACGCTTATATTTACCAACACGAGAAGTGGGACTGAGCGCGTGGTATATCACTTGAAGCATAAATGGCGAGAGAAATATAGCGATACCACGATTGGTGCGCATCACGGCTCGCTCTCTAGGGAAATTCGCTTAGATATCGAAGATAAACTTAAGAAAGGCTTGTTAAAAGCTGTGGTATGCTCAACTTCGCTGGAGCTAGGCATAGACATTGGATATATAGATTTAGTGGTGCAAATTGGCTCCCCTAAGAGTGTTACTCGGGCGGTGCAGCGAATTGGGAGAAGTGGCCATAGATTTAAGGACACTGCTAAGGGGAGAATAATTGTTTTAGATCGCGATGATTTAATTGAATGCACCATCATGCTTAAATGCGCTAGAGAGCGTAGATTGGATAGAGTTAAAATTCCCAAGAATTGCTTAGATGTACTTGCTCAGCATATCGTTGGAATGGCATTGACTAAGAAATGGAGGGTGGAGGAAGCCCTTCGAGTCATAAGGCGCAGCTATTGCTATCGCGATTTAAATAAACAGGATTTCATTGCCCTTTTGAAGTTCCTCGCGGGTCACTATGCTGATTTAGAGGATAGAAGGGTTTATGGCAAAATCTGGTTTGAGGAGCAAGAGGAGGTATTTGGTAGAAGAGGGAAGTACACTAGAGTTATATATTATTTGAATCTAGGCACCATTCCAGATGAGGTGAAAATCGATGTTCATCGCTATAGCGATAAGCGCTACTTAGGTGGGATTGAAGAAGGCTTTCTGGAGCGCCTAAAACCGAGGGATATCTTCGTGCTGGGGGGAAAGCTCTATGAATTTAAATTCGCCCGTGGAATGCGCTGCTATGTAGAAGACGCGCCTATGGAGGCCCTGCCTACTATTCCAGCTTGGTTCTCTGAATTATTACCCCTTAGCTTTGACCTCGCGCTTGAGATTCAAAGCTTTAGAGAACAAATGAAGGCAATGCTAGGTAGAGGTGTGAGGCAAGCTGAGGTGGTGAAATTTCTATTGGATAACTACCCAGTTGATAAATATGCTGCTAGCTCTATATATGAATACTTCAAAGAGCAATATCTATTTACCAAGGGAAAAATTCCAGGTAGAGATAAAATTTTAATTGAGAAAACAGTGGATTTAGCTGGAAGGCACTTTATAGTATTCCACGCTTTATATGGTAGAAGGGTGAACGACGCCCTCGCTAGAGCAATTGCAATAATAACCTCGGATCAAATTCAAAGCACGCTTGCAGCAATCGTTAGCGACAATGGCTTTGCATTATTAATTCCCAGGGAGAAAGCAAAGAGGGTTAACATAGAAGAGGTTATTAACACGCTGCTTCAGAGTGATATTGAATCACTTTTGAAGCAGAATATACGTAGAACTGAGCTTATGAAGCGGCGTTTTAGACACTGCGCTGCTAGAAGTTTCTTAATACTACGCAACTACAAAGGGCATAAGATAAGTGTGAGCAAGCAGCAGCTTAGCTCTCAAACACTACTTAATATTTGCGAGGAAATTGATTCGAATTTCCCAGTGGTGCAGGAGACCTATCGCGAGATATTGCAAGATACAATGGATTTGGAAAAAGCCGAGGAAGTATTGAACTGGCTTAGAAATCGCGGGCTTAGCTTTGAGGTAATTGAGACAGATATACCCTCCCCCTTTGCTCATAATTTAATTATTTTAGGAGAAGCTGATATAATTTTAATGGAGGATAGAAAGCAGCGATTGCTCGAGTTATATAATGCAGTTATGAAGAAAATAGGTGTAAAAGCTTGAGTCAACTCCTTCCCGAGGGGCTTGTAACTGAATTTGGAATCATGGGATTCGTTATTCCCGCGCTTGCCCCCTTTTATTTTTCAAATCCCCATTTTGCATTGTAGTTGGCTGCGAGGTTGTATTGCTCGATAGTTCTAAGCAGCTTAATTCTATCTCCCCCCTGACTTTGAATTTAAGCTTAAGAGTCCTCTGCATAACCATAATCATATATTTGTCCAAATGGTAATAACTTTGAATAGCAGCTTGAAAGTAATGAGGTGTATGGGCAATTCTCCCCATGCCTTCGGATGGGGTCTCCTTGCCCAACTAAGATGAAGATCTATAGCGGGATTGAAATAATCGAGTCCTATCCAGCGATTTATATTGAAGATCTAGAGGCAATTGTAATTGCAGATCTCCACCTCGGCTATGAAGGGATAATGGCTGAAAAAGGCATTTTCATTCCCAAGACGCAGTTTAAAAGAGAAATGGGGATGCTGCTTGAGATCTTTGAGAAGAGGAAAGCTAGGAGGGTGATAATCAACGGGGATATAAAGCATGAGTTCTCAGAGACAAGTTATCATGAATTTAAAGAAGTGAGAGATACGCTAGCTTTTTTGAAAAATAAGTGTGAAGAAGTTATATTGATTAAAGGCAATCACGATAATTATATAGCTCGCGTTGCAAATCGCTTTGGAGTTAAACTCTATGAAGAATTTGAACTGGGAGACTATCATTTTCTACATGGCCATAGAACTCCACTTGCTCTAAAAGCGAAATATTTAATCATTGCACACGAGCACCCTGCGATTACACTCTACGATGAAGTGGGCAGTAGAGAGAAGTTGAGTTGCTTGCTCTATGGAGATTGTGAATATGCAGGCGTGAGTAAGAAGATAGCTGTATTACCAGCTTTCTCCACATTAGCAATGGGAAGCGAGGTTAATCTCATTCCACCTCAAGAGCTCCTCTCCCCAATTTTAAGGGAAATCGATGTAGAAAGACTAAGGGTAATGGGAATAAGCCCAGACTTAGGCTGCTTGGACTTCCAAGAACTCGGAGGATTGAGATTTATATGATAAATGATAAATTTTTTCCTTTACCTCCACCTTTAACTATTATGGGTGGTGGAGTTGAGTTGGCAGAAAGGTGTTGCTTTTGTTAGGGGAATTAACATTTACAAAATTAGGAGAGTAAATAAGGATGATATGCTCAAGATATGTAAGAGCGTGGAAAAAGGTGATTTAAAGATTTTAGGGATTGTTAAGACCGATAACATAGTCTTTGAGAAGAGGAAAATCCATTACGCTGAGGTCAGCAAGAGGCTTGAAAAAGCTCTCTCCAAGCGTTTTAAGGAAAAAGTTTATGTTACTTCAAGGAGCATGAGAACGATAAAGTTTTTAGCGAAAATTTGAGTGAGCGGATCTAGTTGAGGTATGAAGTTGAAGTTAAATTTCACGAAGACTTTGTTAAAGTAGAGAGAAACAAAATAATTGTTGGATTAACTTCTCAGCCCGAAAAGGGAAAAGCTAACTTGGAACTTATTAAGAAGCTTGCAAAATATTTTAAGGTGCCTTCAACGCAGGTTAAAATCGTGGCAGGTTTAAGATCAAGAAGGAAAATAATTGAAATTGGAAATTAAGAATGAAATTAAAGCCTATTCGATTTAATTTAACATCTACTTGTTCGGCGATTCAGAATCCTAGCTTAAAAGTACTAATGCTTAAAACCATTACAATTCGATCTGCTTGATCTATTTTCAATATTCAATCAAGCGTTTAAGCGCTTAAACTTCAGGCAATTAGAAAACTAACTAGCAATATGCTAAAGACAAGGGTGGAGATGAAGACGTAGAATTTCTCGCCATTGATTGCAAAGGTAGCAAGAGCAGCTAGCACTCTTAAAATTGGGGTCGCAATGAGCATGAGAATTCCAAGATTAATAACTAGAGAATCATAGCCAAAGAAATAGATAGATAGACCTAAGCTCATTAGGCCAACGCTTAATAATACGCCAAGCAATAACACTCTTGAAAGCAGCTTGTTTTGATCTTGATCAATCATTCATATTACTCCTTTGAGCATGCTAACTGCGATGAGTATTAAAACACAAGCGAAGGCTCTCCTGAGACTCTTGCTTTCTATGTTTGAGGCAAATCTTGAGCCTAAAGCTGCGCCTAGGAAGATGCCAATTGCAACTATAGCAGTTATAATTGTATCCAAATAGCCATGGGAGTAGTAGATATAAGCGCTGGCAGCTGCTGTAACTCCAATCATAAAATTACTAGTAGCAGTTGCTACCTTCATCGGTACATTCATCCAGAGATGCATCGTGGGAACTTTGATCAAGCCTCCCCCTACGCCCAGCATACCTGAGAAATTGCCAGCTAGAAAGCTAGCTGCAAGCCCTCGTTCAATCGCAGTAGCGCAATACTCTACCTCGCAGCCAAGGTTTATCATAGTACCTCCCCCTCAAGCCTCTTCTCGCGATATTAATGTGCTTCTTTTCAGGTTGAGAGAGCATGGAATAGGCAGCATAGATCATGAATAAAGCGAAGATGAGAGATAGCACTCGTTGGTTTAAATAAACAGCTATGAAAGCCCCAATTATACCCCCAACTGTAGTCGCCGTTTCAAGAATCATAGCTAGCTTGACATTCACCAATTGTTCTTGAACATAAACAGTGGCAGCGGCTGAGGAAGTTGCAATAACGCCAATTATACTTGCACCAATAGCGAGGTGAATGGGAATATTTAGCGCGAGCGTGAGCACTGGAATAACAAAGAAGCCTCCTCCAAGGCCAAGCATTGCACCTAGTATGCCAGCTATAAATGCAATTAAGAATAGAGCGATAAGTAGCGAGAGATCCATGATTCCAATTAAATGCAATTTGCATTATATATTCTTTGATGCAATTTTTCCTTCCGAATTGATGCGTTTTTCCTTGAAAATGGAAATCGCAATCCCCAACTTAAAACTATTTTCATAATGATGTTTTCGCTTGATATTTGATTTGAAATTTGAATAAAAAATATAAAAGGAATGAGAATAAATATGATCTAATATGAAGATTTATAAATCAAGTAAAGGCAAGATTATCGATGGCCTGCGAAGGGGTAAGGTTACAATTGCAATTTACGGTCTTGGCAAAATGGGGCTGCCGCTTGCTGCTGTTTTTGCGGATGCAGGTGCTAGAGTAATTGGTGTCGACATTGATTCCAAAGTTGTAGAGAGTGTAAATCGCGGGGAATGCAGCTTCTATGAGCCAGGGCTAGCTAAGCTAGTGAGGAGAAATGTTCAAGCGAAAAGATTAACTGCAACTATGGATCTCATTTCAGCGGCTAAGGAATCGGATGTTATGATAATCATCGTTCCCATTTTAATTGATGGAGAGCGCAATCCAGATTTAACTGCAGTTAAAAAGGTTTGCGAGGCAATTGCCAGGGGCTTGAAGAAGGGAGATCTAGTTATACTGGAGAGCACTGCTCCCCCTAAAACCACCGAGGAAGTAATCCTACCAATTCTAGAATCCTCGGGTTTGAAGCTAGGGGATTTTGGGCTTGCTCATGCTCCTGAGAGAACTATGTCAGGCACTGCTATTCGCGATATCACGCGTGCTTATCCTAAGATAGTGGGCGGCGTGGATAAAGCGAGTACCAAGGCAGCGGCTTATCTCTATTCTGCGATTAATAAACGAGGTGTTATAGAGCTGAGCAGCGCTAGAGCAGCTGAAGCTGTGAAGGTATTCGAGGGGATTTATCGAGATGTGAATATTGCTCTTGCCAATGAACTATATGGTGTTTGCGAGGAACTTGGGATTAGTGCTTTAGAGGTATTTGAAGCAGCTAATACTCAGCCTTATTGCCATCTGCATAAACCTGGATGTGGGGTTGGAGGGCACTGTATCCCTGTTTATCCCTATTTCATTATCCACACATCCAAGGCTGATACTAGTTTAATTAAACTAGCTAGGCAAATCAATGATTCAATGCCTAGGGTTACTGTTAAACTGCTTGAGAGTGCTCTTGCTAGTTCAAATGGGAAGCTTGAGGATAGCAATATATTAGTACTGGGATTAACTTTTCGAGGCGATGCGAAAGAAACTAGATATAGCCCAGCTCTTGAGATAATCAAGCTTTTGCGAGAGAGAGGTGTGAATGTCTATGCTTTTGACCCAATGTTGAGCAGGGGAGAAGTAGAGTTATATGCAGCTTATTGCTCTCCAAGTATGGCTCAAGATTTAGATGGAATTATTATAGCTAGTGATCACACTGCATTTAAAAACCTAGATTGGGGAGCCATCGGCAAGAATATGCGCCGGAGAATTATAGTAGATGGGAGGCAAGTTGTTGATCCTGAAGAGTTGAAGCGCCTTGGCTTTATGATGCGCGCTATAGGATAGTTTTGTAGCCTGTGTCATTTGCTTTTCTGCTAACTTTTATGACCAATCGATGAGTTTTTTA
>JAWCMA010000020.1:0-21683 GCA_038850285.1 Methanocellales archaeon | reverse complement strand
TTTCTTAACCGAAGCCCATCCTAAGCTAAGGCCGCTGGAGAGTTTAACTCCAGGTATATACCTAGCGGGTACTTCTCAATCGCCTCGAGATATACCTGATACTGTAGCTCATGCGAGTGGAGCCGCTTCAAGAGTTATAGTCATGTTCTCAAAGGATACCATTAAGTTATATCCATCAATTGAGATCGAAGAACTTGTTAAGCCTTCCACTACGGGGGAAGTGAAAGCAGAAGAAGGATATGGCGACTTTTGACTTGCTTGCCGTAATTAATTTGAAAAGCTCATATAAAAAAGCAGCTGACTTCATGGCTGAGAGGGACTACGACTGCATTTTCCTACCTCTCCCAGTTGCAGTTGAAAGCAGCTTCAAGCCCGGGTTATTCAAGATAAAGATTAAACCAAGCGGGCAAGGTATTCTCAGAGAACCTGAGGATGGACAATTGATTAGAGCAATGCAGCCGCTATTTGAATATCTATCTAGGAGAAAGTTAAAGGTACACTGCTATAAAGCTGATCTAGACTGGTCTTTTTCCCGAGATTTCACTACTCAAATCCTGCTTCTAACCTTGAGGAGTAAATTGCAGGGCATCAAAGTTGAAGATTGGATAAAACTGCTTGCCGAGGAAGCAATATTTGCAGAGGAAGCTATATGCAGAGAGGCATATTTACTTTCAGCTAAAGCTAGAGCTAAGAATGCCTGCTTAGCTGGCTATGGAGCGGGGGAATTGAAATCTTCGCTTGAGAAAATGGGACACGAGGTTAAGGTGATTAAACTTGATGTTTCAGCTGCTCCACTAGATAAATTGAGAGCAGAGGTAAAAAGGAAGATGAAAACCGGAGATGAGGTATCTCGAGAATTAGCGGAGAAACTAATTGCCATGCATTTGAAATTCACTGATCTTATTCTGGAGAAAGGCTATGAGGAGGCCTATAAACATTGGCTGGAAGTGGTGAGCGAAGGGCTAGCGGAGGAAGTGAGCGAGAAGGGCACAAGTGATAGGAATTGATAATGACAGTGGAAATAAATATGGGCAATCTCACTTTGCACTTGCACTAATTCAACGTGCTAAAAGTTTTAAGATATAAAGCGCTTCATAAATTTAGCAATCCACTTAGGAGGTAATTCGTTTATTGCACTGTTTATGATAACTTCTTCACCAATCTTAAGCTCCATTAATCTATTTTTCTTCCTCGAAGGCAGAACCACTTCGCCTATACGGGATTTGGAGTATGCCTCTGGGTATGCCTCTGTTAAGGGTACAACTAGGAATTGCTCGCGCATGAAAAGCGGTAAAATCCCGCTTCCCTCTAACTTTGAAATGATCACTCTATCCAGATATGGCCGCAAATCGGTATTTTGAAACAGTGCCTGTCTATTTATCCCTATCTCATTCCAGGAAAGCTCTCGGGAGTAACCCCCAACTGGTGCTACATACCACCCTCGCAGGGTTTCAACTGGCCAGGGATAGCTAACTTCATTTTCCCTTTGCATATAAAATAAATTAAAGTGAAAATACGTATATTAAATCTATGTATGTGTAGAAGTTGTGAAAAATTTATATTTTTCTCAATCCAAAATATATATTAAATAGAGGCTGAGATGAAGAAGCGGGACGATGAAATAGAGCATTTAAATAGAGACCTGAATGAAATGCTTAAGAAAATCTTTCCAGATGCAGAGGTGAAAGTCAAAGTCTTCCCCGCTGGTGAGGGAATTGGGATTAAAATTGATATGGGCAGCAAGCCTACGCGGATTGATTTCGATAAACTCCAGGAAGTTTTAAAGCAATATACAAGCACGCGCGCTCAATCCATTGGAACTGCAGAGGGAACTCAAAAGCCTAGTGATTTGGAGATAATTGACGTTGGAGATAGATATTATATTACTAAAGAAGTGGATGTTGAAGAGGGAGATGTTGAAAGGATAGATATAGGGGAAGCAGTTACCATTTACAAGAAAGATGGCTCCTACACCGGCTTTGGACTCCCGAGACTTAAACCGATTGACCCACTTTCTCTGAAGTATACTTTGAAGAAAGGAGTTTTGGATATAGAGGTTAAAAAGAGATAGAGTTTTTAAAAAGAGAGATTCGCTCTCGGGATCACTATCTGCCCCTCTGTTTTACTTCCAACTTCAATGGTTTTTCCACTTAGATGCAATAAAGCAGTAATGGCGCATATTAAAGCATCGAATTCATGTTTACTCCCCGCTTTTACCTCTCCAAAGCCCTCTCTCCATAGGTATTCATAGACATCTGCTTCCCCCCAGTTCAATGCTGAGAGTGAAGTGCGGGGGTGAACTTCGATTACTCTATATCTATATCTCCCTAGTAGCTTGCGAAGTCTCACACCTCGCTCGGTTAAATTCTTCATCCAAGCGAAGCCAGGGGGGAAAACTCTATAGCCTTTTGCAATAAGCTCTCTATCAGCCAATCTCAAGTTTGCCCCTTGGGTTCTGCATTTGCAATTCAGCTTGAAGCAGCACCTGCCAGCTGGCAGTGTTAAGGGGGCATCGATGGCGATTAATCGCGGGTGAGCGGTTTTGATTTCTTGGATAAGAGCCTCATCATCCCTCACTAGCTTTAAGCTTGCTCTCTCGCTTAAAATACAAACACCTGTAGGTTTTTGCTCTTTAGCTGCTAGATCCACTCCAACTACATTCATCTAATTAAATTAGCCTGCTGGTGGTGAAAAAGTTTACTTCGAAATAAAAAAGTAGAAGATGTGGAAAATGGAAATAAAAAAATTGGAAATTTAGAAATGAGAAATGGTGAGCTCTATGGAGGAAAAGGAAGAGATCACAACTTCTATCTATCGCCTGCTTCACCCTAGGAATACTATTCTGGTTACCTGTGCGGATAGAAATGGGAAGCCGAATATAATTACCCTTGCTTGGTCTATGCCCATTTCGATGAAGCCAGCGGTGGTTGGAATAAGCATTGCCCCCTCTCGCTATTCCCATGGTTTAATAGCGGATACCAAGGAATTTGCAATTAATATTCCAACTAGAGATATAGTTAAGCAAACCCTTTACTGCGGCCGCGTTTCAGGGCGGAGCGTTGATAAGTTCAAGCAAAGCAAGTTAACTCCCATTCCTGCAAGGAAAATCAAGCCGCCTTTGATAAAGGAATGCATTGCTCATCTTGAATGCAGGGTAACGCAGCAGCTCAGCATAGGTGATCACACTTTATTCATAGGGGAAGTGGTGGCAGCCCGTGCAGATAGAGGTATTTTCAAAGAGAGCTTTGATATGAAAAAAGTAGATCCCATTTACCACGTAGGCGGGGATGATTTCATGTTTCTAGCTAAGGAAATTGTAACCCCGCGATAAATTTTAATCCTCTATTTTTATATTTTTCGCTCTAGAGAGATATTACTGAAGCTCTATAAGTTGAGCTTGAATAACAATAAATGGTTCGCGGCATTTCACCAATACCATATCAAGCCGCTAATGGCAATGGCATGCTCTACACCGTGCTACCACTTTACGCCGCTGAGTTGGGTGGGACCGTGCAAGGCCTTTAAGATTTCTATTCATAGCTTCTGCGATCTTCGCTGCTCTAAGCTTTCCTCTGGGGCTAGAGAAAGGCGGGTGGTTGAATTAGTTATTGGAATCTCGGCAATAAGAGGTTTATGAGGTGGATTGATAGTTTTCTATTTAAACATTTGCTTCATAGGTGCGCTTGCAATATTCTTAGGCGCATTTATAGTAAGCCATCTGCAAGGCGAGTTCAAGCTTCAGCTGTAGCTAAAAAAGCGATTTCATTCACTCGCCACTCGCGAAATTCGATTGCAATATACCTATTGATTTTGCCTAAAAATTACATAAAGAGTTAATTTTATCCTAATCTGGAAAATAAAGAATACAGGATGGAAAATGACATTGGTTCTATCAGCAGCGAGGATTCAAAGTAGTGAGATTAAAAAAATAGAGGAACTCTCAGGGCAGAATATATTAGCCTGCTATCAATGTGGCAAATGCTCCGCTGGGTGCCCGGTGATACTACCAGGCATCCTTGGATGTCACCAAGTGATCAGATTGCTGCAGCTTGGGCAAGTTGAGGAGGCATTGAATTCCAAAACGATCTGGCTCTGTGCCTCCTGCTATACCTGTGAAACCCGCTGTCCCAAAGGTGTTAATCTACCTAGAGTTATGGAAGCACTGCGGCAGCTTAGGCTTCGCAGGAATATCGATGTTATTGATATCAGCAAAATCCCAGTTTTGGAGGAAAAATTGCCTCAAATTGCACTTGTAAGCAGCTTTAGAAAATTCACTAGTTAGTGATTGAAATGGAGAAAATGGAGAAACTAGCTTATTACCCGGGATGCACAGTTAAAACAACTGCTTTAAATTTCGAAACCTCGGCCCTTGCAGTTGCTAGAGCACTAGGCGTGGAAATGGTGGAGCTCCCGAGGTGGTATTGCTGCGGAGCTGTGGCTAGTTTAGTTACCGATGACTTGATTCACCACATTGCTTCCATCCGAAATTTAATTAGAGTGCAGGAAATGGGGGAGAAAAAAGTTGTAACCTTATGTTCAATGTGCTTTAACACTTTAAAGCAAGCCAATTTACTGGTGAAAAAAGATAGCGAGAAGCTTAAAACTATATCGCTATTCATGGATGATGAACAAGCATATCGCGGGGAGGTAGAAGTTATTCATTTTCTAGAGCTATTTAAAGATATACCTAGGGATAAAATAAAGAAGCCATTGAGCAATTTAAACATCGCCCCATACTATGGCTGCTATCTATTGAGGCCTGAAAGCGTTGCGATTGATGATATAGAGGAGCCAGTGATCATGCAAACTATATTGAAAAAACTAGATGCAAATGCAATTGATTTCCCCTTCAAAACCGAGTGCTGCGGGAGCTATCACACTGTTTTTGATAAAGATATAGTGGTGGATAGAGCTCGCACAATAATTGAATCAGCTAGAAAGAGGGGAGCTCAAGCCCTGGCATTAAGCTGCCCTCTCTGCAGCTTCAATCTCGATGAAAGGCAAAAGGATATTGCTAAAAAATACCACGGCTTCAATCCCACGCCAGTATTTTATATCACCCAGCTAATAGCACTTGCCCTTGGACTTGAAGAAGAAGTTTGCAGATTTGACCTCCATTATATAGATCCAAGACCGCTGCTTGAAAAACTGGGAGTGAGCACTTGAGCAGGAGAATAGGTGTATTCGTCTGCCACTGCGGCCAGAATATAGCTGGCGTGGTAAATGTAGAGAAAGTGGTCAGCGAGACCAAGAAATATCCAAGAGTGGTGCATGCAATTCATTATAAATATATATGCTCAGACCCCGGGCAGAATATAATTAAACAGGCGATTATGGATTTCGAACTTGACGGCATGGTTATAGCTGCTTGCTCGCCCTCGCTTCACGAGCAAACCTTCAGAAAACTCGCAGCCTCAGCCGGCTTAAATCCCTATAAATTTGAAAATGCAAATATCCGCGAGCAGTGCTCTTGGGTCCACGAGGATAAAGAAGCAGCCACCGAGAAAGCAATTGATATAATTAAGAGTGCCATTGCAAAGCTAGCGCTTGATAATCCGCTTAAGCCAATTGAAATCCCCCTAAAAAGAGAAGCCCTGGTAATCGGCGGGGGAATTGCGGGGATGCAGGTGTCGATAGACATTGCAAATGCTGGGTATAAAGTATACTTGGTTGAGAAGCTCCCCAGCATAGGCGGGAAAATGGCTCAGCTGAGCGAGACCTTTCCAACCCTTGACTGCACCCAGTGCATATTAACGCCTAAAATGGTAGAAGTAAAGCAGCACGAGAATATAAAACTCCTGGTTTCCTCAGAGGTGGAGGAAATCTCAGGCTACGTGGGCAATTTCATAGTAAAAGTCAGGAAACGAGCAACCTATGTGAATGAAAAATGCACGGGCTGCGGGGATTGCGCAAAAGTTTGCCCAGTGGAAGTGCCCAATGAATTTGATCTCTCCATAGGTGCTAGGAAGGCTATTTATCTGCCTTTTCCTCAAGCGGTGCCAGCTAAATATATTATAGATTTAAAGCACTGCATCCGCTGCTATCGCTGCGTCGATGCTTGTGGGGATAGAGGGGCGATTGATTTTGCGATGCAGGATGAAGTAATTGAGCTCGAGGTTGGTGCTATTATTGTGGCAACTGGTTATGAATTAATGCCTCTTGAGCGCTTCGCTGAATATTGCTATGGAAGATATGAAGATGTTATTGATTCGCTTCAGTTTGAGCGCTTGCTTAGTGCGAGTGGGCCTACTGGTGGGGAGATACTGCGGCCATCTGATGGAAAAATTCCAAAGGAAGTGGTATTCATACAATGCGTTGGATCTCGAGATCCCGAGAGAGGCGTTCCCTATTGCTCCAGAGTTTGCTGTATGTATACCGCTAAGCATGCTATGCTCTTTAAACATAGAGTTCCAGATGGCCAGGCTTATGTTTTTTATATGGATGTTAGAGCTTTTGGTAAGGGCTATGAAGAATTTGTAAGGCGAGCGATTGAGGAAGAAGGAGTGCTTTATATTCGAGGCAGGGTTTCAAGGGTTTTTGAGGAAGATGGCAAACTCATTGTGTGGGGTGAGGATACGCTTAGTGGGGAGAAGGTTGAGGTTAAGGCTGATTTGGTGGTGCTGGCAACTGCCATGCTGGCTAGCAGTGATGCACGTGAGATAGCACGTAAGTTGAGAATAGCTATAGATGAATATGGTTTCTTAACCGAAGCCCATCCTAAGCTAAGGCCGCTGGAGAGTTTAACTCCAGGTATATACCTAGCGGGTACTTCTCAATCGCCTCGAGATATACCTGATACTGTAGCTCATGCGAGTGGAGCCGCTGCTAAGGTGACTGCATTGTTCTCGGTGGAGAAGCTAACTCATGATCCCATTATTGCATATGTGGATGAGGAGATATGCGTGGGCTGTGGAAACTGCGAAGCCGTTTGCGCCTATGGCGCTGCAAAGCTTGATCGCGATCTTGGAATTGCAACTGTGAACGAGGGGATGTGTGAGGGCTGCGGTGCTTGCGCTGCAGCTTGCCCAAGTGGTGCTATGCAGCATAGAAATTATACCAAGAAGCAGATCTTCGAAATGGTGAGCGCTATTCTAGGGGGCTAAGGAATGCAGGTACTCGTGGTTGGCGCGGGAGTTGCAGGTATGAAGGCTGCTTTAGAGCTAGCCGAATATGGATATAGAGTTACAGTTGTTGAAAAACAGCCTAGCATTGGAGGGAAAATCTCGCAATTAGATCGGCAGTTTCCAAATAATCGCTGTGGTTTGTGCCAGATTCTACCTCTCTTTGATAGAGATGCATGTGAAGAGTTTTGCTTGCGAAGAGTCCTAGCTCATAAAAATATTAGGTTGATCACAAATGCAGAAGTTGCAAGAGTTGAGGGGGAAGCTGGTAAATTCAAGGTAGATGTGATTAAAAAAGCTAGAGGGGTAAATGAGGCGAAATGTATCGCTTGCGATAAATGTGCTGAAGCGTGCTCGATCGAAGTTAGCGATGAATTCAGTGGGAATTTCAGTAAGCGAAAGGCAATCTATGTGAGGTATCCCTTATGCTATCCCAATGTCTATGTAATTGACTGGATAAACTGCATTAAATGCGGTAAGTGCGCTGAGATATGTCCTACAAAGGCAGTTGATTTAGAGGCAAAAGCTGAGTTGATATCACTTGAAGTTGGTGCGATAATTCTCGCCCCTGGCTTCGAAGGTATGGATGTTGATACCCTCAGGCAGTACAAGCATGGTAGATATCCTGATGTAGTTACAAGCTTGGAATTCGAACGCTTGCTATGCGGCTATGGCCCGAGCTATGGCAACCTCGTGCGTCCCTCCACCGGCTCTAAGCTCGAGAGAATTGCATTTCTGCAGTGCGTGGGATCTAGAGATTTTAAGAGGGACTACTGCTCATCTGCTTGCTGCATGTATGCTTTAAAAGAAGCTATTATAGCTAAGGAGAGAGCACCTGATCTAGATATAACCATTTATTACATGGATCTTCGATGTTTTGGGAAAGGCTATCATCGATACTATGAAAATGCCAAGCAAAAGGGAATAAAATTTATCCGCTGCCGAGTACCAGTGATAGAAAGCACTTCTAATGGTAAACTAGCGGTTTCCTACGTTGATGAGAATGATGAAGGTAAAAAGGAATTCTTTGACCTGGTAGTGCTCTCAGCTGGGCAAGCGGCACCTCGCGGCTGGGAAAAATTCAGCAGGATATTTAATATAGAGCTTAATGAATGGGGATTTGCAAAGACAAAAGCATTTAATCCAGTTGAAAGCACCCGCAAAGGAATCTATGTTTGTGGTTCATTTACAGAGCCAAAGGATATACCGGATGCAATAACTGAAGCAAGTGCCGCTGTAGCGGGAGTAATGCAGTTACTTAGCAAGTCAGAACTTGCTGTGGAAATGCAGCCAAAATTCGAGGAAAGAGGAACTAGAGGAGCCAATATGAGCTTGCTCATTTGTACCTGTGGAGGGGAGATTAGCGAGGCATCGAAATTGAGGGAGAAATATATCGATGAAATTAAGGTAGAAGTATTAGATTACCTCTGCCAAGATCTTGCGAAGATTCGCTCGCTAATAGGCAGCGAGGTAGATAGAGTTGTTATAGCTGCTTGTGCTCCATATGGAATTGAAACCGTGGTTAAAGAAACGATAGGCCTTCCCTTTGAGAATGTGGAAATTGTGGACATAAAACACCTTGGCGATGGTTGGAGAATTAAGAAAAATATAGACCTAGCAATTGAGAAGCTTAAAAGCAAAGGCAAAATTAAAGCTCCATTGAAAGCCGAGATAGTACAGAGAGCCTTGGTAATAGGAGGGGGAATAGCAGGGATGGAAGCAGCTCTAGGCATTGCCAATGCTGGCTATGAAGTTGACCTTGTGGAGAAAACCAGTGAATTAGGAGGGAATTTAAAGTACTTAAAATATACCCTTGAAGGTGAGGATGTTGAAAAGCTGCTTGAGTTAGTCATTCAAGCGATTGAGAACCAAAAGTTAATCAATGTTTATAAAAACTCAATGGTTGTTGAATTGTATGGCTACGCTGGTAATTACACTGCAAAGATAAAAGGCAATGCGGTGGAAAAAATGCAAAGCTATGGCGCAGTTGTACTCGCAACTGGAGGAGAGGAATACCTCCCAAGTGGATATTTATATGGGAAGGATCCCAGAATTATTACTCAGCGAGAGCTCGAGGCTAAAATTTTAAAAAACGATTTACTTAAAATTAAAAGCGTTGTTATGCTGCAGTGCATAGGCTCGAGGAACGAGCGAAATAGATATTGCTCAAGAATCTGCTGTGCAGCTGCTATAAAAAATGCAATTAAATTAAAGGAAAAAAACCCTGAGGTTGAGATTTACATCTTAAATAAAGATATTGTGGCATATGGATTTGCGGAGCATTATTATACTTTAGCAAGGAAAATGGGGATTACCTTTTTAAAATATGAGGGCTCTCCATCGATTGAGCTGAACAACAGCAGCCTAACCCTTAGATTCATCGATTCACTGCTGAAGGAAGAGATTGCAATTAGCCCGAGCTTGATAGTGCTCAGCACAGGCATAGTGCCCAGTAAAGATAACCCGGGGCTCGCAGAGCTATTAAAAGTCGAACTCGATGAAGATGGCTTTTTCAAAGAGGCAAATTCAAAATTCAGACCAGTGGATTTTGCAGTAGATGGAATTTATATAGCTGGCTTGGCTCATTCACCTCGCGGTGTTAAGGAATCGATTACCCAGGGACTTGCAGCTGCAGCTAGAGTGTCAATTTTATTAAGCAGAAATAATACGCCTGCGAGCAGGTTCATAGCTAGTGTTAGCAAAAGATGGTGCGTTGGCTGCGGGCTCTGCATTGAAGTTTGCCCATTTGGTGCTAGAAGAATGAATGAAGAGGATAAAGTTGTAGAAGTAATCGAATACATATGCAAAGGCTGCGGCGCCTGCGCTGCAGCTTGCCCAAGCGGAGCTGCTCAATTGCTCAAGCTCCGCGCTGATCAAGCTATCTCCATGATTGACCTCGCATTGGAAGAGGGATCATAATGTTTGAACCAAGAGTGATAGGATTCCTCTGCAACTGGTGCACTTCAAGCGCAGCGGATTTAGCTGGTACCACTAGACTTCGCTATCCCGCGAATTTCTATGCTGTGCGAGTGATGTGCAGTGGAAGCGTTGATCCAGTTTATGTAATTAGAGCATATCTCGATGGCGCAGATGGTGTGTTCATAGGAGGCTGCCATCCCGGTGACTGCCACTATATAAATGGTAATTATAAAGCTAGAAGAAGAATTGCATTGATTAAAAATATATTCAGAACCCTTGGTTTAGAGGAGGAGCGCATCTGGCTGAAGTGGATAGGTGCAGATGAAAGTAAGAAGTTCGCTGAAACCGTGACTAAGATGACTGAGGAAATGCGCAAGCTAGGTCCCAATTCAGTTAAAGCACACTGGGAGGTGTAGTATTGAACGCTAGATTAAAGATTGAAAAAAGTGAGAGAGCTAGTTTGAATTCATTTCTCGCTAGCATTCTCGCTCAGCGCTTGGTAGATGCAATTCTAGTGCCAACTGAAGCAAGTTCAAATTTAAGTGCATTTCCAACCTTGATAACTCAGCCTGAGAGGCTCAGCATTGCCAATCCCCTGGCATCAGTTATGCCCTTGAACAGCGCATTGGTGATTTCAAATCTAACTTTGGTTACGCCGAGCAAGAAGAAAATTGCAGCTGTACTCAAGCCCTGTGAAATGCGAGCTTTAATTGAGCTTGTTAAATTGAAGCAAGCTAATTTAGAAAATATAATTACGATTGGAATCGATTGCTTTGGGACTTATAGCGTAGAGGATTATAAAGCCATGGTTGAGCGGAATGAAAATCCAACTGAGCGACTCTTAAGCCAAGCTAGAAAGGGACTGGAAGAGGAAAAGCTTCGCAGCGCGTGTAAATACTGTGAATATCCCACTTCCTTGAATACCGATATAACCATAGGCTTTTTTGGATTGAATGGAAAGGAATTGCTGGTGAAGGCAAATAGCGATGTGGGAGCGAGATTGCTAGAAAAAAGCGGTCTCAATTTAGATGGCGAAGCTCTTTTGAAGCAGAGGGAAGAAGCACTTTCTAAGGAGCTTGAGGCTAGAAACAAAAAAGTGGAGAGATTTCTGGAGGAAACTCGAAGAGAAATAGCTGGATTGACGAATCTAATTAATATTTTCTCAACCTGCATCTCCTGCCGAAACTGCAAGAGTGTATGTCCAATTTGCTACTGCAAAGAATGCTTCTTCGAATCAACTGCATTTGAATATCCATCTGATAAATATTTAAGAAAAGCTGAAAGCAAGGGTATTGTGAAACTACCTCTTGATATCTTGATGTTCCACTTAGGGAGAATGGCACATATGGCTGTTTCCTGCGTCGCGTGTGGAATGTGCGAGCAAGCCTGTCCAAGTGGTATTCCCCTTCTCAAAATCTTCAAGCTCGTTGGAACAAATGCTCAAAGGGAATTTGAATATATACCAGGCAGAAGCCTAGAGGAGCCTCTGCCGCTGGTGATGTTTAAAGAAGAAGAGTTTGAACAGCTGGGGTGAGAAAAAATGGAAGTAACATTGGTGGAAGAGGAAGTTAAAATGCCAATGGTACGCATCTACATCATGGGCAGGGAATATAAAGTGCCCGCTGGGCTTACAATTATGAAGGCAGTGGAATATGCGGGGTATAGATATATACGCGGATCTGGATGCCGAGGTGGATTCTGCGGTGCTTGTGCAACTATCTATCGCTTAAAAGATGATTACAAGCTTAGAATCGCTCTAGCTTGTCAAACCACGGTTGAAGATGGAATGTATATAGCTCAAATCCCCTTCATACCTGCTAACAAGCAAATTTACGATCTCGCTAAGGTAGAGCCAAATGTTTTAACAATTTTAAAATATTACCCTGAGATCGCTCGCTGCGTTTCATGCAACACCTGCGCTAAAGCGTGTCCACAGGAGCTATTAACTATGGACTACATTCAAGCTGCTCTGCGCGGCGATCTTAAAAAAGTGGCTGAGCTATCCTTTGACTGCATCCAGTGCGGCTTATGCGCTGCCCGCTGTCCCGCGGAAATAGCTCACTATCACGTTGCACAGCTGGCAAGGCGGTTGTATGGCAAATATTATCTAAAAATCCCGAGGCACCTTGAAGACCGAGTTAGAGAAATAGAGGAAAAGAAATACGAGGCAGAGATGGATCGACTTATGAAAATGAGTGTAAAGGAACTTAAAGAACTCTATGTAAAGAGAGACGTGGAGAGATAAATATGAAGCTCATTAGAGGCTATCCTGAGTATATGCGCGAGTTGATAGATAAAGTTGAGCAAACTCGAGCGCGAAGAGTCAAAGAAGTCTTCAAACCCATGTCGATGGTGGAGCGGGAAGAAGTCCTCCACAAATATCACCCTGATTTCATTGCAGGAGCGAAAAGAGCTCTTAAAATAGGACCCAATAAGGGTGATCTCGTGCCAAATGAAGTTGCAGATCTACTGGAAGCTCATTCTGTTATTAAACCCGAAGATGTGGATCTAACACGCATCGACTACGATTGCGATATACTCATAATTGGAGGGGGAGGCGCGGGTTTAGTTGCAGCATTGTGGGCATGCTCCAGCGGGATTAAACCAGAGGAGATATTAATCGTGCAAAAACTGCGCTTGGGCGATTCCAACTCAATTATGTCCCAGGGAGGAGTGCAAGCTGCTACTAAGCCAAATGATAGCCCCCTGATACACTACCTCGATGCTCTAGGAGGGGGGCACTTCACCAATAAACCAGAGCTCGTAAGAGCACTTGTAAGCGATGGACCAATGCTAATTAAATGGCTAGCTCAACTTGGAGTTATTTTCGATAGAGATTCAAAGGGCGACCTGCTTGGAATCCACGGTGGGGGAACTTCGAGAAAGCGCATGCTTTCCTGTAAAGATTATACAGGTATGGAAATCGTTAGAATACTTCGAGATGAAGCGCGCAATCTTGAAATACCAACTTTGGAATTCACTTCAGCAGTGGAACTCATACTCGACGAGTTTGGGCAAGCAGCTGGAGCTGTGCTATATAATATGGAAACCACTCAATACTACATAGCAAGAGCAAAGGCAACAATTCTAGCAACCGGTGGCTTCGGGAGATTGCATATTCAAAACTTCCCCACTACCAATCACTATGGGGCAACTGCTGATGGAGTGGTAATGGCATATCACGCAGGTGCGAAGCTGCGAGACATGGATGCAGTTCAATACCATCCAACTGGTGCGGCTTATCCCGAGCAAATCGTGGGCTTGCTCATAACAGAGAAGGTCCGCGGATTAGGCGCTCAGCCGGTGAATAAATATGGAGAAATGTTTGTCTATCCCCTTGAGCCTAGGGATGTGGAGAGTGCAGCGATAATTCGCGAGTGCTACGAGAGAGACAATGGCATAGTCACGCCAACAGGGCTGCGTGGAGTATGGCTTGATTCACCGCTGATTGAATTAATCCGCGGCGAGGGCACGATTCAAAGGGAACTCGCTGCCATGTATCGCCAGTACAAGCGCTTCGATATAGATATGACCAAAGACCCCATACTTACATTTCCAACTCTTCACTATCAAAATGGCGGTGTTGAAATAGATGAATATGCTCAAACAACCAGAAAAGGCTTGTTTGCTGCGGGCGAAGTAACAGGAGGGGTGCATGGCAAGAATCGATTAATGGGCAACTCAGTTCTCGATTACTGCGTATTTGGCAGGAGAGCAGGTATATATGCAGCGAAGCATGCGAAAACTGCTAGGATAGGCAAGCTATCCCTTGCGCATCTCGCGCACTATGAAGTCATGCTTAGGGAAGCAGGAATAGTTACTAATAGAAAAGCCCCAATACTCCTTCCTGATTATCGCGGGCGAGAGGTGCTCTCAAGAGCACTTGATATATTTTAGAATTTGAATTTTAGTTTTTAAATTTTTGTTTTTTAGATTTACCTAAGCATCTGATCTCTTCAACGCAGTCCAGGCAACGTCGCTTTTTAATATTTTTCTTATTATTACGGTGATCCCGCAGAACTGCAGGAGGAATAGGTAGAAAAAGATGCCTGTTAGTCTAGCCAAGAAGTCTGGAGTATTTGATGAAAGTTCATAGATTTTTTTGGAATAAAGCGGGAGGAGAGGCATGAATACCACGATTATGAAAGGAAGTGTCATGCATGCGAGCCAGGAAAATTTTATCATTCTAGGCAGTTTGGATCTTAAGAATGGCTTGAAATATAGCTTGAGGCCTTCATATGCACCTGTATACCAGCGCACTCTCTGGCGATATAGCTCAAGCCAGGTGATTCCAGCTTGCTCGCCAACTCTAGTTTTTTTAGCTAGTGCTGCTCTTCTATCCATTAAATAGATTCGCTCGGTAAATTCAGTATCCTCGCATTTAACATCTTCTCGCAAGTGATGGGTCATTAGGATTTTACCATCGAGCACGCCTATTAAGCCATTGAATAGTAAAAAGCCATTGCTCCAGTTGAGCAATCGATATAGGTCTGCTATTAGTCTATATTCCACTGCTACAATTTTAGTAGCTAGGCTATAGCTGTGATTGGTGATATATCTAGGGGAGCTCGCAATTGCATATTTAGTGTCTTTCTCCAGCAGAGCTATGCATTCCAGTAAAAAATTTGGCTCAGGACGAGAATCAACATCTAAGATTGCGATGTAGTCATAGTTATCCTTGAGATTTTTCAATGCATAATTGAGTGCCCCGGCTTTTCTCCCCCTTCCATTGATTCTTGCGAGAACTGTGGCTTTTTTCCCCTTTAGGTATTCTTCTCTCTCATCTATATTTCCATTTTTATCAACTATATATATTACATCCACTTCTAGCTCATTTTTCTCTAACTTTTGAATGCACTCCCAAGACTTTTCCACAACCACAAGAGGTTCTTCAGGGGCGACTGGTATTAAAATTGCAGTCCTCATGTTCCTCAGCGTATAATTTCATAGTCTTCTTTCTTCAAACTCGTTTTCCCTGTTCGCAGATAATAAAAATAGTTAGTTATCCATTTAAAAAGCCAGCGATACATTCCACTTGCGTTAAACCTGCGCAGAGATGTGCTGAAAATTAATTCGTCGGATTGAGTAATGCCGCGCTTGAACAAGCGGCGGTAGAGATCTATATCCTCTATGGTATCTAGGTCTTCTCGAAATCCATTTATAGCTTCAAAGTCGCTTTTTCTCACCACTATGCAAGCGCCTGGGAAAATTGGATCCCTAAATAGCAAGCTGAGCTTTGGCAATAAAGAGTAGCCGATGGCTGCTAGAAGTCGAAATTTTAATGCTCTTTCCTCTTCAAATGGCTCCATTTTTCCATATACCGCGGCTATTTTTTTACTATTTAAAATTTCACTGCATTTGGATATGAAATTGGGTGCAATTGCAGAGTCTGCATCGAGGAAAATTAGGACTTCGCCCTTTGCAAGTTTAGCTCCAGCATTTCTAGCTTGTGCAATATTTGATTTTTTCACCACTATTAAATCTGTATAGCGTTTTGCAATTTCAAGGGTATTATCGATGCTTCCTCCATCTACTATGATTATCTCAAAAGCTTGAGAGGTTTGATTCTTTATCGATTTAAGACCTCGCTCAAGATATTTGGCTTCATTTAAAGTAGGAATAATTATCGAAATCATTTCCATATTGAAGTGAGAATATTTAGATAAAACTTTTTCCTTTTCCTATTTCTGAAAAACAAAAGTCTTAAATAGAAGAGTTTGCTACTATGTCACATATTAGCAAGGTGAAAAAAGATGACGGAGATTGGGAAAAATATCAGAATGGAGAGAATAATCGATAGAAGAACCAAGAAAACTTTAATCGTGCCACTTGACCATGGAATCTCAATCGGCCCAGTTAAAGGCCTCGTTGACCTTCCAGATATGGTGAATAAAGTGGCTGAAGGTGGAGCAAATGCAGTGCTGCAGCAAAAGGGAATGATAACTCATGGTCACAGAGGCTATGGAAGAGATATAGGCTTGATAGTACACTTAAGCGCCTCAACCTCCCTAGCCCCAGATCCCAATGATAAAGTGCTAGTTTGCACCGTTGAAGAAGCATTGAAAATGGGAGCAGATGCAGTTAGCATACATGTAAACGTGGGCTCAGAAACAGAGGCTGTGCAGCTTGAGAAATTTGGCGCAGTATCAGAGCGCTGCACCTACTGGGGCATGCCATTGCTAGCAATGATGTATCCAAGGGGTAAAGATATTAAAAATCCAAATGACCCGAGCATAGTGGCACACGTGGCAAGAGCAGGTGCTGAGTTAGGCGCGGATATAGTGAAGACCAATTACACTGGGGATATAGATAGCTTTAAAGAAGTGGTAAGAGGCTGTCCAGTGCCAGTTGTCATCGCCGGGGGGCCTAAAGTTAACACTGACTTGGAATTACTGCAAATGGTAAGCGATGCAATGCAAGCTGGGGCAAAAGGCGTGGCAATTGGAAGAAACATCTTTCAGCATGAAAATCCCACTAAGATCACTAGAGCTATATCCAAGATAGTGCATAGTGGTGCTTCAGTTAAAGAAGCCCTAGAGGAACTGAAATGAAAGGAAAAAGCCTCTGGATAAGCGCTCTCGGAGAGAACTGGCGGGAGCTGAAGCCAGTGATAACCACAAGCTTGGAATCCGGCGCTGATTATATATTAATAAATGAAAGCGCAGTAGCAAAAGCCCGCGAGCTAGGCAATATTAAAATCGCAGCCATCTATGAACAAGGAGAGAGCAATGCAGATATCCTTGTGATAAAAAATCAAGATGAAAGTCAAATCCAAAGCTTGCTTCAGAAGCTAAAATCCCAGGGAAAGAAAACCGCTTGCTACATAGAAATTACCTCAAAGCAGAAAGAGCAATTTGCAAGTGAAATTGCTAGGAAACTTGATTTCCTAATTATCTCGGCTCAAGACTGGAAGGTAATCCCGCTTGAGAACTTGATAGCTGAACTTCACGATAAAAAAGTGGAGATTATAGCTAGCATAGCAGATATAGAAGAAGCTAGACTCATGCTCGAAGTTCTCGAACACGGCGCAGATGGCATACTGCTCGCTCCAGAGAAGTTAGAGGATATCAAAAAAGCAGCTAAGATAATTCAAGAACAAACGAGCTTAAAAATTCCCCTAGTACCTGCAAAGGTAACTAGGATAAAGCAAGTTGGAATGGGCGACCGCGTTTGCGTGGACACTTGCTCGCTTTTAAGCAGAGGAGAGGGAATGCTAATTGGCTCTCAATCCTCAGGTTTATTCTTAGTCCAAGGCGAGGTGGAGGAAAGTCCATATGTAGCAGCTAGACCCTTTAGAGTTAACGCCGGTCCAGTACACGCTTATGTCAAAGTTGGGGAGAAAACAAAGTATCTCTCAGAACTAGAAGCTGGAGATGAAGTGCTTGCGGTTAACTACAAAGGGGAGACCAGAAAAGTAATCATAGGGAGAACGAAGATTGAAAGAAGACCCCTAATATTAATTGAAGCCGAAGTTGAGGGCGAGCGCTATAAAACAATTCTTCAGAATGCAGAGACCATTAAGCTCGTGCAAAGCAATGGCAAGGCTGTTTCAGTTGCAGCATTGAATATAGGCGATGAAGTGCTCATCTGCAGAGAGGAAGCTAAGGGGAGGCATTTTGGAGTAAAAATAGAGGAAACCATAATTGAAAAATAAAATATAAATATAAATAAATAAAATTAAAAACATGCTTCAAATTACAGAGCCAAAAATTGTTGCTTCAATCACAAGTGCAGATCAAATTAAGAAAGCTGAGCAAAGCGGAGCAGATATAATTGAAGCTAGACTCGATCTCTTTAAAAAAATAGAGAAAGCAGAGATTAAAAGCACTCTGCCAATAATAGCCACAAATAGACCCAAGGAAGAAGGAGGGGGCTTTGAAGGCAGCGAGGAAGAGCGGATTAAAATATTACTATCAATCCTCGATTTAGCTAATGCAGTTGATATCGAACTTAAGAGTAGGCTGCGTGATTTAATATTAAAGGAGGCTAGGGAGAGAGAGCTCGCAGCAATAGTTTCTTATCACAATTTTTATGAAACGCCTTCAAATTCAAAGCTGAGGAAAATATTGAAAAAAGCCCTTTCAGTTGGCAATATAGCGAAAGTTGCAGTTATGGCGAAAAGCTATGAAGATGTAATTCGAATGCAAAAATTGAGTTTGGAATTCAAGGGCAAGCCAATCTGTATAATTGCAATGGGAAGCTTAGGAAGGCATTTCAGAGCAATAGCACCCATATATGGATCCCTCTTGGTATATGGCTCAATCGATGAAAAAACTGCACCTGGGCAGCTAACTGTTTGGGAATTAAAGGAGCTGAGGAAATTGCTATGGTGAAAATCTTCGGGGTAATAGGCTATCCAATTGAGCATAGTCTATCTCCAGTTATGTTCAACGCTGCCTTCGAAGAATTGAAGTTGGACTGCAGATACTATGCATTTAAAGTTGAGCCAGATAAATTAGCAGAAGCACTGCATGGAGCTAGGGCACTTGGATTCGGAGGGCTGAATGTAACCATTCCATTGAAAGAGAGGACAGCGAAAATTGTCGAGTTGGATCAAACTGCACGTTTAATAGGCGCGGTTAACACTCTAGATCTAAAGGAATTCAAAGGCTATAACACCGATGGCATAGGTGCCATAAAAGCTCTAGAAAAACACGGCGTAGAAGTAGAAGATAAGCGCATTTTAATTCTAGGTGCAGGTGGCGCTGCTCGGGCAATTGCCTTTGAACTGGCGATGAGAAAAGCTGCACTGGTAATTGCAAATCGCACTGAAAACAGAGCAATTGCTCTAGCAGATGAAGTGAGAAAGGTGGGCATTGCATTGGGCACTGGACTTGAAAATTTAAAGTCAATAATATCCAAAATGGAGGTATTGATTAATACCACTTCAGTTGGAATGTATCCCAATGTGGATGAAACTCTAGTTACAAGTGAACTCATGCATCCTCAACTTGTGGTTTTCGACATAGTTTACAATCCACTGGAAACCAAGCTTTTAAAAGAAGCTAGGAAAGCAGGTGCAAAGATTATACCTGGAATAGATATGCTGGTTTTCCAAGGGGCAGAAGCTTTTAAAATCTGGCTGAAGAAAGAACCACCCCTGGAAGCGATGGAGAGAGCTGTGAAGCAAGCACTTAAATGGTGAATAAAAAAATGCTCTGCAGAAATATTTTAATAGTTGGAGGAGCCGGTGCAATGGGACGGTGGTTCACGAGTTTTTTTCTAAAAAATGGAATCAAAGTGGGGATTTACGATATAGATGAGCGCACTTCAGTAATTGCAGAGCAGCTAGGAGCTGAATATGTAGCCGAGGTTGAAAAAGCAAGGGAATATGAAGTGATTTTAATCTCAGTTCCAATATCCTCGGCAGTTGAAGTTATAAAGCAAGTGGCGCCTCATCTAAAAGAGGGATCGCTTTTAATGGATATCACCACTGTGAAAAAAGCACCTGTCGAGGCTATGAGGCGCTATATAAAAAATGGTGTGGAAGCAATAGGAACTCATCCCCTCTTCGGCCCAACGGTGAAGGGCGTTGAGGGACAAGTGATAATATTTGTGCCAGTGAAGGGCAAATACTGGCTTCCCAAGCTTAGGGGTTTTTTCGAGGAAAATGGAGCTCACGTTGAGGAATTAAGCAGCGAGGAACACGATCGAATGATGCGCGTGATTCAAGGTTTAACTCACTTCAGCTATATCTCCGCAGGCGTTACAATGCAGGCTTTGAACTTCGATGTAGCTAAATCTCAAAAACTAATGAGCCCAGTGTATGAAATAATGGTGGCTTTTATAGGTCGAATTCTCGCTCAAAATCCCTATCTCTATGCTGAAATTCAAACCAACTTCGATATGGAGGAAGTCCATTCTAAATACATACAGGAATGCCAAGAGTTAATTGAATTAGTGAAGCAAAAGAATATCAATGGCTTTGTTAAAAAAATGCGCGCGGCTAGAGAGCACTATGGCGAGACCGAGGCTGCTCTTCGAAAAACAGATAAGCTAATTAACTCCAAAATCAAAGAGCGCCGTGAATTATTGCAAGCAATTGGGGAGAAACGCGCTTTCAAGCATATCTATTCAGATGTAGTTCACTATGGAGTGGTTAAAAAAATAACTCAGAGGGATATAGTGCTTGAGAAAGGCAAGAGACTAGAGAATCTGAAGATCGAGAACGTGCGCATGCTAAGCCAGGAGGAGCTTAGGCAGTGGAAGATGGCAAATTTAAAGCATCACTCTCGCCATATTTCAATCATTTTCAATAAAGAGGTAGACCCCATTTTGATAAAGAATATAATTGCTAGGGAAGAAGAAATTGTTTCCACTGAGATAGTGGATATCTATAGAGGATTTGGGGAGGATAAATACAGCGTTACCTATAGCTTGATGATAATGGGAGATGAAAAACCCGAGGAAGTGCAAGCTAAAATAGAGCAACTGCTCCGCGGATTGGGGGGTAAAATTAGAGGTGGAAAAGCAGCTTAGCATTGGATTCAAATTTGCAGATGAGCGCATAGGAAAAGCAATTGCTATCCTCATGCAGCTTCTAGCCATAGATACCAGCAATCCACCTGGGAAGAACTATGCTAAAATAGTTAATTTTTTAGAGCCAAAATTTAAGGCACTTGGCTTTGAAACTAAAAGAATTACTGTGCCTAGGAGCTGCTTGAAGGAAATTCCATATAGAACAAAGGGAAGGAGGGTTAATCTAGTTGCTTGGAAAAAGCAAGATAAAAGCAAGGAGAATCTAACCATATATGCTCATTTAGACGTTGTACCACCTGGAGAAAACTGGACTTTCAATCCCCACGGGGAGATTGCAAATGGTAGAGTCTATGGAAGGGGAACTAGTGATATGAAGGGATCCATTGCTTCCCTCCTGATTGCCCTAGAAATCATGCACGAGTTGGAGATCAAGCCAGCCTTTAACTTACTGGTTGTACTCTGCACTGATGAGGAAATAGGTGGCTACCCTGGTTTACTTTATCTAGCGAGAAATGGATATATCCCGAAGGAAACCCACGTGCTCTGCTTAGAGGGAACTCAAGATCCTAAGATTTTACTCTGCACCGCTGGTTCGATCGATGCAACCATAACTGCAACTGGCAAGAGTTGCCACACTGGGAGCAATTTCTTAGGAGTCAATGCGCTGGAGGAGATGATTCCAGTTTTATATGAACTTCTCAAGCTCAAGAGGGAAGTGGAGAAGAGGGAAACGAGGATTCCCCGAGAGCCGCATCCTAACTCGCCTAAGTTTGTCTCCCCGATGTTTAACTTGAGTATGATCAGCTCGGGTATTAAGAGCAATATTGTGCCTGATAAATGCCGCTTGATAATAAACCGTAGGTATACGCATGAGGAGAGCTATGAAGAAGTGATCGCTGAAATTAAAAAGGTAGTTGAAAAGGCTAGGGAAAAAAGCAATTTAAAGGCGAAGTTCAATGTGGAGTTTTTCCACGCCTATCCACCTCTACTTATCAACACCAAAACACACTATCACGAGAAGATGAAGCAAGCCTTTAAACTAGCACAGGGTTACAAGGATGAAGACTTCATAGAAGCAGGTGCTTCTTACTCCGAAGATATAGCATTTCTCCAGCGAGAACTGGGAATAGATAAAATCGTATACTGCGGATTAGGCAGAGCTTT
>JAWCMA010000019.1:0-22583 GCA_038850285.1 Methanocellales archaeon | reverse complement strand
GTAATTCTTTTCTCCTAGCAACTGGTAGATCCGTTGGACAGCGCACGAAGAGATGGAAGTCATCCGGTAGCTTGCCATAGTATTTCTCACTCAAGTCTAAGTAGTGGCTTAGTTTTATTGCTCGCCCTCGATCAGTGTCATTTGGTCTCATCACAAGTCTTGCCATTTTCACAATTGCTTCTTCCTTGGTCTCAGCTATATAGAGCAAATGCTCAGGTCCAGGTTCTACTTGAATTATCGAGGAATCCTTGGCATCGTACATAATCCAGTCCTCTGGTTTATCCTTTCTGCCCATGAAACTTCTTCTATACTTCGCTCCCTGGGGGCCTACTACTGCTGGCACGCCTAGGCGATTGAAGCCGGTTGCAATTGATGCGGCTTTCTGGGACATTGCCCCCCAAGATAAGCCCACTGCACCCACGCGATTTAAAATGTAGTCTGCAATTTGCTCGTAGTTTGCTCTCAAGGGTAATTTGGCAAATATATTTGCCACTTTCACAGCTGCTCCAGCGATGTGGGCATTTGCAACGCAGCTACCTACATTTACTAGTCCACCTGCATTGAATACCCCTGGGAATCTCTCGTAAAGGGTGAGTCCCTCTTCATTCTTATATTTACCAATATCTATAGCGTGGCAGCCTGAAACCGTGACTATAAATCCTCTTTTCAAGAACTCCTCGCATACATCATATACCACCTTTGCATCATCTGGATAATTTGCGCAGCCAATAGGCGCTATTATACCTGGAATTGTACCCAGCACTATAGGAGCGCCTACTGTTCTGATTTCAGAGTCATCAATTGCTCCTCTACCTGAGCGAACTTTGCCCTTTTCATTTCTTAGTTCGTTGATACCTGCTTTTATCATGACATCTACGATTGGAATATTCTTGGGGCATTCCCACTCGCATTTACCGCAGGAGATGCACGTGGTTTGAAGGAGTTTAATCAAAAGCGAGTTATCTCCTTTTTCAGCTGCCTCCATTGCTAAGCCAGGTCTCAAGCCATGATGGCATACTAAGGTACAGCTGTTGCACTGGGTGCACTCCGAGACCCACTTTTTGAATTCCTCATCGCTCATGATTTGATTCTTTGTCTTCCTCACCTTCGCTACTTCTATGGCAAGCTGTACAACAACTGGGCCTACTACATCTGGATCTGTTATTAGTGCACCTGGAGCGCCTGCTAAGATATCCTTTATTATAGTCTCGGGCTTGTCCTTCGTGCGGTCTGGCAAGCCGTAGCAGATCTTTTCATTGGTGGCTATCACTGGTATTCCCAAGCGCTTGCATTCTCTTAAAACATCTGTGCGCACGCATTGCTCATCTGTAACTATGACATCTGCTAAGCCGCTTCTTATAACTCGCAGCTGCTGAGCAAGCGTGCCAGCGTACTTTGCTTTTTTGTTATATCTGGTGTTATCATGAGCGGTGCAGCAGCAAGCGGCGAATTCGATTTTATCCCAGAGGTTGTTTCTCTCCATGTAATCAATTATACCTGTGCTTGGCATAACATTGTGGCCTATTCCTATGATCACTGGCTTGGTGCTATCAATTGTGCCGAAGCCATATTCAATTAAAGGTGCATTGGGATCTGCCTTGGGGAAGTTTAAAGCGGAGATCTGCAGGATATCAGCTACCTCCATTGAAAGTTGATCTAACATACCGCAGTGAAAGCTCTTGGATTCGAAGTCTAAGTAGCTGCCCTCTTGACCTGTGTGGAGTGCTGCCACCAGGGCTTCGAATTGCTCTTCGATATAGCTCAGCACTTCATCGAAGTCGCCTAGGGTTCTGGGCCTTATGCCTGTTATTAGTCTAGTTATAGGTGCTTCTACGTTTACATTCACACCTAGGTCTATGGGTGTATCTTTTCCAAATTTATGCACTAGAGAATGATATATATGCCTAGCGTGAGATGCATGCGCGGCGTGTCCCAAGCAAACTGCGGCGAGCACTATTCTAGATTTCTGAGTTCTTAAGTCGATGCCACAGGCGCCTTCTTTATTTCCGGTTAAATCACATGGTCCTTGGGTGCAGAGATTGCAGAAGTCTTGGTGGGGGGCATAGAATGGCTTATATCTATTCAGCAAGAAATGATCCCAGTTCCTGAGTGTTAAAATACCTGGCTTTGGAGTTGGTCCCATTGGCTCCCAGGGTTTTTCCTCCTCCTCGATTTTGCCTATTCTTATCTCCACGTTTTGCATTCCCTCAACTTCGTATTTCATTGGTTTGATTACTTCCTTAGCCATAGTTTCCTTCTCCAAACGAATAATTTGTGTGGTATAATATAAACTTATTGAAAAAAATCTATATATTACTACCCACATGAGTAAAAAATATGCGGGGGCTTCTAGTTAAAAATTTGGTGCCATAAATCTATAAATCTATAAATCTATAAACTATGCCCCCGCTCCTCTCAAAATAAGTATTATCGCAAAGCTTCATAGTTTTAAACTTCCAGTGGAAGGCGGATAAAAATCCCAGAATTCGATTTTAATACAGCTGTGATTAGGGGGCAAGCGATGGTCAGGGCAGAAATTCCCCAAGCAATAATCGCAAATGGAAATTAAAGATGCATGAAATTCTCTACCGCAGTAATTGCAAGTTGCAACCATCTTTAATTTTATTTAGTTAATTTGTTAATTTAGTTTTTTGTTTTTATTTTTATTTTTAAATTTAAATTTATCTAGAATTTTTTTGTCCAAATCCAGAATTGTCTTATCGGAATTTCTGGAAATGCTTCACTATTTTTCTGACTAAATCAAGAGTACCTGACTCCATTTGGATTTTTTTTCTAGGTTCAGTATTTCTAACACCCTGCTTCTTATTTTTTCATGTCTTATTTTGGTTTTACATTTTCTCAATTTGGAGTCTCAACTATCGGGGTAGAGAACAATTTGGAAGAGAGGGCTATACACCAAAGGATGGAGCAGTAGAAGTTCTTTACTGGCCATTCTTATTCTTTATATAGAGCGAATAAATCTCTTATTCCGCTTGCTGTTGTCACTGGGTTATAGTAATAGCCCTTTACCCATGTTCTGTATACTCCTACAATTTTATATTGCGCTATCCAGAGATAAGGGGCATCTTCTTTCGCTAAGCGTTGAATCTGGCTATATATTTGAAGGCGAGTTGTTTCATTCAATTCCCTCGCTCCCTCCTCGATTAACTCTGTGACAACTGGATTGCTATAGGAGGCATAGTTGACCTCTGAATTTGGATGAAGCAAGGGTGCCACATTTACATCTGGATCTGGAAAATCAGGAGCCCAGCCTGCGAAGGCAAGTTGGAAATCTTTATTGAAGATTTTAGTAATATATGCACTGTAAGATAGAGGCTGAACCTTGAGCTTAATTCCTATTTCCTTCAAGTTATTCTGCAGCAGAATGGCTGTTTTTCTCATTTCATCATTGCCCTCTAAATAGATGATCTCAGTCTCAGCTGTAAATCCATCTTCATAGCCAGCTTGTTTAAGCAGCGCTTTTGCCCTTGCTAGGTCTCTTGTATACCACTCTAGGGAATCATCGTGTCCAAACATCCCCTTGGGAATTGGTCCTCGAGCGATTTCAGCTTGGTTGTAGTAAACATTGTCAATTGCAGCTTTATAGTCAAATGCATAGCAAATAGCCTGCCTAACTAACTTGCTGTCGAAGGGCTTAGAGTTATTATTGAAAACAATATAATCAATCTGCAGCGAGAGACCTCTGGATTCAACAACTATACCTGATTTATTCTCCAAGTGCTTTAGATTCGCAAGCGGTATATATGCTAGATCCGCGTCTCCCTTCTCTAGGATCATCGTTTGAGTCGCTGGCTCAGGCACTATTTTATAGATATAGCGCTTGATCTTGGGCTTGCCTCTCCAGTAATCCTCATTGGCTTCTAAAACAATTTGCTGGCCTCTTTCCCAAGAAACTAATTTATAGGGCCCTGAGCCAATTGCATTACTCGCCATGAATTCGTTTATTTCATTAGCCTTCACCCCACCATGTGCATTTACTACCTCAGGGTCTACTATTGAGGCTACTGAAAATGCAAGTACTTTTAGAAAAGCAGGATATGCTCTCTTGAGTTTTATCTCTAGGGTATAATCATCAATTACCCGAGTGCTATTGATATCCATGAGTTCAATTAACTTCCAAGCAGGAGGGCGGTTCATTATTATTGCTCTATCCAGAGAAAATTTAACTGCGTGGGCATTCAAAGGATTGCCATTTGTGAACTTAATACCTTGGCGAATTTTAAAAGTATACTTCAATCCATCCTCAGATATATTCCAAGACTCAGCGAGCATGGGTGTGACTTTTGAGATGTCTGAGCCATTATATGCAACAAGGCGGTCGTAGATATTCTGAATGAGATTTATAGAGGAAGCTTCATAGGCATCAGCTGGATCGAGGGTAATTGCATCAGCTATGGAGAGGTCGATCAATACCTCTGGATTCTTGATCTGAGGTTTTTCTTCAAGGCAGCTTGAGGTGAATAGTGAAATTAAAAGTAAAATGCAGCTTAGCTTTAAAATTTTATTTTGCTGAATCGCTTTAATCGCAGTCAAACCTCCTTAATCTAATTTCAATTCCTCGCCATTGATGTGTATTGTAGGATACTTGATTATTCCATCCCAGTGAATCCCAGCTTTAACTGTTCCTCCGAAAGTGGAGTTGTCTCCTAGAGCAATATGGGCTGTTCCAGCTACTTTTTCATCTTCAAGTACAATACCTAGCAGCTTTGCCTTTGGATTCAAACCTATACCTAGTTCTGCAAGATTTCTAGCTTCTTTTCCAATGGCATCGAGTTTTCTTATTAACTGGGCTGCATTTCTACCTTGAATTTCAACTACATAATTATTGCGGATGTAAAATTCAAGTGGAGACTTCAATATACCTATGTCTCCAAAGGAGCCATCGATTACTATTTTGCCATTTGAATTCGCTGGAGCTATAAATACCTCGCCACTAGGGAGGTTTATAAAGCTCCCTGGCTCTATGCATATTCCAGTATCTAGCTGCCATTCCCTACCGCTGAGTTCAAAAGTTGCATCGGTGCCGAGGTCGGACTTTATTCTAAGCTTGCTTCTATGCTTCAGCTTTTGAATTAATTTCTTAGCTCTAGCCTCAACCTCGGTATAATCAGCGGTTATCCCGCCCTTAGTGAACATTTCTCGAAGCAGCTTCCAATTATTGGTTTGAATTGGTATGGTGGCAATTCTAGCTCCAGCGGCACATGCATTCTTTCTCGCTTGAGTATGTGTAATTGAATAAGTTGTGGGAGCTATTACTACACTTGCATTTTTCATGGCTTGAGCGATCGCTGGAGGTGGTTCTTCACCACTTCTATTTCGAGGCTTCATCGTCATAAGGATTGCCTCGCAATTTAGCTCTAATGCTGCTTCAAAAAAAGCTCTGCCGATGAAAAACTTCTTTATATCTGTTACCACTAAAACGCTCTCCCCTGGTTTAACTCTCAAGCAGTTTTTCAATGTATTTTGAGCACTTTGCTTGAATGGCATATTCAAGGAATTTAAGTGTGAAAGGGCTTAAAGCAATCGATTAAAAAAATGTACCCTTGGTAACGATTTTTATTTGAAGGAAGCGCTGATCAAGGGTAAGTTCGCCTTTAAAGGTATCGTTGTATATCAATGCTACATTAGCTCTGGTCTCACCATAAGGTGGATTTTCATTGATTTTGAAGGTGATTTCACAGGGATATTCACCATTTTGATTCAGCCCTACGTTGATTTCTTTTGAGATATTCGCGGCAGCTTCAAAGTCCTCCATAAATCCCAGTATCTTTATAGAGCTAGGGGGGAGCTTGCTAGTTCCTTTATTTACCACCTTTAATCGCAGTGTTAAATTTTCCCCAGGCTCAAGCTGGTCGGGGAAGATGAAATTATGGGCTTCGCGCTTTATTTCAAGCTCTTTAATTTCAACATTTGGAACTGGATAAATACATGTCTCTATGGCCTTTGAATATTTATTGCCACTGGAAGAATAATATAAAGTTATATTCATATTTTTATGGGAGGTAAAGCTTTTGATAATTGTATTTACAATAAGCATACTAGTACTATTTGGTGGAATTGCAATTCTTTCACTCTGTTCCTCAAAATGTACATCTTGAATCACTGCATTGCCATTATTCATTATTTTTACCTTCACTGGCACAGCTGAGTTTTCTTTTCCATATACCACTGGAGAGCTTACCTCTACTGAGACCTGTTCCGGAGGAGTTCCAGCTGAAAATGCAGAAGCAGGGCCATGGCTTGAGTCTGTGGGGTTATTGCTTGCTAGGAATGCTGCTGATATTGCAAAGAGAATGAAAGCACCGTAGAGCAGGCCTTTTTTGCCAAGGATAGATTTAGATATAGGCAGTGCTTTTGGGATTGAGATATCGCTAGCTTGATTATAGGGTGTGCTATATCTGATTTTAAGCAGCAAATATATTCCAACAGCAAGGATCAAAATGGCTCCTGAGAATGTAATCCAAAGCTCTTCCAAATTATCCATCCCCAAATTTTATTTAAAATATAAATATAAGAACTATTTAAATTTAACGTGCTGAAGGCTTTAGTGTATTGTTGGAAAATAGGGATCTGAAATGAATAAAGAAAGCCCAGAGAAGCCATCGCTTCGCAAAAGGATTTTTTATCTTTTAACCATGCTCCTAGGAATATTCATTTTCTTGATATTCACCCCCCTTGGATCGATAGCTCTCGAGCTTATGAGATATATATATCCACCCCTCGAGGGATTGATCATTGCGATGTTTAAACAGCTGCAGCTTGATCCTAAAATCGCTGGATTTTTATTTGCACTGGCTTTAATATACATTGGATATCGAGGACTCAAGAGCTGAAATTATAAGTTTTATTGCTTTTGAAGCCTCGATAATTTCGCTGATTGCCATAGAAAAATAAGCTGAGATAGCTATTTTACCACTGGCAGCAGGGGTATATTTGCCTCACCATAGTTCGATAGCCTTATAGAGAGTTTAATCAAATCTTCATTGCCAAAAACTATTCTCCAAAAATTGGATAATAATATTTCTTTTAAGCCCCCCATCTCCAATCTCACATATATGACATGGAATTATTTGTGCAGGTAAATAAGACTAACAAATAGGCCGAGAATATATTGAATTGAATAAGAAAATTGGAAGTGGCGAGCTTTTTTATCTGGGATCAACCACTTTGCCTAAGAATAAGATATTTCCGGTTTTTTTCTCTTGAATTAAGAATATGAATGGATGGTCTGCTCTAAATATTGGAACTTTTGGAGTAATTGATGTGAGTCCAATTCCAACGCCTGTTGAAGCTGCTGCTTCTGTGCCTTCTTCATTAACATCCACAAAAGACTGGTGAATTACGATTTGAATAAAAAGATTTCTCGTGCCATCTATTCCAGAGAGGTCTGCACTTCCAGGTGTGAAGGCTGAAGGCATACCCATTGCTTTAAGGTTTTCATTTAGAATATATTTGCGGTTAAAAGTGAATTTAGGTATGAAGACATTAACTCGTTGTTCTTTCAAACTATTCTTCCATTCTTTCAATTTCTCTAGTGTAAGTGACTTTTCAAGAGTTTTTATATCATCATTCTTCGGGAGAAGAATAAGCATAGATAAGTCTTTGCCCTCGTAGAGCATTTCAAGGATTTGCAGTTCTTCTGTTTCCGTATAATTAAACTTTGATTCTTCATCGGTACGTCTCATCATATCAACTTGCACAGTATTATTTGGACTTACTCTGAATGCTTCTGGTATGGTTCCATTTTTGTCAAATTGTTTAACCCAGTTTCCTTTGAAGTAAATTGCATTTGTTAGTACCAGACGGGTCAAGCTATTCAAAGAACCCTGTGGAAATAAATCTTTTATTTTGCCATTTGTTTTATCATCCACCCAATTATTAATCGTCAAGCGTGCTTCTTCAGTAGCTCCTTCGAAATCAAGATTTGTAGCATTTCCTGCATAATATCTTAGAATAAGGGTTGTGAATTCATCCAATGTTGGATAATTTTTTTGAATCCATAATGCATTTGCTGTATGAAGCTTACATCTACCACTCTCCTTATTTAGCTGATTATAGATTGCTGCAAATGACGACCTGCGCGTGGTATTGTCTTCTGGAAAATGAAATATAGATTGTATTTCCTCTGCCGTTTGTCCACGTGCACCTTCATAAATCATCGCAAAAGCCGTTGAAATACTGAGGGGTGAGAAAAAGAGATTACCCGTTTCATTATTAAGTTCAGAGTAGAGGTCTAAAGCAAATTGATTATTAGCATTTACAATACTGCTTATACCTTCGGAGGTTGCACTTGTATCGTTTGCTCTGTTGGATATATTTTCGGGGGAATTATATAATAATAAAACATTTGCAATAGTGGCAAGAGCAATTGTTATAATTGCAAATGTTATAACTTTCCATTTCATACTTGCGATATAGTTGTTTCGAGTGGGATAAAAATATATTGATAGCTTCGAAATTGTTTGAAGTTATCGCCATCATTTGGAAGAAAAAACTAAAAACTATATTCACCATGCTCGAAGACAATAGACTATAGAGATGCGAGAGTTCTCTAGAGTTAATGAGTATGCTTGGTATCCATTGCCTCGTATTTCATATCCTCATGCCCCCTTCCTTGCACCCAGCAGAAGAGGTTATTTGTATCTATCATTTATCAATATCAAAAATCCTATTTACTGTAAATCATAGTTGACAGAGGATTGCTTTTTAAGAGCAGCTAGAAATCTTTCCACCACTAGTTCATCAGCGAGTTTAAGCAGCTTTTGCCCATAACTTTGCTTGGGGAAAATACTCAATGGAATCAAAGCAGCTGCTACGTTATGATGCCCTCCAGCTGAGCCAATGTCAGCAAAAGCCTCCCTTAGCATTTTACCCAGATAGATCCTGCGATTCCTAGACCTAGCGCAAATATGTAAATTATTTTCAATAATACCATAGACCACGGTTGTGGTTATTCCCTCTAAATAAAGGAGGAAATCTGCAGCCTGAGGTAGTGCATCTCTTTCGTTAAGAAAGCCTACATTTGAAAAAAGACATGAGTGGATTATTCGCTTATTGCGAATTGAATTTGCAAAGGCATCTACATATTCAAGCGAAATAGAGGTTGTTTCTATCTTCTCAAGCAGCTCGTGGTCTGCAATTGGATATAAAAAACCAGCTGCGGCTAGATCAGCGGGATGGGTATCTCTTCTAAAGTCCATGGTATCAATTCGAATGCCGTGCAGCAATGCAGCTGCAAGCTCTTTGTTGATTTGAATATCAAGCTCCTGTAGATATTTTGTCATGATCGTTGAAGTTGAACCAATATTTGATCTAATATCTATGAAGCTAGCGCGTACTTCTCCAGCTTCAGCAGGATGGTGGTCGATCACTATATCAACTTTATATCCCTCGGGAAGGGCATTGTAAATAGAGGGTATTGAATTGTCGACAAGTGCAATTTTACCATATTGCTTCAACTTGGATTTATTCAGTCTACTTAGCTTTATTTTCAAAAAATCCACAAAAGCTCTATTCTCCCTTTGAGTAATCTCACCATTATACAGCACTTCTGAATCAACGCCTATGCTAGCGGCAATTGCCTTTAAAGCCATAGCACTGGCAAGTGCATCTGGATCTGGGTTATCGTGCAGAACTATGGCGAGTTTTTTATTTCTTGTTTCGGCGATTATACTCAGCAGTTCCTTAGCTCGCTTGATGGAATCAATCTTCTCCAGATGCCATAAAATCATATTTTCAACAAGTGATGGGGTATGGATTACTAAATCCGCTCCTAGTTTCTCAAGCACCTCTTTTTGCTTTACAGTGGAAGCTCTAGCAACTATGTGAATCAATGGATATCTTCTTTTGAAATATTTCACCGCTTTTCTATTCAATTTGAAATTTCTATCGAGAATAAGCGCGCAATCCACGCCAAGTTTGCCAATTGCTTCTAAAACCATTGCCGTTCTGCCTTTAATTACCTCGAAATTACTTGCTTTCAGCGATTCAATGCGCTTTTCATCCTCTTCTACAAGCACCACTGTTTTATCCTGTGCCTGGAGCTTTCTTGCAATTCCAGAAACCACATCAGCTGCGCCTAATAGCGCACAAACTGTCTTTGCTCGGTTTTTCATCAATCGCAACATATATAGCAAGGATGTGATATATATTCCTACCTCAGAAATGGGCCGGTGGCTTAGTCAGGTAGAGCGATGGGCTCTTAGCAAGTGGAGAAACCCATTGGTCAGGGGTTCAAATCCCTTCCGGCCCGTATTGTGCTTTTTTGTACCTTTATATGTTAATAATTAATTAAAGATTAGATTAATCAATGTCGCTATGCGTTGCATAAAAAAAGTTGCTGAAGGCAATTTGGGTGAAGGAAGCAAATTATATATGCTGTGTTAGGCGATTCTCTAGCGAAAATTCGCTTGATTTCTCGGCAAGATCTCCTTAGAGCAGAAATATTTGAAAGGTTGTGGCGGTTAACCTCTTGCCCGGCCTATTTGTAATCTTGCTTATTGAATTACAATTTCAATATCAAGCTCTTCCGCGAGTTCTTTATAGCGATTGCGAATGGTAACCTCAGTAACCCCAGCTATCTCTGCCACCTCTCGCTGAGTCCTGCGCTCTCCACATAGAATTGTGGAGATGTAGATCGCGGCCGCTGCTAAACCAGTTGGGCCTCTACCGCTTGTTAACTCTTTTGCCGCGGCTTGTCTAATGATCTCAGCTGCCTTGGATTGTACCTCGCCTCTTAAATTCAAGCCTGAGCAAAATCTAGGGATATAATCTATGGGTGAAGTTGGCACGAGCATAAGTGCAAGCTCCCTTGAGATGAATCTATATGTTCTGCCGACTTCTTTTCTGCTTACCCTAGAAACCTGTGCTATTTCATCAAGCGTTCTGGGTACATTGCTCTGTCTGCAGGATGCATACAGCGCCCCAGCTGCAACTCCCTCTATACTTCTACCTCTAATGAGATTTCTATCCACTGCTTTGCGATAAATGATGGCAGCGTTCTCCCTAATATTTCTCGGGAGTCCAAGTGCGCTTGCTATTCTATCGATTTCAGAGAGTGCAAAAGCAAGATTGCGATCTGTGGCATTGCTCACTCTTATTCTTCTCTGCCACTTCCTCAAGCGATAGAGCTGCGCTCGATATTTAGGGGAAATCGGCTTGCCATGGGCATCGCGATTTCTCCAGTCAATAGTTGTAGATAAACCTTTATCGTGAATGGTGTAGGTCATGGGAGCGCCTACTCTTGAGCGCCTCATTCTTTGGTCGTGATCGAAAGCTCGCCATTCACGGCCTAGATCGATAAAAGCCTCGTCGATAACCAAGCCGCAGTTGGAGCATACTAGTTCTGCTCTTTCATAATCGTGAATAAGCAATCTACTGCCACACTCAGAGCATATTAATTTATCTTCCTCTTCCAGCTTGTATTTTGCTCTTTCAACTTCCCTTGTCAACAGCTCCACCTTCGAATAAAATAATTGTAAATTAAAAATTAAATAAATTAAATAATAAAAATTAAGGTTGATGCATTACTAGAATCTCCTTCTTGATTTTCTATGTTTCTGATAGCATTCTCTGCAGTAAACGGGTCTATTGCCATCAGGCTTGAATGGAACTTCTGTTTCCACATGGCAATCTGCGCATATAACTTTGTACATCTCTCTCGGTCCTGAAAAACCTCTAAATGCCATTTATTTCACCTTTTTTCTTTAGTTATACAAGAGATTCTATAACTTATTATAAAAAATAAGTTGAAATCCCGAGTATACCAAATTGAAATTGCTTTGATTATATTTAAAGTTATGCTACCCTATGTTTAGGTCAATTATCAAATAAAATAAATGAAATTAATCCTAATCCAATCTCTTTAACTTTCAAGCGAGAAAGCTCTCTGCGTAAGCTGGGGAATGAGAGCGAAACTCTTATCTTTTTATTTGTCATATTTATCCTCAACTAGGCATGGATAAGCCGAAGTTACGCCTGTGGAGATCATACCTCCGTAACCCACCATTTACGCGGGCTGCGTGGAAACGGTCTCATTTGCCGAGGCCTCCGCTGTGAATGTGCGGGGATCGAGTCTGGTCGCAGAAGCAGGAAGCCACCTGCGAAAGGCGGTAGTTCGCATCTTACATATTCACACAAAAAAGCTAAACACCTTGGTTATATGACCTTGCTTCGGTGCAAGTAATTGCCCTTAGCAATTTCATATTTCTGCAAGATGTTATTCGAAGTATTATAAGCTATAAAGGAGGATAGAAATGGTGCAGGCGAAAAATGGTGATACTGTACTCGTTCACTATACAGGTAAACTGGATGATGGTACTGTATTTGATACCTCTGCTTCCCGGGAGCCTTTGCAGTTCACAATAGGTGAGGAGCAGCTGATCCCGAGCTTTGAACAAGCTGTAATTGGAATGAATGAGGGTGAAACCAAAACCATTAAAATACCTGCAGCTGAAGCATATGGGCCATATCGCAAGGAATTGATATTAACAGTTGAGAGGGGCAAACTTCCTCTATACTTTCAACCAAGAAAAGGCCAGAGGTTACAAATTCGCCAAGCGAATGGCAGCATAGCTTTTGTATATGTGGTGGAGGTTACTGAGTCGACTATTACATTAGATGCCAATCATCCATTAGCCGGGAAAGACTTGACCTTCGATATTCAACTATTGAGAATTTTATAAAAAAATTATATAAATAAACAAAACCGAATTATTCTTTTTTATTTTTTGCTTTGCCTTGGTTTTTGATTATACCCTATCTTCCCTAATTTTTAAGTTAAATAAAAAATTTTTTAAATTTATAATAAAATTCTAATTTTTAAATAGAAAACTTTATATATAAGAAATGATCATGTTATTTTGAAAAAAATTGAATGAAAAAAATGAAGAAACCTTCCAGTGGAAATAAAGGGGTGGGTCTAGGAGGGGATGGATTTGGTGCAGTTGCATTTAAATTCAATTAAGAACTGCGACTTGGCATACAGATTTAAGGAAGGCTCCTCCCTATCGAAAAATTTTTTGAAAATTTTTCAGCCCCCTTAACCTCCTTAAAGTATAGAGCCAAGTCGCATAATAAAAAAGAGGTGAAATAAAATGAGGAAGAGAATTAAATGTGCAATGTGCGGCAAGGTATTTGCTTCCTATGAAAAATTTGACGAGCATTCCTATCAAAGCCACCGCTTGAAAAGCGTTAAGCCCAACAAACATTACACGCTGGTAAGCAAACAGCTCCTAGAGCTCAATGCCTAGCTAATCCCAAGAAATTTCTTCTCTCCTCAGCTTATGGTGAATCTTTTTTGCTCGGAAATCATGCACTTTTGTTTATTACCGATTAAATCCTCCGTCCTACCTGCCTAAGTGCTAATTTGAACAAGAAGTATATAAAGTAAGAGAAATAAGCAATTTAAGGATTACGTTGAAATCCCGAGTTTTGAGGAAGTATCAAGTATCAAGGTCTAGGATAAAATATGCTGGCATTTATATATAAAGCAGGATCATAAATGCAGCGTGTGCTATTATGCCAATCGAAAGCCCTCCTCAAGTACTCTGCCAATTACTGCCGTTAAAGCTCATATGGTTAATATGCATCGCCAGTTACGATTATCACATCCAACTCGCTCTAGCTAAGTCTCTCAGCTTCATCGAGGGATACTGGTAGCAATGAGCCTTTGCCATTTTAGCTCCAGTCTTTGTTTATGTAGGCAAATTTTTATTTTTCTCTTAAGGAGCAAAAAGGATATGAGGCTGGACTTATTTTTTATATTTGATGTATATAATAATCGTGGGCCTTGGTGGCATTGGCAGAAATCTGGTTGATATTTCAATCAAGAGGAATAATGTTGTAATTATAGACTTAAATGAGGAGCGCTGCAAGGAGATAGCAACTAAATATGATGTGCTTGCAGTATGCGGCGATGCTACTTCTAAGTCCACGTTAATTGAAGCAGGGGGAGATAGAGCGGATGCAATTATAGCTACCACAAGTGATGATGCAGTTAATCTCATGACTGTTTTAATGGCTAAGGAACTCGGGATTAAGCAAATAGTGGCGATTGTTAATGAAAAGGAGCACGTGCAGATGTTTAAAAACGCAGGTATCCAAGTGCTTGAGAATCCAGATGCCATTGTTGCGCGATATCTCTACAGTGCCATTAGGCATCCTGGTATCAAGGACTTCGTCACTTTAGCCGAGGGGAAGGCTGAGATTTTCAAGGTAGTTGCAGAGCATAACTCTAATATCGTGGGTAAAACCTTATCGGAGCTCTCGCTGCCTAAAACTGCTTTAATTGTAGCCATTGAGCGCCAAGGGGATCTCATAGTTCCAAAAGGCGATATTCAGATTGAAAGTGAAGATGTGCTTCATGTATTCGCTCGAATTGATGAGTTGGAAAAAATTAGGCAGATTTTAACCAGTTGAGGAGATCGATTTGGGAATAGCGGATTTGAAGATAATTTTGCGAGACCTAGGGGGATTGATGGCTATACTTGGTGTTGTAATGGATTTTGCAATGCTCCCAGCTCTTTATTTCAAGGAAAATGAAGGAATCTCGGATTTCTTCACCCTTTCCATAATTTGCATAATTCTAGGGCTTGCTTTGCGATTTGGTATAAAAGCAGATGAGCCTGAGTTGAAGCATGCGATTATAATTGCCGCAATTGGCTGGCTATTGATTGCAGTTATTAGTGCAATTCCCTTTATGATAATTGGGCACTCCAGTTTTATCGATGGCTTTTTTGAGGCGATGTCAGGCTGGACTGGGACTGGTTTAACTATGTTTGCTAAGCCAAGTGCGCTCTCGCATACAATTCAATTCTGGAGAAGCACTATGCAGTGGGTAGGCGGCATAGGTGTGATTGTGCTAATGGTTAGCATTCTAGCTAGGCCTGGCACAGGGGCATTTGCACTATATAAGGCTGAAGGTCGGGAGGAGCGGATTCATCCAAGTATTATTTCTACGGTGAGAACGATTTGGGGGATATATGTGGGGATCACCCTTTTTGGTATAGCTCTGTTCTTTGCTGCTGGAATGCCCCTCTGGGACTCGATTAACCATGCGATGGTAACTCTTGGTACTGGCGGTTTTAGCATTAAAGATGGAAGCATAGGTGAATATAATAATATTTATATAGAAATTGTTTCTATGGTTATCATGCTCCTAGGCTGCACTCCCTTTCTTCTATACTACAAGATTATAAAAGGCAACTTGAAAGCAGTTCTTCAAGATCTTCAAATCAAAACCTTCCTCTTAATGATATTAGCAGGCGTAGCGCTGCTAGTCTTTGAGAACTTTTATTTTGCACACCTAGAGTTATTTACCTCCATTCGCTACTCTAGCTTTCAATTGATATCTGGATTGAGCACATGCGGACTTCAAAACTCAGACATGAGCAATTGGTCAGCAACTGCACTTATAATTCTCTCCATTGCAATGATCCTAGGTGCACCCACAGGCTCAACTGGAGGTGGCATTAAAACCGTGCGCGTATTGTTATTCTTCGCAGGCATACAATGGTGGTTCAAGCGCACTTTGATGCCAAAACACGGCATCACTGCAATTAAATTTGGCGGCAAGCGCTTGACAGAAGATAAAATAACTCGGGAAATCTCCGAAGCCATGCTCATTATATTCCTCTGGCTTGTTTTCCTAGGATTTAGTACAATTTCCCTTCTCCATCTAATGCCTCAATTCCCTGTGGAAAAAATACTCTTCGAAGTAAGCTCTGCCCAGAGCAACGTAGGCTTAAGCTCAGGCGTTATAAATGCAGCCATGCCAACAGCTGCGAAGGTTTTGCTTATTTTCAATATGTGGATTGGCCGCCTTGAGATAATCCCAGTGCTCCTATTATTTAGAGCTTTAATCAGAGGATTTAGAATCGAATAGAGAATAGAGCACTATCTTGCTGAGACAATTTTCACCACGCTATTATGCTCCAGCGCAGTTTTCTCGCCAAGCCTGCGCTTGGTCTTGGCATCAATAGCGTAGAGGAAGCCCTCGCCTAGATCGCTATGCACCAAATAGGCGAGGTCTCTAGCAGTGCTGCCCCTTTTCACCAAAAATGCATCAGGAAGTATATTGCCATTTTTATCACAATATTTATTTTCATCCTCAACCGGGTAGACAACTATCATATTCAAAAGCTTAAAAACCACTGTATTTAAACATTGCTGCACCCCTGTGCTGCCGAATTTTTTCAAAAGCAGGGATAGTTTCTCAAGAGCATTTCTCTGCGCATTAGTGAGCTTCTCAGGCTTTAAAACCTGGAAATCGCTATCTCCAGGGAGATATTTAATCAAACCACTTTTTTCAGCTAACCTAAGGGCAACTTCAGCAGCAGCGCAGGTTGGAATTACCATATAGCCTTTTTTCTCAAGCGCTTTAAGCCCAGAGAGATTTTCTTCAGGGGCTATGTCAATTTTATTTGCCGCCAATATCAAAGGCTTGCTTATTCTGCGTATTTCATCAGCGAATTTTATCAAATCCCCATCGCTCCAATCCGCAGGCTTCTCCGGGTCAAGTTCTGCTCTACCTAAAGCATTTTTTATATTCCCTTCAGAAATCCCTAGACCAGTGAGCTGATCGTGTATGAATCGCTCAATTCTCATTTCCTCAAGCTGTGCCTTTCTTGAAATGCGATCCCAATTTTTCTTAATTATTCCAAAGATCCACATGGTTACTTCCTTCTCAAAGAAGTCAATATCATCTAGAGGATCATGATTGCTCACTCCAACTTGATTCCCCTCTATATCTGTACTCCCGCTGGCGTCAACCACGTGAATGATCGCTTCACTCTGTCTCATCTCATCTAGAAATGCATTTCCAAGCCCTCTTCCTTTATGCGCATCTGGCACTAAGCCAGCTACATCCACCACTGCCACTGGAATAAATCTATTGCCATCTATGCATTTCTCGCATTTCACTTTAAGCTCTCTACATACACATGGCACTCGGAGGTAGCTAATACCGTGATTAGCCTTAATAGTGGTAAAGGGATAGCTAGCGATTTCTACATTGGCAAGTGTAAGCGCTTTAAAAAGCGTAGTTTTACCAGAATTTGGCTTGCCGGCTATTGCTATTGAAATTCCCATTTTTCAAGCCTCAAGCGCTTTTTTAACTGCATCCATATTTGCCTCTACTTCAATTAGCCTGCCGCATATCTTTATCACTGTTTCAGGATCTTTCAATAAGTGACCGGTTGCAACGCATATGATGCATTCATCATAATCTATAACCCCTAGGTTTACCAGCTTTCGAAGTCCAGCGATAGCCGCAGCACTTGCGGGTTCAACGCCTATTCCCTCTAGTCTAGCGAGGTCTTTCTGGGCTTTGGTAATTTCATCATCGGTAACTGTTTCAGCTGTGCCTTTTGATTCGCGAATCGCTTTTAATGCCTTAGGAGCATTAACTGGATCGCCTATTCTAATTGCAGTGGCAATTGTATCAGGCTTTGATTCCCTTTCAATTTCTCTAGCACCGCTTTTAATTGCTTTAACAATGGGACTAGCCCCCTCAGCTTGAATTCCAATCATTTTAGGCAATTTTGAGATTAAGCCATAGAGCTTCAATTCCTTGAAGCCTTTGTAAACTGCAGAGATATTGCCTGCATTTCCCACTGGAAGTATCACTCGATCAGGTGCTCTTAATCCTAGTTGATCTGCCATTTCAAAGCCAATTGTTTTCTGTCCCTCCAGTCTGAATGGATTAACGCTATTCAGCAGATAAAAGCGCTGCTCTCGACATAGGTCGCGCACTAAGCGGAGTGCTCTATCGAAGTTGCCCTTTATGGTTATCACCTTTGCACCGTGCATTAGTGCTTGAGCAACTTTTCCAAGTGCCACTTTCCCGCTTGGAAGCAGTACAACAGCAGGTATACCTGCTTTAGCTGCATATATAGCGAGGGATGCAGAGGTATTACCGGTTGAAGCGCAGGCTACTGTCGGCATTCCCATTTCAAGCGCTTTAGTTACCCCAACTGTCATGCCTCGATCTTTGAAAGACCCAGTTGGATTCATTCCCTCGTGTTTTACATAAAGCTCTTTTATTCCAATTTCCTTAGCCAAGCGATCGCATTTATAAAGAGGAGTTCCCCCCTCTTTCAATGTAATGGGTTCTCTTTCAATTGGGAGTAAAGCGCGATATTTCCAAACACTAAGGGGGCTATTGTCTATTTTGAATTCAATTTGGGAGTAATCATAGATTACATCAAGCAATCCTCCGCAGCTGCCGCAGGTATAAATTACATCTGTATGGGGATATTCAGTGCCACATTCCATACATCTAAGGAACATTCGCATTTTTAAGCCTCGCTTTAATTAACTCTTTTCCCACCCTAAGTGCTTCATCGATATTTTCAGATATAGGGCCACCGCCTTGAGCGAGATTTGATTCGCCACCCCCTCCTCCGCCAACTGCTTTACTTGCCTCGCTTGCAATTAAATCCGCAGTTAACCCTCTTTTAACAGCCTCCTCTCCTGCTATTGAAACGATTTTCACCCCATTTGATATGCTAGCTAGAAGTGCAACAGCATTGCTTCTGCTCAATGCAGCTGCGATTTTAATCAGAGTTTCCATATCTGCATCTGGAATTTTACTCACCATCACTTTAATTCCACTTAGGGTTTCAGCGCTTTCAAGCAAACCCTTTACCTGCAGCTCGGCAAGCTTTTCCTTCAATGCTTCTATTTCCTTTCGCTGGCGCTTCCATTCTTCAAAGAAACGCTCCACAGTTTCGGGAAGCTGAGATGGTGGAACTCGAAGTATTTCAGAGCTTCTCCTCAAGAGATCTTCCCTCTCCAAATTCTTTGCAATCGCTGCCTCTCCAGCTGCGAATTCCAGTCGCTCAACGCCATCTTGCACGCGCTCAGTTCGCAGGATTTTAATTGGACCTATCATTCCAGTTGATCTGCAATGCGTTCCTCCGCATGCTTCTACATCTTCGTCTACTTTTACCACTCTTATTTTATCTCCAGTTGGCACGCCGCCTTGATAGAGTGTGAAGCCAAATTTCCTCTCCGCTTCATTTCTATCCATCCAGAGGATTTCAATTCTAGCATTTTTCATCACAATCCTATTTGCAAGCGCTTCTATCTCTTTAAGCTCTTCATCGGATATGCGCTTGTAGTGGGAGAGATCTAGTCTTGCTTTATCCACTTCCTTTTGCGCTCCAGCTTGCCAGATGTGTTCTCCAAGTACTTTTCTAGCTGAAAGTGCAACTATATGCGTAGCTGAATGATGCCTCGCGTGAGCAATGCGTTTTTGATAGTCTATCATTCCAACTACTTCAGCTCCCACTTTAATTTCACTGCAGCCAGCTACTTTATGTAGTATCACGCCATCTTGCAGCTGTACATCTATTACTTCCTTTTTAATATTGCCAATTTTAATAAAACCAGTATCCGCTGGCTGCCCACCCCCCTCTGGGTAGAAAAGAGTTTGATCAAGCACTACATAATCATCGAATACATCGAGGACTCTGGCTTTAAATCTTTTATTAGATGGCTGCTCATAGTAAAGCGGCTTTGTAGGTGGCAGAATTTTAAGGCGCTCTTTATATAAAGCCTCTCTTTCCTCCCCCACGAGCTTGCTATGACTTTTAGCAACGATTGAATAAAAGTTATCAGGCAGCTCCACTTCCACGCCAATTTCACTGGAAATGCTTCGCGCGACTTCAGGGGGAATGCCGTGGGTATCATAAAGTTGAATTAGCGCTTCAAGAGGGATTTTTTCATTTCTAGCCTTATGATATTGCGCGGTTTTCTCCACAAGTCTCGTGCCCCTGGCGATTGTTTCACCATATTTCTCCTCCTCTAGATCGAGGATTTCTGCAATTGTATCCATTTTCCTGAGGTATTCGGGGTAGCTCTTGCTGAGGTGTTTTTCAATTTGAATGCGCACTATTTCTGAGAGTTTTTGCTTTAACTTTAATGCGTGCATGAAGCGCAGCGTTCTTCGAATCACAAGTCTAGCTAAATAGCCTGCTTTTACATTGGATGGTATTATTCCGTCCCCGAGCATGAATGCTAGGCAGCGGGAGTGATCGGCAATTGCATATATTGCTTCAACTGGTTCTAGAATTTCATTCAGCTTATCCACGTTTAAGCCAATTTCACTTGCAATTTGCTTCCTCAGCAGCATTAAATTCGCTTTACTGCTCACATCCATATAGCCAGCGAGCTTGGCATTCATAGCTAATATTTTGGAATACTCAGGGTCTCTTAGGGAGTGCTCTATGCCAGCAATTGCCATGAGTTCATTCACTACTTCCGGGAAAATTGCATCGTAAATCGTTGGAGCGCCATTTGAGCCCCATGTAAATCTCTCAAGGCCATAGCCAGTATCCACGATGTATAGATCCATTTTTTTATAGCGCTCGCCTTTAAGCTCGATGTTTCCATTTTTATCTGCCACTAGGTTCATAAAAACCAGGGTTGCTACTTCTAAACCTCTAACTAAAACTTCCACTGCTGGCCCAGCGTTGCCTCCTCCCATCCAGGGATTTTCCTTAAATGTTACTTCATCTAGATTTGCTCCTAATTCTTGGAGCAGTAAACTGCAGAGTTCTACGGTGCGGTCTTTCCAGTAGATCTCTCTACCTGGGTAGTTAAAGACGTGATGTGCCATCATTTCAAAGGTGGTGAGATGTCTCCCGCTTCTGCCAACTGAATCTAAATCGTCCAAGCGTATACAAGGCTGGGAAATTGTAAGGGGATTCGCTGGGGGAGGTATTTTGCCCGAGGTAACCCAAGGTTGGAAGTCAGCGATGCTTGCTATTGTGAGATAAATGTCATCGCGCCAACGTGCAACTACAGGATATCGATTAACCCTTGCGTGACCGTGTTTCTCGAAGAATGAAAGATAGGCTTCACGCATTTCATTCAAGGTATGCGGCTTGAAAACTGGGTTGCCTATGAAGTTGTAGGGCACGCATGGGGCATCGCCGCAGATCTCGCGATTTGTATCTCTCGTCCAGAAATAGCTCTCGCATTTCTTGCACTGCTTTCGCACGAATCCATTTCTATGAAAATAATCCAGCTGATATTCTTCTTCCATCATTAACGTATCACTCTCTTTTAAGGGCGTTGGCTAATATAAAATTCTATATTTTTAAGGCTTTGCCTATTTTATTTTTATTTCTTAGGTTTAGGTTTGGGTAGGTCTATTGAATTGAATTCAAAATTCTATAGTTCTATTTCTTGAATTGGCTTGCCATCTTTTGTCGCTGGCGCTAGCCAGTCTATCAGCTGATCTATTTCTCCAGCTTCTATTTTAACGTGGATTGAACCAAGTGCCATTGCTTCCTCCACGAAGTTAATTTTCCCAATATATGCCACTTGCTTATTGAGCTCGAATTCAATTGCATTGCCACGCTTGTTCTTCAAAAAAGTGCTTCTCGCGGTGTCTAATATTCTCTGCTTTCTAAGTAATTCATGCATTTTTTTCAAACTCTCAATACCTATAGTGCTTCCAGTTAAGTGCTTAGCAGTTCCAGATCCCTTTTCAACTTGGAGCTCTATATTTGGGAAGAGCTTTTTTATCGCGGCTTCAACTTTATCTTGGCTCTCGGTTGGGTATATAGGTGTGGAGATGGTTAGATTTATTTTCATCCTTTAACCTCTTCGAAGATCTTCTTCACATTAGCTTTGAATTCTTCCTTGGTTCCTTCGTTTTTAATGGTGTAGTCAGCTAGTTTCATTGCCTCTTCTATTCCCCAGTTGGTTTCGCGTTCGTCTTTTTTAATGAATATCTCCATCTCGCTGGCGTCGTCTTCTCTTTTTCTATTTCTCACTCTTTCATATCTAATTCTCTGAGGTGCGATGATGGCTATCAATTTGAAGTTATCTCCAAATTCTTTTTTAAAGAGGTTTACCTCTTCTTGGCTGCGTATGCCATCTATTATTACCGTGCTTTGTTTATTCAGCTCTTTTAATCGCTTAATTGTGCGTTTTGCTATGGCTTGCATTCCCTCCCTTTCTCTGAGCATGGTTGCGAATCTTGAAATGGTTTCTTCATTTATCTTCATTCCCTTACTTAGGATTTCCTCTCTAACTAAATCACCCATTCGAATTACCTTCATTCCCATTGCTTCGCCGATTTCTGAGGCAAGTGTTTTTCCAGCTGCTTGTCTGCCCACTAAGCCAATTGCTTTCATCCTATCCTCTCATTGCCTTTTTCTTTAGTTCTAATTCTCACTTCTTTTAAATATTGCTTGGCTGCTCTTGCGAGTTCAATTAGTTCTTCTCTAGATGGAGGAGAGCTTCGCTGGATTTCCTCGCTCCAAGCAAGCTCGGGTCTGCCTTGTTGAATTGCATAGCAATTGCAGCCTAAAATTGATCTAGCGATTTCCACTATTTGCTCTTTATCAGCGTTTAACCCTTTGAATACAGTGGTTCTAACCTCGAATTCAACTTTGCTATTTCTGCAAATTTCAATGGTTCTCTTTATTCTCTCAATGGTTTCAGCTGAGGCTACACCTGTTATCTCGCGATATAGTTCTGCATTTGATAGCGGAGCTTTGATGTCTAGGAAAATTGCATCGATTTTTTTCCCAAGGCATAGTTTTTTT
>JAWCMA010000018.1:0-24274 GCA_038850285.1 Methanocellales archaeon | reverse complement strand
GCCTCACTATTTCAGACATATCCGTCGACATAGAATCAAATCCAGAGCCTGAGAATGGCCCGCGATAGCCCGCTCCAGATACTGGAATTTTACCGGTGGCTGCTTCATACCATATGGTGCTTATTATATCAGGCGTGTAAATGCTATTCTTAAGCTCGTAGAATTCTGGGTTTTTAGAAATGGTTAAAGCATTTATCGGACAGCTGAAAATGCAGCGGAAGCAGCCCTTGCATAGCTCAGACTTCGGCTCTGCCATTAATTGAGGCTTTTCCTTCCTTCTTTTATGCACTTTAAACAGGCAAACCCCAGCGCATATCCCGCAGTGCATGCATCGCTTGCTCCTCTCAATTTTAAATCTTCCCACTTGCCCGTATCTCAAGGGCACAGCCTTTGTAGCTATATGATAGCGCTTATACAACTGCTTCAGCTCCCCTTACTTAAACAAGAGATAACTATTTAAATATATTTAGGAAAAAGGCATCATATTTCCTACCTATTAGGATTTTATTTGCGATAAATATTTATATTTTTTCTTTACATTTGTTTAAATAAAAAGCCAAAAGGTATGCGATTGTATGCTGGAGGAAAAGGATGTTAAGATCCTCAGGGAATTGATAGCAGACGCTAGGCTTTCTTTTCGAGAAATAGCTAGGAGAACTAAGCTCTCGGTAGTAACTGTTGCAGCTAGAATTAGAGAACTTGAGAAGCAGGGAGTTATTCAAGGCTACACCGCTATATTAAATCCCCAGAAACTTGGCTATGACCTAGTTGCAATCATCGAATTAGTCATATCCAGGGGAAAGCTCTTAGATGTTCAAAGAGAGATCGCTAAAGATCCCAATGTCTATGGAGTTTACGATGTAACAGGCACGAGTGATGCAATAGTTATAGCGAGGTTTAAGAATAGAGAAGAACTCAGCAAGTTTGTTAAATCCCTGCTTTCAACTGAATATGTGGAAAGAACCATAACCCACGTAGCCCTAGGCACTGCAAAAGAAGACCCAAGAGTATATGTATAGCGCTGAACTTCCTCAAGCTTGATAAGGCTCCACCTCTATGGTTAGCCTAGTTATATATGGAAATTGATTTTTAACCCGCTCCTCAATTGTATCCTTAATTATCTTTACCTCTTGAATCGAGAGCCAAGCATCAACCGCTATTTCCATCTCCCCCATCACAAATGGACCTAGAGACCTCAGCTTAAGATCTTGAACCTTCCTCACGCCCTTTAAATTCTCAGCTATATGCTTAATGCTCGCTATGCCATCGCATTTAACGCAAGCATCCATTAATATATAGGCGCTTTCCTTCACCGTGACATAGACTATTGTGAAGATGAAGAGTGCTATGATTACACCTGCAATGGCATCCATCTGAGGGAAACCGAAAGTGGAGAAGAGAACTCCAACTAATACGATGAATGAAGCAAAGCAGTCCTTGAGCTGATTTTTAGCATCTATTGAGATAGCATTAGATCCCGCCTCTCTAGCGATTTTAAGCTTGTAAATGGCAAGCACCCCAGAGTTCAAGCCAGCCATCAATGCTATTAAAATTGCAAGCGAGGGGAGATATAGCACTACTGGCTGCATCAATCGCAGATATGATTCATATAGAATCACTGCACCAATTCCAAAGATAAGCATAGCAGCAATTAAAGCTGATAGAGTTTCAGCTTTATGATAGCCATAGTGGAAGCGCTCATCTGGCTCTCGCTGGGCAAGGCGAAGTCCAAACCACACTATGAAGGAAACAAGGGCATCGCCCGCGGAATGCATACCATTTGCAATTAACCCTATGCTGCCAGTATATATTCCACATAATACCTCTATTAAGAAAATCGAGATCAGCACCACGACTGATATTTTACTTATCCTCTGTCCCTTTTGAAGCGCTTTTCTCACATTTTAAAATAATGCCATTGCAAGCTTAATTCTTCCGCGTTGCAACCTTTAACTCCATGGCTAGTTTTCTCAGCCTCTCGGAAACATCGCCCCCTTGCTCAATTATTTGAACAAACGCAGAGCCAACTACAATTCCATCCGCTCCTGCATTTGCTATAGCTTTAACATGCTCAGGCTTAGAGATGCCAAATCCAATTGCTTTTGGAATGCTGCATCCCTTAACCCTTTCCAATACTTCAATTGCGCTACCCGCGAGATCAGCTCTAGCTCCTGTTACTCCTAAGCGTGATACCAAGTAGACAAAGCCCCTGCTTTGCCTAATTATCTGCTTAATTCTATCAACTGGAGTGGTGGGAGCAATTAAGAATATTAAATCTAGGTCATATTTCCTGCAATAGCTTAGGAATTCAGCTGATTCTTCCACAGGTAAATCTGGCACGATAAAGCCATCAACAATTCCACTTACCTCTCGAGCAAATCTCTCCAAACCGTATTTAAAGAAGATATTGTAATAGGTCATTAATATAATGGGAGTTGTGGCATTTTCCATTCGAATTTGCCTCACAAGTGCCATTACCTTGCTAGGGGTGGTTCCACTTTTAAGGGCTCTATCGCTAGCTCCTTGAATCACTGTCCCATCGGCAATTGGATCTGAAAAAGGAATTCCCAGTTCAACGATATCCACACCTGCATCCACTAGAGCAAAGAAGTAGTCCTTGGTTGCAAGTAGGGAGGGATCGCCTGCCATTATATAGGCTATCAATGCTTTTTCACCCTTACACTTCAATTTCTCAAATACTTCAGTGATTCGACTCACCTATTTCCCTCGCCACGGTTTCAACATCTTTATCTCCTCTACCCGAGAGATTTATTATAATCAGAGAATTTTCCTCTATTTCCCCTGTTTCCACTGCCTTCATAGCGAAGGCAATTGCATGAGCACTTTCAAGCGCTGGAAGTATGCCCTCTAGCTTGCAGCAGGCTTGAAAAGCTTGAAGTGCTTCTCTATCAAAGGCATATCTAGGTAGAATTCTCCCTTTTTCAGCTAGATAGGCAATTTCAGGTCCAACTGCTGAGTAATCCAAGCCCGCGCTTATACTGTGGGTTTCAAGGATCTGCCCCTCGCTATTTTGAAGCACTATGCTTCGGGTGCCATGCAGTATTCCCTCGCTGCCTGCAACTAGCCTTGCAGCGTGCCTAGCTTTAACTTCATCTTGACGGAGCTCAATTCCCCCTGCCTCCACCGCATATAGCTTCACATCATCCTCTAAAAATTCATAGAAGATCCCTATGGAATTGCTCCCTCCCCCGATGCAGGCGATTATCGCATTTGGCAAGCGCTTTTCCCTCTCTAGTATCTGCTGCTTTGCCTCTCTGCCAATTACCCTTTGAAACTCCCTCACCATTGTTGGATATGGATGGGGACCAAGAGCTGATCCTAATAGATAGTGTGTTGTAGTGACATTCGCTGCCCAGTCGCGGAGAGCTTCGCTTATGGCATCTTTCAAAGTTTTGGAGCCGCTGTGCACTGGGGTTACCTTTGCACCCATAAGTCGCATGCGAAAAACATTCAACCTCTGCCTCTCCATATCCCTCGTGCCCATGTAGATCTCGCATTCAAGACCAAGAGCCGCACACGCCATTGCCACGGCTATGCCGTGCTGCCCTGCACCGGTCTCCGCTATAACCCTTTTCTTCCCCAGCTGCTGGGCTAGTAAAGCTTGACCGAGGACATTGTTAATTTTATGCGCACCTCCATGGCATAGATCTTCGCGCTTGAGGTAAACCTTGAGCCTGCAATGCTCGCTTAATCTAGGAGCGAAATAGAGGGGAGTAGGTCTACCTGCATATTCCCGCAAGTAATAGTCAAGCTTGCTCTGAAATTCGCTATCCTTAGAATACTTCTCAAAAGCCTCTTCTAACTCAATGAGCGCGGGCATAAGTGTTTCCGCTACATATTGACCTCCAAATCTGCCGAATTTGCCTTTCACTGCAATCACGCTCTAAGTGCATTTACGAGTTCAAGCGTTTTTGCTTTAATATTCCCGCTATTCATAATCGCGCTTCCAACTAGAATTCCATCTGCACCTGCATTTATAATACGCTGAACATCAGCCGCATTCTCAATTCCACTCTCGCTGATTACGAATACTTCCTCATCTTGCCTTTTAATTAAAGGCGCTAGCTTTTCAGTTCTCCTCAGGTCTATGGTAAGCGACTCGAAGTCTCGATTATTTATACCAATTAACTTTGCATTTATTGCGAGAGCTACTTCAACATCCTTTTCGCTGTGTACTTCTATAAGCGGCTCCATTCCCAGTTTGATCGCTAGCTCAGCGAAGTGCCTCGATTCTGATCCAAGCAAGCTTGCTATGAGTAAAATTGAATCAACTTTCACCTCAAACAACTGCGCCTCGCTTACTATGAAGTCCTTGCGCAGCACCGGTAGAGAGACATTGCTTCGAATTGCTACGAGATTCTCCAAGCTGCCATTGAAATACTCTGGCTCAGTGAGCACTGAAATTGCAATTGCACCGCCACTTTCCATTTCCCTTGCAATAGCTGCTGCTTGAGCTGGGGATATAGATCTCTTAGCTCCAAGTGGCGATGCCGGTTTTACCTCGGCTATCACCGGTATTTTCCTAGACTCCTTTGCCTTTTTCAATTGAGCTATTAAATCGCGCTTCTCTATCTCGCGGGCTTTAATTCTATTGATAGCTTGCCTCTGCCTTGCACTGCTTATTATTTCTTCTATTATCTTATGCATTTGTGCACCACCCTATCTTCATCACCTCACTTTCGCTGTAGTTCTCGTGCACTATCTTGCATAGCCTGCGCGTCATAAGCTCGGGGTTTCGATGCTGGAATATATTTCTTCCTATCGCCACGCCTTTTGCTCCAGCTTGCATTGCATCGCTCACGCTTTTAAGAAAAGCTTCATCGGAATCACTTTTAACCCCGCCTGCAATTACAACTGGCACTGGGCAGCTTCTAACTACTTCCCTAAAACTATCAATATCACCTGTGTAGCTGGTTTTAACAATATCCGCACCTAATTCCGCTCCAACGCGAGCCGCGTGCTTAATGTATTCCACACGCAGCTCTGAATCCACTTTACCGCCACGTGCATACATCATTGCTAAAAGCGGCATTCCCCATTCATCGCATTCCGCAGATACATTGCCAAGTATCTCAAGCATGCTACTCTCGTCATTCGCACCTATATTTACCCGCACGCTTACGCAGTCAGCACCTATTTTTAAAGCTTCTTTCACGCTTGTCACAAGCACCTTTTTATTTGGATCAATGTTGAGAGCTGTGCCTGCAGTTAAATGTAAAATCAAACCTAGATCTTTACCATAGCCTCTATAGCCGAATCGCGCCGCGCCTTTATGCACTAGGGCTGCATCTGCGCCGCCATTTGCAATTAAAGTAGCGGTTTCTTTAATGTTTATTATTCCCTCGATGGGACCTAGGGTTACGCCGTGGTCCATGGGGACTATAACTGTTTTGCCAGTGTTCCTATTGAAAATTCTCTCCAAGCGAATTTTTTTACCCAGCGTAAATTATCACCTCGCAAGTTCCAGAAAATTTTTTATGATTTTAAGTCCCTCAGGGGTGAGTACGCTCTCTGGGTGGAATTGCACGCCTTCGACTAGGTTTTTTCGATGCCTCAATCCCATCACCTCGCCATCGTCACTCATTGCCACGACTTTTAAATCTCTGGGTATCTTCTGTGCGGAGAGAGAATGATATCTTCCAGCTATCAATGGATTTGCCACATTTCTATAAATCCTCTTTCCATCGTGCACTATAAGCGAGGTCTTGCCATGCAGCGGGCCTAAGATTGAATGGGATACCTCGCCATTGTAAGCTACGCAGATCGCTTGGTGGCCTAAGCATACTCCTAGGATGGGGATTTTCTCTCCGAATTCTCTTATTATTTCAATGCAATTGCCAATGTCTGCTCTACGAGCAGGATGCCCTGGGCCAGGGGATATCACGATTGCATCTGGATCGATCCTGCGTACGGCTTCTAAGCTTATGGTATTGTCCACCACTATGGTGTTTGACTCGAAGATGGATACATAGTCAACTAAGTTCCAGGTGAATGAGTCGAAGTTGTTTATGAATAAAACCTTCATTCTTCCCCCTCCATTGCTTTTAACATAGCTCGCATTTTCCTCTCAGTTTCATAGAATTCCTTCTCAGGTATGGAATCCGCTACTATTCCAGCCCCTGCTTGCACGCTAGCGATGCCATTGTTTACCACTATTGTTCTAATTGTAATTGCAAAATCAGCGCTTCCATCCCAAGCATAATAGCCCACTCCCCCTGCATATATCCCCCTAGCATCTTTTTCAAGCTCGTGGATTATTTCCATGGCTCTTATCTTAGGAGCACCTGAGACCGTGCCCATTGGCATGATTGCTCGAGTGGCATCGAATGCATCGCATTCATCGCGAAGTTCACCGATAATTGTGCTCTCAATGTGCTGCACGTGGGAATATTTTAAAACAGACTTGAAGTTGATAACTTTAACGCTACCTGGCTTTGAAACCATGCGCACATCATTTCTACCTAGATCTACAAGCATCACGTGTTCTGCGATCTCTTTCTCATCATTCAGCATTTGCTTGGCTAGTTCCTCGTCTTCTTGAGGAGTTTTTCCTCTTGCACAAGTGCCAGCGATTGGATTGTTTATGACTATGCGGTTGTGGATCGAAAGAAGGGTTTCGGGGGAGGTGCCAATTATTGCTAGTTCTCGGAATTTAAGCAGATACATATATGGACTTGGATTTATGCGGCGCAGAGCTCTATAGATCTCAAGTGGAGTTAAATTTACCTCAGCCTCATAGCGCCTGGAGAGTACTACTTGGAAGATGTCTCCATCGTATATGTACTGCTTTGCTCTTTTCACCATCTTTTCAAACTCTTCCTTCTCTAAATTGCATTTAAATCTCGGCTTTATTCTCGAACTTTGGATATTGCTTGAATTCGAAGCAGCTAGGGATTTTAAGAGCACTTTTGCTCTCTCCTCAGCCCTAACATAGGCTTTATTTGCTTCTTGCTTGCTTTGCACAACTGGGGTTTCTACTATGAATACTTCATCATTCAAATGATCAAAGACCACGGTTTGCTTAGTTAGAAGGAAAATTGCATCTGGGGTGCTAGCTTGCTTTTTATTTTTATTTTTATTTTTATTTTTATTTTTATTTTTATTTTTTATTTTTTTAAGCCAGCAGTCATATACCAAGTCATAGGCGAAGTAGCCAATTAATCCACCGAGGAATGCTTGGCGCTTGAAAATATTTTCACCTTGAAATTTGGCTATATTAAACGTGCTTCGAAGGGCATCGAAGGTGTCATATTCCTTTTTGAGTTCCACTGTAATTTTATCTCCCTCTACTTGAATTTCTTTGCTCACTTCCTTCAAGCTATTGTGAATCAAATCATATAGCTCTCCCTCGCAAATCTCAATCGATATTCTTCTTTGCTTCGCTGCAATCACAGCATCTGGATTGCTTCCAACGAATGAGAATCTAGCGTGCCTCTTTTCCTTCTCAGCTGATTCCAGTAAATATGAATATGGATAATTCCTTGCAATATTTATATAAACCTCAAGCGGACTCAAGCTTGTTTTAACTCTGGCTATCAATGGCACGATCGCTGGATATTTTAATTTCTCAACCTCTCTCTCGAAAGCTATCTTTGAACTATCAAACATATTTCTTCGCTCTCTCGATAAAAGCTCGAATTTTATCCAAGTTTTTTACCCCTGCTCTGCCTTCAATTTCAACGCCTGAGGCTACGTCTACGCCGAAGGGCTTGACCCTTGAAATTGCCTCAACCACATTCTCTGGATTTAAACCGCCTGCGAGTATTACTGGCAAACTGCTTTTCCTGGCTATTTCAGCGCTTATATCCCAGTTGTGAACTGTTCCTTTTTTAACTGAATCGAGTAAAAAAGCTTGAACATATTTTTCATAGCGCTTTAGTTTTTCAAAGGCATTGCTGTTTACTTGAATTGCTTTAATTATCGCTATTTTTTCCCCGAGTTTTTTTATTTCCGCTATTGCTAAGTCATTATGAATCTGGAGATAATCCGGCTGGAGCCGTGAAATTAATTCCTCGCCCTCGCGGGCATTCGCTGGAGTTGCAACTACTACGCTTTCTATGCTGCTTGGAACTTGCCTTAAAAGCCCTCTAGCTTTCTCGATAGTGATTTTTCTAGGGGAGTCGGCAAGAATAAAGCCAATTGCATCTGGTCGAAGTTTAGCTACAGCTTCAACATCAATGGAGTTAGTTATTCCACATATTTTAACCCAGACCAAGAGGATCACCCGGAATTGAAGGAGATGAATTCTTGGAGTTTTTTAAGGGCAGCACCGCTATCGATGGCGTTGGAAGCTATTTCAAATCCTTCTCGAAAATCACACGCTAAACCGCTGATATAAACCGCAGCTGCGGAATTCATTAAAACTATGTCTCGCTTTGCTCCCTTCTCGCCTTTGAAGATTTTTATTATTGCATTTGCATTTTCCTCAGGGGTTCCTCCTTGTATTTCATTTAAAGCTGCAATTCTCAATCCAAAGTCAGCTGGGGTTATTTCATAGTATTCTATTTCTCCATTTTCAAGCTCTGCAATCTCAGTTTTGCCTAGATTTGAGATTTCATCCAAACCTTGGCTGTGCGCTATAATTGCCTTTTCTCTCCCTAGGATTTTCAATACTTCAGCGAATTTCTGGCATAGCTCTGGATTGAAAACGCCTATCAATTGAGCTGTTGGAAATGCTGGGTTTGAAAGAGGCCCTAGAATGTTGAACACTGTGCGTACTCCAAGTTCTCTTCGAATGTGCGCCACTCTTTTCATCGCTGGGTGGAAAAATGGAGCAAGCATGAATCCAATTCCAATTCTTTCAATAGATTCTCTTACCTTTTCAGCATGTTGCTCTATTTTAATTCCAAGTGCTCGCAGTACATCTGCACTTCCAGATTTTGAGGTAATTGAAAAGTTGCCATGCTTTGCAACTGCAATTCCACAAGCAGCAGCTACCATGGCACTTGCAGTGCTGATGTTTATTGTATTTTTGGCATCCCCACCTGTACCGCAGGTATCTATCAGCGCTCCATTTACCCTTGGTTGTATTTTCTCTGCCTTCTCAAGCATAGCGCTTACCATTCCAGCGATTTCCTCGCTTGTCTCGCCCTTGAATTTCAAGCTCATTAAAAAAGCAGCTATTTGAGAGTCTGTTGCACTTGTGAGTATTTGAACCATTGCATCTCTGGCTTCTTGGAATGTTAAATTTTGTTTTTCACTTATCTTCTTAATGTAATCCCTCAAAAAGATCACCAATGTCTAATATTATACTTTAAAGATCAATTAAAGTCATTATACTTAAACTTTGTGCATTTTTTTGAATTATTAACTCAAGGTTCTTATTCTTATATATATACGATGCTACTTTTTAATTTAATAAATGATGGAAGAAACCCAGCGGAAATATGAATTCAAACTTCAGCTTGAAGATCTCAAAGCCAAGATAGGTAAGGGCACTGAACTCATCTCACTCTATATACCCCCTGATAAGCAAATTTCAGATGTAATAGCTCAGCTCAGAGATGAACATAGCCAAGCTTCAAATATCAAATCCAAGTCCACAAGGGTAAATGTTCAAAGTGCTCTGGATTCAATCATGGCTAGATTGAAATATTACCCCCGTCCCCCTAAAAATGGACTTGTGATTTTCACAGGTGCAATCCCAGTAAGCGGCGATCGCACTTCAATAGAGACTTTTATCATAGACCCCCTTGAGCCAATTAAGACATATATGTATCGCTGCGGCTCAGAATTTATATTAGAGCCGCTTGAGGAAATGCTGAAGGAGAAAAAAAATTATGGATTGATAGTACTCGATAGAAGAGAAGCAACAATAGGCACGCTCAAGGGCAAGCATATAGAAGTCAATAGATATCTCACTTCAAATGTACCTGGGAAGCAGAAAAAAGGCGGTCAAAGCGCACATCGCTTCCAGCAGCTTAGGCTCATTGCAATCAATGAATTTTACAAAAGAATCGGAACCCACGCGAGCAATATCTTCCTGAACATACCAGAACTCCAGGGAATTTTAATCGGCGGGCCTTCTCCCACTAAGGAAGAATTCATAAAAGGCGAATATCTCCACCATGAATTGCAGAAAAAAATCCTCGGGAGCTTCGATGTTTCATATACAGATGAATCCGGGCTCTATGAATTAGTTGATGCAGCAAGGGAAACACTAGAAGGCCTGGATTTAATAAGGGAGAAAAAAATGATGGAGAGATTCATGAAAGAACTTGTGAGCGATCGAGGACTCGCTGCCTATGGCGAGGAGGAGGTGAGGAAAAACTTAGAGGCTGGAGCAGTTGAAGTACTATTGCTTTCCGAAGACTTGCGAAAAAAAAGGCTGAAATTGCACTGCCAGAATTGCGGTAGCGAGAAAAATATAACAGTTATTAAAAAACCCGGTGTAAATGAAAAAGCTATTTTAAATGAAGCATGTGCAAAATGCTCCTCTCCATTAGCAGTTGCCGAGAGCGAGGATATCGTTTTAGAACTCTCCAGATTAGCGGAGAAAATGAATACCAAGGTAGAGCTCATCTCCACAGATTTCGAGGAGGGCGAGCAGCTCTTGCATGCTTTCGGGGGAATTGCTGCTATTTTAAGATATAAAACAGAGGTGTAGAAATGTTCCTCGCATTCAAAAGAGAAGTTGAAGATGTTTTAAAAAAAGCAGTGGAAAAAGCAGGCTATGAAGGCCAAGATTTAAGTTTAGAGGAGCCAGGTGAAATAGCTGACCTAGCATCTTCAATTGCATTCAAACTAGCGCCTAAGTACAAAAAAACCCCAAATTCAATAGCTCAAGAGCTAAAGAAGCACGTGCAACTAGAGGAATACTCCCTTATAGAAAAAGTTGAAATCGCAGGGGCTTACATAAACTTCCACGCAAGCAAGCTATTCCTAGAAATGACACTGCGAGAGGTGGAGAGAAAACAAGAAGCCTATGGCAAGTTACCAAGACGCGGTGAAAAAATAATACTTGAACATACCTCAGCCAATCCAACTGGACCACTGCACGTAGGCAGGGGGAGAAATCCAGTGATAGGTGATACTCTTGCGAGGCTGCTGCGAGCAGCTGGCTATGATGTTGAGGTACAGTATTATGTCAATGACATGGGCAAGCAAGTGGCTGCAATAGTCTGGGGCTACGACCACATCGATCCCAAAACCCTTGAGCCCAGGGAATATGAAAAGCCTGACTATGAAGTTGTACAGTACTATCGAAAGGCAGCTTCCTTACTCGAAGAAGACCCTGAGGTTGAAGAGGAGATCTCAAGACTTCTTACCCAATATGAAGAGGGAGAGGTTGAGGTAAGAGAGAAATTCAAAAAAGTGGTGGAGAAATGCATCGCTGGACAAATGCAAACCCTGCGTAGATTAAATGTTACCTATGATAAAATCATCTGGGAATCTCAATTTATATTCAACAGCGATGTGAAAAAGGTAGTGGAGGAAATTGCCAAGTCAAAAGCAGCCTCAATTAGAGATGGAGCTTTAATTTTAAACTTATCAGAATTCGGCCTTGAGAAAGAATTCGTTATAACCCGAGGCGATGGCACTACTCTCTATACCACTAGAGACATTGCCTATCACCTCTGGAAGTTCTCGCAAGCTGACATTGCGATAAATGTACTTGGCGAGGATCAGAAACTAGCTATGGAGCAGTTAAATGCCGCGCTTAAAATTTTAAACGTGCAGAAAAAGCCCTTGATTGTTTACCATTCATTTGTAACGCTACCTATAGGAAGAATGTCCACTCGAAAGGGAGTGGTTGTTAACTTCGATGATTTAATTGAAGAAGCAATTGCAAGAGCGTATATAGAAGTGGACAAGAGAAGAAAAGAACTCCCTGAAGCCAAAAAGCGGGAAATAGCTGAAATGGTGGGAATAGGCGCAGTGAGATTTGATATAGTCAAAGTAGCCTCTGAAAAGGGAATAACCTTCAGCTGGGAGCAAGCCCTTGACTTTGAAAAACAAGGAGCTCCATTCATTCAATATGCCCACGCAAGAGCTTGCAGCATATTTGAAAAAGCCAGAGAAGCAAACCTAGAATTCAATGAAAACTTCAACCCAGCATTGCTCATCGAAAAAGAAGAAATAGCATTGATTAAAAAAATATCCAAACTTTCAAGCGTGATTGAAACCGCTGCAAAAGACCTAAAGCCTCACCTCCTCGCTACATATGCTCGAGAACTAGCTGAGAGCTTCAATCAATTCTATAGATATATACCAGTGCTGAGCGCTGAAACTGAAGAACTTAGAAAGGCAAGACTTGGCTTAGTTGATTGCGCGAGAATAGCACTTCAAAATACCTTAGAGCTGCTGGGAATAGCTGCGCCCAAGTCGATGTAAAATAACTTTATATTTATATTTATATTTATTTTATTTATACTTATACTTATCAAAAACAATTTATCCCACTCTTGCAGTATCTCTGGATCATGTCTCAGGCAATTTTAGTAATAGATATGATAGTTGATTTCGTAACTGGAAAATTCGGCAGCAAAGAAGCGCAGAATATTGTACCTGCGATAAAATCTCTGCTTGCGAGAGCAAGGAAACAAAAAATTCCAGTTATTTATCTCAAAGATGCTCACCAAAAAGATGATGCAGAACTAAAAATCTGGGGGGAGCACGCTATGAAAGGCACAGAGGGCAGCGAGATAATAGAGCAATTGAGCCCTGAAGAAGGCGATATCGTGGTGGAGAAGAGATTCTACAGCGGCTTCGCTAGCACAAAGCTAGAGGAGATTTTGAAGAACTTAAATGTAAAGGAACTCATTCTAGTGGGAGTAAGCACGGATATCTGCGTGCAGAATAACGCAGCGGAGGCATTCTTCAGAGGCTATGAAATAACCGTGCCCAGAGACTGCACAGCTAGCCTCGCTAAAATAGAACATGAGAGAGCTCTTGAGTATATGCAGAGGATCTATGGTGCTAAAATAGTGGACTCCGGAGAGGTATTCCAATGAGGTTTCATATAGCAAGAGATGAAGAAATCCTAGCGGGTAAAACCACAGATGTTTACTTCTCTAGAACTAAGGAGATTTTAAATAAATATAGCCTACAAGAGAGAAAAGTAGTTGCAGAATTCACAACCTCAGATTTACCTAAAAACTGGGAATGGGGAGTTTTCTGCGGGCTTGAAGAAGTAATATACCTTTTGAAAGGGAGAGAGATAGACCTCTATTCTCTTCCAGAGGGAACTATTTTCAAACCCAGAACCTTCGAGGGCATAAGGGTTCCAGTGATGGTAATCGAAGGAGCATATGGGGAATTCTGCTTGTATGAAACTCCTGCGCTTGGCTTCATCTGTCAAGCAAGTGGAATTGCAACCATGGCTGCGAGGTGTAAAAAAGCAGCTGGGGATAAAACAGTAATTGCCTTTGGCATAAGAAGAATGCATCCCGGGATCTCACCAATGCTTGACCGCTCATCCTACATAGGCGGGTGTGACGGTGTTTCCTCGCTCATCGGTGCAGAGTTAATTGGAGAGAAGCCAACTGGAACTATGCCCCATGCATTGATAATTGTTTTTGGAGATCAAGCAAGTGCCTTCAAGGCCTTCGATGAAACCATAGCTCTAGATGTACCTAGAATAGCTCTAGTTGATACTTATTATGATGAGAAAATAGAAGCAATAATAGCTTGCGAAAGTGTTAAAAACTTGCACGGCGTGCGCCTCGATACTCCCAAGTCAAGAAAAGGCTCTTATGCAGATATAATTCGAGAGGTAAGATGGGAGATGAATATAAGAGGCTATGAGAAAGTGAAGATCTACATTAGCGGCAGCGTAGATGATGAAAATATCCCAGATCTTGCTAGAGCAGGTGCTGATGGCTTTGGAGTTGGAACTTCCATAAGCAATGCCCCAACCATAGACTTCGCCATGGACATAGTTGAAATGGAAGGGAAAGCAGTTGCCAAGAGAGGGAAATTTGGGGGTAAAAAAACTGTTTATCAATGTTCGCGCTGCTTTGGATTTAGCGTTAGCTATGGCAGCGCTGTGGAAAAAAAATGCCCGAACTGCGGAGTGAAAATGGAGGCAGCGCTTGAGAAATACATCGAAAAGGGAGAGGTCATAAGAAAATTGCCAGCACCCCAGGAGATAAGAGCTAGAGTACTGGAGCAAATCAAGATGCTTAGGTGACGGGTAAAACATTTTTAATAAGCACGAGCAATTAATTGAACGATGATGGAAGACTGGATGAAGAAGCTTCGAAAGCAAGGGTATCACTTCGTAGGCAAGCACAGTGCAGTTAAACCCTGCCTCTGGCTGAGGAAATCCCTGCGAGGCGAAGGCAGCTGCTACAAGCATAAATTCTATGGAATTGCCTCCCACCGCTGCATTCAAATGACCCCCACGCTTAAATGCAATCACCGCTGCCTGCACTGCTGGCGCCCCATTGAAATGCAAGTGCCTGAGGTTGAATGGGACTCACCTGAGCTTATTGTTCAAGGCGCTATTGAGATGCAGAGGAAGCTATTAACAGGCTATAAGGGCTCCGAGAAAACAGATCTCGCTAAATTAAAAGAAGCCATGGAACCCAAGCACGCGGCCATCTCGCTAGCTGGGGAGCCCACGCTTTATCCCTATTTGAAGGAGTTAGTGGAGGAATTCCACAAGCATAACTTCACCACTTTCGTGGTTACAAATGGCACTAATCCTGAGCTCATAGCTAAACTCCAGCCTTCTCAGCTTTATGTTTCAATCAATGCCCCGGATGAAGTAATATATAAAAAAGTATGCAACCCACTTGGGGAAACATGGAGTAAATGGAGTGAAATAAATGAAACCCTTGAACTTCTACCAGAGCTGAGCACTAGAACAACCATTCGCATTACCTTAACCCGAGGTTTGAATATGTTCAACCCCGAGAGTTACGGTAAGTTAATCGCTAAAGCAGAACCTGATTATGTCGAGGTAAAGGCATATATGCACCTTGGATTTTCTCGCAAGCGACTGGAGCGAAGTGCTATGCCAAAGCGAAATAGCTGATTTCGCGAATAAAATTGCAGTGGAAATGAATTATAAAATTGCAGATGAATCTGAGATAAGCAGAGTTGTGGTGCTATCAAGAGATGGAAAACTGGAGAGATTAATATGATGAAAATGAATATGAAGCAGCTTGCTGAGATAATGAATGAAATAAGGTCAAACTTCGATGGCAAGGATGAAGCTAGGGAGAAAGCAATCGCTGCTGCCCGTAGATTAATTCGAATCTCAGGAAATGCCATAAAAGCCATCCATAGAGCTGAATATGAAAATGCAGAGCAGCAGCTATTTGAATGCAGGAGTATAATTGAAGAGATTGAAAAACTGCTGCAGAATTATAGAGATATCTATTACGATGGCTTCGTGAGCGATGCTCTTCAAGAATATGCCGAGGCTAGGATTTTGCTGGATGTAATAACCAAAAAAACAATTCCCCATCCAAGTACTTTAGGGGTTGATTTCACAAGCTATTTAAATGCCCTAGGAGATGCCGTGGGGGAACTGCGCCGCTATATCCTAGACCTCATCCGCTTGGATAAAGCTAGGGAAGGAGAGCTGGTGCTTGAATTAATGGAGGATATCTATTTCGAGCTCATGTCCTTCAACTATCCTGAAGCTGTAGCGCGGGGAGTGCGGAGGAAAAGCGATGCCACTAGACTTGCTGTGGAAAAAACCAGGGGTGATCTCACTATTGCAATTCGACAGAAAGCACTTGAGCAGAAAATAAAAGCACTTGAGGAAAGAATCCGCTAATTATTTCCAACACTATCTCCTCAAAACTCGGAATATTATCAATGCGATTCCAAGTCCAAATATAACGAATGAAATATGATTAATAAGCTCTGAAATATTCAAGCTTATGAGATATGCTGAAGCAGCTATCAAGGCAATTATTGCAAGATAGGAAAAGAGTATTTCTTGAGCGGGTATTCTTCTGACGTCGAATAGCTCGCCTTTCATATATACTGGGATTCCTTCCTCGCTGCCTTTCTTCAGGATATTTGAAAGCTGCGCGGGTAAATCCTTGAGCAGGCTATAGTACGTTGGGAGTTGAGCTTCTATTTCCTTTTTTATATTTGCATAGCTTGTTCTTTCCTCTTTTATTTCCTCCATTAATGAAGCTGCAAGCTTCATTATATGAAAATCCGGGTCTAATTCTAAGCACATGCTTTCAGTTAATATTAAAGCACGCTCGAAAAGTGAAAAAACCCTAGGCAGCTTAATATTGTGTTCCCTCGCTAGGTTTACAAAGCTATCGCTTTGCCTAGTTTGAGGAGCATCTTTAATATGATATTTTGTAATAATGCTATCTAAATCCCACTTGAGTTTTTGAATATCAATTGCTTTATTATATTCAGCGAGGAGGAGGAAGTATTTAGTGGCAAGGTCTACATCGCGCTTGTACATCGCCCAGAAGAGCAATTGCATATTTTCTTTAAGCTTGGTATCAATTTTGCCAAATGCACCAAAGTCAAGATAGGCAATTTTATCTTTCGCCACTAACCAGACATTTCCAGGGTGGGGATCTGCGTGAAAATAGCCATCTATATATATTTGCTTTAGGAAATTACTCGCGATTTCTTCAGCAATTAACTTGCGATCCAGCGGCGCTAATTCTTGCATTGCCTCTGCAATTTTTTTGCCTTCAATATACTCCATTACTAAAATTTTTTCTCGACTTAACTTCCAGTAGATCTTGGGAATCTTAACATCTTCTCTGCCTTTGAAGTTTTCCCTGAATTTTTCTGCATTTATGGCTTCTTGGCGATAGTCAATCTCTCGCTTTAGCATCATTCGAAATTCATCGATGAATTCATCAAAGTTGAAGTCTTTATTGAAGCCAAGGATCTTTATCAAGAGCTTGCGCAAGTCATAAATTATCATTAAGTCTAAATTGATCAGGTCAATTACATTTGGGCGCAGGGCTTTAATTGCTACTTTTTCACCATTGATCTTTGCTCTATATACCTGAGCCAGTGAAGCACTTGCAATTGGATTTACATCGAACTCCTCATAAATCGAAAGAATATCGTTGCAGTGATAGCAATAGGGATTATGCTCCCCAAATTTAGTGCAAATGCACTCGCTTTCAAAGGTCTTGCGCATCTCCTCAAAGCTAATGGGGGCAACAGTATCTTGCAGCTTCTCAAGCTCCATAATATATGCATGTGGCACGAGATCTGGCCTCTGGCTTAGCATTTGGCCTAGCTTTATAAAAGTAGGTCCAAGTTCTTCAAATGCCAAGCGCAATTTCCGCGCTTTTTGCATTCGCATTTGATCTATGGTGCAAGTGCACTTTTCATCTGAAATGTGTTTTCGTGCTTGAAGTTCTTCATAGAAAATGGTGAAGAGCCCGTATTTGAGAAATATATAAAAGATTTGAAGATATCTTCGATATCTTTTGATTAATTGCATCTTTTTCTCCATTTATCGCTCTATTAAAGCTATTTCGACCATTTGAATGGCTTCCTCAGGCGTTGCTGCCTTTAAAATACCTTTTATATCCCAGGTTTCAAGTCCAATGACTGGTTTTTTAAGTTTAAGTGCAATTGCAATTTCCGATAGAGTACCAAATTCCCCGCCTATTGCTATTAGTGCTTGCGAGCTTTTCACGATTATAATATTTCGAGCATAACCTATGCCAGTGATCACTGGGATCTTAACATATGGATTTGCATCCTCTCCATCGCTTGGAATTATGCCAACTGTTAAGCCACCTTTTTCCAGGGCGCCTCTGCACGCTGCTTCCATTACACCGCTTAAGCCGCCGCAAATAAGTACCCAGCCTTTTTCAGCAATGAGTTTTCCCACTTCATAAGCAAGGGCTTCGTGGCGAGGTATACTTGCACTTGATCCAATTACACCTATTCTAAAGCTCAAATTTACCACTAGCCGCATTTTTCCTTGCTAATGACTGCTATTTCTTTTTCCTCTTTTTTCTCAGTGCAATTGTGTTTCTCAGGCTGCACGTGTTCAAAGCAATAGATTTGGCCGCATTCAGAGCAAAGATAGCCAAGTCCTCGAACTACTCTATTGCAGTTAGAGCACACGTTGATTGAAACTACATTTAAAATCTTAATCTCCTCTATTTCTCTCCCGGTGATGGCAAAGCTAAGCTGGGCAGCTACTTCTTTAGCTAGAGCATCGCATTGCTCGCCTGAAATTCGATCATCTAAAATAGTAATTTGAATGGAATCCTCGAGGGGCTTGATGTATACCTCTCTATATCTATCCCTCTGCTCGAGCGTTAGCGCACTTCTCTCCAGCTCTACTTTAATTGCATCTTTGAAAACACTATCCGCTGCTATATAGGGCTTAGTTCTATCTCTCTCAATTTCATCTAGTAAATCAGCGAAGTTTAGATTGTCGCAGTCGCGTTCTTTCAATTCCTGAAAGATCTTGGAAGCTGTCTTTGAAGCTGTATACTGCACGATATAGCGCTTCATGCTCATAATTTATCTCCAGTGATAATGTTGCTCGCGGTGGATATTAAATTAACTTAAGGTCAAGGGTTAACTGCATTTATGCTTGGGCATGCATTTATTGCAAATCATTTTACCGCAAACTGGGCAGGAGGTAATCCTCTTGGGATCCTTTATACTTGCATTGCAAATAGCACATCTAGGCATATATATCCTCATTCCTCATTCTTCATTCTTCATTCTTTTTTCTGCCTTCTCTTGCTCTGCTGTACGTAATAATCCAACATATCAGCTATATACTTTGTTGAATAAGCCTTATTCCAGTCCACGGGGAAGAGGGCATCTCCACTTAATCCAGTTTTATCCAAAAGTTCGCCAGCTTGCATTGATATTCCTCCAGTTCCTGCAGATGCAGCTGGCGGGCTAATTTCCTCCTGCTTCATCTGCTTCAAGGGTGGCCTACTTTTTTTCTTCACTGGCAAAACTCGAAGGTGCTTCAATCTATATTTCGTCCTCGTAAGCAATTTGCGCAGCGAGAACTTAGGTTTGCCTGCTTTTTCAAATTCAATTACCTCAGGTTCAACTTGCACAGCAGGTTTGATTTCCAGCAATTCTTTATCTAGGCCTAGAAATTTAATTCCCTCTTTTATCTCCCTCAGGCTATCGCTGCAGATAAACATGCCCTCAGGTGAAATTGCATCTGCGTGTCCAATTTCAGGATTCATTATGCAATTTTTCACTTGACAGTGGGCAAAGCCGTGCTCTAAGTAGTAATCATAGTCTTTTCTAAGGGTAAGCGCGTGGCCGAGTAAATGAAGTATTTTAACCGCTGTTACCAAGCCCTCTCCTCTTTTAGCCGCAGCTAATATTATGCGCTTGTCATCAGTGAATTCTACGAAGTCTATTGGAACTGGCTCTGATACAAGCAGCACCCCAACTATGCGCTTGGTTTCGCCCATTCCAAGTTGGGCAATGAATCTTTGAAATTCATCGAAAATTCTTACTCCTAAAATGCCGCTGTCAAAATAAGTGTTAAGGGGGATTTCAACTATACTTGGCTTTAACTCCAAGTTTTTTTCAATTTCAGCGCTTAAATTATTAAGTTCTTTTATGCTTATTCCACTATCATTTCTAAAGAGCACAATGCCCATTTACTACCTCGTTAAATCTATTACCGGGGTTTCATTGGTAATTTGATCTGCAATTGCAAACATATTTCGCTCTCGCAATTCCTGAATTATATCTTTTATATTAACGCCCTCTACATCTATGTTAACCGTGCGCACACTTCTCTCAGGGGAATAAGTAATTGCTTTATCGCTGTAATGGAGTTCGATCATTGGCGAGACCACTATGTGCGATATATTATCTCTGTAATTTTGTATTACCATTATTGCATTCAAAAATGCCCGGTGAGTGGTCTCTTTTTTAACATCGATTACACCAATTGAGCGACCCCAGATTATGATTCTAACATTGCCTCCCTTGGTTTCATAGACATAACCCATTTGCTTAACCCCTGTGCATTCAATATTTATTATGAGTTTGGTTGAGAATAAAGATTACGAAGAAGTATTTAGCTTTTTACCTTAGCTCTCAGCTCTTCAGTGCATTCTTCCCTTCTTCTATACACTCGCGAATTACCGCTTCAAAATTAGCTTTAGCTGATAGAGCAGCTGCGCCTTCGTGTCCCCCGCTACTTCCCCCAAATTTTTCAGCCACGGTTTTCACTATAAGCGCGAGATTCAAGCCTTTTTCCACGACTTCTCTTCTAGCTCTTGAAGAAATCTTAGTCTCCCCAGCTTCTTCGCTTCCTACGAATGCAATATCAGCACCAATTGTAATCAATGCAGCTGCTGCTGCATCTCGATAGGCAGAGACCTGTGAAGTTGCTATGAGATAGTCATTCACCCGCGTGATAGCTGCTCTTTCCACTGCTTTGAGCATCGCAATTCTCCCGCTTATATCCATGGGCAAGCTGGTGAAGATATCTAAAACTTCTCCGAATTTCAAACCACTTTGCTCCAGCATCTCTGCTACTTTTCTAAAGCTAGCTGCAGTGGCGTGTTTGAAGTGCCCAGTATCGGTAACTATGCCAGCGATCAATGCTAGAGCTATTTTTTTGCTAATGTGCAAGCGATTGTGTTTAAAAAGATCATAGACAAGTTCGGCAGTGGCATCTGCGGCTTTATGTATATAGAACTCTGCTTTCTCTATTAGCTCTGAATACTCATGGTGATCTATTAATGCATATTTCCCCAGCTGTAAATTGCCAAGTAGATCTTTGGTTGCGGTATCAACTATTACTGTTAAGTCAAAACCACTTGGATCCGGATTGATCTCCACTTTTGCTTCAAGAGCCTCGAGGAGTGCCAAAGCTGTGCGGTTGCAAGTATCAACCACCGCTATGGTGCCTCCGAATGCAGCAGCAAGTGCATATGCACTGCCAATTGCATCGCAATCAGCATTTATATGGCAGAGGTAGAGAATATTTCGATATTGCTTGAGTTTATTGAAGAATTCGCTCATGCTCCATCAATTTATCAGCCAACTGCATGCCCGCAAGAATTGCTCCTTCCACAATTTCCTCAGCCTCAATCCAGTCCTCGGCGTCTAGAAATACCTCTATATTGACAGTCTGGGTTTCAATTTCAAAACTCACTCTAATATCCAAGTCAAGTATATCCCTGGGTTTGACTTTTCGAAAAATATGATCTTCAATAGCTTTATAAACCGCAGATGTCAGTGCTTCAGGTTCCATCTCAGCCTGCCTTCATGGTGCTTAGTGCCTGCCTCAATTGCTCTTGAAGCTGCTTGTATCTCGCTTGAATTCTCTCTTCCTGCTTCTCCAGGGTTTTCAATCTAAGGGTATAAGTTTCCTTCTTCTCCGCTAGATCGTTTTTCACAGTGTTTTTATCAGTTTTAACCAACAGCTCGCCTATGCTTCGATAAATTACAGCGTCATCGCTCAGCTTCTCAAGTTCCTCAAGAGCACGCTCAGTCTCGCGCAGTGTTAATTCAATCTGGGATTTCTGTGTTAAGATTGCCTGCACCTGCTGCTGAATCTGCTGCAATTGAGCGATTTGATGCTGCACCTGTGGAGGTAGTTCTTCCATATCACCACCTTTATGTTTATGTTATGGATTCTATTCACTTATGTTTAAGCTTTGCCATGTCAAAGGCTATTTTGAGCAGGCGAAGCCATGTATTTAAAGCTGCTCTGAGCGAGGTAAGATCGCTTGAAATTATATTTAGCTTGATTTTACCTTCCTCCATTGAGATCGATGCATAGGTTCTTTCAGAGGAGGCATCCTCGATTTCAGGCAAAAGCGATTTAAAGGTAGTTATAGTAGCGTTCCCTAAGTCAAATTCGCATTCAGCTTTATATCTACCGCTAGATCCCAAGGATATTCCTCCCCTCATATTTTACGCTAAAGATTTTTAACTTAAGCAATAGTTTTTGGTCTTCAATTTCCCCTTCGTAAAAGCTCAATGCTTTTTCTTCAACTACAAGCATTCGCTTGCCCTCCTTAATTCCATTTAACCCCAGCCCTAAAATTTGACTGAAGCGCTGAGCTAGCTTTCCCTCCCCAGCGAGAATTAATTCTCTGGGGAAAAAACGAGCTTTAGTTACTTTGCTAATTGCAATGTGCAGTGAAAGCAAGCAATTTCCCCTCCCATCGTAGAAAGCTAGACTCCCTGGAGCGCCATAGAAGCTGCCCACTAGTAAAACGTGTTTATGTCCTTTTTCAATGGCTCGAGCGAAGACCTCGCGAGTACTCGCTTTGCCTCGATTGAAGTATTCGGCTTGAAATAGCCTTGCAAGCAATTTGCAAAGAATACGAGTCTGCTGGCTGGGATCCCGAGTGCTGGTTATAAGCATTTTTTACTCCTACTCAATGAGCTTAGCAATATTCAATCCCTTGCCAACTCCCAGTGATTCTGCAATTGGAATGCATTTTGTTCTCAGTAGATATGCAATGGGCTTGAAATCGTATTCGGACATTGATTCATAGTTGGCCATTCCCTTGCTTATAATCAGCGTTGCATTTCTCATAGTGCTGTAAAGTTCAGCTGAAATGGTTTCTATGTCAATGCCCACAGCTCCACTGCCAGTTGTGAGCAGTTCATCAACTTTGCTATCAATACCAGCTTCAAGTGCATCCTCAAAAGTAGCATCGGTTAAAATTGGCTCGCCTCTGACTACGAATGCGATTCTGCTCCTTGGATTTATGCGCTTAATTTGCTCCACAACTAGTGCGTCGAAGTATATTTCGCCGCAGTTGTCCGCTAAATAAACCACGCGGTCAAGCAATTTGACCATGCGTGGAGTATCATCCACGCCTAAGCCCTGCCGGAATGCCCCGTGCATATAGCTCTCGAAGTTTGCATCCTCCACCACTAGTCCTTGCACGCCAAAATCAAAGGAATTTCCAATTATTGAGAGCAAAACAGCTCTTCTAAATGCCTCTTGTTTATCCCTAGTTGAATTTATTAGCTTTCGAGCAAGAGGCACATTTTTCTTTGCCACTTCATTGCTTATTCTCTTTTTCTCTTTATAGGGATCTGAATCGCCAAGTGCTTCATATACTGCTTTATGCACTTTGGTTGATAGTTTAACAGCCACTGAGTTTTCATTCAAGCCCTCGCTTAAATGCTTCAAAGCAGCTTTCACTGCTTTTAACTGCAGCTTTGGATCCTTAGTGGAGAGCTCAGCTTCATAAAAAACTCTTGAGAGCAAACAAGGCGCGCATCTCGGCGATGTTTTCAATGATTCCACCAAGCCAAATATATTGCTTCATTTATCTATCTATAGATTTCCATTCAATTCAAGTCTAGAAATACAAAGAGCTAAATCAATTGAGGGTTTATTAGATAGCGATCACCATGGCTGGGAAAAAAGAGATGAGCATTCAGGATTTGAAGGAATATATAGATGAAAAGTTCGAGGAGCTTCAAGAGGAGCTAACCGAGGTAAAGGCTGAGATCGCGGAGAAGCGAAAAAAACCTAAAGAGGAAACCTTTGAGGAGAGCTTGAGGAAATTCAAGGAAGGAGCAATCTCACTTGCTGCATTTACTTATACTATAGCGGATGAGATTTTGAGGAATGTGGAAAAGACTGCAAAAGAGAGCTTTGAGAAAAAGGGAAAAGAAGCTAGAGAGCGGCTTGCTGCTGAGCTTGAGGAAATAGCCAGAAAACTCAGGAAATGAGGGGAAATATTGGAAGCACTTAAAATTGCATTGTTCAGCTGGGAGAGCCAGCATTCGGTGAAAGTAGGTGGAATTTCACCTCACGTTACCGAGCTTTCTGAGACTCTTGCGAGAAAAGGCCACGAGGTGCATATCTTCACTAGAATCGGATTCAAAAGCAAGTATGAAGTTATAAATGGCGTTCACTACCATAGAGTAGAACATGATCAAAGCGGTGGCATAGTGGTGCAGATGGATCGAATGTGCAATGCGATGATACGGCGCTTTGAGATGGTGGAAAAAGAGGGTAGATTTGAGGTGCTGCACTGCCATGACTGGCATCCCGTGATGGCTTTGAATTATTTAAAAAAGCACCGCGGTTATCCCTATGTATTGACCTTTCACAGTACTGAGTGGGGTCGAAATGGCAATGCCTTTGGCACTTGGTGGGAATCAAGAGAAATCGCCCATAGAGAATGGCTCGGGAGCTATGAGTCCTCTCAGGTAATCGTTACCTCTCTAAATCTCAGGAATGAGGTTCAATTTCTCTATCAAGTTCCAGATTACAAGCTTAACATAATACCCAATGGAATTACACCGGGAAGAGTTAGAAGAAATCTAGACCCTGGGAGGGTGAAGGAGAAATACGGGATTCATCCTCTTG
>JAWCMA010000017.1:0-24811 GCA_038850285.1 Methanocellales archaeon | reverse complement strand
AATAGAATTCGGATGAATTCTGAGTTGGCTAAAATATTTGTGGTGTTCAACCCGTAGAATTAGAGTATCTGGTCATTATTATTTTATCAGCCCCAGAAATTACTAAGTGGTAAAGAGATGTAATATGTAATATTAAACCTATATATACTGAAAACCCTGAGATGATCCATAGTTGAGAAGTTCAGGAAATAGTGCATAGCTTCTGAAGCTCATTAATTTTCTTATCATATCCTTCTTTTGTAAATAGGGGTGAGTCCATTATTTCTTCAGTATAGAGAAATATGCTTCCCTTTTCTCTTTTGGTATCATTGATATGCCAGCTTTCCTACCAATGGTCTCAATATTAATGAGCCAGTCGGGCTCTTTCAAGTCCACCTTTGGCTCTATTCCCCGAGCTTCAAGTTCTTTCCAGATTAAAGAACCAAGATTTTTTTCCGCTTGTTGAGAATTAAGTTTGCCTTTTAACCCTCGCCTTGAGATCCGAACGCAGAAACTCTGCTTTTGCTTTATTTCCTGCAGTCTATCTTTTATTGCTTTAAAAACTTCCTCTTCGAAATTTTCAAGTTTGAAGTCAATCCAATTTTCAATATACATTACTCTAGCTAATCCAAAAATTGTTTCTTCCTCTATTCGCTTGAGGAAAGACTCAACATCTGCTACTTTACCAAGGATGACATCTTTAAAATCCGCGCTCTTAAAAACCCCTAGGTTAAGTGCTTCCAGCTGGCGCAGAAGACTGAATTCCTCCCCCCTCATAGCTGTTAAAAGCACATTGTATTCTTCAAGCATCCATTTAAAAATCTATGGTTATCCATAATAAGATTTTGGGAGTGTGGAGAGTAAGCCCCTTTCTGTTAAGCCCCTCTGCAGTAGCAGAGATTTGGGCTATGCAGCATTTGGCTAAGCGCCTACCAAGGGCTTCGTCCAGACCTCATAAGCCCTTTTGGCTTGCACCGGCGAGGATTCGCCGTTCCAACGTTCCCAAGCGAGACGTCAACGGGTTAGCTCGAAGTTCATTGCTGAACTTCTTCTTGCGCTAAGTTAACGCTCAGCCGCCTCATTCCATTCGCTTGGACGTGGCGTTGCTGTGCCAGAGCCGAAGCTCTCGCTCCGCATGCTTGCGCATGCTCGCCTTTCCAGATGGTGAGGGGACTTTCCTCAGCACTTTAAGTACCGGCAGCTGCCCTTCCACTCTCCCATTTTATATTATTTATTATTTATGAAAAGGCTTATACCTTGTGCTTAGAAATTAATGTAACATGGTAAATCTTTTAACAGAGGAAGAGGGAAAAGCTGCACTTCGCCTAGCTAGAGAAGCTATTGAAACTTATTTGAAGACTGGAAGGAGGATTAAGCCAATTTTAACTGGTAATTTTAAGGAGAAGCGCGGCGTTTTTGTATCCATCCATAGAAATGACGAGTTGAGGGGCTGCATTGGGCATCCTTATCCAAATTTGCCTCTTGGAGAGGGAATTGTGGATGCTGCTATTAGCGCTGCTACGAGTGATCCTCGCTTTGAGTCGGTTAAAATTGAAGAACTCGACAAGCTTAAACTAGAGGTAACTGTGCTCACTCCAATGGAGCTTATTAAAGCCAAGCCAAAGGACTTGCCTAAGGAAATCATAGTTGGCAAGCATGGCTTGCTGGTTAGAAGGGGAATATATAGTGGATTGCTCCTTCCTCAAGTACCAGTTGAGCAAAACTGGGATGTGGAGGAGTTTTTGAGCTATACTTGCATGAAGGCAAGCTTGCCTCCAGATGCTTGGTGGGATGAGGACACCAAGATATATAGATTCGAGGGACAAATTTTTTCTGAGGGAGAATGCTGCCATGCGCGATGAGGAGAGGCTGAAGCAAATTGAGCTATTGATGAAGGAATTGAAGGAAGCTTCGAAAAAAGGTGCAATTATTTTAGTTGAAGGAAGAAAGGATGAAAGAGCCCTGCGCGACCTTGGAATCCAGGGTGAGGTGATATTTGCTTCCCACTATCCACTTCTTCAACTCTCGGATCAAGTGGCTAATGATGGCGCTGAAATCGTTTTGCTAACTGACTGGGATAGGAAAGGCGATTTACTTGCAGAGAAGATAAGCACATATCTCTTAGCGCTGGGTCGCAATGCGAATTTGAGAATTAGAACCAAGTTAGGTGATTTGATTAAAAAAGATGTGAGGGGGGTTGAGAATCTGCCAAGCTATATCGCGCGATTGCGAGTAGAGTGTGGACTTGATTGAAGTGAGACCATAAATTATTAAAACCTAAAGTTTATTAATATTTAATGAGAAATAGTTAGATAATATTCATCTCATCATTCATAAAATAAAAAAAGGAGTATCTAGCTATTTTTCGGGAGATGGTGAAATGGAAGCTTCAGATACAACTAAATACATTATTCACGCTCAAATAAACGCTGAGGGCGTGGTTGAGAGACCAGATGTAGTTGGAGCTATATTTGGCCAAACTGAAGGACTGCTCGGCAGCGATCTTGATCTTAGAGACCTTCAAAAAACCGGTAGAATTGGAAGGATAGAAGTTAACATTGAGTCAAAGTTTGGAAAATCAATTGGCATAATTCTAATTCCCTCGAGCTTGGATAAGATTGAAACCTCCATATTAGCTGCTGCACTGGAAACAGTAGATAGAGTTGGACCTTGCATAGCAAGCATTAAAGTTGAGAGAATAGAGGATGTTAGAGTTAGTAAGAGAAAGCAGATCATCGAAAGAGCTAAAGTTATTCTCACAAGCATGTTCGATGAAGGTATACCCGAGAGCCAAGAGCTAGTGGAGACCGTGAAGCAAGCTGTGAAGGTTGAGGAGATAACTTTATTTGGGGAAGAAGGACTGCCTGCTGGGCCTAATGTTATGGATTCAGATGCAATTATAATAGTTGAGGGAAGAGCTGATGTGCTAAATTTGCTTAAATATGGAATTAAAAATGCAATTGCAGTTGAAGGCACAAATGTGCCAGCGGTAATTGGGGAATTAAGCAAGAAGAAAACTGTAACTGTTTTCCTCGATGGCGATAGAGGTGGAGATTTATTGCTTAAAGAGCTTTTGCAAGTTGCAGAAGTGGACTATGTTGCAAGAGCACCTGAGGGCAAAAGCGTTGAGGATTTAACTCAAAAGGAGGTTGTAAAGGCACTTAGAAATAAACTGCCTGTGGAGCAAGTTGTGGATATGCCTCAGGTGAAGGAGCGAAGGCTAAGGCGGAGGGAGCTGGCTTCTAAGAGAAAGATCTTCTATCGTGAGGAGAGTTCTAAAGTGGAGGGACGCGTGGAGGAGCTAACCAAGGCGCTGGAGCCTCAGGAGAGGGAGAGGGATGGCGATGACTTTAAGCGCTATGTAGCTGAGTTAAGCGGTACTTTAAGTGCAAAGCTATTGGATGCAAATAGAAATGTAATTAAAGAAGTTGCAGTGCGAGATCTCGCTAAGGCACTTAAGGAAACCGATGCCAATGTGCGCAGCGTGGTCTTCGATGGAGTTATTACTCAGAGGATAATTGATATTGCTGCTGAGAAAAAGCTGGATTACTTAGTTGGAATGAAGCTGGGTAATATTGTGAAAAAACCTCTTTCAATTAAGATCTTAACCGCTGAAAATCTCTAGATTTAATTGTTAATAGTTTAACATTTAATTTCCCTTTTTTTGCCCATTTCACCCCAATAAAATTTGGGAAATTAAAAATATAACTTATAGGAATTAAATTTCCTACATAAATTTTTAGTACTTCTACAATTCAATGCTCAACTAACAGGATGAAGGGGTTGAAAGTTTGCATAAGGAGGAACTTATACATCTCCATTCTCTATTAGTACAGATTAAACGATATTTTGAACAAAATGGGATGGGTGGCGATTTCTCTGAATACAATGCTTTACATATAAGTCCACTGCACATCCATCGCAGCAAAGCAGAGCATAAACACGCTATTTTTGTACTTGGAACCAAACTTGCCTCGCTAATAAGCGAGGAATCCTCAAGTCCAAGTCGAATTTCTATTCGAATGCAGGAGCTAGCTGAGAAAACAATAGCGGAAGCAACCAAAGCCCGATAAATATTTTTTAATTTCAAAAGCCGAAAGAGGGCTAAATCTTTATATGGGAAGTAACATTATATATTCATGCCCTTCTTATGAGGACGGGTGTGACTCTCTAAATTTTAGAGTGGATGAAAACTCGAGCAAAAGAGGGGCAATACTCGCGCTATATAGGTCCTCATAGGAGCAAATTGGAATAACCAAGCGATGAATTTTGAGACAACCATAGCACGAGATATTCCTCGACATAGGGTTTACTGAGAAAGACAGCGGCAGCTTGCCAGCGGATGAACTCTTGGAGTTAATGTCGAGGAACATCATTTAAAAAATTCAAAAAATCAAAAAATTTATTGAATAATTGCTGCTTTTTTATCTATAGCTATGAAGTCCTGCACAGCTCTAACGCATTCAAATGGAAGCAGGACAAAGTTATCCTGAATATTGTATCCCTCGAGATTAGCCCCGGGATCTGGCTTTACCACGAGGTCTATGAGTCTACCTGTTTTCAAATCCACGATGATATTATAAAGTGTGCCAATTGCTGAGCCATCGGTTGTTACAACCTTTCTATCTGATAAATGCTTTGCAAATATCTTGGCCATAATATACCCCACTCTTAATTCATTATTTTAATTAATAATCTTTTCTAATGACTAATGACTAATGATTAATAACTAATGACTTTTCTGCAGAGTGCAACTGCATCTAGCTCATTTTCCCCTTCCACGATGAATATCTTCTCTATCTTTAAATTTGAGAGGAGTTTTCTAAGGTAATTTGATCTCTCTTTTTGGTTATATTCATTGCAAAACATGGTTATAACTGCCAGGCCATTTGATCGCAGTATTCGCTTAATTTCATTGGTACTCCTCAATAGATGCACGCTGTCGATGCAGAATACTACATCTATAGTGTTAGATTTAAAAGGGAGAAAATCTCCACTTGCAAGAATTTTATTTCTTCCTTTAACTTTTTTCAAATTCTCGAGATCTATATCCAGTGCAATAGCACTAGGCAAACTTTCCTCTAAAAAACCAGGTCCTGAGCCTATATCCAGGATTCTGCCAGTTGCATAAATGATCTCTAGGATTTGAGCTATCTTCTTCTTTTGATTTCTCTCCATCCAGCGGGAGTAGATCTTGCGAGAGATCATTTAAATTAAATTAATTAAATTTAATTATATTTATATTTGATTAGCTTTCGAGTACAATTTCAATATTTACATCTTTTGGTACTTGAATGCGCATCAATTGCCTTAAAGCGCGTTCATCTGCATCTATATCTATCAAGCGCTTGTGCACCCGCATTTCCCAGTGATCAAAAGTAGCTGAGCCTTCGCCATCTGGGCTTTTGCGCACGGGTACAATCAAGCGCTTGGTGGGAAGCGGTACAGGGCCGTGGATATTAACACCTGTTCTCTCTGCAATTTGCTTCACTTGCTTGCAGATTTCCTCAAGTTTATCAGGGCTCGTGCCCGATAGTCTAATTCTAGCTCGCTGAGCCATATTTAATACACTTTCTTTTTCACATCGATGCACATTCCAGCTGCAATGGTCGTGCCCATATCTCTAATTGCAAATCTACCTAGGGGCGGGAAGTCCTTTACTTTCTCAATTGCAAGCGGTCTAGTTGGTCTCACTTGCACCACTGCTGCATCTCCAGTTTTAAGGAAAGCTGGGTTTTCCTCCTTCACAGCGCCAGTCTTGGGGTCTAGTTTCTTCTTCAACTCAGTTATGGTACAAGCCACTTGCGCAGTGTGGCAGTGGAAAACAGGGGTATAGCCAGCTGTAATTGCAGAGGGATGTTGAAGTACAACTACTTGAGCAGTGAATTCCTCTGCAACTGTGGGTGGATTATCAGAGTGACCACATACATCTCCTCTTCTTATATCTGTTTTGCTAATTCCACGAACATTCCAACCTATATTATCGCCGGGCACCGCTTCCAAAATCTCTTCATGGTGCATTTCAATGGATCTAACTTCTCCTCCCACATTCGCTGGCATAAATATTACTTTATCGCCTTTCTTCATTTTGCCTGTTTCAACTCTTCCCACTGGAACAGTGCCCACGCCTGAGATGGAGTAAACATCTTGAACTGGCACTCGAAGGGGTAGATGCACTGGTTTCTCAGGCAGCTTTAATTTGTTAAATGCCTCAAGCAAAGTGGGCCCAGTGTACCAAGGCATTTTCTCGCTGCGCTTGAAGATATTCCCGCCTTTTAATCCTGAGCAGGGTATGAATGGAATTTCCTCGATTTTATACCCAACTGTTTTCAAAAGCTTGGTTACATCCTCCTTCACTTGTTTATATCTCGCTTCCCCATAGTTAACTAAATCCATTTTATTGATGGCAACTATAAGTTGATTTATCCCAAGGGTTCTAGCTAGAAAAACATGCTCTCTGGTTTGAGGCTGCACTCCTTCGCCTTCAGCCGCGCTTACCACGAGTAAAGCTGCATCTGCCTGTGATGCTCCTGTTATCATATTCTTCACGAAGTCTCTGTGCCCAGGACAGTCCACGATGGTGAAGTAGTAATTATCGGTTACAAATTTTTGATGAGCTATATCTATGGTTAAACCTCTTTCACGCTCTTCCTTTAAGGAATCCATTACCCAAGCATATTCAAATGTGGCTTTACCCTTCGCTTCTGCTTCCTTTCGATATGCTTCGATTATATGGTCAGGAATAATACCAGTTTCATATAGCAATCTACCTACAATTGTTGACTTACCGTGATCAACATGTCCCAAAGTTGCTAAGTTCATATGTGGTTTTTCCGCCATTTCAATTCCTCCAATTTCATCTTTCACCTTAAATTGACATTTTTAGACTTAATTTTTTCTATCAATCCACGAAGTCACTGGGTTTAGGAAGCTCTGCCTTCAAGCCCTTCCTCTGCCTTATCTTCCTTATAACTTCAAGCTGCAAACTCGGTGGAATTGATGCGAAGCCAGCGTTTTCAGTATTCCAAATTGCCCTGCCCTCAGTTGCACTTCTTATATCTCCTGCGAAGCCAAAGAGCTCTGACACGGGAGCTAGAGCTACGATTACACTTATATCTCCCTCGCTTCTAATTTCATAAACTTGGCCTCTTCTACCTTGAATCTCTGAAGTAGAATTCCCCAGGTATCTCTCAGGCACGAAGATGGTTACTTTTTGAATTGGCTCGAGTATAACTGGATCCGCTAGCAATATTGCTGCGTGGCAAGCTTGCCTAACAGCTGGAATTACTTGCGCTGGTCCTCGATGAACCGCATCTTCATGTAGCTTAACATCCACTAGTTTGACCTTTATACCTTGACAGGGTTCTCTAGTAAGCGGTCCATTTCTCATTGCCTCGTGGAAGCCCTCTAATATGAGTTCCATTGTTTCAGCGAGATATTGAATGCCCTTAGTCATGTTGAGGAACATATTTGTACCGAAGATTTCCACTACATTTTTAGCTTCTTCTTTGTCCATTCCCGCTTCAATTAAAACTTTCCTTCGCTCCAGCTCTTGCATTGTATTTGAAACCTCACCCAGTTTAATTAGCTCCACGATTTTATCTCCCAGGGGTTCAACGGTGATGTAAAAGCGATTGTGTCTATTAGGGGATTTACCTTCAACTGGGGGTGAGGCTGCTTTAACGCTTTCTCTATATACCACTATTGGTGTGGAAGTTGTTATAGGTATCTTCCAGTCTCTCTCTATTAAAGCGGCTTTAATCTCAAGATGCAGCTCTCCCATTCCAGACATTAAATGCTCACCAGTTTCTTCATCTATTTGCACTTGCAAAGTGGGATCTTCCTTGGAGAGCTGTCTCAATACTTCAATTAATTTAGGCAGATCTTTGGTATTCTTAGCTTCAATCGCTACCGTCATAACTGGCTCGCTATAGTGCTTGATGCTTTCAAATGGGGTCATTTTTATAGAGGAAGCAGTTGTGCCAACTATTGCTTGCCTTAAACCAGTTACAGCAGCTATGTTACCAGCGGGTATTGATTCAACTTCCTCTCTATCCCCGCCCATGAATAGCGAGACTTGCTGCACTCTTTCTATAAAATGCGTGCCTGAGATGTGAAGCTGCACTCCTCTAGTTAAAGTACCGCTGAATAAGCGGCCAACTGCCACTTCACCTGCGTGGGGATCATAAACTATATCGGTTACCATAAATGCAATTGGGCCATTGCGATCGCAATTGAGCATTGCTTTGCCTATCTCGCTATTGAGATCTCCTTTCCAGATGATTGGAATTCTACTTTTCTGCGCTTCAATTGGATTAGGCAGTTGCTTTACAACCATATCTAGAACTACGATATATAGCGGGTCGAGCTTAGAGAGTTCATCCATTCTACCGCTCTTGCAATATTCATAGATTTCCTTAAAAGTGAGTTTGCTCCTCTGCATATATGGCACTGAGATTCCCCATTTATATTTTGCAGAGCCAAAGGCAACTGTGCCTTGAGAGGCATCAACCCTCCAGCCTTGGCTATACCTCTGCGGGCTCATTCCCTTTATAAGCTTATTAACGCCATCGATGATTTTGCCCAGGCGTATTTGCATCTCCTGAGGGCTTAGTTTAAGCTCATTTATCAAGCGATCAACCTTATTTATGAATAAAATTGGCTTTACTCCCTCTCGAAGCGCTTGCCTGAGCACGGTTTCAGTTTGAGGCATTACCCCCTCAACCGCGTCAACGAGTACGATCGCGCCATCCACAGCTCGCATTGCTCTAGTTACATCCCCTCCGAAATCAACGTGCCCTGGGGTATCTATTAAGTTAATGAGGTATTCCTCTCCCTCGACTTCGTGCACCATTGAGATGTTCGCTGCATTTATAGTTATCCCGCGGGCTTGTTCCATTTCATCGAAGTCTAAAACCAACTGCTGAGCAGCGAGTTCCATTGAAATTATGCCTGCGCCAGCTATTAAGTTGTCTGAAAGGGTTGTTTTACCGTGGTCTATATGAGCTATTGTGCATATGTTTCTAATTTTCTCAGGCTGGTCCATGAGCTTTCTTGCCGAGGCAACCATTCGCTCTCTTCTTCCCATATGTCTCACCGGGCAGCTTTGGCTATGCGTTCTTTTTCATCCTTTCTACTTATCGCTGAGCTTTTCACATCATAATTAGCTGCAGCTATTATCTCAGAAGCTAGGCATTCCTCTATTCTTCGGCTATTTTTAAATGAAGCTTGTTCTGCAGCTTGAGCTAGGAACATCAAAGCTTGATCTACTCTGCGCATTGGAGCGGTATCAACTGCTTTAGGTACCATTATTCCCCCATACTTCAATCTAACTGTTTCCTCCCTAGGTCCTGCATTTTCAATTGCCTTTATGAGCATTGCCACTGGATTTTGGCCGGTTTTTTTATTTATGATTTCAAATGCTTTTTTAACTATATTATAGGCCTTGAGTTTTTTACCAGTGTTATCCTCCCCCCGCATCATTTTATTGATTAGCCTCTCAACTATGGGCACTTCTGCCTTTCCAAAGGGTTTCTTAGCGTGTCTGCCACTTGAATGCAGCACTAAAGGGGCACTTAGATTTACATATCGCTTTAGACTGGGATCTGTGATTTGAATTTGAGAGGCATCCCATTTCCCAAATATCTTTACCTCGGCCAATTGCTCACCTCACTGGTTTCTCTTTTCTCCCTCTTACTAATTCATCGAGAGAGGTATTGTTTACAGCTATCACTTTAAATCTCACCCCTGAGATATCGCCCATGCTTCTACCCTTTCGCCCCCCGAGTCCTTCCACGATGACTTCATCATGTTCATCTATGAAATTTATGGCTCCATCCCCTGGGCAAAAGGCAGTTAGCTGGCGGCCGTTTTTGATCAATTGAATTCTAATTGCTTTTCTAATGGCTGAATTAGGCTGCTTGGCTTCGATTCCAACTTTTTCGAGCACAATTCCCCTTCCTTGGGGGGAGCCTTCTAGTGGATCTGCTTTTTCATCTAATCTAAGCATTCTGCGCTTGTAGCTGCGCTCGCTCCATCTATATTTCTGTCTATCTCTATTGAGCTTTCTAGCGGCGAACATTCCCGTGGCCACGATTTCCACCTCAATTCATTGAATTATAATATCACTTAAATTATAATGTCTTTGAGCTAGGAGTTTGGCTTTATTTATATTGCGGCCGTTCTTTCCTATTGCAAGACCTTTATCTTTAGGAGGAACTTCTACATAAGCTAATCGCTTGTTTTGCCTGCTCACTAAATTAATCTTCTTAGCCACAACTGGCAGCAAGGCATTGCAGATGAATTCCTCAGGATTCTCAGAATACTCCACTATTTCCACTTCTCTGCCTATCACTTTCTTCACCCTATTAATATTACTCCCCTTCTTTCCAATTGCTAAGCCCATATCTCCCTTTCTCACCACAAATATCACGCGATCATTTGCCTCATCGATTATGCAATCTATAGCTCTAGCTCCAGTTAAGCTTTCGAATAAGGCAATATATCTTATGCATTCAGTAGTGAGTTTCAGCTCCATCTATGCACCTCTTAATAAACTTAAAATCTCAGATTCCCCGGGCTCAATTATCGCTAATGCAGTAATTGTATAGGGTAAGCCGCAGGCTAATCCTAGGTCTGGGCTTTGCCCGGGATATTCATATATAGGTAATTTAAGTTCCTTAAGTTGATTTCTTATCTTCACCGGACAATTTTTAGCTAAAATTACCAGCTTTGCCTCCCCTTTTAAAGCAACTTTAATTGTTTCCCTCGAGCCTATCTTTACATTACCGGTTTTAATTGCAGTTTGCAAGGCGCGATTTAATTCCAATTCATCCCTCCCCCTTTGTTATACGCGGCTCATGCTTTGCTATCAATGTAACGCTACCTGTGCCTAGTTGAATAGGCTGGCCTACTATGACATTTTCAGTTACACCTGCAAGTTCATCTACATCTCCTCGAACCGCGGCATCGAGCAAGTGATTCACAGTTACCTCGAAAGCTGCTCTTGAGAAAACACTTGCCTTTTCCCCCGCTACTCCATGTCTCCCTATTTGCTTCACCTTGCCATCAACGGTCATGATATCCGCTACTAGCATGATATGGCGAATATCCACGTCTAAGCCTTGCTCTCTCAGAGTTTCAGTGGCTTCTCGAATAATGGCATTTCTCGCAGCTTCTATGCCAAGTACCTCTGCGATTTCATTGATATTGTTTGAAGTGGTTCTACTTGGATCTACGCCTTCAGCTATTATCTTAGCTGCTTCACTAGTGAGCTTCTTTGCTTTAACTGCTTTCTCCGGATAAATTAGATATTCAAGAGCGGAGCCCTCTGTATATAAAGTATATTCTTCTCCCTCTTTTCTTATCACCACTCTTTTAATTCCATCTATCCCTTTTATGGTAATGCGCTTTATTTTTTCAATCAATTGAAGCAAATCGCGATAAGAGGGCTTTTCAGGAGCTAAGTTTAAGGTTTTTCCTTCTAGTTTTACCTCTAAAGCGATTCCAGCTTCTATTCTCTCTTTAACATACTCTGGCTTTATCTTCCTCTGATCTAGAGCGCGTTCATTGAGCTTGATCACCACTTTCATTTCATTGAGATCAGTTTCAATGCTGCCTATGTCAAGAATATTCGTAGCTTCTATTTCCCAAGCGAGTTCTCTCACTTTATCTCTATCCTTAGCGTATTCTCCTCTTAATTTTATATTCATCATAGGGGTAGAGGGCTCCTTTCTTGCATCTAAGATTTCAATTAATCTAGGCAAACCTAGGGTAACATCTATTTCCGCTACACCTGCGTAGTGAAATGTTCTCATCGTCATCTGGGTTCCTGGCTCACCTATGGATTGCGCCGCTACTGTTCCCACTGCTTCACATGCCTCCACCTTTGCTTTTTCATAGGCTTCAACTGTTTTGCGCAATATTTCATCTATCTCTTCAGCGCTGACTTCAATTCCATTTAAGGTTTCAATTATCTCTTGCTTTATGCTTTCAGGCAGTTCAACTTCTGCGATTTTTTTCTCAAGCAGCTTCATATTTCACCCTCGTGCCTAATATGTTTTCAATTATTCTCTTAACATTCACAGGCTTCCCATAGTCACTTTTACTTGGATCCACGCCATCTTCACCATATATGAATTGAACAATTGTACCGCCTGTTTCTCTAACTGTGCCATCGTATTTAACTTCTAAGTCCTGCAAGGCATTGATCAATCGCCTCTGGAGATAGCCCGATTGAGAGGTTCTAACCGCTGTGTCCACTAGTCCCTCTCTTCCACCCATTGCGTGGAAGAAGAACTCAGTTGGAGATAGCCCTTTTTTATAACTTGATTTAACGAAGCCCCTTGCCTCAGCACCTCTATCTCCCTTTTTAAAGTGAGGCAGAGTTCGAATTTCATAGCCTCTTGAAATGCGCTCTCCCCGCACAGATTGCTGTCCAACGCAAGCGGACATTTGGGTTAAATTGAGCATTGAGCCTCTAGCTCCTGATACTGCCATTATCACCGCGGAATTATTTAAGCCAAGGTAGCGCCCGGCGATTGAGCCAGCTTGATCTCTAGCTCTCCCTAGTTCTTGCATTATCTTCATCTCAAGGGTTTCATCAAGGGTTCTACCAGGCAGGGCATCTAGCTCTCCTGCTTCATAGGCTTTTATCAATGCATGCACTTTTTCCTCAGTTTTATTAATTACCTCAGCGATTTGAGTTTGAGCTTCCCTGGGGATATCTTCATCGCTAATACCGAAGCTGAATCCAAAGTGCATTATGCTTCTAATAGCTAGTCTAGTGGCATTGTCTAGAAATTCCTTGGCAACTTGAGCTCCATATTCCTTTATTATTCTATCGAGTATATGCCCAGTGAATGCCCCTACGGCTTTTTCATCTATAGTGCCATATTTAAGCTGGCCATTCTTTATCACCACATATGCATCGCGCTCGCACTGCTCTTTTTTGCATACCTCGCAATCAACACATACCTCTGCTTTATAAGTTAAATTCAAATCCTTAGGGAGAAGCAAGCTGAAAATTTGCTTGCCAGTCCAATAGGGCTTGCCATCTTTAACTCCAGCTGGCTTGGGGAGTTTTTTTATCTTGGTCTTTCTAAGTAATTCCAGCGCGGTGTTTTCATCAAATTGGGTTTCCCCTCTAGTAATTAAATATAAGCCTGAGATGTGATCGTGGATCCCTCCTATTATAGGCCCGCCGAATCTAGGGGAGAGTAGGTTTTCCTCCACCATCATCAAAATCTTCGCCTCAGCTCTAGCTTCCTCGGTTTGAGGCACATGCAAGTTCATTTCATCACCATCGAAATCGGCATTGTAAGGGGGGCAAACCGCTGGATTGATTCTAAAGGTTTTATAGGGCATGACTTTAACTCTATGTGCCATTATGCTCATTCTATGCAGTGAGGGCTGGCGGTTAAATAGCACTATATCTCCATCTTTCAGCTGCCTATCCACCATCCATCCAACTTCTAGGCTTTGAGCAAGTTCTTCACAGTTCTTCTCCGTTACCTTAACTCTTCTTCCATCTAAGCGGGTGACATAATTTGCCCCAGGGTGATTCTCAGGTCCTCTGCGGACATATTCTCTTACATCATCTATGTTTCTCGCGGTAACGTGAATGGGTATGGTCATTTCCTTTGCAATTCTCACTGGCACGCCCACTTCATTTATGCTTAAATTTGGATCAGGAGAGATAACGGTGCGAGCGGAGAAATTCACGCGCTTGCCTGAGAGGGAGCCTCTGAAGCGCCCTTCCTTTCCCTTTAAACGCTGGGAGAGGGTTTTAAGCGGCCTGCCGGATCTATGTCTAGCTGGTGGAACCCCTGATACTTCGTTATCTAGAAAAGTGGTCACGTGATATTGCAGTAGCTCCCAGAGGTCTTCAATTATCAATTGAGGGGCGCCTACCTCGCGATTCTCTTGAAATCTCTGGTTAATTCTAATTATATCCACAAGTTTATGGGTAAGGTCATCTTCTGAGCGCTGGCCGCTTTCAAGGGTAATTGAGGGGCGAGTGGTAACTGGTGGTACGGGGAGTACTGTTAAAATCATCCACTCAGGCCTAGCATTTTTGGGATCCATTCCAAAGACTCTTACATCTTCATCTGGTATTCTCTCTAAGCGATCGCGTACATCAGCTGGCATTAACTTATGGGCATCTTCTATGTAGCCAGTTGGCTTTTCAAATTTGATCTCAAGCTGAGGCTCGCCGCAGTGGGGGCAGATGTTTGATCTTCTAGCGTCTTTGAAGACATCTTTAATGACTTCATCCACACTCTCGCCTATTTTCTCCATCAAAGCCATCTTCTCAAGATATTCCCTTTTAACTTCTTCGGGTAATAGCAAGCGCCCGCATCTCCTGCAGGTGATCCTTAAAATCTTGTGGATCAAGCGCGCGAAGCCCACGTGGATTACTGGAGCAGCTAGCTCTATATGTCCAAAGTGACCTGGGCACTCCCCTGGTCTCCCGCCGCATGTTCTGCATCTTAATCCAGGGTCTATTACCCCTAGCCTTGGGTCCATGAGTCCCATTTCAATGGGATAGCCATCGTCATCATAGGTATCTGCGGTTATGATTTTAGTGACACTCATCTTGCGTATTTCCTTTGGGGAGAGCAAGCCAAATTTGATTTTACCAATTCGCTTAGGACTTGTCATTGCTTTCCCCCCTAAACTGCATCTGTAAGTTCTAACCTTGGGGCTATTCCAAGTGCTTTCATTTCATCAAGTAAAAGCTTGAAGGCATAGCTCATTTCCACTGGGTAAATATCCGTTTCAGCTCCACAGCTCGGGCAGTAGGCATAGTTCCTTCTTTTATCGAAGGTAGCAACCATTCCACAGTGACTGCAGATCAACTCCACCACTTTATCGCTTTCATCTAACAATCTTTCCTTAAGCGCTAGAGCTGCGCCGTGGCCAACTAATACATCTCTCTCCATTTCCCCGAATCTCAAGCCGCCTTCCCGTGCTCTACCCTCAGTTGGTTGCCTAGTGAGCACTTGAACTGGTCCTCGAGATCTAGCGTGGAGTTTACTTGCTACCATGTGATACAGTTTTTGATAGTATATCACTCCAATGAATATATCTGCCTCTATTCTCTCGCCTGTTATTCCATCGTACATTACCTCTCTGCCTGTATGGGAGAAGCCTAGTTTCTTCAGCTTGGCTCTTAATTCCTCTTCCTTTTCCCCGGAGAAGGCAGTGCCATCTATTCTCCTGCCTTCAAGTGCGCCCACTTTGCCCCCTATCATTTCTAGGACGTGTCCAATTGTCATTCTAGAGGGAATTGCGTGGGGGTTGATTATTAAATCCGGTACAATACCTTGCTCGGTAAATGGCAGGTCTTCTTGAGGAGCAATTAATCCCACAACTCCTTTTTGCCCGTGGCGGGAGGCAAATTTATCGCCTAGTTCAGGGATTCTTTGATCTCGAGTGCGCACTTTCACTAGTCTGGAGCCATTTTCACCTTCGGTTAGGATAACGGTATCTACGATGCCTTTTTCATTTGATCTCATGGTAATGGAGGTTTCCCTTCTACCCTGCGGAGCTATGCCGCCTAGATCAGTTGGCTCTTCTAAGAAGCGGGGTGGACTTGTCTTGCCAATTAAAACATCGTTAGGTCCAACGTCGGTTTCAGGGTTAACAATGCCATCTTCATCTAAATAGGCATATGCTTCAGCGCCTCTAGCGCCTCTTACCTCTGCATCTGGAACTTCAAAGATATCTTCTTGACCACCGGGATATCGCCTCTCCTCGCCCTCGTAGGTTCTGAAGAAATGGCTTCTTCCCAGCCCTCGCTCTATGGAGCCTTTATTTATAACCAAGGCATCTTCAATATTATAGCCTTCGTAAGATAGCACTGCTACCACGAAATTCTGTCCAGCTGGTCTTAAGTCGAATTTAATTGCATCGCAAGTTTGAGTTTTAACTATTGGGAGCTGGGGATAGTGAAGCATATGCGCTCTAGTATCCGGCCTCAAACGCCAGTTAGCAGTGCTCATTCCCAGGGATTGCTTTATCATTCCAGCGCCCATGGTATTCCTAGGCGAGGCATTATGCTCTGGGTAGGGTATCATTCCAGAGCAGATTCCCAAGATAAGCGAGGGATCTATTTCCAAGTGGGTGTGCTCTGGAGTGAGGTCTTCCTCATTCACTGCAATTAAAGCATTTTCCTCTTCATCTGGATCTAGATATTCAATTAAGCCCTGTCTCACTAAGTCTTCAAAGGCAATTTCCTTGCGCTTCAAGCGCTCTAGGTCTTGCTCGGTAACTTTAGGCTTGCCATTTTCCACTATTATCAAAGGTCTCCTAGCTCTCCCGCTATCTGAATTTATCACAACTTCTTTTGTGCGCTCGAAAAATGCCACGTTAACTTGAATTGGTAAAATACCACTTCGACGCTTCCTCTTGAGTTCTTTCACAAGTTCCTCGGGATTGCCGTGATAGCCAACTAGAGCTCCATTTACAAAAACCCTTGCTCTCGCATGTCCCCTTCCAATTGGCTGTACACCAAGTTGAGTTAAAACGGCTTTAATTTCCTCTTCATTTTCAAGTCCAGTGGAAAGTTCCACGAGTTGAGCGAAGTTCTTAACTAATCCGCAGTTCGGGCCTTCAGGGGTTTCAGAGGGGCAAATTCTACCCCATTGAGTGGGATGTAAATCTCTAGCTTCGAAATGAGGCTGGGCTCTAGAGAGGGGTGAGATCACGCGCCTTAAATGCGATAGCATTGCCATGTAATCTATTCTATCAAGCAATTGAGAGACCCCTGTTCTACCTCCAACCCAGTTGCCAGTGGCAAGGGGGTGAGCGAGTCTCTCAGTTAAAACATCCGCTCTAACAGCTGTGTTTACATTAAGCTCTCTATTTCGCATGCTAGCTCTCTCAAGTTGATATTTTATATCTTGAGTTAAGCGGCTGAAGGAAACTCTAAATAGGTCTTCCATTAAATCGCCAGCGAGCTTGATGCGCTTATTGGAATAGTGATCTTTATCATCCTCGCCTCTTCTTCCAAGGGCAAGTTCAAAGCAAGCCTCCGCCATCCTCCCTAGGTAATGGGCTTTAGCAAGTCTACTTGATTCATCATTGCCAAGGTGTGGGAGGAGGTAGCGATCTAAAACATAATTTGCCCGCTTCTTTTGATACTCCCTTGCTTGACCAGCTGCCACTAGCTTGCCGATTTTATCAATTGCTTCTTCAGTTGTTTCCACTTCAGCTTCTTCGATGTTCTCAAGCATGAACTTCGCTATCTCAGGGTCATCGCTCACGGCATTGACAATGTCTTGATCGCTCTCTAGACCCAGGGCTCGAACCAAGGTTATGAAATTTATTCGACCAGCGATGGAGGGGAATGAGACTTCAAGTATTGAGTTTCTACCCCTTTCAACAATTACTAGTGCTCTATATCCGCGTCTCTGGGAGAATACCTTTGCAACTTCTATTTTCTCGCCATAGCGCTCGTTATATTCAACTAAGATTTTATTGGGCGCTAGGTCCTCTAGGCTCATTAAAACGCGTTCAGTGCCATTGATGATGAAATACCCCCCTGGATCCATGGGATCCTCGCCTTGCTCGATCAATTCCCTTGGGGATAGGCCATAGAGATTGCAAACTTTAGATTGAACCATTATAGGCAGCATGCCAATTTCCACTTCCTGGGGCTCAGTCTCGCTATTCCCGCGTACAATGCTCATTTGGAGATAAATCGGCGCTGCATAAGTTATATTTCTAAGTCTAGCTTCCGAGGGATAGAGGGGCTCGATTGAGCCATCTGCTTCTCTTACAACTGGCTTGCCCACTCTTATTTTACCAAGCTTGATATAAACACCTCCCTCCCCGCCCTCCATTCCCTCTTCAGTTATATCTGTGCCAATTATCCCCTGTTCATCGATCACCTTCTGCAAGCCATAGTCGATGAAGGCATTGAAGGAATCGATGTGATGCTGAGCAATTTTATCTCTAGTGAAATATGCTTCCGCAAGTATTCTTCTATTCCCCATTGCTTTCACATCCTATGCTTCCACTACATAGCGATAGGCAATTACTTTACCCGCGGTAGGGCTTTTTCTTATTATTTTAATTACATCTCCAGTTTTCGCACCTATCTCCTTCACCACTGGATCGTTTGTGCGAATAAGAGGAAGCTGTCCTTTTTCACATTGATATTTTTTCAAAATCTCCTCAACTTCTTTCTCACTTGCTATCACGTGCTCAGGAACTAATTCATGCTCAAGTACATTAAACTTCTTAGCCAAATTTTCCCCTCCCATTAAAACGGGCTCGGGGGGATTTGAACCCCCGGCCACCTGGTATCTTCTAAAGCTATTTTCGAAAATAAAAGCCAGGTGCTCTGCCTAACTGAGCTACGAGCCCTCTTCAATATATTTAAATAAACCACATCCCCAAGCAAATACTCACCTTTCAATTAGAAATCTACCTCTCAAATCGCATGCCCAATGCATTCATTGCATATATAGTTTTCTGAAAGTAATAATTATATGTTTACATGGATTATAATCTTTTCTATGGTTGGCTTATGGCTTCTAGCTTCTAGGATCGCTTTCTACGGAGCTAGAGGATAGAGGTGGCTGCGATTTTAAATTAATCCAAGGATATATAACTGGTAGTGCAAGTGCTGCTGGGATGCTAAACATCGCTAGTAATTTGAGATTTGAGATAGTTGAGATAGAATAGTTTTTATTAAATGAAGTCTTACTTTAATTCAATGGAAGTTAAAGAGGTTAAAGAGGTTAAAGAGGTTAAAGAGGTTAAAGAAACCATTGATGTTGAAGCAGAGGTAATGGAAAAGGTGCTTGGGATTGCTAAGAGACTTGCTAGGGATAAAAAAGGCGCGCTTTTCATTATAGCTCCAAGAGAGCTTGCTGAGGGCACCTATGAATGTCAATATCCTCAATTGATATTCGGAGGCACATTGCTTTCAAAAGGCATGGATGTGGTGCTTGAGAAGCTCGCTACATTGGATGGAGCTATTTATTTAACTCAAAATGGGGAGACACTCGCCTATGGAGCAAGGGTTTTAAAAACCTCAACTATGTATGGATTTGGCACTAGACACGCGGCAGCTAAGGGTATTACTGAGTATAGTGAAAAGATAACTGCAGTTTTAATTTCAGAGGAAAGCGGTTGGATAAAGGTTTTTCAAAGAGGTAATATTACCCTTGAAACTGATGCAATTGCAGTGAGTCCTTCTATAATGAAAAAACTAGCTTCATATTTAACTAAGCATGACACCGCTATTCTTGTCTCCGCTGGGATAAGTGCTGCAACTTTAGGTTTAGGTGCAATTGGCGTAATAGTAGTTGGAGGTACCTATTTGGTGGTTAAAAGCGCTTTTTCAACCATTTCCTCCATACTTAAAGAGAAGTAAAAAGCAGCTTTAAGCTTAAGCAGTTGGGCTTAAGGTCTACTCGTATCTTATTCTTTCCATTCCATTGAGCTAATGATAAAGTGGGGCAATTAATTCATAGTGCCTTTTCAGCTTTGTGGTTTTCAAGCGATGGACTTGGTAGCTATGCTCATCATATTTTTCATATGAAGCAAATATTCTCCCGCATATAATGCATTTAATTCGCCTGTGCATCTCACACCCCATTTTTTGGATAGAAGTTGCAAGAGGCCCAGAAGCGAAGTAGGGCGTTGCAAATCCCTTCCACCCTTATTTCTATCTAATCTCTAATTCAAAAATGGCGCATTTTGTTTATAAATGAGTTAAGTAAGAGCGTGGTGAAAGTATTCTTTTTTGATTTTCGATTTTCATAATTTAATTATAAAAGTTTAAATCCAAAAGTTTTTTTTCAAATTCCTTTAAATCTTTTACAATAAATTCCCCTTGTTTTTTCCCTTGCCTTTCTAAGTAGAAAGCTTCTATTCCCACTTCCCTTGGAATTATGTAGTCAAAAAACCAATTGTCGCCTATGTGAGTAACTTCACTGGGCTTAACTTTCAAGATATTGCATATATCCAAATAAAAACTTGGAGTTTTCTTGATTTGATTAAAATCCGAGGGAGCAGAGAAAATATATGAGAAATAATCTTCAATTCCTTCTAATTCCACTTCGAGAAATTCTCTAGCAGCGTTAGAGATTATGATCAACTCATATTTTTTATTTTTATTTCTATTTTTATTTAAATTCTCGAGAACCTCGCGGACCTCTGGGTAGTATGAGACCTCGTGACTATAACTTTTGAGCAATTTTCGATAGTTATCGCCGAGTCCAAAGTGCTTAAACCAATATTTAATATCATACCACTCTATCCTATCCTCCCCGATTTTTTCATATTCCCTAAAAACATAGGATTTTGCGCTATTTAGATCGATTCCAGTTTTTTCAGAGTATAGCTTTGGTATAGCTTCCTCCCAAATTAAATCTGTGAATCTGGGAGTGGTGAGAGTACCTCTTACATCGAAGGAAATTATTTTTCCACCCATAATATCAAGATTATTCTAGTTATTCTACTAGTTATTCTAAATGAAGATAAAAATCTCTCGGGGTAAGCTCTTTAAATTTAAATTTACCCCCGTGCTGTATCAAATGCTTCCTTATATCCACGCATAGATGGCACTTTGAGATATAACCTTCTTTTTCTCTATAGCCAAATTCAACTCCTAAATCATATAGCCTTTTAATATCCGTGGTAAGCGCTTTTAAAACTGGATGCTTGTCTAAATCTACTTCACGAATGGAGGCAAGGTCTCTAGCGTTTCCTAGGGAAATACCTCCGCAATAGCCAGTGATGTAGTTGCAATAGTTATCTACGTGAACATGCCAAGGTCTAGTTAGCTCTTCTTTACACGATTCACCGAAAAATTGCTCCGCGGGATATTTTTTAAATAGATTTCCAAGTTTATAAACAGCTCTACCCATTGGAATTAGTTCCACATAGCGCAAGCTGTAAGCTGCTTTTTTCAAATATTCTTCGAAGGGCAATTTATCGCTTATGTTTAACCTTTTAAATTGCTGGTAGAAGAAATCTTGATAGGTTATAACATTATCTTCAAAGATTTCTTTGCTTATTCTAACAGCTCTATCTATTCGCTCAAAGGGTATTTGCTCAATTATAAAGGGATTCACGCTGATTAATATACCCTTTAACCCAGCTTCTTTCAAGAGCTCTAGCTTCTCCTTTGTGGTTTTATCATCGATGCACCAAAAACAGTTGGTTTCCACAAAGGTTGAGGGAATTCTAAGCTCGTGAGCGATTTTAGTGGCTTTAAGCAATAAATTGAAATTTAAGAAGGGCTCTCCACCGGTGAAATGAAGCCCATGGTTTATACTAATATCAATTCCATAGGGGCTTTCCATTATTTTATCCACAAGTTGAGTTAAAATTTTTTGTATATATCTCTCGGAAATCCAGTCTGCTTTCCAGCTAGGGGAGCAAGCGTACATGCAATGTTTACATTTGCTAGTACATTTATAGGAGAGAAAGAGCCCTGCGGAAATTGGTTCAGGTATGTGTAATTTGTCCATAGCTATCTTATTCTATTATTCTAATATAATTTCTAATTTCATTCTTCATGATATGTTTCAAGTTTTCCATTACCAAGGTGCCTTTCCAGTTTCTTGAATTATTCTATTGTATTCCACCGCTAAACTATATGCATCATAGATCTGCCATCCCCAGATTGTGAGATCAATTATGCTAGTGGCATAAATGGTAGTAGCTATGTGACGATATCCCTCGGAGGCGAAATTTATGGCATATTGGAATCTAGCCACTGCGAGTAAGATGATTATTATACCAATTATGAATAGTGCTATTCCTCTTGCTATTCTTCCAATATATAGATGTCCTATCCCCATTACTCCGAAGATTCCTGGCATCATCGCCAGAGCAACTGCTGTTCCTATATTTTTCTGCTTCGGAGGTGAGGCAGAAGATGTAGATTCCGTTTGGAACATCTTTTTTACTTTTTAAATATTCTTTTACATCCTCTTATCTTTTTTAATCATTATATTCATTATTCATTTGATAAATGATTTGCATAGTTGGCGTGCTCCAAGGTGGCTTGCGAGGTTTATAGCTATCTCGCTTTTCAAAGGGGGTTTTGTTCTGAAAAACGATAGTTCTATTCATATTTGTGCGTAAGATGCGGTAAGATGGGAATTGAAATATATTTAGAAAGATTATATAGAAGCATTTAATGCAATGATTATGATTTGCCATAGCCATCTTCAATTCAAAGCTAGGTGCGTGCTCGCAAAAAATTGATAGATGAATTGGGGGAAGAATAGACATTGTCTAATGGGGAAAGGCTGAATTCAATGAAATGAGGGAAGGAATTTGAGAATGTATAAAATTCAACAAGTTGAGAAAATATCTTTGAAAACCTTGCTTAAGCCAAATGCCATTAGCCTACCCTTATATGCAATTTTCTTAGCTGAGGCATTTTTTTACCACAAACAGCTTTATTTAGGCTTGGGCTTGCATATAATTAACTTAATCTCAATTGTTGCTCTAGCAATTCTAGCTAAGTACTTAAAATTTAAAAAAATGGAGATAGATAGAGAGAATTTGGATTATCTGCAGATAATAATGCTAATACCTCTTCTTCGAATAATAAATACATCGATACCAGTTTTCTTCCCCCTAACTATCTATTGGTTCCCATTCATCTATGCTCCAATGTTTATACCAATCTATCTTGCAGCTAAAAACCAAGGCTACACCAAAGATCAAATTGGATTAGAATCAAATTTAAGGAGAAACGTACTCTACACTGGAGTTGGTTTATTGTTAGGAGCGCTCTTAGGCTACATTGAATATTTTTTACTTCACCCAGGGGGTTTAGTGGAGGACTTGAGCTTGAGTAATTTCCTAAAAATAACTTTAATAATGTTTCTATTCATAGGCTTAGTTGAGGAATTAATTTTCAGATCCTTGCTGCAAACCAAGCTAGAGCAGCTCTTTAATCCAACCTATGGATTAATAATAGCGAGTTTAATATTCGCAGCAATGCACTCAGGCTATAGCTTGCCTTTAGAAATAATCTTCGCCGCTTCAGCTGGATTAATAATAGGCTATCTCTTCCAGAGAACAAGAAATTTGTATTTCATCACCACTATCCATGGAACCATCAATGTATTCCTATTCGCTATAATACCCCTAACAATATAGCCCTTATTAACTCCAAATGAGGGTAAATATTACTATTACTTCTAATTTTTAGATTGCTATTCCTCTGTCTGTTAATTTTATCTTTGGATTGCCTTGAGCTCTCTGATATATAATATATAACGCAAATTTGAAAGCCAATTTCACATTAGTCCATCTGAGATCTTGCTATAAAGTTTCTCAAGCATTGTTAAATCAGCTTCGCACTTCTTAATTATTCCTTCCCACTTTCCATTTTTATAGCATTCCCTTATCTGAGATCCCTTAACCTCGCATTGAGGAATTTCAATTTTGAACATTCTACAAGCTATTTCCAAAGAAACCCAAGGGAAAACATCGTAGTGAGAGAGAGCAAGCATGCAATCGAAATGATTCGATCTATCCATATTATACTTATTTGTATTTATGGGTAGAGAGGGCTTTACTTCGTTGAGGAGTGATCTAACGTAGAGAAATGGGATGTCAAAGCGGTAGCCATTGAATGAGACAATTAAATCTAGATTGGATTTACGCAGATAGTCCCATAAATCGAGTAGAATTTTGGACTCATCATCGCCATAGAAAAATTTTGATTTTTGATTTCTAGGTTTAATTCCTATGAGTATGACCTTTGAGAACAATGGATGAAATTTCCTATCAATATCTTTATCCATTAAATATTCCAAGACAACTTCATCATCACTCAGGCAGTGGAGTTGTTTCAATATCTAAAAATACTATGTTCCTCTCTTCGCTAGCTGGTTTAAATACATCCATTTTATCGATCTCCTACTCTTGCTCTTTGAAAGTTTTTAACTGGGGCAATTAATTCAATTGTAAGGTCTTAGATATTAATGATTCGAAAAAATGAGGTGAGGTGGAAGTGTATGACTTGACTTCCGCCTGCTTACTCCCAGTATTGCATTATGCAGCTATCCTCACAAGGAGTTGGGATTTCTTGGATTGTATGCATATTTTTTTCACAGTGCCCGATTTTTTCCGGGGTTTGCGGTGGTATACGAAATTTTTTCTGATTCCTATATACTCAACTTTTGACATTTTCACCCTTTTATTCTTAACATTTTTTTAGTTTGCAGTGATTTTACTTTTTGATTGGATACTTTTTTTCTTTATATATGTTTAGTAAATTAAAAAAATCTGAACGACTGTATTATGCAGTCGGAGCTTAAACATCGAAGTATAGGTAGAACTCGTATGGATGGGGCCTGAGTCTGACCTGGTCGTTTTCTCTCTTTCTCTTATATTCAATCCAAGTTTCAATTAAATCTCTGGTGAATACATCTCCCTTCAGCAGATATTCGTGATCTGCTTCAAGCTCGTCGAGAACCTTCTCCAGGCTGCCTGGCACTGTTTTTATCTTCGCTGCCTCCTCAGCTGGAAGTTCGAATACATCCACATCCATCGGCTCGCCTGGATCGCTTTTCTTTTCTATTCCATCCAGCCCTGCCATCAATATGGCTGCAAAGGCAAGGTATGGATTGCAGCTTGGATCAGGCGGTCGGTATTCAATGCGCTTTGCCTTGGGGCTTAGCGAATAAACGGGTATGCGCACGGCTGCACTTCTATTGCGCTGAGAGTAAACCAGATTCACAGGTGCTTCATAGCCAGGCACTAAGCGGCGATAGGAATTCGTAGTTGGAGAAGTAAATGCAAGCAGCGAGGGGGAATGCTCGAGCAATCCACCTATAAAGTGCAT
>JAWCMA010000016.1:0-25252 GCA_038850285.1 Methanocellales archaeon | reverse complement strand
TCTTCCTACCTACTCCCACTCTTACTCCACCATCGACCACAAACCCGCCTTTTTCAAATACTGCTGGGCCAATTCCAGAGACCCCTCCTCTGCCGAGCGACTCTGCCATTTCTCGAACTGTGGTTTCAATTCCATAGAGCTTTGAAATGGCTAGTGCAATTGAAAGCGATAGCTGAGTCGTTGATCCAAGTCCCACGTGGGAGGGAATGCTTTTAACTATGGAGATCCTCACCCCGCTTTCAATATTATATTTCTTTAAAAAGCGTTTAATTATACTCTCGGCGGCTGTGAAGCATTCAATATTCTCTTCAGAGCATACCTCAATATCCTTTGATTCCTCAGCTATAACCTCAACACAAGGCTGATTAATCCCCACACCTATAGATCCATAGAGTCTGCCCAGGCTATTGCTTAAATCAATAACGCCTAGATGCAAGCGCGCGGGAGCATTGACTTGGATCTTCATAGTTTTACTTTTTAAACTTTAAATTCGATATTATTTTAAACTTTGGAGGTAAACTTAAACTAGGTGTTTTTATGAGAACAGCTGGTATAGATCCAGGTACATATAGCATGGATATCTGCGCTATTGAAAATGGCTTGGTTTGCTATGAGCAAGCTATACCCACTCCTGAGATTGCTAGGAAACCTAAGGTGATAATAGAGGCAATTGAGGCAGCATTTCCCCTTGAGTTAATAGCAGCGCCCTCGGGTTATGGAGTTGGGGTAACTAAAGCAAGTGAAATTGAGCTGGAGCGCTTTAAAGACTGGTATTACAATTATATCTTGCTCACCACTAGAGAGGAGATCGAGAGCGCTGTTAAGCAAGGTGTCTTTGGAGCTCTGGTTTACTACGCTATGACTGAGAGTACTTTTATAATGAGAAAAAGAGGCTTTCCAATAGTATTCATACCTGGAGTGGTTAACCTTGCAACTGTGCCTAGGCATAGGAAGATTAATAAGCTGGACATGGGCACGGCGGATAAAATGAGTGTTTCCATTTTAGGTGTTTACGATCAAGCTCGAAGACTTAGCATTCCCTATTCCGAGGTTTCCTTTATCTTGGTTGAAATGGGCTTTGGATATAACGCAGTGATAGGTGTGGAGAGGGGTAGAATAGTCGATGGCGTAGGGGGTACAACTATACCTAGCCCTGGCTTTTTAACCGCTGGCTGCATAGATCTCGAGCTTGCTCAGATCGTTGGCAAGTGGGAGAAAGCAGATGTCTTCACTGGGGGTGCTGCTTTAATCAGCGGAAGAGCCACCCCTGAGGAACTCGCGAGCTGCTTGGATGAGGAGCGATGCAAACTCGCTTGGGAGGCAATGATGGAGGGGGTGGAGAAAGCAGTTGCTAGCTTGCTGGTTTCAATTCCAAGGCCTAGGGAGATTTTAACCTCAGGTAGAATTACTAGAATCAAGCGAGTTAAAGCTGAGCTTAAGGAAAGGCTTTCGAAGTATGCAGAGGTTAGAGAACTGGGATATCTCGAGGGTGCGAAAATTACTAAAGAAACTGCTCAAGGCTATGCAATGCTCGCAGATGGCCTCGCTGGGGGGAAGTTCCAAGAACTTGTGGATTACATGAAGATCAAAGAAGCTAGGGGATCATGCATAGATTACATATATCATCCTGCATTCGCTAGAGCGAGGGAGAAATTTGTGGCATTTAAAGGGCAAGGAAGAAATACTTAAGATAATCTATGGATAAGGATTTCTAATTCAAAACTAGATTTTTAAAAGGGATACAAATGTGTTGTCTGCGGGAGAGGAAGAGAAGAAGTTCTCATACCTAGGTCAAATATAAAAAATTTCTAAAACAAAAACAAGGCCAATTTATTTATATTCCTAATTCGAAATTACAATGGGATGTTTTCAAAGGTCAGTGCAGTTGTTACAGATATAGATGGCACAATCACCCATAGAGATAGAAAGCTGCATTTACGTGCAATAGAAAAACTTCGCGAGTTAAAAGTGCCAGTGATCCTTGCCACTGGGAATACCGCTTGCTTCACCAAAGCTGCGGCGAAGCTCATTGGCACCAGTGAGATGATCATCGCTGAAAATGGAGGAGTGGTGCTAACTAAATTCGATGGAAAGGAGATTCTTAATATGCCTCAGGATTGCTTGGAGAAATGCGAGCTTGTTTATCACTTGCTCTCGAAGCATTTTGAACTTGAAAAGCTAGATCCAAAAATGCGTAAATCGGAAATCGCAGTGAGGAGAAACTTCAATGTAAATAAAGCTCGAGAGATTTTAAGAAACAGCGAGTTCAGCTCTGATGTAGATCTAGTTGACAGCGGCTATGCAATTCATATTAAAAGCAAAAAGGTAAACAAGAGCCTGGGATTGAAGAAAATCATGGAAATCACTGGTCTAAAGCCTGAGGAAATAGCTGCCTTCGGGGATTCCGAAAATGATATAGAAGTATTCCGAATTGCGGGCTACAGCATTGCAGTAGCAAATGCTGTTTATCAGCTCAAACAAATTGCTAGCTATATCACCAAGCACGAGTATGGAGATGGCTTCATCGAGGGCGTGGAGCACTTAAGAGGAATGGGATTGATTTAAGCAGATCGATTAAGATAAGCACTAAGCTTTAAATATTTATATTAGGGTAATCTTTATCTCTGCTTCATTCAAAGGAGAAATACTGATGGCTAAAATATCACCTGAGAAGAAGGCTGAAAAAATAAAACCTGCTAAGTCGGGCAAATTTGATGAATACCTAAGAATATTGAAACTTACAAGAAAGCCAACTCTTGAGGAGTTCAACATGATTGCTAAAGTAGCCGCTCTCGGGCTCTTGATAATCGGTTTCATTGGCTTCATCATATATCTTATAATGGTAACAATTCCAGAGCTATTGATGAGGAAATGAAATGAGCGAGCCAAAAGAAGAACAAGGAATTACTCAAGAGCAGAAGAAAGAAGAATCTGAACCACCTAAGGAAGTCACAATTAAGCCTGAAGCTATGGAAGAAAAAATAGAAGAGAAAGTAGAGGAAAAAAAAGAAGAAAAGGAGCCCTCTCCTGAGGAGAAGCCTCCCTTAATTTTTGCAGTTAAGACAACTGCAAATCAAGAGCGCGCAGTTGCAAATTTGCTGGAGAAGAGAGTTAAGCGGGAGAAATTTGATATACGAGCTATACTGGTGCCTAATGAACTCAAAGGATACATATTAGTGGAAACCACTATGCCTGAAATTTTGGAGCAGGCCATTGCCAATATAACGCATGCGAGGAGCGTGGTTAAAGGCAGTTCAAGCTTTGCCGATGTGGAACACTTTCTAACACCCAAGCCAGTAGTTACTGGCATATCTGAGGGTGCCATAATTGAGCTCATAGCTGGGCCTTTCAAGGGTGAAAAAGCTAGGGTCAAGCGAGTTGATGAAGCTAAGGAGGAAATCACTGTGGAATTATTCGAAGCAATGGTGCCAATTCCAGTCACCGTAAGAGGGGATCACGTTCGAATATTGAGCAAGGAGGAAACCGAGCATTCTCTTGAGAAGAGAGAGAAAGCTAGAAGGTGATCGCAATGGCAAAAGAGGTGAAAATATTAGTACCAGGCGGAAAGGCAACGCCTGGGCCGCCTCTAGGTCCAACGCTTGGTCCGCTTGGGGTTAACATCAAAAAAGTGGTGGATGAAATTAATGAGAAAACCAAGCAGTACAATGGCATGCAGGTACCGGTCAAGGTAATAGTGGATGAGAAGAAAAATTTTGTCATAGAAGTTGGCACACCGCCTACCTCAGCGCTCATAATGCAGGAGGCAGGGATTCAAAAGGGAAGCGGCAAGCCCAACACTGAAATCGCGGGAAATATAACACTTGAAAAGGCGATTAAAATTGCGCAGATGAAAAAGCAGGATATGCTTTCATATGATTTAAAGAAAGCACTTAAAGAAGTTCTCGGCACTTGCGTTTCTCTTGGAGTAACAGTCGAGGGAAAAAAACCGAAGGAAGTGCAGCAGGCAATCGATAGGGGAGAGTTTGACGAGATATTCAATAAGCAAAATTGGTAGCACCTATGGCAATTCATCCAATTGAATTCCGCTATGGAACAAGCGAGATGAAAAAAATCTGGGAAGAAGAGATTAAACTACAGAAACTCTTGGAAGTAGAAGTTGCTATAGCAAGAGCCCAAGCTGATGCTGGTTTTTTTGAAAAAAAAATTGCGGAGCAAATCAAGCAAGCCGCTAAAAAGGTAAAGCTCGATAGAGTTAAAGAAATCGAGAGTGAAATTCGCCACGATATCATGGCAATGGTACAGGCACTCGCGGAACAATGCCCCCTTGAAGCGGGTAGATGGGTGCACTTCGGAGCTACCTCAAATGATATCTCAGATACAGCACTAGCACTTCAATTGAAAGAGGCTCTTGCTATTCTAGAGGAGAAATTAAAGGGCTTACTCGTTGTACTTCTAAGGCAGGCCAATGCCCATAAATATACTGTTTGCGTTGGAAGAACCCACGGTCAAATCGCCACTCCCACCACCTATGGCTTGCGATTTGCAATCTGGTGTGCGGAAATTTCCAGACATCTAGAGAGACTTAAAGAGCTAAGACCGCGCTTATTAGTTGGAAAAATGGCAGGGGCTGTTGGTACGCAAGCGCCACTGGGCAAGCGAGGCATAGAAGTTCAAAACCGCGTGGTACAATATCTTGGACTTGGAAGTGTTGATGTATGCAATCAAATAGTGCAGCGAGACCGACACGCTGAATATATAATGTATCTAGCAAATCTCGCCACCACGCTGGATAAAATCGCTCTTGAGATAAGGAGTCTGCAGCGCTCAGAGATAGCAGAGGTAGAAGAAGGCCTTGGCAAGCGCCAAGTTGGCTCTTCAACCATGCCTCATAAAAGAAACCCAGTTCGATGCGAGCAAATTTGTGGACTCGCAAGAATAATTAGGAGCTATGTCGAGCCAGCGCTTCAAAACAATTTACTCTGGGATGAGCGTGACCTTACGAATTCTTCTTGCGAGCGCGTGATAATACCTGAAGCCACAATTCTCACGGATCACATTTTAAAACTCACGAGCGAGGTAATTGAAGGCTTGACTTTTTATCCTGAAAATATTCATAAAAACCTTGAGTTACTGAAGGGCTTGAATATGAGCGAGGCAATTATGATAGAACTTACAAAGCGCGGCATGGCTAGGCAGGAAGCCCACGGATTAATGCGCGCTGCAAGCAATAGAGCATTTTTAGAGAAAAAGCATTTAAAAGAAGTGCTCAGGGAGGAGAAAGCAGTCTTGAAATACATCAAGGAAGAGGAAATTGAAGAATTGCTCAAGCCAGAGAACTACATAGGCACTGCGGTGGAGCAGGTTGAGAATTTAATCAAAAAATTGGGCAAGCAGTTTGATATTACAATTTAGAAGGTGTTCAAGTTGAAGCTTTTACTTGATGAAATGTATTCTGGTTTGAAAGAGTATTTTGAAATTCTAGGCTGGGAAGCACTCACAGTTCAAGAAGCAGGCTTGCAGGGCGCGCGAGATAAAGAAATCGTAGAATACGCTAAGAGCAAAGACTTGCTCCTCGTTACTCAAGACCAAAGATCAGCAGAGCTAGCTGAGCTTGTAGGTGTTAAATGCGTTTTGATTTCAAGCGCGATGATAGCAAAGATCGCTGATGCAAAAATAAGAGAAAAATATAAGATATAATAATAAAAATATAAATTAATATAAATAATTGATTTTTCAAAGAATATTTTCACTATACTTGGATTAAGATTAATACTCGATAGATTTATTTTATTCAAAGATTCTCCTTCGATAGACACTTGGGGATGGAATATGGTACAAATAAAGTTGGATAACACTCAAGATGAAGACTGGACATTTAAAGAGGCAAATACCCATGAGTATACACATGGACTCCACCCTTATCCAGCAAGAATGTGCCCCCAAATTGCGAGAAAACTAATCAAATTATACTCCAAACCCAAAGATATTATTTTTGATCCATTTTGCGGCAGTGGAACTGTACTTGTGGAAGCAAAATTAGCAGGGAGAAATGGCATCGGCGTAGACCTAAATCCATTTGGAATATTATTATCCGAAGTAAAAACGATGCAAATCGATCCAATAATTTTAAAGAAAAATATAAACAATTTTCTTGATAATGTAAGACCATTGCAAATTGAGTCAAAAAGAAAGAATGTAAGCTTCGAGGTTCCTCGATTTTTCAATATTGAATTTTGGTTCAAAGAGTATGTAATAAGAGACCTTGTCGTGGTCAAAAAATGCATTGATGAAATTACTGACCCAAATGTAAAGAAATTTCTATTAGTATGCTTCTCTCTCCTCGTAAGAAAGACCTCAAACACGAGAAATGGTGAATTCAAATTATATCGCTATTCAAAGGAAAAGCTTAATAATCACAATCCAGATGTTTTACAAACTCTAATTCAAATTTTAAAAGAAGCGTATAGGAGTATGAACCAATTTTATATTAAAGCGGATAAAACTGTTTTTACCTCTTTATTGTGCTGCGATGCTCGAAAAGTGCCAATAGCATCTGAAACAATGGATCTATTAGTAACATCTCCTCCTTATGGGGATAGTCGAACCACAGTAGCATATGGACAGTTTTCACGCTTGCCATTGCAGTGGCTTGGCTATAAGGATAAAGAAGTTAGCTCTATAGATAGAAAATGTCTTGGTGGAATTAATAATGGGAAATATAATTTTGATTTGAACTCGATAACTTTGAACGAGGTTGTGAGCAAAATTATGAACAAGGATGAGAAAAGAGGAAATGAAGTTGGCATATTTTTTTATGACCTGAATGATTGCCTCAAGGAAATGTTTCGCTTAATGAAACCAAATAGCTATACTTGCATAGTTATTGGAAATAGAATGGTGAAGGGAGTAAGAATACCAACAAATTTAATTATTTCTGAGTTATGTCAAGAGATTGGCTTTTCTTTTGTAAAAAATATATCACGGCAAATCCCTTATAAGACTATGCCAAAAGAAAATGCTCCTACGAATATACCAGGAGAAAAATGTGAAACGATGTGTGAGGAAAATATAGTCATACTTAGAAAGTAAATTTTAGATTATTTGAACCGCGCCAGGTCTTTTGGTAAATCGCTTAGTCTTCGAACATTGTCCAAGTCTTTCAAATGTTCTAGCTCTTTTAACTCATCTCTTACATAAACTATCAGATGTTCACTTTTCATATCTTCTGCCTTTGATGCAGGAATGTTACCGTCGATTGTTAAAAGATAGACATAGCCAAGTTTCATTTCAGGAACAGACTGCTTCCATCTCTCTCGGAGAGTTCTTTTTTCTGAAATAAAAATTGATTGTTCAGGTTTTGTGCGTGCAGTTTTCAAATCTGGTACAAGGAGGTCTACATTTTTAAACTGCTTTCGATCCTGAGCTGTTATTGGACGCTCGCAAGGGATCTCGAGTTTTTCGAGAAGATATCTTACTATCAATTCAAATGTTCTACCTCCGCGTGCCTTACGCATATTCCCCATCGATTTCTCGAAATATTGCATAATAGGATAAGTTTCCTCTACGATTTCTTGAATCAGATCCTTGAGAAATTCTATTGGCTTGATATTCGTTTCCCTAGATTTTCTCAATGCTTCCTCGATCTCCATTTCAATCCTTCGCTTGTTTTCCTTGAACCACGAACTGATAAGTCTTTCAAATGCCTCTCGCTCGTATCTTTTGAAGATTTCAAATGCCTTTGCTTCAAGTTCAATAACAGCCTCTGAAAATCTATTCTCTATATATTTATTCTCAAATTTTTTGGTTTCTTGAATAGCTTTTCTGAAAATCTCATCGATAGAAGGGATTGCTTTCTTGGCTTCTTTAACTAGATCCACAGCGTCTTTTGATACCATTGCGGTTGCAATGCCTCCTTCAAATGCAGTAGTATTACATTTTTAAATTTCCTTTTCCTTTGCTGTCCAAATTCGCAGCTAGCAGCTTGCAGCAGTTAAAACTTATATCCAATCTTCCTCAAGAATGTCTTTCGCTCCTCCACGTCCTTCTCGCTTTCTATCCCCCTTGGTTTCAATCCATCTATCACTCCCAGTATTCCCCTTCCCTGCTCGGTTTCAGCGATTACTACTTCAACTGGATTTGCAGTTGCACAGTATAAGCTCACAACTTCTGGCACGCTTTTAACTCGCTGCAGAATGTTAATGGGATAGGCATTTTTGAGGAAAATTAAGAAGCAGTGGCCGCATGCTATTTTAAGTACATTTTCACTCGCTGCTTTCTTCAGCTCTTCATCATTGCCAGCGCTTCTAATAAGGCAGGGACCCGAGGATTCGCTGAATGCAAGCCCAAATTTGGCCTGAGGCACGGTATTCACTATTGCTTCATATAAATCCTCAACTGTCTTGATAAAATGACTCTGCCCCAAGATGAGATTGCAGTCCCTAGGTGCTTCTATTTTAACAGTTTGAATTTCAATTTTACTCAAGTTAAATCCCCTTTTATATTGTACTAATTTCAATATATTTTTGATTTTGGATAATTATGGTAGAGCTTATAATCTAATCAAGTTAAAGTTAAACGCAACATAAATAAAGAGCGATTGGATCAAATATCGATAGAGGTAGAAAAGAGTTGAATGAATGGACGGCTATTTACTGGATTCTTTTGATAGCCTTATTAATACTATCCGCTTTTTTCTCAGCATCTGAGATGGCAATTTTCTCCTCAAATAAAATCCGAATGAAAAAATACGCTGAGAATGGAAATAAAAATGCAATTCTTATCGAGCAAATGTTTAAGAATCCAGAGAGGGTTTTAAATACCATTCTAGTGGGAAATAACATCGTAAATCTTGGCGCAGCTGCAGTGGCAACTGCAATTGCAATAGATTATTTCGGGGACATAGGCATTGGAATTGCAACTGGAATGATGGCTCTACTCATATTAACTTTTGGAGAGATAGTACCGAAAAGCTATGCCGCTAAAAATGCAAATCAAGTTGCACTAGCAGTAGCTAAGCCCATGAATTTCCTAATTCGCCTCTTCAGCCCAGTTGTTTTGATATTCAACGGGCTTGCCAATTCTCTGATCAAAGCTCTCGGTGGAGAAACAATCAAGCCCACGCCGCGAATAACTCAAGATGAATTAAAAATGCTTCTCAAGCTCGGTGAGCAAGAAGGTGTGGTGGAAAAAGGAGAGCGAAAGATGATAAATGGAATCTTCGAGTTCGGGGAAAAAACTGCTAAGGAAGTAATGCTTCCAAGAATAGACATGGATTGCATAGAAGTTAAATCCACTCTTGAAGAAGCACTTAAAGTTTTGCTTAAAAAATGGCGCTCGCGCTTGCCGGTATACGATGGTACAATAGATAACATCGTGGGTATTTTAAACCTCAAGGACTTACTCCATTTAATTAAAGAGAAAAAATATAGCACTCCAATTAAAGAAATAATCCGCCCACCCTATTTCATCCCGGATTCTAAAAAGTTAAGAGATCTTTTGAAGGAGTTTCAGCAGAATAGAATTCAAATGGCAATTGTTATAGATGAATATGGCGGGACAGCTGGGCTCATAACCCTTGAAGATCTCTTGGAAGAGATCGTTGGGGAGATCCTTGATGAATATGATGCTATTGAGACCCAAATTCAAATGGTGAATGATAAAATTGCCATTGTAGATGCAAAGACAAATATAGATGAAGTGAATGAAGCCCTTGGCGTGGATCTGCCGAGCGGGGAGTATGAAACAATTGGAGGACTAATCTTTGACCGCCTCGGTAAAATTCCATCTCCTGGAGAGAAAATAGAAGTAGATGGCAAAATCTTGATTGTGGAAAGCATGCGAGGGCGGAGGATCTCTAAGGTGAAAATTATCCTGCCCAAAAGCATAAGAACTAGTTTGCCTTCTGCATAAAGCTGATATATTAGCTAGTTGGATATGAGCAAAAGGTATTAGCTAGGTGGATAGGAGAAAGGTGAAATCATGATACCTGGAATGGGCAGAGGGATGAATCCCAAGAAGCTTCAGCAGATGATGAAGCAAATGGGCATTGAGATCAGCGAGATCGAGGGAGTTAAGGAAGTGATAATTCGCACCTCAGATAAAGAAATTATATTTAAAGACGCCCAAGTAACGGTGATGGAAGCAAGAGGTATTAAAACCTATCAAATCATAGGCACGCCGGAAGAAAAGGCAGTTGAAATCAATATTCCAGAGGCAGACATTAAGCTTGTGATGGAGCAAACTGGCTCAAGCGAGGAAAGCGCTAAAGCGGCTTTAATTGAAACCAAGGGTGACCTAGCAGAAGCAATCCTGAAGCTAACATCTAAATAAAAAGCAAAGCATGCTGGGAAATGGCGATATTGTTTTGCTGAAGAAAAATGAAAGAGAATTCCTCGTCTCAATAAGCGAGGGCGAGCTTCACACAGATTTAGGTGTAATTAAACTCTCTGAGTTAAAGGGTAGAAATTATGGAGAGAAAATTGCCACGCATCTAGGACATGGGTTTTTGATAGCGCAGCCGCGAGTGTTTGATTTCTTCAGCAAATTAAGAAGAGCTGGCGCTCCAATGCTGCCGAAGGATATTGGAGTTATCCTAGCCTATACCGGTATCTCCCCTAGCGATAAAGTACTCGACGCTGGCACTGGCTCAGGTATTCTTGCAATTTTCTTGGGTAATATCGTGCGGAGTGGAAAGGTAATAAGCTATGAGAAAAATATAGAGTTTGTGAAAATCGCTCGTGAAAATATTTCAATAGCCGGCTTGGGAAATGTGGAAGTAAGACAAGGTGATATTTTTGAGGAAATAGAAAAAATTGAGGAGCAGTTTGATGTTGTTACGCTTGACCTTGAAAACGCGCATAGACTCATTTCCAAGCTTCGCAGAGTTCTAAAACCAGGGGGCTATGTAGCTGCTTATTCCCCCTACTTCGAGCATACCAAGCAAATTCGCATGGCTCTAGAGAGGGAAAATTATAGCGGGATTAGAACTATTGAGGTCATTGAGCGGGAGATTGAATTTGGAGAGAAAGGCACTAGGCCAAGCACGAGAGTGGGCCACAGCGGCTATATCACCATTGCAAGGTTATTTGAATCGCTTGAGCAATTCTTCAGCTGATAGAGTATTAAGCACATCTTTCCCCTCTAGCCAAGCACGGCGCGCAGTGGCAACGCCATATTTCATTAGATCGAGAGAGGCCAAGGAATGCGCGTCGGTGCCTATGCTAATTGCAACGCCATACTCCTTTGCCTTCCTTGCATCTATATCTCTTAAATCAAGTCTATCCGGGCTAGCGCTTATTTCCAAAGCTGTTTCAGTCTGCGCTGCTACTTCAAAGATTTTCTCCACATCCACTTCATAGGGAGCTCTTTTTTCAATCAATCTACCCGTGGGATGGCTTATTATATCCACGTGTTCATTTTCCATAGCAGATATAATTCTTGATGTTATTTTTTCCTTAGACTGGCGAAAGCCTGAGTGTATGCCAGCGATCACCAATTCGAATTGCTTCAACTCAGCATCGCTGAAGTCTATTTCTCCATTGCTTAAGATATTAACCTCGACTCCTGAGATTATTTTGAAGTCTTTGAACTTCAGATTCAATTCCCTTATTTCCCTTCTCTGCTCGTGGATTTCCTCAGCCTCTAGCCCAGCTGCAACGCCGAGGGATTTAGAGTGATCGCATATTGCAATATATTCATAGCCCCTCTGCTTCGCAGCCATTGCCATTTCCTGTATACTTGCACTTCCATCGCTCCAGTTGGTGTGCACATGGAGATCGCCCTTGATCTCAGTATAATCAACAAGCTTGGGCAATTTACCCTGCTTCGCAGCTTCAACTTCACCTTGATCTTCACGCAGCTCAGGAGGTATATATTGTAATCCCAGAAGCTTATATATCTCTTCTTCCATTTCTCCACCAATTTTTCTAACTCCCTTGAAGACTCCATATTCATTTATCTTCAAATTCAGCTTACCTGCCATCTCTCGCAGTTTTATATTATGCGCTTTAGAGCCAGTGAAGTACTGCAGTGCTGCGCCCCAGCAGTTAGGGTCAACCACTCTAAGGTCGATTTGAAGATTGTCCTTGGTAAGAATACTTGCTTTGGTTTCACCGATAGCGAGGACTTCTTTAACAACGGGGAGGGAGGTAAAAGCTTTCATCACCACAGCTGGTTCTTTTGAAGCAGCAAGTATATCTATATCTCCAATTGTTTCCTTCATCCGCCTTATGCTTCCAGCTGCTTCGATCTTCTCAACCTCTTTCACTTGCTTCATAAATTTTATTATTTCTTCAGCTGCTGGGAGCGCAATGCCTAGGAGCATTCTTCCAGTTCTCGCTCTTAGCATTTGAAGGCCGCGCAAAATGTTTTCCTCACTTTTAGCACCCATTCTCGGTAGCTTTCGAATTCTATGCTCGAGCGCTGCTTTTTCAAGTGCTTCTAAGCTATCTATCCCCAGTTTTTCATAGAGCAGCTTCGCAATCTTAGGTCCAACCCCAGGTACTCTCTGGATTTCAATTAATCCCGCTGGGAACTCCTTTCTCAGATCCTCGAGATATTTGCATTTATTTGTGGTTAAATATTCATGGATTTTATGAGCTATGCTCTCCCCAATTCCAGGTATCTCCCTTAGCCTCTCCACGCTGCTATAGCTCTCAATTGGTATTGGAAGGTTTTCGATGCTTCTACCTGCTTCTCTATATGCAGCTATGCGATAGATGCTTTCTCCCTTCAATTCAAGTAAATCTGCGATTTCAAATAGCATCTGAGCCACTTCTGGATTTCTCATTCAGAGCAATAATTAGGGATAAGGCCAATATAATTCTTCTTACAATTTATTTATGGAGATGTATTAAAAATGGAAATTAGGATTTATAAAAAACTGGATTTGAATCAGCCTATAATGCTAGCGGGCGCCCCTGGAATGGGATTGGTTGCTAAGCAAGTGGTTGATTACTGCATTGTAAAACTTCATTCGGAATTAATTGGTTCTATCCCCGCTCCCTATGATCATCAACCCATAGCTGTTTTCGATAAATATGGCTTGCTTCAGCCATTGAGACAAAGAGATCCCTATAGATTTTATATTTCAAAGCGTGAAAATAAACGCGATTTAATATTCTTCAGCGCTGATCTCCAGCCCTCTCTCCCTGAGAGGCAAAATGAACTTGCAGATGTAGTTGCACTGGCTGCTAAGCAGCTTAATGTGAGAAGAATATATACAGCCGCTGCATTACCTGTTCCAACGCGCGTTGATGTGCCTAGAATATATGGAGTGGCATCTAAGCCTGAGTTAATGAGCCTTTTAACTGATAGAGGAGTAATTCCTATGGCTGGCGAGGTAAGTGGCTTCAATGGAGTTTTGATTGAATATGCTTGGAGGCGTGGGATTGAGGCTATCTGCCTTCTCGGCGAGACTTATGTTTATCACATTGGCAATCCCTATGATCCAATTGATTACAAGGCTTCACTTGCACTGGTCAAAAAATTCTCAGAAATCGAAGGTATAGAAATAGATGTAGTTGAATTAGAGAGCGAGGCCAAGAGGTGCGATGAGCGAATTAAAGGCTTGGAAAGAGAGTTTGAGAAAAAGACTCAGGCGCTTAAATCCGCAGATGACCTGCGCTATATAGGCTAAGTTTTCAATAAAATTTATGTGAAGATTTTAAAAATTAAAAATTAAAAATAAAAAATTAAAAATTAAAAATTAAATTTAAAAAATTATTATTTTTCAGGATGAGGTTCGCTAAGAAAGAGGCAAATGTATTGCTTGATGCATTGAGATATTTGGTATAGCCTAAATTCTAAGCTCTATACATCTGAGGAATATTACCAGCTATATTACAAATTAACTCGGCATTCAACGAGAAGCTGCTGTTTAATCCTCAGAAGCGCGATCGTAGTATATCATTTTCACGGTCAGCTTGCTTGAACATTGAGGGCATTTTTGGATTTTTAGGTCAGCTAGCTCCATATCCATTGCGATGCCTATCCAAATTTGCTCTCGATAGCCGCATTTGCAGGTTATTTCATAGGTTGCCATCTTTGATCTTTGAAGTATCCCACTATCTCTCTGCTTATTAATTCTAGCATATCGCAGTGTTGCTTCCGCGAGATAAGAGGGGTTAGAATCACATGCCTGCAGCCGGCTTTGATATATTGCTCGATCCTTTCTATGCACATCTCAGGGGTGCCTATTATGTAGCGCTTTTCCAAGATTTCAAATGGGATCCTTGCCGCTGCGTTTTTCATTCTCTCAATGTTTTCTTCATCGAATTCGAAGCTGAAGAGATCGCCTACATCTGGAATCTCGCCTCTATATCCAATGCTTTGTAAAAATTCTTTTTTCCTAGGCGAAAGCAAGAATAGCATTTTGGCTGGGAACTCTGCAATTCGCTTTGCCTCTTCATAATCTTCATGCACCACTATATAGAGGAACATGCAGGGATCGATTTTCTCCTCCTCTCTATCCGCTGCTTTAGCTATGCTTTTGATCTTCTTGAGTACTGCGCTATAGCTCTCCGGACTTAAACCGAGAGGTATCCAGCCATCTCCAAGCTCAGCTGTCAATTTTATAGTCTGCTTTGAATTACCCGCTATATAAATTGGAGGATGGGGGGTTTGAACTGGCTTGGGCTTGATGAAGGCATTCCTGAGTTTGAAATATTTACCCTTGAAATTCACTTTTTCTTGACTTAAAAGCTTCTTTATTATCAATATACTCTCTCTCATTCTCAAAGCTGGTTTATCCCAGTTAATGCCATAGGGATTGAGATTCATTGCCTCGCCAGCGCCCAAGCCCAAGATTGCTCTTCCCTTTGAAATAACATCCAGTGTCATTAAATGCTGAGCTAGTACTGCTGGATGATGTCTATGTACATCGCTAACGCAAGTGCCTAGGGTTACGCGCTTGGTTATAAGAGCGCATGCGGTTAAAACACTCCAAGCTTCAAATGCATCCCATCTCTTAATTCCAATTCCCACGAGATGGTCAGGTGTAAACAAGGAGTCGAAGTTTGCTTTATCAGCATAGGCTGCTGTTCTCAAAATCAAAGCCATCGGATGCAGAGGCAGCTGCAAGCCGAATTTAATGCTTTCCATTTATCTTTGATATTAATATGGTTTTGCTATTAATACTACTTTCTCACTTTCTTTGCCGCAGATCGCGCATTTACCGCGCTTGTTCTCGCCGATTGCTTCGCCAAGTAAACTTGCATCTACATCATTTTCCATTTTACGGGCACATTCCTCGCTCTCGCACCACGAGAGTTTAACTATACCCTTGCCCGCGTATTTTTTAGCTTCTTCAATGGTTGAAAAGCTATAGATCCTTGATTCAAATTCCCTTTGAGCTTTGCTGCGGATTGCTTCTAGGATTTCCTCGAATTTCTGAGGTATTATATTAATTAAATCCGCGAGGGGAATAATCTCTCTCTTGCTCGTATCGCGTCTAGCTAATGTAAAGCAATTTTGCTTTATATCTCGCGGGCCAATTTCAATTCTAATTGGCACTCCCTTTAGCTCCCACTTGTAAAATTTAGCACCCGGTCTATCGCTTGAATCATCTAGGGCAACGCGATAGTTCGCTTTTTTTAGCTTTTCATAAACCTCTCTGCAGACTTCAAGTACCTCTTTACTTTCTTCCTCGCCAAAAAGTATGGGTATGATCACAATTTGAATTGGAGCTACCTCAGGTGGCAGGATCAAGCCTCTGTTATCGCCGTGTATGCTGATAACTGCTGCTATGCATCTCTCTGAAATTCCATAGCATGTTTGATTTATGAGTTTTTGCTCGCCTTTTTCATCTTCATAGGTTATATCAAATGTTTTAGAGAAGTTGGTGCCGAGGTGATGCACTGTTCCTATTTGCAGGGTTTTACCATCGGGCATGATTGTTTCTACAGCTATGGTATAATCTGCGCCTGGGAATTTATCCCATTCAGGTCTCCTAGAAATTATATGAGGAATTCCCAATCTAGTGAAGAACTCGCTGTATATCTTTAGAGCTTCATGCACCTGGCGCTCAGCCTCCTCCCAAGTAGCATGTGCAGTATGCGCTTCCTTAAATGAAGTGACCTCTCGCTGGCGTATAAGCGGGCGAGTGTGTTTGGTTTCATATCTGAAAACATTGACAAGTTGATAGATCTTTAATGGTAAATCCACATGCGATCTGATCCATAGCTTGAATATGGGATAAATTGCAGTTTCAGAAGTAGGTCTCAAAGCAAGTGGAACCTCAAGAGTGCTTTTCCCTCCTTTTGTTACCCAGTAAACTTCATTTTCAAAGCCTTTGATATGCTCCGCTTCCTTCATGAACTCCGTTTCAGGTATCAATAATGGGAAAAGTATTTCCTTATGATCTCTATCTAAAATGGACTTTAAAATGCCAAAAACCAAGTTTCGAAGCTTGAAGCCGAAAGGATACCAGATGTAGATTCCTTTAACTGGATACCTCACATCAACTATCTCAGCCTCGCTTAAAAGTTCGCTATACCACTCGCTAAAGTTCTTTTTCTCCGGCAGTTTTCTGCTTCTCTCTTCGATCAATCCATCACCTCGAGATGAATATTATGAGAGGAGTGATTGAAATTTCCACCAAAGCTGCGATGAACAGCAGTGGAACGACTAAAAATATATAGATAATCAAGCCCTTCTTAAACTCTCCCCTTAGATTTCCGCTGCCTAGTATTACCCTGATAACCTCCACCCCGAGGCGAAGGCCTATTGCCACGCTTATCAAAATCATAGGCACCTCTATAATACCATGCGGCACAAGGCCAGCGATTATATATTGAAGTCCCAGCTTTTGCTGCACTTCATAGATCACCAAGCCAATTATCCAGCCATTATATGCAAGAAATGCAAGCGATAATACGCCGAAACCAAGGCCAAGCAATAGAGCTAAGAAGCTTAGCATTGTATTCTGCGCAAATATCCTAAGCATTAAAACTGGGAGGGGGTAATCCTTGAATTGTGCAAATTCCTTTATAATTTCCTCCACAATTGACTTGATAGCTTCAGGATTAGCTTGAGAATATTGATAGCCCGCAGCCATTGAGCCGAAGAATACCGCACCAGCTAGTAATATATAGAGCTTGAGATCGCGAATGTACATCAGCATTTCCCCAGTATCAGGTCTTTTTAATCGCATTGCAAAGCTCACCTATATTGCGAACATCATTCTTAGAGTGTTTCTAATCCCAGGTGCCAAGCCAATTACAAGCATGGCGAGTTTCATTAAATTTGCAAAGCTTTTACTGTCCTCCATGTATTTATCCACTGCGTAGATAGCAGGAATGAAAATAAGCAGCTTGAGGGGGATCATAATCGAGGCTGTGCCAGCTAAGCTGATTAAAAATGTTGGTAGAACATGCTGCTCGATATAGCCAAGATAGTCCATTCCAACATAGGTGGAAGCTGCATCGCAGAGATGCGCTGCGATTATCGCTAAATTCACATTGCTCATTAAAAAGCTGAGGTGCAGTAGCTTTCCAACTAGAAATACTATTACAGCTAAGCCAAGTCCTATTCCAAATACTGCGAAGAAAACCCAAGGTCTTATAAGGGGCTGAGTTGAAAATAAAATGCCGAGGTCAATTAAGCTCCATAAGCAGCCAGTTAAAGCAAATAAACCATATGAATTGTTTATTTTCTTCGCTCTTTCTAAGAGCATTGAAGTGTAAAGCGAGGTTATGCAGAAGGTGAAGACAACTACATAGATCAAAGGAGTAATCAGAAGATATTTCAAGGGAGGCTGAACTATCTCCGCATCCTCGATCACTCTTAAACTAGAGCCAGCGAGTATATATGGCGAAATTGAGAAAATGAAGCGATCGCTCATCTCGATATCGATATAATGAAGCAGTTTTAAAATCCCAAAAATTGCGAAGCCAAGAATTAAGGCGTAAGTAATTGTATTCACGATATTATAGGGCTGATCATAAATCACTGGATATACATAGTATTTATAAATGAATTGCTGAATACTATCTAGCAAATCCATAGCATCACTCTGGTGATTTTGTTGTCCAAAGAGGCGCGCTACATGCAGCTGCCGCGAATCGTAGTCGTCGGCCACGATGTAATTTATGATATTAGTAAGGTTTGCAAAGACCTTAAACTTAGTGGAAGAGCATTAATTGTCACCGGCAGTTTGACTAAGGAGATAGCTGGGGGAACTGCTAAGGATGTACTTGAAGAGGCTGGCTATGGGGCTGAGATAATTATCACGAAGAAAGCTTCAATGGCTGAGGTTGAAAAAGTCAAAAAGGCTGCAAAAAAATCACAAGCAAGTTTTTTAATAGGAGTAGGCGGGGGGCGCTGCATAGATATAGCGAAGCTTGCTTCCACTCAGTTCAACGCTCCTTTTTTAAGTGTTCCAACTGCTGCATCTCACGATGGAATTGCTTCAGCTAGAGCATCGATAGATCAAGGAGGAGGTTCGATTTCAATTGAAGCTCAAGCACCCCTTGCCTTGATTGCTGATACTAGAATAATAATGTCAGCTCCCTACAAACTGCTTGCATCGGGATGCGGTGATTTAATTTCAAATCTAACTGCAGTACTTGACTGGCAGCTTGCATATAAATTGAAAAATGAACCTTATAGTGAATATGCAGCTGCTCTCTCTCAAATGGCAGCTCAAATTATAGGAGATCAAGCCCAAACTATTAGAAAAGGCCTTGAGGAATCTGTGCGCATAGTAGTTAAAGCTCTAGTTTCCTCGGGCGTTGCTATGAGCATCGCTGGCTCCTCGAGACCTGCAAGTGGCAGCGAGCATAACTTCAGCCACGCTCTAGATCAAATCGCACCGAAACCAGCGCTCCACGGCGAGCAATGTGGCGTGGGAGCGATAATGATGATGTATCTCCATGGTGGCGACTGGGTTAAAATAAGGAATACCCTTAAGACAATTGGAGCTCCCACGAATGCAAGTGAACTGGGGATCGATGATCGTTATATAGTTAAAGCATTAATGCATGCTCATAAGATTAGACCTGAGCGCTATACAATTTTAGGCAGCTCGGGTTTAACGGAAGAAGCAGCTGAAAAACTGGCTCAAAAAACAGGAGTAATCTCGTAGGTGAGAATATATGGTAGAAGCAGAAGCAGAAACAATTGTTACATTAATAGGAGTCAAGCTCGCTAACGTTGGCGAGGAATTCATCTTCATAGGCGGCACTAATGAGTGCGAAGCTTGCAAGTTGAAAAACGCTTGTTTGAATCTTGAGATTGGAAAGAAGTATAGAATTGTGAGCAAAAGAGAGGGAATTCAACATGAATGTGCAGTCCATGATCAAGGCGTTTGTCCAGTTGAAGTGGTGGAAGCACCGATCATAGCTGCAATTGATGCGAGGCGAGCATTTGCAGGCTCAAAGATCAGCTATGAATCTTTGAAATGTGAAAAGAACTGCGGGCTCTATAATTTATGCCATCCAGAGGGCGTTAAAACTGGGGAGAAATATACCATAATTAATGTTCTTGGAGATCCTCCAGAAACTTGCCCCCTTGGGTATACCTTAAAATTGGTGGAGCTCAAGAGGTAGATTCTTTTTTCTCCTCCACCTGTGGAACTTTTTCTTCCACTTTGACAGGCTCTGGTTTTTTATAGGTCTCTAGGAATGAAATGCTTTTGAGCTCAGTTCTATTCAAGATCTCATTTGCAAGCTGCATCTTGGAAAGTAGCAAGCGCGAATTTAATGACACTTCAAATGGAACTATAATTGTTGCATTTTCTCCTTCAACTTTAACTTCAAGCTTCAATCCAGTGAAGGCTTGAATTAATCCTTTAATTTTTTCCTCAGCACTTACGAGTCTCTCCTCAATTTTATATTCATAAATTAGAGTCTCGCCAGCTAATGGGTGGTTGAAATTAACTCTTGCTCTACCTCCAACTATATTTTCCACCACCCCGGTTTTATTGCCAACAGTTACCCTTTGACCAATTTGCGGTTTAATTCCAAGTTTTTTAACTGGTATGGTTTCTATGAGTTCAAGTTTCTTGGGACCAACACCTTTCTCCGGTCCAAAAGTTACATTTCCCTGATAGCCAACTGGCTTGCCAACTAAGTCTTCATCAAGCCCGGGTAAAACATGGCCTGCGCCAACTATCACCACCACCGGGCCATAAGTGGTATTTTTATTATAAATATTATGCTCTCTCGCAACATTTTCATTAGTGGTATCAAATACACGGTTATCCGGCAGCTTGCCTGTGTAAGATAGCTTTATGAAATCTCCCTTTTGAATCGTCATAGCATAGTATTAAAAGCAAAGGAAATATTTAATCCTTTAGGATGTATTGTGTGAATATAAGGGCGTGGAAAAGAGATAAATTATTCATTTGAAGGGGAATATACTGGAATATTTGAATATCCTCCGCCAACTTGGGTAGTATCAAGCCAAACATTAATTTCAAAAAATTGATTGAACTTTGCCATTTGAATACAATGTAGTGAACCAAGCACCTGAAGAAAGCTGCTGAATAACATAAAATCTGATCAAGCTAAAATATATTTTCTTAAAAATCGAATTAAACTGGAGGATTAAAATGTTAAAAATAGCTCTCCCCAAGGGAAGCTTGGAAGAACAAACCTTGCTTCTATTTAAAACCGCTGGCCTTGAAATTAAAAAGGAGTTCCGAGAGTATTCTCCGAAGATTAAAGATCCTAGGGTTTCTCAGGTTAAGATACTGCGCCCTCAGGAAATTCCTAAATACGTTGAAGAGGGTTTCTTTGACTTGGGTATTAGCGGCTATGACTGGGTTGTTGAGAGCGGAGCAGATGTCGTAGAGGTCGCAGATCTGCCTATTAGTAAAACTGGTATTGGATCGGTTAGAATAGTTGTAGCGGTACCCGAAGGTATAAATATCGAATCGCCGAGGGAGATAAAGCCTGATTCTCGTGTTACCACTGAGTTTCCAAATATCACTAGGGAGTATTTCAGAAAACTTGGTATCCCGGTTAAGATCTTTTATTCCTATGGCGCTACCGAGGCAAAGGTGCCTGAGCTTATGGATGTGGTTGTGGATCTAACTGAAACTGGCGAAACTCTTGAGAAGAACAGGCTTAAGATAATAGATACTATAATGGAGTCCACTGCTAAGTTAATTGCCAATAAAAAATCTTGGAGGGATAAAAAGAAGAGGGAGGCAATTGAGGAAATAAAGACTCTTTTGCTTGGTGTCATTGAAGCTAGGGGCAAAGTACTTTTAACCATGAATGTACCTGAGAGTAAACTGGATTCAGTGGTGGAAATTTTACCTGCAATGAAAACTCCCACAGTTTCAAAGCTTTATAACTCCGGGTACTACGCTGTTGAAACCGTGGTCAGCAAAAACGAGGTTAATACCTTGATTCCCAAGCTCAAGAAGCGAGGAGCGCAGGATATTTTAGAGATAAATATTTCAAAGATAGTGCGCTGATAAAGGCAAATTATAAAAGTATATGCACTTCAACTACACATATTCCACTTTGATTCCCATCTTCTTACCTATTTCTTTGGAATTCGTCACCTGTAACGAGACTGCCATATTTCTCTGCCCCTACTAGGTAGAGCGCATCATGAACAGTAAATCTTCTCCTCTTAGCTATTTCAAAAGCAAAAGCACCTTGAAGATAAACTTCAAAGGATTCAAAGACCACGACATCCGCTCTCAATTTCTTCAAAGCATTGAATGTGAGCCGATCGCTAGAGCTTCTTCCGTATAACACATGGTGCTTCCAATGGCTTTCGAAACTTCAGTTAACGCTAAAGTCAGAGAATGCGGATCTCTAGCTAGCTGCTTTCGAATTCCTTCCCAATTCTCTTTCCTTAGGATATATTTTGAGAGCGAAGATGCATCAATCACGATCACGATCTTCTCTCACATATTTCGATGCAGTTCTTTTTTCACTTGAAGATATGCCTTTAAGCATCAAATCTAGCTCCTCTAATGCCTTCTTTCTCTTACACTCCCTTACCTTATCCTCTAGGAACCTTCTCACTTCTTCGCTCCAGTTGACGTCCAGCCTTCCCTTATCTTTTCTTCAACTCCTTCGGTATCCTAAAACTTATGACTTCCATAGTACACATTATACCAAATTTGTAATACAATATAAAAACACTATTACTATTGTACCTACTCGCGAACTTAATTCGATTTCAAAAAAGCTGTAGGTTGATAAAGCTTTTAAGGTTTGAAATAAGAATACTTAAATATGATAATTTTTATGGACCTAGAAAAATGGGGGTCCAATTATCAAGCTTACAAGGCTAAGTGTTGTATTGAAGGTCAAGAACTTATGCAGAATATAAAGCGAATTTGCAGGGTGAAAAAGCTTAGGGATTTTGCTTTTGGTCGTGAAATTAAAAATTTTAAGCGAAAAAGTAAAGGCAAATGTGTATTCCTAGACCAAATTTTTTCATGCAAAAGCTGGCTTGACGCCCTATTTGCAGGCTTCCATTCAATCGAGATATTATTTATTCAAATGAGTCAATCACGCGCCTCAAGCTAGAGAAATTATGATGGCTATTTAAGAAATTGAAGGAGGGTTTACTGAGGAAATTTATATGACTAAGCACAGAGGGGAGAGAAAGCAATTTGCTAGGGAAATAGCTCGGGAGCGGATTAAAATTTTATTTGACTTGGCTTCACAGGTATACAAGCAGCATCCTGAGAGGAGCGATGCTTATGTGGCGCTGGGAAGGCGAATTGGTATGCGCTACAACGTCAGGATCCCGCGGGAGTTGAAGCGTAGAATGTGTAAGCACTGCCATTGCTTCTTAGTCCCAGGTAGAAATGCTCGGGTTAGATTAAGGGGAAAGTATATAACTATTACGTGTTTAAACTGCAGGCGCCAAATGCGTTTTCCATATTGAGGGAGAAATGAAGGAAAAAGCAGCTTTGCTTAAAGCAGCCATTCAAATAGGAAAGGGAGGCATAACTAGTGGAGTTGTGGAAGAGTTGAGGAGGCAGCTGAAGGAGAAGAAGCTAGTGAAGGTTAAATTTTTAAGAAGTGCTTTAGAAAAAGCTGAAAAAGAGCAGCTAGTTAGGGAGCTGCAGGAGAGAACAGGTGCCATTTTAATTGAGATAAGGGGAAATACAGCGATTTTTCACGAGAAATAGTTTTGGGCTTGTAGCGCTTTAGAGCTTGTAGCGCTTCAGCAATTTATGGATTGGAAATTTCCCGCCTTTGAGTGATTTGAATGCCTGCTGCATGGTGCGATGGTACTTCAATAGCTCCTTCACATCCTCAGGTCTAGTTCCCGATCCGCGTGCCACTCTCTTTATCCTCGAGCTATCCATAATCCTCGGGTCGAGCATTTCTTTCTCGGTCATCGAATCCATTATAATTTTGAAGCGCTTCAGCTTCTCCTTTGTTATCTCAAATTGCTCCTCGCTTATATCCATGCCAAGTGGAAGCATAGATAGCACTTGTTTCAGCGGCCCCATTTTGCTAACTGCCTCTAGCTGTTTGTATACATCTTTCAGGGTGAATTTTCCCCTCACTATTGCTTCTAAGTCTATTTCCTCCTCTATTCTAGCTTCTCTGGCTTTTTCAATCAGAGTTTTGAAATCTCCCATTCCAAGCAGTCTTGATATGAAGCGATCGCTTTCAAAGTGCTCTAAATCATCGAGATGCTCGCCTGCGCCTATGAATACAATCGGAACATTTATCTCAGAGCACGCCGAAAGCGCCCCCCCGCCTTTAGCAGTGCCATCGAGCTTAGTTATTATTATACCTGTTATTCCAATTGCTTCATTAAATGCTCTTGCTTGAGAAGCGGCCTGCTGACCAATTGCTGCATCGAGCACGAGATATTTTTGCTCGGCGTTTATCGCTCGCTGTATCTCCACCATTTCCTTAATTAAATCACTCTCGAGAGCATGCCTTCCACAGGTATCGATGATCTTAACATCCATATTTTCAAGGGCTTTTAATCCATTGAGGGCAATTGCCACTGCATCTCTGCCATCTCTATCGCCATAAAATTGAACTCCAATTTTCTCGCAGAGTTGTTTCAATTGCTCATATGCCCCTGGGCGAAAGGTATCTGCGCAGATCACACCCGCTTTCAAACCTTTTCGCTGGTAATAGCGTGCCAGCTTGGCAACTGTTGTTGTTTTTCCACTGCCCTGCAAACCTACAAGCAATATTTTTTGAGGCTGGAGTTTAATTTCTGAGCTTTTGCCCAGTATGGCGATTAGCTCTTGATAAACGATGTTTATAATATGCTCCCTTGGATTGACCCCAGGCTTGGGTTCTTCTTTCAGGCTTCTCTCTTTTATTCTTGAGGATAGCTTCATAACGAGCTTTACATTTACATCTGCCTGTAAAAGCGCGCGTTGGATATCCTTAACTAGTTCATTGACCGTGACTTCATCTACTCGAGCTGCACCTGCAAATTTTCTAAGAGCACTTTTAAGGGAGCTTCCAAGGCTATCGAATACCATCTTGCTTCATCTATGAATCAATATCAATTTAAAGATTTGCTTTTTTAATAAAAAACTAAAAAAATAAAAAATTTTCAAAATTATAACCAAAAATTTATCTATCTGTTGTGCATAATAATTATAATGGTGAATATATTGATTGAACTAGTTTACGTTCAAGCACCTTTCACCAAGGACGATATAGAACAGTTAAAGAGAAAAACTAGAGCAGGCGATACTAAGAAAGCGCTGCAAATCGCAGTTGACCATTATATTAACTGCGAGAACATCGAGAACATCGCAAGATAAATCACTTCTTAGGCAGCATCTCAGTTATCTCATTTTTATCAAGCGTTGCTCCGCATTTCTTGCACCAGTAGCCAACTCCAGGTTCAGGAGTGCTTCGTGCTATAACCTCTACTTCCCCTCCGCATCCCTTATGGTATTTTTTAATGCCTTTATGATATTTTCCCATTTATTATTCATTTATCAAACTGCTTAGATTTAAGCTTTCGATTTCTAATCTAATTTCACTGAAAAATATAAAATATAAATTTCCCTTTCTGCATAGATAGAACTATGAAACAGAGCATGTCCAGCGTTGATATTTCAGCAGTTGTAAGTGAACTTCAAATGCTAATTGGCACTCGAGTAGATAAAATTTATCAGCATACCTACGATGAGATTCGCTTGCAGTTATACACTAGAACTGGACGAAGTGACTTAGTAATTGAGGCTGGAAAAAGATTGCATCTCACAGCCTATCCTCGAGCAAGCCCTAGAACTCCCTCGAGTTTTGCAATGTTGCTTAGGAAACACATCTCAGGTGGCAGAATCACTGAGCTAAAGCAGCACGATTTTGACCGCGTAATTGAAATT
>JAWCMA010000015.1:0-25564 GCA_038850285.1 Methanocellales archaeon | reverse complement strand
CCAGTGTTATCTTTAGCAATAGCAGTGAAAGTAACATTGGATGCGATATTAACTATAGTTGGTCTATGGCTGATAGTGATAGTTGGGGGAGTAGTATCTTTTTTTGATACTTCATCGGGACAGCCATCCGCATCTTGATATTGATTATAAGTTTCTGCTCTATCAGGGCATTTATCTAAGCAATTTTTTATTCCATCCTGATCAGAATCCCTGTCATCACAAACATCGCAGACATCACCTATTCTATCATTATCCGAATCATTTTGATCGGGATTATAAACATAGGGGCAATTATCCTTGTCATCTGAAATTCCATCGTTATCAAAATCTTTTATGGCACTGGTTACCTGAAGTGAACAAGCATGCCAATTATCAGGTCCTGTTTTCAAAGATAGATGATAAGATGGCCAGATTTTCCAAATCCCAGCTTTATCTAGAACTCTGGAAACTTCAATTGAAACTGTTTCACCATATTTTAAAGTCGTATTTGAACGAGTGAAACCAAAAGAGGTATCTAAATTATCCGGGTCTCGGGTAGCAGCAAAAATTCCTTTTTGACCCAAACTTAGATCATTTTGGCCATAATTTTGCAAGGTAAATTTGACAGTAACTATATCTCCAACTTTTAGAATTGGATTTCCACTGACACTAAAATTGGTTAAACGAATTAAATCTGGCGAAACATCTGGCTCATTATAAGAGCAAATGGTTTCTGCTGCAGCGGAGGTGGATACTCCAAATAATAAAGCTACAAAAACCAATCCAATTTTTAGCACTGTTTTTTTATTCTTCATTAGAAGTATCAATATATTTTCATTTTCTTTAATTTTTATAAAATTATCGCTTGCAATTTACCGTTTTCCAATGACCTAGAAGGAGTCACTCAAGTGGAATACAAATTTAAGTTTTAGATGCTGTAATCATCTTGGAGACATTTTTAAATATCTGCGATTAAGTAAAAATGGGGAATTGAATGAAAAAAGTGCTAGTTGTAGACGCAGGAGGGAGGGGAAATGCAATCGCACATGCTTTTGCTAGAAGCTCGCGTGTTTCAGAGGTATACGTCGCACCTGGCAATGCTGGCAGTTCTTTGCTAGAGAAATGCCAGCAAGTAGCTCTGAAGTCTATTCCTGAAATGCTGAATTTTGCTAGGGAGAAAAAAATTGATTTAACATTCGTTGGCCCAGAGGGATATCTTTCTCAGGGCATAGTGAATATTTTTCAAAGCGCGGGACTTAGAATTGTTGGACCAACTAAAGAGGCTACGGTGCTTGAGTCCAGTAAATGCGATACCAAGGATTTTTTGAAAAGCATAGGCGTGCCCATCGCGTGCTATAGAAATTTTGAGAGCCCAGTGGATGCTAAGCAGTTCATTATAGAATTTTATGAAAAAAACAAAGATCAAAACCTCGTGGTAAAAGCCGATGGTCTAGCAGCTGGGAAGGGTTCAATTGTTTGCAACTCTAAAGAGGAAGCACTTTATGCAGTTGACAAAATCATGGTGGAGAAAATTTTTGGTGAAGCTGGAAATCGCGTTGACATTGAACAGAGGCTATATGGCAGAGAACTGATGTTCTTCGCTTTAACCGATGGGAATACTGTGCTACCTCTCGAAGCAGCTATGGACTACAAGCCAGCTTTTGATGAAGGTGATGTGGATATAATTGAGTGGTATAATGAAACAATTCGCAACCCCAATCGAAGGCAAAATCCAAATACAGGTGGCATGGGGGGCTACTCTCCTCATCCTTGGCTCGATGAAATGCTGGTGAATAAAATTATGGAGAAAATAGCCAAGCCTGTGATTACTAAATTTCGAGAGCTAAAGGGCTTGGAGTATAAGGGTATAATTTACTTCGGCCTTATGATTTGCGAGGAAGATGGTGAAAAAAATCCCTATGTGCTTGAGATCAATGTTAGAATGGGCGATCCTGAGGCTCAGGTTATACTTCCTAGATTGAAAACTGATTTCTATGAAATTTCTGAGGCAATCTTAGAGGGCAAACTGCATAAGATCCAACTTCAGTGGTCTCCAGAGTATTACCTCGGTATTTGCGCGGTAAGCGGTAGATCTCATGGTACCGATGGCTGGCGAGAAGGCTATCCTGGCAGGCACTATACCAATCGGCCGATTTTTGGTTTAAGAAGCGTTGATAAAAACTGCTTGATATTCCACAATGGCACTTCTTTTAGGGATCCTGCGAAGCGAGATGAAGATAAAAACATCTTGACCACAGGTGGGAGAGTACTCACCTTGGTTGCAAGGGGAAATAGCCTGCAGGAGGCAAGGGAAATTGCTTATCGCGAGATAAAGAAGATATTCTTCAATGGAATGAGATATAGAAAGGACATAGGAAAAAATTAAAATTGATAATAAATAAAATTAAATTTAAATTTAAATAAAAATAAAATAAATAAGGAAAAAATTTACTTTTTCTCCTTGGCTTTCTCCCAGTCGCGGATGAACCTTCGAATCAGCTTGCCAGTTGGCGTTCTAGGCAGCGGGTTATGCGTGAATTCAAAGACTCTAGGCAGCTTGTAAATTGCAATCTTGTCTTTCATGAAGTTCAGTATTTCCTGCTCAAGCTGTTTAGCTGCCTCGCCAGTTGGAACAGGAATATCTGGCTTCAACTGCACCCAAGCTTTAACATCCATCCCGCGAACTGGATGTGGAACGCCAATAACACCCACATCCGCTACCTTGGGATGCTTTGCAATGACTTCTTCTACTTCCTCCGGACCAATGCGATAGCCAGAGCTTTTGATCATATCATCGTCTCTGGAGACGAAGTAGACATAGCCCTCTTCATCTGCGTATACATAATCGCCTAGTACATTCCAGCCTTCTTTGACACTTTCCTTCTGCTTCTTCATTAATCTCCCAGCGTGCTCAGTGGGACGCCAGTATACAATGCCAGTTGGAGCTCTTATGGTCATGGTTCCAATTTCACCAGGCTTGCATGGCTTGCCCTCGTCATCTACAATTCTAACAGTCAAGCCCTTTAATGGTACGCCGCAGGATTTTGCCTTGGGCTTCATTGTTACAGCATTGCTCAGCACGAGGTGCACCATCTCAGTTGCACCTAGGCCTTCGTATATTGGCATGCCAATGCGCTTCTTCCAAGCTTCAAATGTTTCTCCACCGAGCGCTTCTCCACCGGTGGTGTACATTCTAATGCTGCTTAAATCATATTTCTTCTCCCAATCGGGCATTGTTAGGAACTTGCGATAAGCAGTTGGCAATCCAGTGAATACAGTTATACCGTGCCTCTCAACATCGGCAAGCAATTCTTCAGGTACGAATTTCAGGAGAAGCGAGACCGCGGCTCCAAAGCGATAGGGTATCAATGCGAAAGTACCATATCCAGCGGCAAACGATACAGGCGCTGAACCACCTACCACGTCGGAGGGTGTTAGCTTCCATACTTGCTTGCCAACCATATCGCATATAACCAGCGCGCCCTCTTGGAAATGCGCGCACCCCTTGGGATCGCCTGTTGTTCCAGAGGTATACAGAAGCAGTCCTATATCGCGCTTGTTTCGCCTTACTGGCTCGAATTTCTTGGCACCTTTTGCCACTAATTCTTCATAGGAATAGTATCCCTTGGGCTTTATCTCCTCTGGCTTTGCACCTATTACTATCATATACTTGCAGGTTTTGAAGCCACCTAGTTCCTTTATAGACCTTTCTACTTCGCCGATTAAACCATAGGTCACAAACATTGCTTTGAGCTCCGCGTTATTGCTCGCATAGGTGAGCTCTTTCGCTGACCAGAGTGGTGACATTGGCACTGGTATTGCACCTATCTTCATTATGGCGAAATTAGCAACCACCGCTTGCGGGATATTTGCAGTTCTCAATCCCACTCTATCGTTTTCCTCTATGCCAAGCTCTCTTAGGCTATTCGCTAGTTTATTGACATCTATGTACAGCTCTCGATAGGTGATCTTTCGATCTTGGAAGTAAATGGCTACATTATTGGTTCTGCCTTCTTTGATGTTTTTATCTAATAGCTCTTCAGCGAGATTTATTTTATCCGGCACTTGATATTCTGGCGGAACTTCGAGCACTGGCCAGAGTTCTTTTGGCGGTAAATAGTTCTCAGGTATTTTAACCATCCTCTCTCCTCCTTAAAATTGATTTTATGATTTTCTACTTGGATCGTGTGTATATAAATTTTGTGATTCTAATGTACAGCGTCAATTTTTTAAAATATTAAAAATATATAATAAAAATAATAAAAAAATAATTTCTAGTTTTTTGATTGGCAGCTGATGAATTAAAGCTGCTTAAGAGCAGTTTCGATTTCCTCGATTACTCTGCATTCATCAAGCCCGTAGAATCCCAAGCCTTGAAGCACTTCCTCAGCGAAATATTTCTGCCCAAGTTTAAAGAGCTCGCGGAGGAATTTCCCAGTCTCAGGCTTCTCAAACCACTGCTCTCCAAATTCTTCAATTAACACGCTTTTAAGCTGAGATTCAAAAAACCAAGCTTTTAAATAACTCGCGGAGTAAAAAGCTGGGTCTACATCGCGGAGATATTCATTTGGCGAGTGCTTAAATTTAAGTGCTTCCTGCATTAACTCTGAATAAAGCTTCTCAGGCTCGCTTGCATTGCTGTGCAATTCATATTCATAGAGGAGCTTCCCAGCATATCTGCGAAGCATATAGAGCTTGGTGAAGTACAATTGCTTCAAAAAACTGTGAATAGCATCTTCGCTGAATTCAAAATGCTTCTCGAGCCAGTATCGATTTGTAATTAAATAATGAAAAAGAAAAGCATAGCCCTCGCTTAATGCGCTATCTCCAAGATATTTAAATTCAAATGAGAGTTCAGGATTGATATTGCTATAGTAAATCGCATGGCCAAATTCATGGAGTAAAGCTTGATAGTCATCTTGGCCATTTTTCGGAGCAATCACCAGAATTACTTTCTCAGGAATTCTAACAGGGGCGCAAAATGCACGAGGCACTTTTCTCTCCCTCTTCTCAGCATCTAAAATTATATGCCCGCGGTCTAAATCAAATCCCAGATCCCGCGAGGTATTTTTGAGCACAGCTAGCATATCTTTGCCCTTGAAGAATCCATTAAAACTTTCCAAGCGAAGAAGGCGCAGCATATCTGGTTTTCGAATTGCCTCCAAACGCAAGCCCAACTCTCCCTCAGCTATTCTCTCAAATTCCCGCTCATAAATGCTCTCAGTGCTCTTTAGTATATTTTTAGCAGCCTCAAATAAAGTGGCGAAGTTAAGTTTCTTGATGTATGAATACATGTGGACATAATCTATATAGCCAAGTTCCCTAGCTAGAATGTGAATTTGCTCAAGTTTTTTCTTCAGCAGTATATTCAATTCCACAATCAACGGCATAGCTGCTTGATATATCGCCTTTCTCTTGAAACAATTAGGCTCATTTTCCATTAGCAGCTCTGCTTTGCGAAAGGGATGCACTTCTCCATCGATTGAAATAGTGGCTTTTGCTTCTCTATTGACAATGCAATCTGTTAATTCCTTAGTTGCATCTTCAAGGAAGTTGCTCGCCACATAGGAATGGAGATACTCCAACTTCCTCCTCTCCTCCCCCTTAGCTTGCATGGCTTTATTCTTGAGCTCTATAATAGCACTTGCATCGCGGAAAAAATCGTACTTGGAATATATAGAACTCACATCAAGCTGATCCTTTAATCCAGCTAGGTTAAGATAATATTCAAGTGTTATTTCCTCTATGAATCTCTCAAGCTGGTGAAGCATAAGCTCTGTTCAAATCATAGGAATACTTATATTTATTCTTATCTAAATATATTCAATATAGCGATTCCAATGTAAAATGAAAAAAGAATTATGCCCTCTCTTCTTGTAAGTGTCTTACCAATCGCAAGAAATATGAAGAGAGTGAATGTTAAAACATTCATTGCAATAATTGTTGGCAGCACTTCATCGATATCAAATGCAAGAGGATAGACAAGTCCCATTAATCCGAGGGTAAGCAATATACTCGTAATATTCGCCCCTATTCCTGCTCCTAAAGCAACATCTGTCATGCCCTTCCTAGTAGCATGATATGCAGCAGCGATATCAGGAAGTGAAGTTCCAACTGCGACTATCGTCGCGCCAATTAACCATTCGCTTATATCCATAGATCTTGATATTTCTATCGATCCACGGGTCAAAAATTCAGCTCCAATTACTGCTAGAAATATCCCCGCTAGTAGCCACATCAAGCCAGTTCTTATTTTGAATCCTCGATTGAAGATGCGCCCAAAGAGCACTAGCTCTGCAAAAGCATCTTTAAGCGAAGTATATGTTTCCTCTTTCCCCATCGTTTTCTCCGCGATCCATAGATTTATGGAATAGGGTAGATATAGCAGGAGCAACACAAAGCCATCTAACCGCGAGAGTATGCCATCTAGCAAGAGCGCAGAAGCAATGATTGTCATTGTTAAAAGAAAAACAGCATCCCTAGCAACCATCACCTTCGTCGTTCTAAGTGGCATTATTAAAGCAGATAAGCCTATTATGAAAGAGATATTAACAATAATTGAAACTAAAGCATTTGCCATTGCAATATCAATGCTGTTCTCCTGCAATGCAAATAGCGAAACAAGTGTTTCAGGCATCGAAGCCAAAGTGGAAACTAAAAGTATGCTAATTGCAAATCTTGAGCTGCCAGCTCGCCTAGCAACAATTGTTGCATTATCGCTAATGAGATTCGAGCCCTCGTTTAAGATGAGCAAGCCTGAGATGATCAAAGTAATTAAGAGTAGGAGGTAAATTATATCCAACACCTAATCCATCCCTGTGAAATAGAATTATGAACTAGAAGGATATAACAATTTCCTTGGACTCGTGGTATAGTGGATAGCACCGAGGCCTCCGGAGCCTCAGACCCGGGTTCAAATCCCGGCGAGTCCGTTATAGAGCACTCAGATTTCAAACGCATTTGGCCATGGAGCGCGCAGGCATTCTTGGATATATCTGCTGGGGAAAGTAAGCATGAATATTTTTGTCATAAAAGAGACCCAGTACAAGCCGCGTCTAGTAACTTCAATATAATTTGGGTGTTCTTGGATAATATTCAGCAATTTGAGTATTAGCAAGTGTTTCCCAATTGCTCGCTCTATAGGGACGCTAAAGCGTTTTTCAAAATCTGCTTTATCCACTTTAAGTTTATATAATCCCATCATAAACCAGCGCTTCATAGCTTGATTTAAAGGCATAATTGTCCCAGTTGCAATGGGTAAGCCAGATTTCACGCTTTTGATATATTCCTCTAGGGAGAAAGTATTGACATAGAATAAGTTTTTAATTTTAGTGTAAGCGCTAATTCCTACCCCTATATTTTCATCTCGCGTGCAAGTGATATATTGCATTCCCGCTTCATCTCTTATGAAATCCCAGCAGCTGACTTGTTTATATCCATTCGCTGTGAGGAAATCGCAAATGGCGTAGAACATATTTTTCTCCAGGTGGGAAGTGAGAGGTATATTTCCACTTTGAACCTCGCGATACCATTTAGTGTAGGGAAAGAGGATAAGTGGATAATGTGAAACTTGATGAACTCCAGCTTCAACTACCATCCTCAAATCGCGAAGCAAGCTAGATATACTCTGCTTGGGCAAGCCATGCATTAGGTCAACACTAACGTAAAATCCCTTGTTAAGCAAAAGCTCTATAGCTTCAAGTACAGCCTTAGCATCATAGCCGCGCTGCATTGTTTTAAGAATATCGCTATCTAAAGACTGCACCCCCAGGCTAATTTTACTCATACTACCTTGCTTTAGCGCTTCGCACATTGTTTCATTTATATCCTCAGGATTAGCCTCTAAGCCAAGTTTGCCTTCTACTTCAAATTTAGATCTCAAGTACTCCACGGTCTCGAGTATTTCCCTCCAAGTGAGACTTGGAGTGCCTCCTCCGAAGTAGACATCTCCTATTTTGATTTTCCCAAGCTTATCTCTATAAATCTGGATCTCTTTTTTCACTGCATCAATGTAAGATGCAACTTTGCTCTGGGAATAGGGAAGGCTGCGAAAGCCACAGTAGGGACATAATCGACGGCAAAATGGAATGTGAATATACCATCCTATTCCATCCAATTCAGCTGGGAAAACTGGTTCAATCTTAGAAAACCTTGTACCTCTAAGTCCCCATTTTATCATCTCTTGGGCTATTCTTTCAGCAATCACGCCATCTTCCTTCTGCAGTGAAATTCAAAAACAAAGCTAGATATAAATTTATTTTTTAGAATTATAATTATTAGTAATATTGATAATATCCCCAGGGAAAAGAGTCGCAGTGGAAGTAATATTTTTCTTTACGGCAGAAGAATTTTTGTGCTTACTATATTTTTTGTGCTTACTATATTATATGAGGAGATTGAGTATGTATGTATAGATAGATATGTATAGAAGTGTTGTTACTGTGAAGAAGCAAGTTAAGGGAAAATGTTACGTGCACAAGATAGGTGATTGTTTCACTGTTGAGAATGGACAGATCCTGCGCATCCTTAAGGGAGATGGGGTCTGCATTTATGCACTGGCTGGCATGCTCCCGCTCTTCCCGGCTTTATCCAAGGAATTGCCCGAAAAAGACTGGATGGCTGCTGAGGTGCAGGAATACCTATGCCTTGATCCTGAGAATACAGTGCTCTTCGAGTTGAGGAGAGAGAAGACTGCTTAAGTGGAAAATGGCAATTCAAATCTATGCATGGAGCGATAGAGAAACATTGAAGTATATTCCAGTGATAGTGGATGCAATCAAAATTGTTTTAAAAGAAGGCCTGGATATTACTTCATATTTCTCCATAACCTTGGAAAATTCTTTTGAAGACTTAGAGGCAGTGGAAAAATGCTTTGAGCAAGCTGGTAAAAGAAAAGGATCCTTTGGTGTTCAATATAACGTGGAAGACGTATTGAACAGGCGTGCATCCGAGGGTAAAGAGGGTATTGAAATTGGTGTTACTGCAAAAGACCTGTTTACACCTGATACAAATTTTGTTTATGGCATAGCTACTTCACTGCATCTGAGACTGGGGAAACCCAGTGCTAGGGTTATTTTTTCTTCCTGTAGAATTGAAAAGTGGTATGAATCTTTTGCACCTAAAGTTCTTTTTAAAACAGCTATGCATGAAACCGCTCATATCTTTGGTGTTCCAAGAAGGAAAGAAGATGTTGATTATTCTCTAGGATGGCACTGTATAAGGGTTGACTGTGTAATGGGTCAATCCAATATGGTGAGACTGGTGAAGGAAAATGATAAAGTTACGAGGAGATTTGTGGATGCAAGTGAATTGACTCAGAAAATGCTTGAGAGAATGGAGCGAACTGGTAGTCCTTTTTGCTCTAAATGCAAAGAGGATTTAATTGAGAATAAAAAGTTTTTAATAAAAAGATTATTTTGATTTTGATTTTATTTATTATTTACATCGCTATCGCTATCGATTGTTTTTTAAATCCACACTGCCTTACTACAAAATGTGATTAAAATTAATTCTCTGGAAGTGGAAGTTATAGATGTACATGTGCATCCCATTGATCTCTCAACTCACGCTTTTATTCCAGTGGAGGAGGTAATTGAAGCGATGGAGCTAGCTGGAGTCGATAAAGCTGTTCTTCTTGCTTTAGATCTAGATGAAGTTGATTTTGATAAATATATAAGTGATGAAGAGTTGAAAATTGCTCTGGAGCTAGAACCTGCTTATAGATATGTAAATGAAGAAATATTGAGGGAAATTGGAAAGGGAATTCTCGGCTTAAGTATATCTGAAGAGGTGGTTAAAGAATTCGTGGATAAATATCCTGAGAGATTCACTGGGTTTGGCTCTATCAATCCAAATAAAGGGGAGGAGTATGTGAGGAGGAAAATTGATAGAATTCGAGAATATAATTTCAAGGGGTTAAAATTTTTACCCACTATTCAATTCTTCAACCCTGAGGATGAAAAAATGAATTTGATATATGAGCTAGCTCAGGAGCATGAGTTGATTATTTCAATGCACACTGGCTGCGATCCAGGCCCTTGGGAATTGCCTTATCTTTCGAGATATGCAAACCCAAGATATTTGGATAGAGTTGCAGAGAAATATCCGGATTTGAAAATAATAGCAGCTCACATGGGAAGCTACAGCAGATTATACCCTGGAATCTGGTTCAAAGAAATGATGGATGTCGCTAAGAAGCATGAGAATATATATGTAGATATTTCCGCTACATTCAATGAATTCAACCTCTCACTAGCTATAGAAGAAATAGGAGAGGAAAGAATTCTCTATGGCTCTGACTATCCTGCTATAGGTGGCTATTGTGATAGAGAAACAGGTATGGTGAACTGCGTTAACTGGTTTGCTCAATTAGACCTAGCTGTGGAAGTTAAGAAAAAGATATTTGGGGAAAATGCAAAGAGACTATTGTTATTATGAATTCCAAAGTCATGAGTTCCAAGGTAATACTAGTTGAGGGAAGAGACCCAGCTTCAATGGTTTCACTTGGCTTGAAGCAGTTGAATATAGAGCCTGTTAAGAAGGCGGTGATTAAGCCAAATCTTATCATAAATCGCCCGCCTCCGGTTACCACGCCTGTTGAAACTGTTAAGGCAATTGCCGAATACCTTAAAAAATTTCAAAAAGTAACTATAGCCGAGGGCTCAGGCTGGTGCAATACTCCTTTAGCTTACAGAGAACTGGGCTATTTAGATTTAGCTGAGCATTATGGAATAGAGTTAATTGATTTGAATAAAGATAGCTATGAGCTGAGGAGCAATGTAAAAGCACTTGCTTTGAAGGAATTCGAATTTCCCCTAACTTTAAAGGATTCCTATATAGTCTCTGCAGCGGTTTTAAAGGTACATTCAATCACCAAGGTGAGTTTATCGCTGAAAAACATGCTTGGAGCAACCCTTGGGGAGAAAGCGAGAGTAGCGAAGAAGGGGAGATTCCATAGAAAGTTGGATGAAAGCATAGTGGATATAAATCTATATTTAAAACCAAGCCTAGCGATTATAGATGGAAGGCAGGCCTGCATCGAGGGAGAACTAGGCGGTGAAGCAAGGGAATTCAATGTCATGATATTTTCAAAAGATCTAGTTGCGGCGGATGCAGTTGGAGCTAGGATACTTGGATATGAACCCCTCTCTATATCTCATTTAAAACTAGCGCAGGATATGAAGCTTGGCAACGCGAATTTAAAGGAAATAGAAATTGTAAGAATAAGAATAAATGCTTTATAACTTGGCTGTATCTTAATAGACTGATAGCTATGGAATTTGTGGTTGCTAAATATTATGTTGAATCCAAACTACCCATCGAGATCGCGGCAAAGCGAATCGCTGAGGAGCAGAGCACTGGTACTTGGACTGATGTTAAAGCAGATGAGGTGCATGAGAAATATGGAGCAAAAGTGCTCAAGGCACAGGGCAGCGAGGTTGAAATTGGCCTGCCTCTGGATCTATTTGAACCTAGGAATATTCCACAGGTGCTCTCAGTTATAGCTGGAAATATCTTTGGCTTGGGTGCAATTGAAAATTTGCGCTTAATGGACATCGAACTCCCCCCAAGCTTCATTCGCCACTTTCGAGGACCGAGGATTGGTATAAAAGAGGTGAGGAGAATTGGTAAGATATACGATCGACCGGTGCTTGGTACTATTGTAAAGCCCAAAGTTGGACTTACTCCAGAGCAAACTGCTATGAGGGCTTATCAAGCCGCACTGGGAGGGGTTGATTTAATTAAGGATGATGAAACTCTTTCAAATCAAAAATTCTGCCCGCTCAAGCAAAGGGTTTCAAAGGTTATGAAGAAGCTTGATAAACTTGAAGCTGAAACTGGGAAGAAAACTTTTTACGCGGTTAATATCACCACAGGTGCAGAGGAAATCGTGGATAGAGCGGAGCTAGCGCTTAAAATGGGTGCAAACATGCTTATGATCGATGTAGTAACCGCTGGCTTTTCAGCTTTGCAAGCATTAAATGAGGCGAATTTGAAAGTGCCCATACACGTGCATCGCACCATGCATGCTGCAATAACGCGCAATCCAAAGCACGGGATAAGCATGCTGGTTTTTGCAAAGCTCGCTAGACTAGCGGGTGCCAGCAGTTTGCATTTAGGCAGCTATCTGGGGAAGATGGATCACAATATCCAGGAGATAGATGCCTGTAGAGATGCAATTCGCAATCCGTGGTATAACCTCAAGCCAGTATTCCCAGTTGCCTCAGGTGGGATTCATCCAAGAACAGTTGCTGCTAATCTCCAAGGCTATGGTATTGACTGCTTCATTCAAGCAGGAGGAGGCATTCATGGGCATCCTCGCGGCACTGCTGCTGGGGCAGCGGCGATGAGGCAAGCTATCGATGCATGGCTCAAGGGAGTTAGTGTTGAGGAATATGCTAAGGAGCACGAGGAGCTTAAACTCGCGCTTGAGCACTGGGGTGGTGATTGATGGAATTTATTTTCCGCTTTCCAAGTGGTGAAGTCGCGGGTAAAGCGAGGAATCTAGAGGAATTCCGCGAGGCTCTCGATATTTTGCCCATTGCAAGCATTGAATTTCACCATCTAGGGAGGCACTTCAGACCTTGGCTTAGAGATCTAGGGCATGAAAAATTGGCTGAGGAATTTGAAAAGGTGGAGGAAAGTGGTGAAGAGCTCAGGAGGAAATTGCTGAGCATAACTAGGAGGTATATTCGCAGGGTCAAGCTATATGGAGCTGATTTTAAATAGTATTTATACATTTCCTCAGCAGTTCTCTAACCTCCTCGATTCCATGTTTGAATCTCGCCCCTGGCGTTGAAACGCAGAGGGCTGCGGTTGCATTGGCATAGCGCCCGCATTCCTCCAAGCTTAATTCTTTAGCCAATCCATAGAGAAAGCCAGCGCTGAAGGCATCGCCAGCGCCTGTGGTATCCACTGCTTTTACCTTAAAACCTGGGATTCGAAGGCTTTTATTAGCATTTGCGATGTAGCAGCCGCGTTTGCCCAAGGTTAAGGCAACTATGGCGATGCCCTCTTTTAATAGTTTAGCTGCAAGTTTTTCCACATCCTCAGTTTTATAGAGCTTCGCGGCTTCATCTTTTGAGGAAATATAGATATCCACTAGTTTGAGCAATGGTTTTATTTTTCTATATCCCAGGTTGATTATCAATCCACCTGGGTTTAAAGAAACCTTTGTTTCCCCTCGAGCTTGCTTTGCAGCTTGGATTAGGGGGGCGATGTTTTTTAAATCAGCGAGGTGCACAATTCCCGCGCTATTTATATACTCGGGATTGATATCGCTTGGGAGGAGGAGATTTGCTGCGCCGCTGTAGGCATACATGTGGCGTTCTTTCTTTCTATCCATAGCTATAAAGCAAGTACCAGTTTGCTTCTCCTGGGTTTTCTTCAGCTCAGTTATATCCACGCCTTCTCTCGCTAGATCTTGCTTTAAAAATTCCCCGAAGTCGTCTTCCCCTATTTTTCCAATGAAGCCAGTTTTCAAGCCCAGTCTCGCGCAGGCAGCAGCGGTATTTGCAGCTGAGCCCCCTGGAAGGGCTATTAATTCATTGAGAAATACTTCTTCCTCTCGCTTGGGCAAGCGCTCGGCTTTGCCGATTAAGTCTATTAAAATTGCTCCAATTGCAATGATGTCTAGCTTTTTAGGCATATGCAAATCTACGCTATTTCTTCCATTTTTCTTATCTTATATTTAACTTGCGAGCAAAGTCTATATCTTCTGCTTTTATAGAGCTCTTTAATATGCGAGCTAATTTCATAAATTTTTTAGTGGAAGCTGCAACTGCTTCCTCTCTATTATTCATTCCCATCTATGCGAGAGAACTTGGAGCGGGGAATTTTGAAATTGGTTTGATAGGAGCACTTTATGGCTTAGCGCTGTTTATTTCCTCATATATCTTTGGTAGATTATCGGATATCCACGGGAGGAAGAAATTCTTAATCTTGGGACTTGTGGCCTCTGCGATTTCTTTCCCCCTTCAAGCTTTATCTCAAGATCCATTTCAATTATTACTAGCTCGAGTCTTAGTTGGTTTATCGCTTGGTGCTTTTCCAGCTGCTTTAATTGCCTATATCTATGATGCGGATAAGAAAATTGGAAAATTCACTGCTTTTGGCAGCTTAGGCTGGGCAGTGGGCAATTTTATAGCTGGGGTCATAGCTATCTACTGGAAGATATTTCTCTTGAGTTCGATCTTTTTTATCTTTGCTTTTCTCTTTGCTCTAAGATTGGAAATCCCAGCAACATCTCTCTCAGTTCCATTTTTCCCAGTTAGAATAATAAGGAATAGTCTTTGGATTTATCTTTCTTTTTTACTCAGGCATTCTGGTGCTCATATGATTTGGATAATTTTCCCTCTATATCTAGCTTCTTTTGGAATCTCGAAACTTTGGATTGGAATTATCTATTTCACTAATTCCTTTTTCCAGTTTTTAATCATGCCAAGGCTTGATACCTTTAGAGGCTCTAATTTGGTTATCTCGGGTCTTCTATTCTCCGCCATAACTTTTTTCTCATTTTCTCTTGCTTCAAATCAATTTCAATTCTTATTAACTCAAGTCTTGCTGGCTTTTTCTTGGTCTTGTCTTTATATTGGCTCTCTTAAATCAGTTTTAGAGCAAAATATTGAAAGAGCAACTGCTTCAGGGCTATTGAAATCAACTATATCTCTAGCTTCAATTTTAGGACCTATGAGCGGTGGAGTTCTAAGTCAATACTTTGGCTATCTCTCTTGCATTTATGGAGCAATTTTTCTAACCCTAGCAGGATTATTCATTTTTTTATTATCTAATAAAAATTTTAAATAAATAATAAATAATAATAAATTATAATAGTGCTCTGTAATAGCTATTTACTTTCTTTACCTCATCCAACTTATTTTTGATATCCCTTTGAGGATAGATAATTAACTCATCACTTGAGCGAGTTTGCTCCAATTTGAATTTGCCATCAAGAATTTGCTCAAAAATTGGTATCAAGAATGCTTCGTTTGCTGTGGCTATGTTGAATTTACAGCTATGTAGAGCAAAGCTATTAATGCAGTTTACTGCTATGCCATAATTTGCATATTCTAGGCAGTCGGCATCCACTATGCCATCTCCTAGGTATATGGCATACTTTGGATCAGGGGAGAGTTTTTTAAGCACCCTCTTCTTATTATGCCCCCCCATCACGCCCTTTTGCTTTAAAATTAATGCAATCAAAGAGGCTCTGAGTTCTCCATCTTTAACTCCCTCGAAGATCTTACGCTGCAGCTTTAAAAGAGCTTTAATATTGCCTTTCCTCTGATTCTGAAGATAGCAATTGCGTAGTTCTAGGCAATTCGCTAGATATTCCTCTAAAAATTCTACTACCTCAACTTGTTTTTTATTCCATAGCTCCACTGGAGATCTAAGCTGCAGCTCCACATCAAAGTCTGGGTTATAATTGAATTTAAGGAGTTCTTCTCTGCTAAGTTGATTGCCGGCGCAGTAAATATGGGAAGAGGGGATATTGAATTTCCTTCCAAGCAGCAGCGATACCGCGGGATAGGAACTTGTTATGAAGTATGGCAGGATCTCGCGCTCGCATATGAGCCACTTCAAGAGCTCCTTCGCTCCTCTGCTTAACTTCATTTTTTCCCTAGCTATTTCCTTTAACTGCCCGTCACTGAAGCCCTCGCAAGCAGCAGCGAGCAATGAGATAAGAGGCGTGGTACCTGTGCTATGCTTAGTGCCTCGCTTATCTCTTTCATGCACCCATCTTAAATCATCGTATTCATCGAAGAACTTGATTCTCTCATAGAATTGCTTAGAGGTATGCTCTAAGCAAAGCCAAGTGAAGTCAAAACTTGGATTTGCAATTGGCCCTTCCACGTCGAAGGCAATTATATATTTCACGAGAAAAAATATACTTGAAGGCATTATAAATATTTATAAGAATAAGAATGACTTCCATCATCGGCGTTGATATTGCAAGGGGATCACCTCTAGCTAAGGAAGGAGCGGAGTATGCTGCTGCTGTACTGAGAGCTGGAGGGCTTGAAAAACACGAGGATATAAGTGTTTTTAAATTGCTGCGCTTGATCGAGCGTGAAAAACCAGAGATTGTGGCTGTGGATAATATCCATGAGCTTGCAGCTGATAAAAGCGAGCTCGCATTGCTTCTCAGAAAATTTCCCCCTCATACCAAACTTGTTCAAGTCACTGGTTCAGAGAAACCCGAGCCGCTAGCTAGAATTGCCCAACGATATGGCATTGCTTTCGATCGCTTAAATCCAGCTGAAGAAGCAATGGCAATCGCGAAACTCGCTGCATTGGGAATTGGCTATGAAGTAAGTGTTTTTGAGGATAAAACCATAGTTAAAGTCAGCCGAGCTCGATCACCGGGTAAGGGAGGCTGGAGTCAGAATAGATATAGAAGGAAGGTGCACGGGGAAGTGCTTCAAAGAGTGAGGGAAATTGAAAAGGAAATCAAGGATAAAGGACTAAAATTTGAGTTAAAAGTGAAGCAAGCTTATGGGGGCTATGCAAGTGGAGAGTTCACCATTGAAGCCAAAAAAGCCGAGGTGGGCGTGAAGGAACAGCGATCTGAAAATGTGCAAGTGAGAGTTGAAGCAGTTGAGAGAGCTGGGATAAAGTTCAATCCATTGATGCGAAGGCATAGATATATAATCGTGGGAATAGACCCAGGTACCACTACTGCTATTGCAATTTTAGATCTAAATGGTGATTTGAAGAGCAGTATTAGCTCCAGAGTATTCTCATTTGCAGATATCGTGGAGCATATCTCAGCCAATGGAGATCCCCTGGTAATTGCAACCGATGTTACACCTACACCAGCGGCGGTTGAAAGGATTAAGCGGGTTTTCAATGCAGTTTTATATACCCCACCTAGGTTCATTTCAGCTGAGGAGAAAATAAACTTAGCTAAGCGCTTTGGATATGCAAATGACCACGAGCGCGATGCAATAGCAGCTGCTTTACTTGCGTTCAATAGCTATAAAAGTAAATTTGCGCAGATTGAGAAGAAAGCTCCAGCTCCACTTAACATTGAGGAGCTTAAGGCAATGGTGGTGCGCGGCACCTCGGTTGACTCAGCAATTCTCCAGCTAACTAGCCCGAAGGTTGAAGCGCCAGAGGCTGGGCATTTGGAGGTTGAAAGAGAAAAAGCTAGCGCAAAAGTGGAGGTGGAGGAGTTTAAAATAGAGCTAAAGCGCTATTCCGAGCAAATTGAGCGGTTGAAGAGCTTCGTGGAGGAATTGAAGGCTGAGCTCAGGAGTAGAGATAGCGAGATACTTGCTTTGAAGGAGCAAATGGAAGCTCTTAAAACCGCTGAGACTAGGGAGATTAAAAAGGCAAGGGCAGTTGAATTAAAAGAGAGGGAAATAGCTAGATTGAAGGCTGAGATTGAAAGGCTTAAGGAAGTCAACATTCAGCTCGAGGTAAGAATGGCTAGACTCAAGCAGATCAAAGCCCTTGAGGCAAAAGGTGAAGCAATGCCTGTGAAGATAATTTCAACCTTTGCAAGAGATGCCATTCAACAAGCTGAGAGGGAATTTGGAATTAAAAAAGGAGATGTAATTTACCTCGAAGATGCAAGTGGCGGAGGTGCGGGAACTGCAGAGCTATTGATAGAAAAGCAAGTTGAAGCAATAATTGCAAGCGGGGAAATGTCGCATATAGCTCGAGAGAAATTCCAAGAAGCAAATATCCCAGTTTTATCCCCCGAGGAGGTACAGGTGAATAAAGCCGAGGGCTTCGCAGTAGTTGATCCTGAGAAGCTGAGAGTAGCGATTTTGAATTATAAAACAAGAGTTGAAAAGCTCAAGGCAGAGGAGAAGGTTAAGATGATTGAATCGCTGCTGCGGGAATATAAAGCTGAGAGGAGGAAATAGCCTTGAAGCGGGATTTAGCTATTCGCAGCGGTGAGGAAATGCTCAGTGCAACACTCTATGGAAGGGGTGAAGCAGGGGTTGTACTCTGCCCCCCAAGTCCATTGAAAGGCGGCAATAGAGATGATAAGAGATTGGTTGCAATTGCTGAGAAACTGACTGAGCATTCTATGCTGGCACTTTGCTTTGACTATAGAGCTGAGCATACAGAGGGCCTGCGGGAGGTTGAAGATGCCATCAGCGCTATTGACTATTTAAAAGCGAGGGTTAGAAAAATAGGATTATATGGCTATGCCTTTGGTGCTTTAGTTGCTTCAAATGCAGCTATCTTTAGAGAGGTCGAGGCTATTGTATTTCAAGCTCTGCTTAAACACACTGAACTAATCTCAGCTAGAGTTGATCAAACTTGCCCCAAGTTATTTATTCATGGCTTGAGAGATGAAGCTGCTGAGATAGTTGACCTAGAATATCTATATAGAATTGCCCGCGAACCAAAGCAAAAGCTTTTACTCGAGACAGATCATTTCTTTGAAGATAAAATCGAAGAAGTGGCGGAGGTAGTTTGCAGTTTCTTCGAAAAACACTTACTTGAATTTGATTAATTAAAATTATAATTAAATTATAATTAAAATTAAATGAAGAGAAATGCGGTTGAATAAAAAAAGTTGCTAGTGGTGCTTCAATATTTCCAGGAGTTCTCTAACTCTCCTCGCTTCAATTCTGCCATTTCTATTTCCACTTGAGCAAGCAGCGCCTCTTATGCCTATTACATCTGGCTTGAAACTTGCAGCTTTGGCTATTTCTTCCCTCTTAATTGAGCCTGCAAGTGCCACTTTCAAGCCTAGCTCGCGAGCTTTACTGGTGAATTTCTCTATTTCCTCAGGTGTTAAAAAGTCAAACAAGCTTCTGCCGTCTTTCAGCGCTGTGTCCACCATAGCTATATCTGCATTTGAGCTTGCAACTATACTTGGAATTTTAAGGGGATCAATTGTTCCAACTCGCTTTGCATCTGCATATCCAGCGGCTACGACTTTTATTCTAGAGTTATAGTCTTTAACCGCTCTAACCACTTGCTTCATCAAAAAAATAGCTGCCTCCTCGGTTCTAGAGCCAAATAGCCCGACTTTTACATAGTTCACGCCAGTGGTAGCAACTCCAAGTGCCGCGAGCGAGGCAGAGCCAGGTAAATCTGGGAAATCGCCAATCGTAGCACTTACCTCAATTTCCATTGGAACTGCGCGGCGTATTGCTTTTATAATCCAGGGGAAGTTCGCTCCCAGCGATCCCTCCCTGGGGTTTTTCACATCTATGATATCAGCTCCCCCTTCCACGCATTCTCTAGCTTCCTCCACATCCATAGGGCTTATTAAAAGCCTTGGCCTAGTCAATTACCTTCACCACCTTGCCAATTCCCTTGCTTCTGCCCTCTCGAAATATGAACTTCTGTCCCTCGTAGATATAGTGAGGTTTGAATTTGAAGCGCATCTTCACTCTACCACTCTGCCCTGCCATCATATACTCGCGATCCATATCCTCGAATACCACGGTTTCAGCTATGGTTTCCACGTGCAAAACTGGTTCATATCCTCGAGCTATTCTAGTGGGATGATTCAATATCAATACCTCTGCTTGGAATTCCCGCACTGCCTTTGGTTCTTCTTTACAAAGCACCATTCCCCTAGCTATATCGCTTGCTTTAACTCCCTTCAATGCGATGCCCACTATCTCCCCCGCGCTGGCTTTATCGATTCTATAGTAATGCATCTCAATGGATTGAACCTTTACCTGCTGGAAAGAACCAGCTTCATCTGGGCCTAAATATAGCAAATCGCCAGTTCTCACTTCGCCTTGCTTCACTGTTCCACTTGCCACTGTGCCCACGCCAGTAATTTGATAGATTTTATCTATATACATTTGAAATGGCTTTTTAATTTCAAAATTGCGCTTGGGAAGCATGTAGAGTAATCTATCAAGCAAATCATAGCCCTCTAGTGTTACCGATGAAGTTCTCAGCATAGGCGTTAATATACCTTGAGCTATCTTATGTGCCACTTTATCTATATCCTCATAGGTTTTGATTTTAAAGGGAATTTTGCCAATGAGTTTTAAAACATTTGAAATCTGCTGCTCCACCTTGGTGATTTGCTCCTCGCTTGCTCTATCTATCTTGGTGATTGCAATTATCACAGGGAGATCCATTGCAATTAAAATTCCCAAGTGTTCCTTAGTAACGTGGGTCACGCCATCGTCTGCAGCAACAACTAGTAATCCATAGTCAAGTTTCTGGCCCACTATTCCCCTGATGGTTGTACGCAGCCAGGGCTCATGTCCAACGGTGTCAACGAAGGAAACAATCTTCTCAGCTTGCTCCACTATTCCAGCGCGTTCTTTCTTATTTAAAGGATTAACTAGACGCAGTGTCTGGCGCTGTTTAAAGCCATATACCCCATAGGATAGCTCAGCGGATAGTCCTCGCTCTACTTCGTGGGGGAGTACATCGAGATAAATCCTAGTTTTTCCATCGCCATCATCGCATATACCAGTTACTAGAGATCCAACTAGCGTTGATTTACCGTGATCCACGTGTCCAGCTGTGCCGATGAGGATATGCTCCTTCTCGTGCATTAGGTTATTAATGGTAACTAAGCCCACGAAGCCTCCATCCACGCGATATTCCTCTACATCGGCAATTCTAGCTCCAATTTCAATTGCAATGCAGCTTAAAACTGAGAGGGTTTCATCGAAGCGCTCTCTAGAGATTCCCTTTAGCTTCCCCCCATCAGCCACGCCTATTACATAAACTGCACTTCCATTGCCCATTAAAATACGATGCTTCATCTGGCAAGCTAGGTTTTGCTTCCTCTCCCCCTTTAAATGTAATTCTTTATCTAAAAATTCCTTGAACTCTATATTCTCTCGCTCGCCATCTCGAATTATCGTCTCAAGCCGGTTCATTTAAATAGGTATAGGTATCTTCAGGAAAATAAGATTTGTCATTTATATTATACTTCATTTCTTCTCCCATTTATAGAGCTCTACAACTTGAGGGAGTGTTTTCCCCCTTTTGATTTCCTCCCTCACTCTATCTTCATTTTTCTTCACTTCCATTGCTCTCCTAGCAATTTCATATGCACGCTCCTTTGGTATTGCTACTACGCCATTGTCATCCCCCACGATGTAATCCCCGGGTTTAACAGTTAAACCTCCGCATTTAATCTCCGCATTAATCTCGCCAAAGCCCTTAGGCTCGCCTGCGTTGGGTACAACTGCACTTGCGAAGACTGGGAACTTCATTGCCCTTATATCCTCGATGTCGCGAACCGCTCCATCTATAACAACCCCAGCTATGCCCTTATTCCTGCAGCTATGCGTAGCCAACTCCCCCCAAGGTGCAACATAATTGCTGCCGTTGTAAATTACAATGACATCGCCCTTCTGCGCTATATCTATTGCTTCAACTGGCTTTGCCCAGTCTCCCTCGAAGGTTTGAACAGTAACTGCTCTGCCAACCATTTTAACCCCGCCCACCACTGGCTTTATATCCCTCATTACTCCCTTTCGATGCATGGCATCGCTTATGTTAGGCGTGGAAACCTGCCAGAGTAGCTCTATTATCTCCTCCTCCATTGACTTGCGCTTGTACTCCCGCTTGAGCTCGCCCGCTGCGGCTTTATCAATCGCTTCTCTTATCCTATGAGCGGATTCTGTGACCTTTGCCGATCGCACTATGTTGCCGCCTACAATTACAATCTCCGCTCCCATTTTAACCGCTGCAGCTGCGGATTCAGCATCTAAGCCTCCTGCCACTGCAATTGGAATGCTTATTTCTCTAGCAATTTGCTGAAGTGCTTCAAGTGGATCAACGCCTACCATCTGCATATCGATGCCCACGTGCACGCTGATATAATCCATTCCCATTTGCTCCACTTCTCTAGCGCGCTCCACTGGGTTTCTCAAGCTAATTAAATCCACCATTAGTTCAACGCCATATTTGCGAGCTGCTCTAAGAGCGTCGTTTAAAGCTGCATCGCAAGAGGCGCCTAAAATTGCAACCACGCTAGCCCCTGATTTAGCTGCCATTTCAACCTCAAGCGCGCCTGTATCTATAGTTTTCATATCAGCCACGATCTTGCGATCTGGAAATGCTTCTTTTAGTTTTCGAATGGCATCCATTCCCTCGCTCTTAATCAAGGGGGTGCCTGCTTCAAGCCAGTCAGCTCCTCCCTCGAGTGCTTCTCTCGCTATTTGAATTGCGCGATCTATCTCAAGCACATCCAATGCAACTTGGAGAATTGGTTTCTCAAATATTGGAATCAACCTCCTCTCTTGGATATGCCATTGTCAAGCATATATGCTTTCCGCAGCGATTTTTAAGTTCTTTTTCTTTTTAAGTTCTTTTTAAGTTCTTTTTAAGTTCTAATTCCAAGATTTATATACTTGGAGAATCAAAAATCGATGAGATGTTCTGGGCAGATGAAGTTGCTTATGAGGTGAAGAAACGCTGCGCTTTAAAGCAGCCTGTTATAAAAGCAGGTGCTTCGCCCTCGGGGGGGAAGCATATTGGCAATCTCAATGATATTCTCAGGGGCTATTTCATAGTAAGAGCACTTGAATTAGATGGAATTAAAGCTAGATTTATTCACACTTGCGATGACCGCGATCCCCTGCGTAAGATCCCAGAGCGACTGCCAGATCGCGATGGAGAGTGGAAGCAGCTTACCCCTGGGGAGATAGCTAGGCTAGAGCGATATATTGGCATGCCCTATGTACTCGTGCCAGATCCATTTGGCTGCTGCGAAAACTGGGCGAGGCATTTCAACTCAGTGTGGCTAGATGGAGTTAGAGCCCTTGGGGTGGAAATTGAGAATTTCAACAACGATGATCTATATAGAGAGGGGAAATTCCAAGAAGTGATAATTGAGATATTCTCAAAAATCGAGCTAGCTCGAGAGATAATGGCGAGGTATCAAACAAATCTCCCCCATAGTTACATTCCATATATGCCCATCTGCAATAACTGCGGGAGGATAACTGCTACACCTCTAAGTTTTAACTTGGAAACCTTGACCGTGAAATATTCCTGTGAAACTAAAACCTTAGCTGGGGAGTTTGAAATCTCTGGATGTGGCTATAAAGGGGAAACTGCATTTAGCGAGGGCAAATTACCTTGGCGCTTCGAGTGGCCCGGGCAGTGGAAGATCTTCCAAGTGGACATGGAGCCATTTGGCAAGGATCACTTCGAGGGCTCTTGGCCAAGTGGTCAGGAAATCGCGAGGCGCATTTTAAAAATCGCGCCCCCTATTCCATTTGTCTATGAATTCTTCTTGGTCAATGGCGCGAAGATGTCCACGAGGCATGGCAATGTATATATAGCGCAGGATTTGCTTAAATTAGTTGAACCCGAGGTTTTGCTCTATTTCTACTCTTTAACGCCTATGAAGCAGAAGAATTTAGATCTAAAGAATCTAAATTTTCTCGTGGATAGCTTCGATCGCTTTGAAAGACTATACTTCGAAGGTGGCGAGGGAGAGGAAGTTGAATTGGCAAAGCGAGTTTATCCAATGTGCATTAGAGAAATTAAAAGGCACATTCGAATCCCCTATACCTTCGCAGCCATGCTTGGGGTGAGTCAAAATATAGTGCATATTCTCAAGGTGCTTAAGAAAACCGAGCATTTACCAGCAGATGCAAGCAGGGAGATGGAGCTGGAAGCGCTTACTAGGGTATTCAAAGCCAGAAACTGGGCAGCGGAATTTGCTCCAGAGGAATATAGATTCGAGCTCCAGCGGGAGCTTTGCTTGACCCAGCCTTTAGATGAAAGGGTGAAGAAAGCTCTTTTTGAACTTGCTGATTACCTGCTTCAAGCTAAAAGTGAAATTGAAGTGCAAAATGCAATCTTTGAAATCGCTAGGAGGAATGGAATTAAGGAAGCGGAGTTCTTTAAAACAATATATCAACTCCTCTTGGGCAAGCCGCGCGGACCTAGGCTGGGGCCTTTTTTATATGCACTGGATGAAGCCTTGGTTCAGCGCAGACTAAGGCTTGAAGGATAAATTCTAAGAACAAGGCTAGCTTAAATTTAAATCTATGCCCTATATTAAACCGGAAAAAAGACTTGAACTGGATAAAATCGTGGAGCAAATATCAATGCATTTAAAAAAGCTCCCAGAGAATGAATGGGATGGCTGCTTGAACTATTTAATCACCAAGGCATTGAAAAATCTATATAAGCCCAGCTATTTCAACTACGAGAGAATCATGGGATTGCTAGCTTGCATGCAGCACGAGTTCTACCGCAGATGGATAAGCACCTATGAAGACCTAAAGAAGAGCGAACACGGCGATATATAATAATGAATATAATATAATAATATTATATATAACCTAATCGCCTATTACCTCTCTCTTAGCTAGCTCCACCCTCTGCTTCGCAGTATAGCCAGTGGCCTTTTCCAGGAAAACTCTAAAGCGCTTATTGGTATCGAGAATAGCAGCGCTATCCGCATTTAAATTGGACTTGGTTTCAACGCAGAGTTTATTCTCAGCAACCCAGACCTGCATTTGATGGAGCGCGCCATAGCTCAGCATAAATCTACCCTCCCTCTCCTCAATATCCACCGGGAAGCATTCCCTCAATACAGCTAGAATTCGCCCTCTATCGCTTGAGTAACCCCGCTTAAATTTATATTGCTGCATAGTTTCTTATTTACTTTTGATTTTGATTTTAATTTATCTTTTTATCTCTTTTTTTCAACTTTCAATCGTTAACGGTAAAATGATATAATGGAAATTTGAATTTTATCATGAGAATTATGCAAGGTGTTAAGATCTTGGTGGATAAAGTCTCAGTTAAAAACCCAGTGGTAATCGAGGGCTTCCCGGGCATTGGATTGGTTGGCACTATTGCCATGCAGCATTTAATTGAGCAAATGGAGATGAAGCAAATTGGCATAGTTGCCTCTCAAGAGTACTTCCCGCCGGTTGTGGTAACTCTAGGTGGAATAGTGAATGCTCCCGTTAGGATGTATGAGCAAATAGATAAAGGGGTGATCGCGGTTATAAGTGATATTCCAATTAATCCTAACGTCTCGAATGAAGTTGGAGCTGCATTGATCGACTGGGCAATAGCCATAAATGCAAGGGAAATAATTTCAATCGCTGGTCTCATGACCATGAGCGATGAACATAGAGTATACGCAGTTGCAACTAACAAGGAACTCCTTGAGAGATTGAAGAATAAAGCCGAGGTACTCCAAACAGGGGCAATTTCAGGTGTCTCAGGCAGTATTTTAAATAGCTGCATATTGAAAAAAGTGAATGCAATTTGCCTCATGGGTGAAACCTACGGTCCAAATCCAGATCCAAGAGCAGCGGCCGAGGTGATAAAGGTGCTTAATTCCCTTTTTGGCTGGAATGTAGCAATTGATAAATTAATTGAGCAAGCGGAGCAAATTGAATTTGAATTGCATCGCTTAGCTGAGCAGGTGAAAACAACTGCTATGGAGCCAAAGAAGGAATATCCAATGTATGGATAGGGGGTGTGGCAATTGCAATATATAGCCTTAACTGGAATTACCAAGCAAGTGATCAATGACTTATTGGATCGCAAGATTCGCACCCTCGAGGTTAGAAGCGCGCACAATCTATACTCCCTCTTTCAATTGAACGCTGGGGACTGCGTATTCATAACCACCACGAGCAAGCAAGACCTAGTG
>JAWCMA010000014.1:5862-27353 GCA_038850285.1 Methanocellales archaeon | reverse complement strand
TCAGGTTACCCTTGCTAAGAAACTTGCGGATAGCTCTCTCTTCAAAAAAGTCCGCGAGCTAACTCGAGAATCTGTAGTTAAGGTAAAAGGTAGAGTTAAAGAAGAGGCAAAAGCGCCGAGAGGCTTTGAGATCCTGCCAATGGAGGTAGAGATCTTAAGTAATGCTGCCTCGCCCTTACCTTTAGATCCCACTGAGAAAGTGCCCGCTGAGCTTGATACGCGTCTCGACTCGAGATACATGGATCTAAGGAGACCTCGGGTTCAAGCTATCTTCAAGCTTAAAAGCAGATTGCTTCAAGCCACTAGGGAATTCCTGCTTGATCAAGGATTCCTAGAGGTGCATACCCCTAAAATTGTTGCAGCTGCCACTGAAGGGGGGACTGCTTTATTTCCAATCTCATATTTCGAGCGCGAGGCTTTCTTAAGTCAATCGCCTCAGCTTTACAAGCAGATATTGATGGCAACGGGGCTGGATAAAGTTTTTGAAATAGCACCGGCATTTCGAGCTGAAGAGCATAATACCACTCGCCATTTAAATGAATTCCTATCCATAGATGTCGAAGTGGCCTTTGCAAGCGATGAAGAGGTCATGGAACTCCTTGAGAGAGTAATTCATCATCAATATGAGCAAGTCGCGAAGCACTGCCAGAAAGAGCTAGCTCTAATGGGGGTTGAAATAGAGGTGCCAAAGCTGCCATTTCCAAAAATAAGCTACGATCAAGCTCTTGAGATCGTTAGAAAAAAAGGAATAAAGCTGGAATGGGGGGAGGACTTGAGCACTGAAGCGGAGAAAGCAACTGGAGATGAAATCCCTGGTTTTTACTTCATCACCGACTTCCCAACTGAGATCAAGCCATTTTATGTAATGCCACATCGGGATAATCCTAAGTTAAGCCATTCCTTCGACTTATTATATAAAGGCAGAGAGATGACATCTGGAGCTCAAAGGGTGCATCAATATGAGCTTTTAAAGCAAAGGCTTGTTGAGAAAGGCCTTGATCTTGAAAGATTTGAATTCTATTTAAATGCTTTTAAATATGGCATGCCGCCACACGCGGGCTGGGCAATTGGTGCTGAGAGACTTGTTAGTGCAATGATTGGAGTGGAGAATATAAGAGAAGCTGTGCTCTTTCCGAGAGATAGAAGGAGAATAACACCTTGAAGGAGTTTTCCCGAGGAAATTGAATTCCAAGGGAAGAGGAGAAACTACACCAGCTTTCGCAGGTAGTCCCCTTATTTTTAACAGGTTAAATGCAGCGCTGCCACAGCTTTCTTTACCCCCAAGAGCCTGTTATAAGTAACAGTGGCTTTCGATGTGTTCTCTGCAATTAGCTGTATACCTCTGGATTTCAAGTAGTTCTTTGCTTCTCTTGAGATCTTAACGCGTCCATAGTAACCTGTGCCGATTATTATAACCTCTGGGTTAGCGGCGATTGCTTCTTCAAGGTCCTCTATATCCACGCTGTGCCCGCTCTTCCTCCACCAGTTTTCTTTAATGAAATCTGGAAAAATAATAAGATCTGAATCATATTGCTTGCCATTCACTACTATTCTTCCAAATTCATAGGAATCAATCATCAATATCTCCTTTGTTCTCTAGTTCGCCAGCCTCGCTCTACGCCTCTTTGAAGCAGCAGAAGGAATCCAACTAGCACAATCAATCCAACTGCTGGAATAGCGCCGAATGCTCCATAAATAGCTATATCTAGAGCTATAATGATTAAGAGTATTACTATTGCGATTTTCTCCAAAATCACACCTCCAGTAAATTTGCAATTTATTCTTTAATTTAATAATAAAACTTTTCAATTTAAAGCTTAATTTGCATTTGATGGAAATAGTTGTAATGCGCTTAGGCCATAGACCAGAGAGGGATAAGAGAGTTACAACACACATTGCGCTTGCAGCAAGAGCTTTAGGAGCCAGTGGCATGCTCCTCGTTTCCAAAGATACTAAGATAATTCAAAGTATAGAAAAAGTGACCAAGCGGTGGGGAGGGAATTTCTGGATAAAAAGCGAGTTGGACTGGAAGCACGCGATTAAGGAGTGGAGGAGAAATGGGGGCGAAGTTATTCATTTAACGATGTATGGCATAAACCTCCCTCAAGTAATTAAAAAGTTGAAGGTGAAAGGAAAAATAATGGTTGTAGTGGGGGCAGAGAAAGTGCCAGCGGAGGTTTTTGATTTTGCAGATTATAATATAGCAATTGGAAATCAACCGCATTCAGAAGTTGCAGCTCTTGCAATTTTCTTAGATAGAATACAGAAGGGAAGGGAGCTTTTAAAGAAATTTAAAGGCGGGGAGTTAGAAATTGTACCGCAAAAGCGAGGTAAAAAAGTCCTTAGGAAATAAAAAAGTGCTTATAATGGGATTCAACTCTAGACCCATTGCTTGCTCTGCAAAGCGCGCGGGATACTTGGTTTATGCAGTGGATGGTTTTAGAGATATAGATCTAGAAAGATGCGCTGAGGATTGCTTAACATTTAAAGGCAAGCCCACAGTAGCAATAGCTAGAGAAGCGGTTGAAAAATTTAAATTCGACTTTCTAGTTATAGGCTCTGGATTTGAATTTATTGACCTAGGGGTTGAGAGCAGTAAAATCCTAGGTAATCACCCAGAGGTTGCTAAGAAAGTTTCAAATAAGGAATGGCTGGCGAAAAAACTAATGGAACTTGGCATTCAAACTCCAAGAATCTATTCAGTTGATGCAGTTGAATTTCCCGCGGTACTGAAGCCCAAAACAGGAGGTGGCGGGTATTTAAATATCCTAGCTAGGGGCAGAGAAGACCTCCCTCCTGAGGATGTGCTAGGTGGAATGCTAATTCAGCAGTATATACCTGGTAAAGCAGCTAGCGTTTCCGTGCTCTCAACTAAAGAGGAAGCATTTGCCCTCGCAGTGAATGAGCAGCTCTTGGGTTTAAAATGGTTGAATCAAATTAATATATTTGGTTATTGTGGTAATATAACGCCATTGAAAACCAAATTTGAAGCGCAGCTCAAGCGAATTGCAGAGGAAATAGTACTTGAACTGGGTTTAATTGGCTCAAATGGGGTGGACTTCGTTATAGCGAGAAATGGAGCTTATTTAATAGAGGTTAATCCTCGATTCCAAGGCAGCTTAGATACAGTTGAGATAGCCACAGGTATAAATATGTTTGAAGCACATGTTAAAGCCTGCGAAGGAGAGCTTATAACTAGGCCTAGGATGAAGCAATTTGGGGTGAAAATGATAGTATATGCTGCTCAAAGGACTAGGATAAAATCTAGTCTTGATGTAGCGGGTATCGCTGATATACCTCGAGTTGGACGCATAATAGATAAAGGCGAGGCTGTTGCAACTGCTCTCGGCTGGGGAAAAACTAGAGGGAGTGCTGTTGAAATGGCTAGAGCTAGAGTAGAGATGATAAAAGCAGCTTGCGAAAGGTGGTGAGAGTTTGACTTCAATTAAAGATCCTGTTATTCGTGCTTACATTAAGCAACTAGTGGGAGATGAAGGACTCATGGTGGTTGAAAAAATGCCTCGGGATGAGGTTACGGATGAAAAGATTGCAGAGATCACAGGTGTGAGTTTGAATGTGGTTAGAAGAACTCTTTATATTCTCTATGAAAACCACCTTGCTAAATATCGCAGGGTGAGGGATAAAGAAAGTGGTTGGCTGACTTATTTCTGGACTTTGGATATTTCAAATATAGATTTTGTTTTAGAGGATGAAATGAGAAAACTTCTTCGAAATCTCAAGCGCTATCTAGAATTTGAGGAATCCAATATTTTTTATCTCTGCAGTCGCTGTGGTAGATATTCATTTGATGCTGCTGCGAAGTATAACTTCATATGCCCGAGTTGCGGGGGAAAACTTGTATTTCAAGATAGTGCTAAAATTGTAGAGGGAATTAAGGAGCGAATCTCCCAGCTTGAGAGAACCATTGCTTAAATATCCACTGATATTGTTTCAAGTTGGCTTGCAACATTCCAAATTAATGTTCGCGCGTGTATTGGAATATTGGGATCATTGCCTATTTCATCTAGAATGGAAATTGCATACGCTGCTCTGATTGCATATTTCTCCTTTCCATATAGCAGCTTGTTTTTAACTTCATCAGCTCCCCGGCGAATATTCCTAGGCACGGAATCATCTTCAATTATTCTTCCCAGCACTTCAACACATTGCTTGATTACAGCTTCTGGATCTATAGCCATAGCGATACCTCAAAAATAATTAAATTGGAATTTTATTTAAACTTCATGCTGAAAAAATTTTCGGTTAGTGTGCTTCGGGTTGCAATTTCAATACAAGTGCTTGAGTGAATATATGGAGCAAGTGATAAAAAGTGATATCGAGGTAGAGGAAGCTCGTTATTTATAAATTTATAAATTTATAAAATTGTGGTCAATGCTTTGCATCGAGTGCAGCGGTGGAATACATTGATTCCTATGCGTTGAATTTTGAGTTCTCCACCGCATCTTGCACATTTTCTCTTGATGAAACTATCCAATGATTGTGAAAGAACTTCAGGAGCCATCCCCCTGAGCCTCCCTTTAACTAGTTCATCATTATGGCTATATTGTATTTAAATGTTATGTTAGATTGGACTTTGGGACATAATTCATGTGTTCCATGTGTTTGCTGGGGTTATTCCTTCTAGGTATTTTAGGTAGCATAGGCGTTTGAGGTTGTAGTTGCATACTCTGGTGAATGCTTCTTGCTTTCTGCGTAGCTTAAATTCGCCTGCGCAGTGGAATGGGATAATCTCGCTTAAAAACTGAGAAGGAACTTTCAGGTATGGAACGAGGATGATACTCGCGTAGCCACTCTTGCGGATCCTCAATAAAACTGAGGAGCATCTCAGTCCACGCCTTGCTTCCCTTCTTCTTCAAAGTAATACCCCTCTTAGGATAGATCCGTGGAATGGCTCCAACACTTGCAATGAGATCACAATTATGCCTAGAAATATAAGCAGCATTCGCCGGAACCAAATCTATACGCGTATAACGACTAGCTGTCTCAACTAAAAGTAGCTCAAAATAGGGAGATTCATTATCCTACTCCTCATACGAGACTCGTAGAGGAAGCGTACCAGAGACTAGGCATAGAAGAGCTGTTGAAAAAACCTGAACCCGGTAGACCTCCAACTAACCCAGGTGAGCTGGCAAAGGCAGTGTTGATGCAGCAATACTTCTGCGTAGCCAATCGAGTTGCGGAAGGATTGGTCTTGTTATTCCAGGAAAAGATGCGAATAAAACAAAGCTTTTCCTACAAAACCATTGAGCGAGCCTATGAAGATCCGCTTGTGACGTTGATCTTGCGAGAGATCTTTCGGCTTACTCAGGAACCAGTTCGAGATAAAGAGCACGTTTTTGCTCCAGATGGAACTGGTCTCTCCACGTCTATGAAGCAGAATTGGGAGAATGACTGTCGGAGTGAGAAGGCGAAGAAAGGCTATGAGAAGCTGATCGCGATGGTTGGTTGCACCTATAAGCTTATTTCTGCCTTTGAACTCGTCGAGGAACCGAGTGTAAAGGCTAGGTTAGGCCATCAAGTCAAGGTCAAACTGTCAGGTTGAGGTTGAAGTTTCTCCTTGATCAGATGCTGCGTCGCTTGACACCAATAGCTCGAGCTATGCCTCGAATACTGCACATTTCCAACGAAGATTTTACGGCTCGTGACCATGGAATTAATATTTAGAGAAACTTCTGTTCTGGTAAAGTCTAAGAAATCGCATGCTATGGCTGCTCTATAGTAATATTAGAGGGGATTTCAATTGTATATATTGGCGAGGTATTTCAAGGGATTGCAAAGAAATATATGGCTGAGGGGATAGGAGGGTGATTAATTTAATTAAGGCAGATGTGTTGGTAAGTGGTGGTATGGCGAGGAGATCACTCTTATTGTTTATTCCTCTGCTTGATGAAGGGGTCTTTGAGATCAAATGGAAGGAGCTTTCTTATGCAGAGGCGAGATCAATAATATTGCCGTTGATAAAGAAGTCCAGAGTATTACCAATAGGTGGAAGGAGATATGGCATCATTGCGAAAAAAATTGAAGTAAGGAGAGACTTAAAGTTAAAGAAGAAGGATATTTCGCAAGCGACTTAAAAGAAATCTTGCATCATTAATGGCATTGGTCAAGAGGCATAAAAAAAGGAATACTAAACCAGTTAATGGAAATGCAAAATGCAGCCTATCCCAATCTTCTCTGAATGAAGAATATTAAATATAGAATGGAAGAATATTAATTTAAAAAGCTACTGGAGTTATTGCGAAAAATGGTAAGACGAGTGCAGGATTGGCTTAGGGAAGCAGAGGGTGAATTTAGAGCTGCGCAGGATTTATTTGCCCATAAACATTGGTCTTGGTGTTGCTTTACCTGTCAGCAAGCAGCTGAGAAGGCCTTAAAGGCTTTAGGGGAGTATTTTCGAGAGCCTCAATTTGGGCATAACTTGAATTTGTTAATTCAAGCATTAGAAGCACGTGCTTCTATACCGGATGCAATTCGCCTCGCGGCTTCACGGCTTAATCGCTATTATATCCCAACACGCTATCCGAATGCTTTTGATCGCGGAGCACCTGTGGATCAGTTCTTTGAAGCTGATGCTCATCAGGCATTGGAGGATGCAAAGGGAGTGTTAGAATTTGTACAAGCCATTGTTGGAACTTGAGAGTCCTTTGAAAGAATTCATTCAGCGTGTGATGGAAATTCGAGGGGATGAAATAGAGTTTATTGTGATTTTTGGCTCGAGAGCTAAGGGTCAATGGTCTAGGGGGAGCGATTATGATGTCTTCATTGGGCTTAGAGTTGATGATGGAAAGCGCTTGATGGATAGAATTCTTGAGTTCTCTTTATTAACCAAGAGTGAGATTGAGCCATTTCCATATAGCTTCTCTGAGTGGAGGAGGATGTTTGAAGAGTTTCACGTGCTCCTCTTAGAAGTGTTGGACCATGGGGTTGTGATATTCGATCGAGGTGCTTTCGCAGAAATGAAGAAGGTTTTTTCCAAATGGCGGGAGAGAGGTATTGTAACTCCAACTGGCACAGGCTGGAGAATTAAGGAGGAGTGAGGTACTAGAGATATAATGCACCGTAAACTATTTCTTCATCCGATCTTTTGGAATAATTCTCCCATATCCCATATCCCGTTATTAAATTAGAGCATTGCATTGGTTTATGGGTGTTGAAAGAATGAGGCAGTCTATGGAGCGGGTGAGTAATGAGTAAACTTCTGAGATTGAAGACTGTTTAAAATCATGCTCTCGTGCACTGGAATTCTCTATATCATCTCCATGTGGACAATTGCTCTTATGCCTCTAAAAAAATTATCCAATTTGCAAATGAGATGCAGGCGAGAAGACTTCTAGACCTTAATTATTCAAACTAGCTCAAGAATTTCTTCTCATCGAAATTACTCAATGCTGCTTTAAGTAGAGTTCCAATGCTTTTTCCACGCTACCAGCACTTGGTATTAACTCCGCTAGCTCTAAATAGAAAGCGTGTTTCTCAGCTTCAAAAGCTCTCTTCTCAGCTTCAGTCATCACTATGCACTGCTTTGGCCTCACTTTTAAAGGAAGTATGCAGCTCTCTCCACTATAGAAAATACAATATCTCCTAGCCTTAATCTGTATGGTGTAGATTTTTAGGTCGCTGCTCGGCAAATTTACACCAATGTGCCTCAATCTCTCCACATAGTCATCGATGCTAACTAACCTGCAGAATGTAGCAATAACCTCTAATTGCTTCATACCAAAAAAATTTGCTAAGCGAAGGATATCACTAGCTAGGAGATTTACAGGGGATCTGCATAGCCTTTCATAGTCACGCCTTCCATGGGGAGCTTTCATAAGTTTAACTTCTCAGCTCTTCGCTTATAGGCAGAGATTGCAACACCAATGGTAGCTATTGCCACCGAGCCAAGGATATTTAATGCAAATTGCTGAAAAGCGGCTGATCCAGCTTCATATATGCCAGATAATATATATACGCTCGCGCCCCAGAGGAGTAAACCTGTGGCGAAGATCAAAAAAGGTGTTGAGATATATCTATGCATTCCTCGCATTTTTTCAAAGTAATTATCCACAATCCAACCTAGAGCTATGAATTCCCCAGCTGCTACATACCACCATATCGAGGCCTTTATGAAAATCATGGCAAGATTTATCGCACCAACTGGCACTGGATTGATGTAATATTTCCAGAACTCAATTAAACCCTGTATTGAAGCTGTAATGGTGAAAATAATCGCAGCTATATATGTAACAAAGGTAATTTTGCCACCAATGAATGAATTAGTTAGACTGCGATAGAAGTTGGTTAATAAATCATCTAGTCCAACGCCTCGATAAAGTAAATATAAGCCGATGAATGCTAGAATTGTGATTAAAGCAACATGAGGATAGCCTAGATAAATTGAAAGAGCATAGATCAATAGAGCTAATCCAAGTGGTATGAAAAAAGTCCTAGTGACCTTGGGATTGCTAAATAGCTCTTTAAGGATATAATAAGTGCTCTCTAAATTCTGAGCTTGCTTCACGATCACGCGCCTAACTGAATCCACTTTAACCCTTGATTCAATCAAAGGCAGTACAAGTTCATCTTCAATACCATCTGATACTACAATTGTTTTTTCAAAGTTAAATTGCTTGAGAATGTTATCTAGCTGCTCAGCAATTATGCGGTCTGATTTAACTCCAACACTTGGATTACCTGTCAATGAAACTATTTCAACCTCTTCGCCCTTTGACTTAAGTTCATCGTAAATCTGAAGCCCGCCAAAAATAGTATTAATATCAGATTCCTCGGGATCAAGCAATGCAAGTTTAATAGCTGCATTGAGATTGGCCTCGCGGCCTATAATAGGGCTTTTTATGCCTGCTTTAACCCCAATGTCATCATCTCGATCGATGCAGATTATAATAGTGCTCAATCTTAATTCCCATTGAATATTTAAATTTGAGATATAAAATAGTTGCTAAGCTAAAAGCTAAAAGCTAAAGGAGTTCCACAACTAGGAAGAGGAGAGCAATGGCTATAACACCTATTATCACCAAGCCTACTATGAATTCAATCAAAGGTCCAATTATAAACCAAGTTAAAGCTATTCCAATTAAGCTAAATAGCCAGTGACCAAGGAGATAGGCTAGATAGAAAATCACCCCCACAACTATTAAAAAGCCAATGATTATACCTCCAACTATTAAGTTATCCTTCACACTCATAATTACCCCTAGAGGTTTTCATGCTCTCTGCGCTAATAAATTTTTTGTTAAAAGAAAGGTTTTTCATCTAAGTAAAGCAAAGAAGTGATGTAGAAGTGATGCATGCGCACTATTGAATGGAGCAATGAGGATAATTGCATATTTTATATCGATCAAGCCGCTCTCCCCAGGAGATTTATAGTTAAGAAATGCTCTTCAATTCCAGCTCTTAGAGAAGCAATTGTAAATATGAGAATACGCGGGGCACCAGCTTTAGGTGCAGTTGGTGCTTATGGAATAGCATTAGCAGCTTGCAGGAGTAAAGCTAGATCAGCACGTGCTTTGAAGCTTGCGATTGAGAAAGCTGCTATTACTTTAAAGGCAACTAGGCCAACGGCTGTTAATCTAAGCTGGGCTATAGAGCGCTTGCTTAAAAAACTGGAGAAGCTAAACTCTATTGAGGAAATTAAAAGAACAGCGCTTGAGGAGGCTAGGAAAATAGCTGAGGAGGATGTTGAGATAAATAAGTTAATTGGCAAGCATGGCGCAGAGCTCTTGAAAGATGGCGATACCATCTTAACCTACTGCAATGCAGGGAGACTAGCTTGCGTTGACTGGGGCACTGCACTTGGGGTTGTTAGAAGTGCTATTCAATCTGGTAAAAAAATAAGGGTAATCGCTTGTGAAACTCGGCCTTTGAATCAAGGCAGTAGATTAACTGCTTGGGAGCTTGTGATGGATGGAATTCCAGTTAAATTAATTGCTGATAGCACAGCTGGCTTTGCAATGAAGCAAGGCTTGATTGATAAAGTAATAGTGGGCGCGGATAGAATTGTTAAAGATGGAGTTTTCAATAAAATTGGAACCTATTCCCTCTCAGTGCTTGCAAAGGAGCATGGTATTCCATTTTATATTGCAGCACCCCTTTCGAGTTTTGATTTCTATAAATCTGCAAGCGAGGTTTTAATAGAGGAGCGCAATGCAAGGGAATTGAAGTTTTTTGGAAAATATCAAATTGCCCCACTAAATATAGAGGTCTATAATCCCGCTTTTGATATTACCCCTCTTGAAAATATAACCGCGGTGATAACTGAGAAGGGGGTCTTTGATCCCCTTAAGATGTTCGAAGGCCTTAAATCTCTATGATCTATATAATTAATAGTTAAAAAATAAAAATAAAATATAAGTTGGTGGTTAAATGGAGATTGGCTTTGTATTGATAAATGTAGAGCCAGGTAAGGAGAAAAAGGTTTATAATTCCTTGATCAATAGCGATGAAATTGCAGAGGTGTATCCCTTATTTGGCGAATATGATTTAATCGCTAAAGTGGTTGCTCCAGATAGCGAGAAGCTGAGCGAGGTTATCTTCAACTTGGTTAGAAGAATCGATGGAGTGAAGCAAACTAAAACCCTTCCCAGTGCAAGATTTAGAGGCAGGAGCTAAAATGGCATATAGATATAAATCTCCAGAAATGAAACAAGCTATGCAAGCGGTTTTAAATCATTTAAGGGAACACGTTAATGTTAAGGAATATCCTCTTGGCTCAACTCAGCATATTTACAAGGTGGATGGACAGTATTTAATAATGGTGCGCTATTCCAAGAGAAATGCTGATAACCACTATGTTTTTTCAGTGCCCTTCACCTTTCTCACCACTCAAACAATGAAGTATGCTCTTTTAATCTGCGAGAAAGCAGAGAATGTAATCGTGATGCCTGCTTCGCTTCTAAATGATATTTTAGAGGAAGTCGAGCCTCACGAAAACGGTTGGAATTTAGATGTCTTCGAAGGACGCGATGGCTTGGAGTTGCGAGTTGAGAGAAGCGATAAAGTGCTTTATGTAGATAGCTACATCAATGACTATGATTTACTCTTCGCAAGAAGCCTAGCGCGTACCGCAGGGGTTTCTGCAATTAGCATAATTTGCGAAAACCGCACTGGAGTATTGAGAGACATTTCAGGTTTAATAGCTAAATATGATGGCAATATTACCTATACACAGCTATTCCTCCTAGAACGAGGGCAGTATGAAGGCAAAGCCTCGCTTTACATGGAAGTAGAGGGAATTAGCGATATAGATTTGCTCATTAAGGCTATTCAAAGACTGCATTCAGTGGTAAAGGTTGATACCCACGCTCCCCTGGAGAAGATCTATGGAAAAAGAGTTATAATAATCGGAGGAGGCGCGCAAGTAGCACAAGTAGCCATGGGGGCAATTAATGAAGCGGATAGACATAACATCCGCGGGGAGAGAATAAGCGTTGATACCATGCCAGTGGTTGGCGAGGCAAATTTAGCTGAAGCAGTTGAAGCAGTTTCAAGATTGCATAGAGCAGAAGTACTTGTGCTCGCGGGCTCGCTAATGGGCGGTCGAATAACTGAAGAAGTTAAGAAACTTCGAGCCCAAGGAATTCCAGTGATTTCATTAAATATGGCAGGTAGCGTGCCGGAGTATTCTGATTTAGTGGTGAGCGATCCAATTCAAGCAGGCACTTTTGCAGTCATGCACGTTGCAAAAACAGCGGTCTTCGATATCGCTAGAGTGAGAGGAAGAAAATTTTAGGGAGAAAAAATTTATTGCGATCGATAATGATGAAAATAAAAAATAAAAAAGTTTAAAAATAAAGTGCATGTTATAAGAAGTATCCGAAGATGTATGGGGGCGGTTATATAGTATCAAGAAGTGAAGTGCTTATTCAAGTGAAAGAAGCTGAGGAAAAAGTTAAGGCAATGATTACCCAAGCGGAAGAGGAAAAAAAGCAAATGATTTTTAACGCAAGGAAAGAAGCCTCGGAGATCATAAAGCAAGCTGAGAGAGAAGTAGAGCGAATGGGCACCGAGGGCTTAAGGGAGGCTGAGCAAAAAGTGAAAAAAGAAGCGGGGGAGATAATAGAGCAGGGTAAAAAAGAAGCCGAAGCCCTTAAAAAAATCGCTTTAGAGAAAACTTCTCAAGCAGTAGATTTTTTAATTAAACAATTCGAGGGAGCGATGGATTAAATGTTCAAGCCCTTGGAGATGTCAAAGGTAATAATAATCGGCTCCACCAAGCTCCTTGACCAAACAATAGGAACTCTTCACGATTTAAATGTACTGCATATAACTGATTTTAGAGAGGAAACCGATCCCTACTTCAAGATCGGTAAGCCCTTGGAAAAAGCAAGTTATACCTCTGAAAAACTGCTTAAGCTTAGATCTATCTCCAATTATCTTGGAATCTCAGAAGTGCCAGTTGAACAGAGATTGAAGGTAGAGGAACTTGCTAGAAATCTAGATAAACAACTCACGGAAATCGACTCCAAGGTAAGCGAGCTCCTTGAAAAAAGAAATAAAATTGAAAGCGAGCTTAAAGATCTAGCGGCAAAGGAAGCTGAGATAGAGCCATTTGGAGTGCTACCACTGGAATTCCAGTTATATAGAGGATATGTAAATATAGCAGTCTACGCCGGCTTGGTTAGAGTGGACATCGAGCCAAAGGTACAGGAGATAACGAAGGAATATGAGCTTTTCACAGGCTCTTACGAAGGCCAGAGAATGATAGCGCTATTTGTGCCTAAGCAATTTGAAGCTAAAATAGCTGAAGTATTAGTGGGCGCTGGTTTTCAAGAAATCCCTATACCAGAATACGAAGGTTTACCTGAGAAAATATTGAATGAATGCCGGCAGAAAGGAGAAGCCCTGCTTGCAGAAAAGACTAAGATAGAGGAGGAAATTGTTAAATTCAAAGAACAATATGCAACCTTCATCCTAGCCAGTGAGGAATATCTATCCATTGAAACCCAAAAGGCTGAAGCGCCCTTGAGATTTGCAACCACTGCTAATTCCTTCATAATCGACGGTTGGATTCCAACTGAGAAATTTGAATTGCTGCAGAGCAACATTCAAAAGGCAACAGATGGCAGAGTTTATGTTCAAAAGCTGGAGATCTATGAAAAAATACACGAAGAGCACGAAGAACACGCGCCAACAGCACCAGCTGACATTCCAGTGGAATACAAAAATCCAAAGGTTGCTAGACCCTTACAATTATTATGCGATCTCTTCTCTAGGCCCACATATGAGGAGATAGACCCAACGGGAATTATCTTCATCACCTATCCCTTGCTATTTGGAATAATCCTAGGCGATATAGCCTATGGAGCAATGATCCTAGCAATGGGAGCTTTTCTTAAGCTGAAATCGAAAGAAGAATGGCTCCAATGGCTAGGCACAATTGGAATCTATGCAGGTGTATTCTCAATTATAATGGGAGTGGTATACGCAGAGATCTTCGGCCCCAACTTCGATCCCATAACTAGCCATGGAGCCATACACGTAGGTGGCTTTGTATGGCACGCTATAATAGACCGCGCCGAGGGAGAGGGTATAAAAATGCTGCTTGGAGTAACAATACTAGTGGGAGTTGTGCATTTAATAATTGGACTATCCTCGGGTTTCAAAAATGAGATCAAGCATCATGGATTTAAAAAGGCATTTTTAGAGAAAATTTCCTGGATAGTGCTATTAGTCGGCGGCGTAATGGCAGGTCTGAAAGCTGTGCCTGCAATGATTGAAAAGCATCCAATGCCAACTTCAGACCCAGTTTTCCTAGCAGGCGGGGTGATTGCTATAGTTGGAGTTATAATGATCGTCCTAGGAGAAGGTGGCATGGGACTCGTTCATATCCCAGGTATAATGAGCAATTGCTTATCCTATACTAGGCTTTGCGCTGTTGGATTATCCTCAGTATTCATAGCTTATGCCACGAATATGATGGCCATTGATATGTGCATAAAAGCCCATCCAGGGGATATAGTATTCTTAATTCTAGGTCTATTCACATTCATATCTATGCATGCTCTGAATGCACTCTTAGGCATACTTGCCCCCGGATTACATGCCTTAAGATTGCACTATGTGGAGTTCTTCACCAAGTTCTACAAAGGCGGGGGAAAGAAATACAGTCCATTTGGATATATAAGAAAATATACGGAGGAATAAAATATGGTAGAAGCAATAGTAGCACTTTCCGCTGCAATAGCGGTAGGCGCAACTGGATTCGCATCGGGCATAGCTGAGATGAACATAGGTGCTGCTGCAATTGGAGCGATGGCTGAGAAGGAAGAGCTATTCGGCAAAGGCTTGATCCTGACAGTTATTCCAGAAACCATAGTGATCTTCGGCTTGGTAGTTGCAATTCTACTGCTATTCACATAGAGCCCATAAAAATTAGGGATAGCCATGGGACTGGAAAAAGTAGTCGCAGATATCTTAGAGAAGGGAAAGGAAGAAGCAGAAAAGATAAAAGCAGAGGGAGCAGCAGAAGCAGAGCCTATTTTAAAGCAAGCTAGAGAAGAAGCAGCGAAGATTAAGGCTAATAAAGAAGCTGAGATAGCTAGAATTGTGGAGAAAATTCGCACTAGAGAAATTGCAAGTGCCAAGCTAGAGGTTAAGAAGATCAAGCTAACTAGTGAAAAAGAGGCACTTGACCAAGTATATGCCCAAGCAATGGAGAGACTTCGAAACCTACCAATGGAGAAAAAGGAGCGATTGCTTAAAGCACTAATCCAGAAAGGCATACGAGAGGTGGGAAATGGACGCATTTACTGCTCCCAGGGGGATGCTGAATTTGTGAAGCAAATGAGCAACTTGGAATTCGCTGGAACTATAAATTGCATAGGCGGAGTGGTGATTGAAAGCAGCGATAAAACCATTAAACTTGATTACACCTATGAAACATTACTCAGCTCAATTTGGGAGAAAAATGTAAGGCAAATAGCCAATATATTATTCAGCAGGTGAAAGCTTGCCAGTATTCCCAAGTAAAGCAAAAGCGAGAATTCCCTCCCGGCGAAAAAGATCAAACTATCCATATGCAGTTGCTAGAATAGGAGCGATGAGAAGCAGACTTTTACCCGCTGAGCAATATACAAAGCTGCTGCAGATGGATATATCTGAGATCGCTAGATTTTTAGAGGAAAGCGAATATAAGCGGGAGATCGATGAGCTTGCAGCGAGATTCTCAGGCATAGATTTACTTGAACTTGCTTTAAACCTAAATCTAGCTAGAACCTTTAAAACCATACTTGGCTTCTCAGAGGGAGAACTCTCGCTTCTAGTCTCAGCCTACCTACGTAGATTTGATGTCTGGAGCTTGAAGTCTATAATTAGAGGTAAATACTATCACGCTAGCCTCGATGAAATTCTGCAAACAATTATACCCGCGGGGGATTTAACAATCGACTATCTTATATACCTAGCAAAACTAGGCTCAATTGAGGAAATAATCGAAGAACTCCGAGTAAAGCGCTCCAATTTCTATCCACCGCTTGCAATGGCAAAGGAGGAATTTGACCAAACTAAGATGCTAGCCCCACTTGAAAATGCTCTGGATAAAGCTTATTATTCCTCAGTATTCGAAGACATAGAAGCAGTGAAGGGTAAAGTTCCACATCCTGGGGAAATGGGAACTACTTTAATAAGTTTCTTCATCCCGAGTTCCCTACGAATGTTTCTGGAGTACTTTAGAACTGAGATCGACATTGTTAATCTCAAAACCCTATTTAGATTGAAGCGTGAAGCCCTTGAACCCGCGGAAGTAATGAAATACATGATAGAGGGAGGTCTGAGGCTTGGGGTGGAGCAGCTCAGCAGACTTGCAAGTGCCCATTCCTTCGCTGAGTTCACAGCAATGCTAGCTGAAACTTATTACTACCTAGATCTAGCTGATGCAATCGCTACCATTGAAGCCACTGGCTCCTTAAATGAAGTGGAAATTGCCCTGGAAAAGATATTGATCAACACCGCTCGAACAATTTCCTATGAATTCCCACTCTCCATAGCTCCAGTGCTCTGGTATATGGTGAGGAAGAATGCAGAGGTTTATAATTTACGGGTAATTGCAAGAGGTAAAGAAACCAGGCTCTCAACTGATACCATAAAGAAACAGCTGGTGATTTAATGGAGATTGCAATTGTGGGTAGAAGTGAATTTGTCACGGGATTTAGATTAACTGGCGTTAGAAAAGTCTATGAAGTTGAAACCAGTGAAGACCTAGTGGAATGCGTTCATCGCGTGCTAGAAGATGAAAACGTAGGTATACTAGTATTGAATCAAGATGATGTTGAAAAATTCTCTCCCATGCTTAAGAGAAGACTAGATGAATCCATTCAACCCACGGTATTAACAATAGGTGGAAAAGAAGAAGCAGTTAGTTTGAGGGAGAAAATTCGAAGAGCAGTGGGAGTTGACCTATGGAGAAAGTGAATTCGATTTCAAATTAATAAATCAAAAATAAAATCACAAAAGGAGTGTATGGAATATGGCGGATGGGAAAGAAAAATTGATTGGAAAAATTTACCGCGTGTCTGGACCTGTGGTCACAGCTATTGGTATGTTCGCGAGCATGTATGACCTAGTTAGAGTGGGTCATGAGAAATTGATGGGGGAAGTGATACAAATAGTAGAGGATAAAGTTATCATTCAAGTTTACGAGGATACTTCAGGACTAAAGCCAGGTGACCCTATTGAGAATACAGGCTTGCCTCTATCAGTTGAATTAGGACCAGGCTTGCTTACCTCTATCTACGATGGAGTTCAAAGGCCTCTGCCAATTCTAGTGGAAAGAGCTGGAAATTTCATTTCTCGCGGGATTTATGCAGATGGAATAGATAGAAAGAAGAAATGGGAATTCGTGCCAGTTGTTAAAAAAGGACAGGAGGTAAAAGCTGGAGATATCATTGGCACTGTTCAAGAAACTGAGACCATTGAACATAGAATAATGATTCCACCCAATATTTCAGGGGGCAAGGTAAAGGAAATCAAGGATGGTAAATTCACAGTTGAAGAAACAATATGCATACTTGAAGATGGCACCGAGATCAAGATGATGCATAAATGGCCAACTAGATTAGCTAGACCATTTAAGGAGAAGCTGCTTCCAGATGTCCCGCTTATAACCGGGCAAAGGATATTTGACACTTTATTCCCAGTAGCTAAAGGCGGCACCGCGGCAATTCCAGGTCCCTTTGGATCCGGTAAAACGGTGATGCTTCATCAATTCGCCAAGTGGAGCGATGCAAAAATAGTGGTATACATCGGCTGCGGGGAAAGAGGCAATGAAATGACAGAAGTGTTAACTGAATTTCCCCACCTCATAGATCCCTACACGGGTAAGCCATTGATGTATCGCACAGTGCTCATAGCAAATACCTCAAATATGCCTGTGGCAGCTAGAGAAGCCTCGGTTTACACTGGTATTACAATTGCAGAATACTATAGAGACATGGGCTATGATGTAGCGCTAATGGCAGATTCAACTTCCAGATGGGCAGAGGCAATGAGAGAGATCTCCTCCCGCCTTGAAGAAATGCCAGGTGAAGAAGGCTATCCAGCTTATCTAGCTGCAAAGCTAGCTGAATTCTACGAGCGATCAGGTAGAGTTATAACCCTCAATGGAAGAGAGGGCTCGGTAACTGTACTTGGAGCAGTCAGCCCACCAGGCGGCGACCTCTCTGAACCAGTTTCTCAAGGTACGCTGCGCATTGTAAAGGTATTCTGGGCACTTGATGCTAAACTTGCTTATAGAAGGCACTTCCCAGCTATAAACTGGCTCATAAGCTATAGCTTATATCAAGACGTACTCCGCAAGTGGTTCTCTCAAAATGTCTCTCCAGAGTGGAGCACTCTCGTTGCAAGAGCAATGGAGATCCTAGGTAGAGAGGCTGAGCTTCAAGCGATTGTTCAATTAGTAGGTGCAGATGCTTTACCTGAGGATCAGCAGCTTTTGCTTGAAATCGCTCGAATGATACGCGATTACTATCTCCAGCAGAGTGCTTTCCACGATGTAGATACCTATTGCGAGGTTAAAAAGCAATATGAAATGCTCAAGGCAATCCTCGCCTGGGGAGATACCGCTAAAGCAGCGCTCGCTTCAGGTATACCTCTAGATAAGATTAAGGCAAGTGAAGCAAAAGTTATGCTTTCAAAAGCAAAATTCCAGCCGGAGTACCACTCTTACATTGAAAGCGCAGCCAAGGTAATGGAAGAGGAATTCCGAAAGATGAAGGCAGAGTGAGGTGGCAAAATGAAGGAATATAAAACCATAACGCAAATTGCAGGCCCGCTGGTATTCGTGGAGAAAACCGAGCCAGTGGGCTATGGAGAGCTAGTTCACATCGCGCTTGCAGATGGCACTATAAAGCGCGGTCAAGTACTTGATACCTCTGAAAAAGTTGTAGTTGTACAAGTATTCGAGGGCACCTCGCGCATCGATAAAGACTGTGGAGTGCGCTTCCTCGGCGAGACCATTAAAATGCCGGTATCCAGAGATATCCTAGGCAGAATTCTATCTGGATCAGGCGATCCCCTAGATGGAGGACCTAGGATTGTGCCTGATAAGCGCCTTGAAATCGTGGGCGCAGCCATCAATCCCTCTGCTCGAAGACCTCCTCGCGATTTCATTCAAACTGGAATCTCCTCCATAGATGGGATGAACTCACTGGTGAGAGGCCAGAAGCTACCTATCTTTTCCTGCTCAGGGCTGCCTCATAATGAAATTGCTCTGCAGATTGCCAGGCAAGCTAAAGTGCCTGGCGCTGTAGAGCCCTTTGCAGTGATCTTCTGCGCTTTAGGTATCACTGCGGAAGAGGCTACGATATTCATGGATGACTTCCGCCGCACAGGTGCGCTGGAGCGAGCAGTGGTATTCTTGAATCTAGCAGACGATCCAGCTATAGAGCGATTGCTTGCCCCTAGATTAGCACTAACTACCGCTGAATATCTAGCCTATGAATTGGACTATCACGTGCTGGTTATCTACACGGATATGACCAATTACTGTGAAGCCCTCCGCCAGATAGGCGCTGCTAGAGAAGAAGTACCTGGGCGAAGGGGCTACCCGGGCTATATGTATACCGATCTAGCAACTAACTATGAACGCGCAGGCATAGTTGAAGGAAAGAGAGGCTCAATAACGCAATTCCCAATACCCATCCAATTCCCGATCTCACTGGCTATATTACTGAGGGACAGATTGTACTCTCGAGAGAGCTGCACATGCGCGGTATCTATCCACCTATAAATGTATTGCCCTCTCTCTCTAGATTGATGAATGCTGGAATAGGCAGAGGACTTGGGAAGCACGGTAAAACTAGAGAGGATCATAGAGCAGTAGCGGATCAGTTGTATGCTGCCTATGCAGAAGGCGTTGACCTCCGCGGCCTAGTAGCAATTATAGGTAAAGAAGCGCTTTCAGAGCGCGATAGAAAGTTCTTGGAATTCGCTGACCTCTACGAGGATAAATTCGTGAGACAGGGCAAGGAGGAGGATAGAGATATATTCTATACTCTTGATCTAGGTTGGGAATTGCTTGCGACGCTTCCAGTTACAGAGTTAACTAGAATTCCAGATGAATTGATCAAGAAGTATCATCCTGCATACAAGGGCAAGAAGGAAGAACCCAAGCCAGCTGCTGCACCTGCGTAGGGCGTAGGGGGATGCAATGGCAATAAAGGATACAGTTAAGCCAACTAGAAGCGAGCTCATAATGCTTAAAAAGCGAATCAAGCTCTCTGAAACTGGCTATAAGCTGCTTAAGATGAAGAGAGATGGATTAATCCTGGAATTCTTTGAAATCCTTGAGAAAGCCAAAGATATTAGAACTGAGCTGCAGAAAGCCTATGCCATTGCTGAGGAGAAGATCTCCATAGCAAGAGCGGTTGACGGGCAAGTGGCTGTGAAATCAGCTTCATTTGCAATGCGAGATAGACCTCAAATTGAGTTGGATAGCAAAAGTGTAATGGGCGTGGTGGTGCCTAAAATCGAAGCCGCTGGGGTTAAAAAGCATCTCTTCCAGCGTGGATATGGAATTATTGGCACTAGTTCAAGGATCGATGAAGCTGCTTATGCCTATGAAGCTCTTCTGGAGAAGGTAATAGCAGCAGCGGAAATTGAAACTGCTATGAAGCGATTGCTCGATGAAATCGAGAAAACTAAGCGCAGGGTAAATGCACTTGAGTATAGGGTAATACCAGAGCTTAAGGAAGCAGCGGCTTATATCAACTTCAGACTTGAGGAAATGGAGCGCGAAAATATAATTAGACTTAAGAAGCTCAAAACCGCTGCTTAATGTGCTGCTTAATGCGGTGCCCCTCCCATCATTAGAAGAATTGCCATTATTATTGCACCTATTGTAACCATAGCTGTTGCAATCAATAATGCTTGCATATATATATTCATCTCAATCCCAAGAATTATTTGCTCTTCGAGGACTTAAAATTTTTGAAAATGTTTATTAATATTCTTTTCTAATTAAAAATGATGAATCCTAGAGAAACTGAGCTTGAAAGAGTTTTAAAAGAGGCTTTAACGCTCAGCGAGGAAGAGCGCAAGAAGCGATACTGGTGGCAGGTTCCTAGGGCTGATACCTTTGAGGCAAAGCTAGCTGCTTTTTTCACCCCAAGCGCTAGAGTGGCTATGTTAAAGTGGGCTTGGATTCTATCGCTATTAATGCTTGTAATGGGCTATATCATAATATTTTTCAAGCTTTTCCCCGAGAAGTGTCCTTTGTAGTTCTTGTAGTTCTAGTTCCTAATGGCTTTGAGAAAATCCTCTTAATATTCCTCGCAAGCGCTGCGCTTCCCTCGCGCTTCATCATCCTGCCTTTTCTAATTTTAATCGCAGTGATCTCAAGTTCTTCCCCAGCAATTTTGGTTCTTTCACCCACAGCGAACTCTCTATCCCCAGGTACTTTAACACTTATAGAGCGCGTTACTCCTTTCTCTTGAATAGCAATTTTCACTGTAATTTCACTTATAGCTCTCCCCCACAGGCAAGCTATTTCACTTGCAATTGCGAGCTTCCCTCGCTCTCCAGCTTTTTTTTCAATAGCAGTGATCTCCACAACCTTGACCTCATTCTGCTCCTCAACAGCTAATTCCTCACCTATTTTAACCACTTCCTCTGGCTTGAGCTCAAGGGAGCTGCATCTAGATTTATCCAATTCGCTTATTATCAATTTGACCTTCAATGGCTTTCTCCTTTGAATATCCCCAGCGCGAATCGCACCGCATTCCATGCATTTAAAGAGAAATCTACTTACCTCTGTATGCAGTGTTTGTTCTCCACAGTTAAAGCACAGCAGTTCTCTCATTAAAACCAACTAGGGGGAGTGGTGGACGCCCATATCCTAGAGGTCCTGACTTCTGAGATCTAAATGCTTATCAAGCATTGAGATCTTTATTCCCAGTACCACTCCCAATTTTTAAATTTTAGATACATATTCAAATACTTTTCCTTTTTCCTTTTTCCTTTTTCATTTTCATTTC
>JAWCMA010000014.1:0-5852 GCA_038850285.1 Methanocellales archaeon | reverse complement strand
CCCAAAAAACCAATCAAACAAGCCTCCCAACTACAGAACAATAGCATTATCGGGCACACCAATTTCCTTCCAAAAAGTTATATACAAGACCTCGCAACTTTTTTAAACTGTGCAAGCCTTGGAAGTGATCTATGCAAAGGGCCATAGAAATATTACTGCTAAGCATCGGACTACTTTTGAGCTAACTAAGGATGTGGAGATAAGTGCAAGGGCAGATTGCATCATTGGCGTGGAAGCGAGTAAAGCCGCTGCAGATCTCTCCCTGGAATTCAAAAATTTAGCTAGAAGAAACAATGCAGAGATCACTCTGGATATCTTGGTTGGAGATTTACGTGAGAGAATAAGGGGGAGGGGAAGCGAGAAATTGAGTTTAACTAGCGCTGGAGGTTTAATTGTTAGGCGCTCTAATTATAGCTGCGGGGGAACTTTGATGGTGCAAGCGGATAAAGCTGCAATTGATCTAAATAGAGCGCTTGTTGAAAAACTGAAACTTGGAGCGAGGATTGTGATTCAGCTTTTAGTTTCTATACCATGAAGTGCTCTAGGAATTTTTCCTCGCTCAAGTTCATTTTGATTTTTGGTCTGCCGAATCGCGTTTTAACACTTTCCTCTTTTATTATACCAAGGCTCTTGAGGAAGTCTTTTCTTCGGGAGAAAGTTGCAATGGAAGCTATTCCATTTTCAATTCCCCATTTAGCAACGTCGGAGAATAGCTCCCCATTCTTAGCTGCCGCGAGCATTACTGCTGAGATTTCATCAACGGCTTTCCGCTTCATCATAGCATATCTATTGTCATTCAATGTTCTCCTTAGAATTAAGAAGTCCACGATTGTCTGCTCCTTGAGATATGGCATCATTGTTTTTACTAAGTTTTCGAGGTCCATTTTCTTTCACCAATTAGTAATTTTTAAGGCGATGTTAATAAATGCTTTGGATAAAATATCAAATATAATAATCAAATATAATTATCATTTGTAATAACCGCTGCTTACTTTCACTTTATATATAATAATCCTCAGAATCACCATGCTTGCGATCATAAGCAGTGCAATCACTGAAACAATGATCTCAAGCGGTGGAATGGAGGGAGTTAATAAATATCTTATCCCGCCAATTACCGAGGTAATGATGAAAGTTGCACTCGCGGATACAATCGCGCCGCCTATTAAGGAATAAATGATATGAGCGCCTTTTCTATCAAAATAAGCAGAGCCCACTATGAAGGACATAGCTATTAAAAGCAGTAAAAGAGGTAGGGAAATTGGACTCTCGCCATTTTCAAATATGAACATCAAGCCAAATGCTACGAATAAAATCAACATTGAAACACTGAATGAAAGGAGTAGGGAATCAATGAAGTAACTGCTAGTAATCTTAATATTCAATATTCATCCCCTTCCATTTGATATTAAAATTTCTGGGAATATAAGTTTTTGCTTACTCTTTACTCTTTACTCTTTACTCTTACTAGCGCGCTTCCTCCAGATCACCTTTCCATCTCCATGGATCTCGCGAATTTCTTTAATTCTATGATAGGGTATCCAGGTTTTTCTACCCTCGATTGAGACCTCGAAAAAGCCTCTGCGGAGTTGAAGTATATCTCTGCATTTAATTATCTTAACATCTCCAGGAGCGCCTCTATGCACTATTACCACTTCATAGTTCTCGAAGTTAAAAGCTGGGCTCCATTTAAGTTTATTCAAAATTTCTCTAGGTAGCATTATAGCTTTAGGGTTTTTTTCATCTCTCGGTGCATATCCATGATATCTTGAATTCGGCCTGAGACGACTAAGCCCTTTTGATCCGCGTCAAACCATACATCCACGGGGTAATCTTGGCTGAGCTTTAAAGCATCTTTATAGGTGAACGCGCTCAGCGGAATTGTAATTCTAACTATCATCTCAGCCCTCCTAATCCATCCCGCCAAGCCGTTTAAAAACTGCAATTTATATAATTAAATTTAAAGAAATATTATATATAGCTTTTGCTTGAGCTTCGCTCCCGAGTGGATGGGAATGAAATGAGTTCGCGATTGATTTTTATAATAGCCTGCTTAAATTCTTCTGCTAGATGAATAAAACTGCGCTTATCTTTCGAGAACTTACAAAGGAAGATTTCAGAGTACTCACCGCTATAGAAACCGGGATGCGATACTATGAATGGGTACCTATTGAGGAGATCTATAAATACTCAGGTCTCGAGCAAGCCATCGTTAACAAAAGCTTATCTCGGCTTTCATATAGGTCTCTTATTCAGAGAAGTATTGCAGCAGTCACTGGATATCAACTGCGCTTCAAAGGATATGATCAGCTTGCCCTTAGAGCACTTGTGCTGAGAGGCACAATTGAAGCCCTTGGTTCCAAAATAGATGTAGGCAAGGAATCGGAGATCTACGACGCTCTTGGGCCTAGCGCTCGAAGATTGATCGTTAAATTCCATAGAGAGGGGAGAATTAGCTTCAAGCACGTGAAGCGCTCTAGAGAGCACTTGCTGGATAAAACACATTTCTCCTGGATGTATGCCTCTAGACTTGCAGCTGAAAGAGAATTTAAAGCACTTGAGCTATTATACCCCAGGGTTTCAGTGCCTCAGCCCGTGGATCAAAATCGCAATGTAATAGTTATGAGCGATTTACCAGGCGTGGAGCTATATAAAGCTAGAATAAAAGCCGGGGATAGAAGACTGGTTCTAAATCTAATTCTAGAGCAGATTAAAAAGGCATATGAAATTGGAATTATCCACGGAGATTTAAGCGAGTTCAATGTGATGATAAGCCCTGAGGGTGTTTCAATAATCGACTGGCCGCAGTATGTAACTACTAAGCATTCCCGCGCTTTAGAGTTCTTAAGGCGTGATGTTGCAAATATCCTTAGCTATTTTAAAAAGAAATATGGAATTAAGAGAAGCGTGGAAAGAGCAGTTAACTGGATTAAAGATTAAATTATAATTATAATTTAATTATAATTATAAATTAATACATAGCGCTTGAGAGCATTTTCTTCAAAGCTTGAGATAGCTTTCCTCTCTGCAAATCCACCATTTGCTCAGCTGAAAGAATTTTCATAAGCGAGGACATAAGCAGGTCGTTCTTCATAAATGCATCAAGCATTCTTCTAATCAAAAGCGAAGTTTCTAGATCCTCTCCAATTTCCCTTCGCCAGCTATATTCATATTCCTCAAGCGAGGCGCTGCCTTGGAGATATTTAGCCGCGGTTTCACCTGCAATTCTACCAGCCACCAGTGCCAGGGGTATTCCACCCCCGCTGGTGGGCATGAGCATTCCAGCGGCATCCCCTGCTATTAAAACATTTTTAACTTGAGTTTTAGAAGGCGCCCCCCCAGCTGGTATGATTCCCCGCATAATTGAGCTTACCTTGGCCTGGGAAAGTTTATCCCTAGCCAGAGGATGTTCTTCCATGAATCGCTTTAAATAATGCTTAGCGGTTAAATTTTCCTCAGCAAATGGCAGGCGAATTCCAACCCCTACATTGGCAGTATCACTACCAGTTGGTATGATCCAAGCATATCCCCCAGGTGCATATTTTCGACTGAAATACATCTCCACTGTTTTACAATCTATCTCTGCATCCACCACTTCAAATTGAAATCCTTGGCTAATATCCATGGGATCATAGTTCTTCACAAGCTTGCAAGCTCTCGCTATCTTGGAAGCTGGGCCATCTGCTCCAATTATTACCCTTGCCTCTATCTCAAATGCGCGATTGCTATTTAACTCCTTAGCTTTTAGAATTGAATTTTCCAGATCTAAATCCACAACCTTGGTCTCCAGCAGAATCTCAGCTCCTGCGCGAGCTGCTTCTTGAGCTAGATATTTATCAAATCTTCTTCTATCCACTATATTCGCGTCGACGTGGAATCGCTTCACCTCGCAACTGGGGGAGATAAATCCAAGTAAATCTGTTTTAGCTGCAATGCAGTGACTAGGATAGCTTGCCAATTCCTCCAAGCACGCTGCCTTTGGAAGCAGGAGTTTCAACTCGTGCAACTGGGGTAGGAAGCCCCCGCATTGCATTGGTATTCCTATTTCAGATTTTTTATCGATTAAAAGCACTTCCCAGCCATGCTTCGCGGCATATTTAGCAGCTGTGCTGCCAGCTGGACCAGCGCCCACAATTGCAATATCGCAGCGCTTTCTCTCCATTAATCACTCCTTAAGCATTGCTAGAGAAGTGCTCATATTAAGTGCTGCAAGCACTCCTTCGATTTCCCCATAGGCGATGAATAATTCTTTCTCTAAATCGTTAACTTCCTCGAGCTTTGGCTCTGAAGAAAGCCACAGCTGATTTTTATCCCCAAGCATCAATTTCACGCAAGTCAGCATATCCCCGTGGGATAGGCGATAGACCACGTCATAGCCGGTAGGGGTCACCCACTTGGGGTGCATCAGCTTGAGCTCTCGAGTGAATTCCCTCCAGTTCAATGAACCTCCATCTGCGATTGCAGGCTTCACTTCAACTGTTAAATGCAAATGCGCTCTCGTGCCAGCGATCTTTTTCTCCAGCTTATTAAGCACGATCTTGAATTTAGGATCCTCGAGATCCACACTTTCAAGCACTTCTCGCTTGAATAGTTTATCAGCTACATCTTTGAAGAAAGGCGCTAGCTTGGTTTCCTCAGATTGCTTAGTAACCAATGAGATACCTATGAAAGCTAATGCACTTAAACTCAAGCCTAGGAGAACGCCGTGTTCCTGCATTAAGGGATTTGCGAATAACTCGCTATATAACCCCATTTTCTCAAGCACTACAAGAGTAGACTGCGCGAGGAAGCCTACAACTGCACCTACGAATGCCCCTAGGTTAGTGGCCCTCTTCCAGTATAATCCGCCTATGATTGGGAAGAAATAGGAAGTGGTTCCAATTACAGTTGCAATGATCACTGCTTCAATTATACTTGCAACGTGGAGAGAAATAAAGCCAGCTATCGCTACCATGCCTACGACTAGGATTCTATTTATGGCTATCATTTGCTTTTGAGTAGCACCTGGCAAGAGATGGCGCTGAATTATATCTCGAGATATGCAGGAAGCACCTGAAGTTGCAAAGGTATCGGTGCATGACATCGAGGCAGCGGCGAAGCCAATTGCAAAAAATGCAATGATCCAACTGGGAGCGAAGTCTAATATGAATTGCAGATAGATTTGCTCAGCTGCTGGCTCGCTCTCAGGCGTGGGGTAAATTGTATTTAAGCCAACTGCTGTTAAGAAGCAAGCGAAGTAGATCAAGAAAAGTAAAAAGGATCCAAATAGCAAGCCATTTCTCGCAGCTTTCTCATCCCTTGCAGCCCAGATCTTTTGCCAGGGATCTTGCTCAGCGACCCAGCCGGGTAAAAGAGCTAGCAGGAGAAGAGCTGCTCCAGCCACTCCTCCAAGGAGGAAGGGATCCCACCAAGTAGCGGGGAGTCTTTGAAACATCTCGCTCACAGTATAAGTTGAGTGCTCAGGTCCAATTGGAGTGTAAGCGGGGATGATGATTGCACATAGACCAACGCAAGTTGCTAGAACTGCGAGGAATAAAAATTGAATGGTATCTGTCCAGACCACTGCTCTGAAACCACCTAAGGTTATATAAGCACTTACTGAAGCTGCCATTAATATTACTGCTATTACCTCAGGAGTGCCAAAGAAAACGTTTAGCACGTAGGAGAAGCCCTTGAAGTCTGAAACTGAGAATAGAATCATTGTAACGGTTATGGCAATTGCAATCGGTGCTCGAACCATTGAACTATAGCGTATTTCAAGCAGCTCAGGTTGGGTGAGCGCGGGAGTGTTTTTTATTTTTTTAACAAGCAGCGCTATCAAAGCTAGGGCAATGATATTTGGCGCTACCCAG
>JAWCMA010000013.1:0-35234 GCA_038850285.1 Methanocellales archaeon | reverse complement strand
GGATAAAATTGATCGATTAGCTTTAACTTCCGTCCAGAGAAGGCAAATGGGACGGCTGGAAGCTAGTTGGAATTGCAGAATAAGATTGTGCAGAAATTGAGGGGATGGAAAATGGAATCGATAGTACAAGAAGCTTTGAAATTTAATAACGCTGAGAAGGAAAAAATATCTGAGGATGAAGACTTCGAGGAATTTGGAACGCCCTCGATAGCTATAGTGGGCTGCGGAGGTGCAGGGAATAATACCATAAACAGGCTGTACAACATAGGCGTTGAAGGAGCACTAACTATTGCAATAAACACTGATAAGCAGCACTTGGACATGGTTCAAGCAGATAAAAAGATTTTAATTGGCAAATCGCTAACCCGAGGACTTGGAGCAGGTGGTTTTCCAGAGGTGGGTAGAAAGGCGGCTGAACTAGCGAGAGGCACACTTGAAGAAGTGCTGAAGGACGCTGACCTAGTTTTTGTAACCGCTGGCATGGGCGGTGGAACTGGTACTGGTTCAGCGCCAGTTGTAGCGCAGATAGCTAAGGAGCAAGGCGCTATTGTTGTGGGCATGGTTTCTTCGCCATTTAGAGTTGAGCGAGCGAGGTTGATTAAAGCAGAGGAGGGAATTGAAGAACTCAGGCAAGCAGCGGATTCTGTGATTGTGCTTGATAACAATCGCTTGCTGGAATACGTGCCTAACTTGCCCATAGAGCAAGCTTTCTCAGTTATGGATCAGCTTATAGCGGAAACCGTGAAGGGGATCTCTGAAACTATAACTCAGCCCTCGCTTATTAATCTTGATTATGCAGATGTTCGCGCCATTATGAACTGCGGTGGAGTAGCGGTAATGTTGGTTGGCGAGACTAAGAGTCAGGATAAGGCGGAGAATGTGGTTAGAGCTGCTTTGAATCATCCATTGCTGGACGTGGACTACAGAGGTGCTACAGGTGCACTGGTGCATATCACAGGTGGCCCTGATATGACTTTGAAGGAAGCAGATGAAATCGCGGAGGCTTTGACTTATGAGCTTGATCCACATGCAAATGTAATCTGGGGAGCGAGAGTTAGAAAGGATTATGAGGGTAAAGTGCGCGTTATGGCGATAATGACAGGCATTCAATCTGCTCAAATTCTAGGCAAGAGCGAGAGTAGAAGGGTTCCTTCATTCAGCAGCTCAACCTCGAGAAGAGAGGAGAAGAAAGGTGTAGATTCAATTATCGACATAATTCGATAATTGAATTTTATTTTTTATTTTTATTTATTATTATTTTATTATTTATTTAGGACTTGCTTCAAGTATTTACAAGCTCGACAGAGCTTATTAGTCGTGGGCTCGCCGCAATTCTCGCAGGAAAAAAGCTCTATTTGCTTATATAAATTTTTTAAAGCTGGCTGAATCTTCTCAAAACCAGCCATTACTCCATATTTAGTGCCTGGATGCTTCACCTCGAATTCATTCAATATATCGCGAATCTCAGCGCGAAATGATAGCTGTGCATAAGGACACTCCTCTAGACTTATCCTCATTCCCTTTACAATCGCATAAAGAGCCACTTCCTTTTCAGGTACATCTTGCAGTGGCTTAATTCTAGGCACAAGATTCGGTTGAATCTTCGCAGGTCTAAGTCTAGCAAGCCTCTCAATATCTCCCTTGAGATAATTCATTAATACAGCTTGAGCTTCATCATCTAAATTATGGCCAGTGGCAACTTTAGTTGCGTGGATTTGATTCGCATATTTATTGAGCAAAACCTTTCGGAAAACCCCGCAGTAAGTGCAAGCTGCTACATCTCGCTTTTCTTCCTTTTCTTCCATTATTTCATCAAGAGTAACTCCAAATTCCTCTTTAAAGCTTAATATCTCATGCTCAATACCGAGTTCTTGAGTGACTTGCTTTGCAATTTCTAGAGTTTTGGGTCTATAGCTAGCTATACCTTCATCGATGGTTAAAGCTGTGAATTTTAAATCAGGGCGATCTTCAAAAATGGATTTAAGAAGATGTAGCAATACCACGCTATCTTTCCCGCCGCTCAGCCCGATTAAAACATGGTCGTGTTTCATCACCATTTTCCCCAAGCGCATCCGCCGCTTAACCTTTCTCTCCACATCTTCGCAGAAGTGATCCTTGCATAAATGCATGCCTGAATATTTCTGGAAAATTATTGCTCGAGAGCTGCATTTATCGCACTTCATCCTCTTGCCCTCTCTCGCGCTGATAGGTATAGATATATTGCTGAGCATATCCACAGTACTCCCCGAAATAATTGCGAGCAAAACCTCTTATTGCCTCATTTGATGTTGGTTTCTTGAAATAAACCTGCTGCATATATCTTTTTACGTGTCTATCCACTGGAAAAGCCTCAAGCTTGTTGCAGGAAAAAAGCAAAACGCAATCCGCGATTTTATCTCCCACGCCTTTAATTGCTTTCAACTTCTGCTTAGCGGCGGAGTAATCTAATTTTCGCAATCGATTTAAATCAATTTCTTCATTCACAACTAGTCTAGCTGCCTCAAGCACTGAAGCTGAGCGAAATCCAAGTCCACATTTTCTCAGCTCCAACTCGGTTGCTTTTGAAAGCCTCTCGGGATTTGGAAAGCCATAATATCTTGAAGCAATTTTAACGCCAAAGTTTCTGCAGAGATTCTCAATCACATTTTGAATCCTTGGAATATTACTCGCAGCGGAGCATATATAGGAAATCAAGCATTCCCAGGGATCTTGGCGAATAAGGCGAAGGCCTCGGTATAATTCAATTGCTCTTTTCATAGCTCTATCTCTAGCTATGCAGCTATAGATCTCCTCAAGGTCGTCGTCCAAGCGGAAGTAATTCGAGATAACCTCGCTATTGAGATCAGCTTCCACAGCTAGCATATCATTTCTCTGCTTAGCTTTTACAGTTGAGTTCTCAACAATACCGATCCATTCTTTGCCGTTGAATCTCCAGCGAAAAACCTGCCCACAGTTGAGGGTGTGATTTAAATTGAAATTCTCAAGATAAAATACTCTCTTCATGAAATCAAAACCTTCGCTCGCCGACTCCGAACTCGCGCGCGCAGCGCTTGCACATTCTTCGCTGCCAAACATAGCATATTTTGCAAACTGCAGCTCCACATAAATCGCAGGTGTATAAGGAGCCAACATTTCTACAGAAACTGCATATTCCAGCTACTTCGCCCATGCTATAAAATACATGCACCAAAATGATTTAAAAATTTGTAATAGCTTGATGGCTTGGAAACTCGCTTAGCTAGGGGCCTCGAATGTTATTGATAAATAGCTTATTCGAGCTCTGAGATTTCAATATTTCAAGCTCTAAGCGAATGGTATGCTTAGCTTCAATTCTTTCATATGCTTGCTTTGTGATGGTTTCTAATTTCTTGAGTTTGTCTGCTTCAATTTGCATTCACATCCACCTAGTGGTTTATGATCATATAGAAGAATAGAAGGAGAAAAACGTGCATAAAACTTGATTTAGCAAGTTCCAATACAATGCCCCCTTGATTAAACATATTTCTTACTTTATATACTATATAAAAATTGTTATTTTAATCATCATTATGATGAGAAAAAAATAATTTTATGTAAATTATTTGCTTATCTGAAGCCGCAAGGCTCAAAAACACAAATTATATGCAGAATAAGGATTTTAATTTTAATGATATGCGGATAGGCGTATATGTATGTCACTGCGGTCTCAATATCGCTGGCACAGTAGATGTAGTGGATGTTAAAAACTATGCTTCTACTTTAGATAGCGTTGCAGTGGCAAAGGATTTGCACTATGCTTGCTCGGACCAAGGTCAAGAGGAGATTAAAAGAGATATCAAGGAGCAAAAACTCGACCGCGTAGTAGTGGCAGCTTGCTCGCCTAGGCTGCATGAAAAAACCTTTCGAAGAGCAGTGGAAAGCGCGGGCTTGAATGAATTTCTACTTGAAATAGCCAATATAAGAGAGCAATGCTCTTGGGTGCATCTGGGTAAAAGATCTCGAGCTACTCAGAAATCAAAAGACTTGGTTAGAGCAGCTGTGGCAAAAGCACGTTTACTGAAACCTCTGCAGAAGAAAAAGGTACCGGTGAATAGAGATGTATTAGTAATAGGAGGAGGTGTAGCAGGCATTCAAGCTGCTCTTGACCTCGCAGATGCAGGCATCAAGGTAACACTAGTTGAGCGAAGCCCGACGATAGGTGGCTACATGGCAATGCTGAATGAAGTATTTCCAACCAATGATTGTTCAATCTGCGTTTTAGCCCCCAAAATGGTTGATGTTGCGAATCACAAGAATATAAGGCTATTAACCAATGCTGAGGTAGTGGAAGCAAAAGGAGTGGTGGGTAACTTCAGTGTTAAAATTAAAAAATACCCGCGCTATGTAGATGAAGCAAAATGCAGAGGCTGCATCGAGGATTGCACCAAGGTTTGCCCAATTGAAGTGCCAAATGAATATACCCTTGGCTTGAGCAACCGCAAGGCAATATATATACCATATCCCCAGGCAATTCCCTATAAAGCAAGCATAGATGCCAAGCACTGCGTGGGCTGTGGATTATGCCAAGAAGCCTGCGGTGTTGAAGCAATTGATTACGAGCAAAAGCCAGAGGAATATGAACTCAATTTTGGTGCAATCATAGTTGCCACTGGCTTTCAGCCATTCGATGCTAAGAGGAAAAAGGAATATGGCTATGGGAGATATCTCAATGTTATCACCACTCTTGAAGTTGAAAGGATCTTAAATGCCTCAGGCCCGACATTTGGAGAGTTGAGGAGAATTTCAGATGGTAGAATTCCCAAGAAAATTGCTTTTCTACTCTGCATTGGCTCCAGAGATGAAGCCATTGGAAATCCATATTGCTCGCGGGTTTGCTGCATGTCAGCGATAAAAAATGCAATTATAATAAAAGAGAAATATCACGATGCTGAAGTAGTAATCTACTACACAGATATCAGAGCAAGTGGAGAAGGCTATGAGGAATACTATCTTCGAGCTAGAAAGCTTGGCATAGAATTCATAAGGGGAAGAGTAAGCGAGATAGTGCAAATTGAAAATGGCAATTTAATTCTAAGATATGAAGATACCTTGCTCTGCGAATATGGAGAAAAAGAATTTGAAATGGCAATATTATCAATTGGTCTAGAGCCAAACGTAAATACCAAGAAGCTGGCTCAAATTTTGAATTTACCGGAGAGACCAGATCGCTTTCTTCAAATTGCCCATCCAAAGATGCGCCCTGTGGACGCGCATACCGAGGGAATATTCATAGCTGGCTGTGCATCTGGACCCAAAGAGATTCAAGTTTCAATTGCACAAGGCGGCGCTGCAGCCTCGAGAGCACTTAGATTGCTTGCTGAAGGGGAAATTGAACTCGAGCCCTATTATGCGCATGTCCTCGAGGATAAATGCACTGGCTGCAAGCTCTGTGAAAATGTATGCACATTTAAAGCAGTGGAAGTACAGAGTAGAAAGGCAAGGGTAAACGAGCTAGCCTGCGTGAACTGTGGAGTATGCAGCGCAGCCTGCCCAGCGGAGGCGATAGAAATGGGGCAGTTCACAGATGAGCAGATTGAGGCTCAAATTAAAGCCTTGCTTGAAGTTAAAACTGAATTTCCATTGATACTGGGTATATTCTGCAACTGGTGCTCATATGCAGGTGCGGATCTCGCAGGGGTAAGTAGAATTCAATATCCCACGAATATCCGCATTTTAAGAGTAATGTGCACTGGGAGAATTAATCCCAAGTTCATATTAGATGCTTTAAATGAAGGTGCAGATGGAGTTTTGGTGGCTGGATGCCGACTGGGGGAGTGCCACTATCTCATTGGAAACTACGCTGCTAAGCGCAGGATGGAAGTGCTCAAGCGGATTTTGAAGGAAATTGGAATAGATGATCGCAGAGTCAAGGTTGAATGGATAGCAGCAAGCGAGGGGGAGAAAGTTGCAAGAGTGGTTGAGCAATTCAGTGAAGAGCTGAAAAAACTAGGCCCAGTTGGCGTGGAGATGGCATAATATGGAGGTCACAGCTTCTCAAGATTTCCAGTATCCCAAGTTTATCTACATTCAAGAAGCAGTTACTGAGAAGAAAAAAACGGTTAAAAAACTTGAGTATGACTACAAACTCTGCAATGGCTGTGGAATATGCGTGGAAATCTGCCCAACTAAAGCACTATCTCTCGGCCCAGTGAAGGAGATAGCAACTGGTTTAGATGCCCCTGCGGTGTTAATGGATTTAAGCAAATGCACTTTCTGTGGAATGTGCGCAGTATTCTGCCCAGTTAGAGCTACAAAAATGGCCATAGATGGCAGGGATATTTTAATGGAAAACAAATATCCCCAGCTGATTTTAAAAACCGAGCCAAATGAAAAATGCCTCCCCTGCAAACTCTGTGAAAAAGTATGTCCCAATCAAGCTATCAAGGTTAAAATTAATGTGCCTAAGAAAGCCGAAATAGCGCCGCTTAAAAAAGAAGGTGCAAAGGGATCGATTAAGGTAGATCTTAAAAAATGCACCCTCTGTGGAGTTTGCACTGAGATGTGCAGTGCTTTTATCTTAATTGAAAAGGAATTCAAGCCAGATTCACCTCTGCCATTTGAAAGCTTGGCTGTGGATGAAAACCTCTGCGATTACTGCCGAATGTGCGTTGCACTATGCCCTGAGAAGGCAATTGAAGTGGAACTCATAGAAGGTAGAGAAGCAATAGTGGAGATACCTAAGAAATTTGGAACAATCGAGGTTGACCAGCAAAAGTGCACTCGCGCAGGCTGGTGCAAATTAGTCTGCCCATATGATGCCATGGACTTGATTAAACCATTCGAAGGCGATATAAAACTTGTGGAGAGAAACTTGCCTAAATGCGATCCAATTGGCTGCCACGCTTGCTTCAACATATGCCCCTCCAAAGCTTGGTTCATCCCTAAGAATGGAAAGATAGATGTGGAGGATAAACTCTGCATTTACTGCCACGCTTGCTCCAATGCATGTCCCTATCAAGTGATAGCAGTGAAGCGCAGCAAGGCAAATACCACTCCAGTTCCAGAGCTACCTTGGAAAGAAGAGTGGCAAAATGCTATTGATATAATTCTAGGTAAAAAACGCGAAGAAGCAGTATCGAGGGCAATAAAGCTAGAGGAGAAACCAATGGAAATAGAAAAGGTGGAAATTAAAGCACCTGAGGAAATAGTGGAAATAAAAACCTTGGAAAAGGGAAGATATGATGAAAAAATCCAGCAAAAACTAGCTGCACTGCGAAAGCTGTTAAATAATATAAAAGTTAGATATCTCTGGGAGAGGGATACAGCTGAAAAAGCCACTGCTGAAATTGAGAAGCGATTGAGCTAATTATGGAATTAAAAGAGGAAAGGGGAAAATTCATAAGAGAGTTAAAAAGCTTAGCAGGTATATTTGGAATTGCAGTCATAGATAAAACTAACTCTCCCATTGTATTAGAGGGAGTAACCGAGGGTGAAAGTGCTCAAATAGCTCATATCAATGCAGCTTTAAGCGAGATATCAAAGGCATTTAGCTTTGGCAAATCGCTGCAAACTTTGATCATAGCTAAGAATTACAAGATTTTAATTTACGAACGGGAAGAAAAATATATAATATTCATGGATCCAGGTGCTTCATTGCACATAGTGAAATCTAAATTCAAAGATCTTCATTAAATCTCCTTCTATGCCTCCCTAGATCTAGCTCCATCTCCTCCATTGTCCAGCCTAAATATTCCTTAATAACTAAATAGGCTAGTTCAGGAGGGAAAACACCTACCTCAGTTACAATTAAATCCACATATTCCTTTGGAGTCACATCGAAAGCTGGATTTCTAACTTTAACATTCCTCAAGCTTGCCAAAATCCCTAGATCTAGTACTTCCTCGCTAGGTCTCTCCTCAATTTCAACTAGCTCGCCAAGTACTGTTCTCGGACTGAATTTATAGGTTTCAGCAGCCACTATTACGCTTACTCTAGCTTCATGAGCCGCTAGGGCAAGCTGAGAGGTGCCAATCTTATTTATCACCGCGCCATTCACCCCAATTGCATCAGCTCCCACGCATACTAAATCCACTTCTTTCATGAAATAGCGAACTGCTGAATCCACGATGAGCGTGGTGGGAATGCCAGCTTCATTAAGCTGCTTTGCTGTTAAATGACCCTGCCAGCGCGGTCTAGATTCAGTTGCTATTACCTCTATATGCTTGCCTTGTTTAAAAGCAGTTATTATTATTGCTAGAGCAGCGGTGGAATTGCAGTGAGTCATAATTACATCTCCATCGCGCAATCTCTGCGCTCCAATTTCACCTATTCTCTCCACCGCTTTCTCGCTTCTCTCGATGAACTGCGCAGCATTACTCACGATCTCCCTTCTAGCTTCCTCCACAGTTCTAGATTTATAGTTCATAACAAATCTAACTGCATTTGGCAAGCTAACCGCTGTAGGCCTAGTTTGAATTAAAATTCTAGCTGCTTTCTTCATTTCCTCATTGAATTCCTCAAAAGAAGCAGTTTTAAGCGAGAGTGCTCTTTGAGCAAGTGCTTCAGCAGCTGTTCTCGCGATCACACTCGCACCTCTGATCTCCATGGATTTAATCTTACGAGCAATCTCGAGTAAAGGATCCATATTACTTGCTTGCCTTTGCACTGGTAAATATTTTGCTGGGGAAAATCTATATTATCCCGCCACTTATTTAAGCACATGGCTGGAATAGCAATAGTAATTTCAGCTTGTGATCCAGCTGGGCAGAATATAAAATCAAATCTGCTGGAGCTTAAAGAATGGCATTTCTTAGGAAGCAGAGAAACTGGCGATATTTGGGAGCGGGAGAATTATATCTTGATTGAAATTCAGGAATACCACGTTTATGCCGATGGCATAGATCGAAAGATAGAGCGAGAGGGATTCTCCCCTGAATTATTGATATTTGCAAGCATGCATAAAGCTCGCGATCCCAAGCCTTTAATCACAGCACATTTCACCGGTAACATAGGTGAGGCAATGCACGGTGGTGGAGCAAGGGAAATAGCCATTCCTGCTCCATTTGCCTTGAAAGCAATATTGCTGCTGCTGAAAAAAATGGCATTTGGAAGTGAATTTGCAGTTACAATGGAAGGCACCCATCACGGGCCAACTGATCTGCGAATTCCCTCGCTCTATGTTGAAATTGGCAGTAGCGAGGCTGAGTGGAATGATCAAAGAATTGGCAAAATAATAGCTAGTGCAATTACCACCTTCTCTCCTCAGCGCAAACCAGTTGGAGTTAGCTTCGGAGGTTCCCACTATGCGCCTAGGCAGAGTCAATTGCTCTTTGAAACAGAGGTTGCTTTTGCCCACGTGATACCAGAATATGCCTTGAAAGACCTAGATTTTGTGATGTTGAAAAAAATATTTGAGAAATCAAAGCCTGATTTTGCTTACCTTGATCAAACTATGTCAAAGGAAAGAAGGAAATGGCTTGTGGAAAACATTCAAAAACTAGGCTATCGAATTTTAAGTGAAAGTGACATAAGGCATCTTTTTCAGAGTTTTAAAGAGCTAAAGAGCTAAGAACTTAAAACCTGGATAACCTCTGAAATTGCAGCTTTAGCGACTTCAACATTTGCTCCCCCGCTTAACACAAAGCATAGCTTTGCTTTTTTATCTTCAATAAATTTCTTAATTTTCCTAGTGAATTCGGGATAAAAATTAGAGGTAAGCTCTAGGCCTCCATAGTCATCTTTATGGGAATCGTGGCCGAAAACTATGAAGCAAATGGCGCAGTTAAATTGCTTGATATCTTCAATTTCAAGCACTCGATCTAATTCCCTAAGGAAATGTCGATCTTCAGTATCAGCAGGTAGGCCTATGTCGAATTTATTGAGTTTATAATTAAAATTTTCCTGAATAGTGCGAGATGGAGAAAATGCTTCCTGCTCTATATCTAAATAGGCAATTGAACCTGTGGAATAAAAATTGATATGCATCACATTTAAATCACTTATGAAAATATTTCTCGTGCCATCGCCATAATGGGGATCTATATCTATGATCAAAAACTTCTCTAAACCCAGCTCTCGAGCTCTCTCAATGGCAATTGCAATATCATTTAAATAGCAGAACCCCCAGAAGCCCTCTCTACTAGCGTGGTGCCCCGCGGTGCCAATATAGGCAAAGGCAGCATCAATCCTATCTCTAGCAAGTAACTCCGTGGCTAAAACAGCGCTGCCAGCGCTTAAAAGCGCTATATCCCAGTAACTTGTTTCAATTACCATTTTAATATGCTGCTCAGTGTGCACTTTTCTCACCAGCTCCAGCGGTGCAGCAGCTGGAGTAAAAACTTGAATGTTTTTTCTATTCAGCAGCCCTGTGCTGCGCATATAATCAAAAGAAGGCTTAACCCGGCTCTTAAGCACAGGGTAACCATAGCTCCCAAATGCCTCGTGGTAGATTACACCAACCCTCATTAAAAGCAAATAGATGCTGCTAGTAAATAAAAATTATTTCGTAGCTCTACCTAAAAATCTTTATAAATCAAGATATAAATATAAAACTCAAGGGCCCATAGCTCAGCCAGGTCAGAGCGCTCGGCTCATAACCGAGTGGTCACCGGTTCGAATCCGGTTGGGCCCATTTAATGCTGAACTGGGAAGGGAAATCCAAAACTTTATTATTTATGCAAGCATTAATTTATGGCGCAACGCAGGGGTAATTTTGTCTCAGCCAGTAATGAATATTGGCATAGTTGGTCACGTAGACCACGGTAAAACAACGCTTGTTAGCGCGCTCTCTGGCATTTGGACTGATACTCATAGCGAAGAAATCAAGCGCGGTATATCCATTAGATTAGGCTATGCAGACTGCACTTTTAGAAAGTGCCCCTTATGCGAGGACCCAGAGTGTTATACCACTGAGAAAAAATGTCCTGTTCATAACGAGCCCACCATAGAACTGCGCACAGTTTCATTTGTAGATTCCCCAGGGCATGAAACACTCATGGCAACCATGCTCTCAGGTGCAGCCCTCATGGATGGAGCAGTGCTCGTTATAGCAGCCAGCGAGCCCTGTCCCCAGCCTCAAACGAAGGAGCATTTAATGGCGCTTGATATCATTGGAATTAAGAACATCGTTATTGTTCAAAATAAGATTGATTTAGTAACAAAGGAAGAAGCATTGAAGCACTACCAGCAAATAAAAAACTTTGTCAAAGGCACAGTTGCTGAGAATGCACCTATAATTCCAGTTTCAGCTCAAACTAAAGTCAATTTAGATCTGCTTATTAAAACCTTGGAAGAAACCATGCCCACTCCCACTCATAATTTAGATTTACCTTGGCAGCTAAACATCGCTCGATCCTTCGATGTGAATAAACCCGGTACACCTCCAGATAAACTAGTCGGAGGAGTTATTGGGGGAACATTGAGTCAAGGGAGAGTTCGCCAGAGGGATGAAATAGAAATTCGGCCTGGAAGAAAGGTGGAGTATGAAGGTAAAACGAACTGGGTGCCAATTAGGACAAATGCAACTAAACTCATGTATGGCGGGCAGGGCGTTAAAGAGGCTACTCCAGGGGGATTGCTTGGCATAGGTACAAAGCTCGATCCCTATTTAACTAAAAGCGATGGCTTAGTGGGACAAGTAGCAGGTGCCCCTCAAACTTTACCGCCGGTCTGGGATGGCTTCACCATGGATGTGCATTTACTTGAGAAAATGGTTGGTTCAATTGAAGAAGCCAAGGTGGAGCCAATTAGAACCAATGAGCTATTAATGCTCAGCATAGGCACAGCCACTACAATTGGAATGGTAACTAGCGCGAGGAAAAATGAAGCTGAGGTGAAGCTCAAGCGCCCTGTCTGCGCAGAAGCCGGGGCAAGAATAGCGATTTCACGTAGAATTGGCTCAAGATTTCGCTTAATTGGAATGGGTGTGCTTAAGAAGTGAGGGTAATTTTGGATACAAATGCTTTGATGATTCCTGCTCAATTCAAAGTTGATATATTCGCAAATTTAGAGAGCCTTGGGTATAATGAAGTAATGGTGCCAAGCAGTGTGTTAGCAGAGCTTGAAAGGATAAAGACAAAGGGAAGGGGGAAAGCAAAAGTGCATGCTTCAATTGCCATCGAATTAGCGAAGAAGTGCCAGATCCTTGAAAGCAAGGGTGAATTTGACCGTGAAATTGCCTCACTTGCAAAGCAATATAGCGCTGCAGTGTTTACCAATGATGCTCAGCTTAGAAAAAATTTACGTAGCAAAAATGTGAAAACATTGTTTTTACGTGGAAAAAGCAAAATCGAGAGTGATTAGATGTATAGAAAGATGAAATTGGTGGATATAGTGAGAGTGCCTCCTGAAAAACTCGGGGGGGAGGTAGAAGCAGTTGTTAAGGAAACTCTGCAGGAAAAGCTCGAGGGCGCGATTGATAAAACCCTCGGGGTATTTGTTGCAATCACAGAGGTACTTAAAATAGGGGAGGGTAGAATAATAGCGGGAGATGGAGCTGTTTACTATGAAACTGAGTTCGAAGCAATAGTTTATAAACCTGAAATTCAGGAAATCGTGGAAGGCGAGGTGGTGGAAATAGTTGAATTTGGATCATTTGTTAACATTGGCCCCCTTGATTGCTTGATACACGTAAGTCAAATTGCAGATGATTTCATTTCATATGATGAGAAGAACGCACGCCTTGTGGGAAAAGGAGGTAAGCATGCGATAGCAGTTGGAGATAGAGTTCGCGCGCGAATTGTAGCAGTTAGTTTAAATGAGCGAGACCCAAGGGATAGTAAAATAGGCTTAACCATGCGTCAAGTTGGAATGGGGAAAATCGAATGGCTTGAGGAAGCGAGAAAGGCTGAGGAAAAGACTCTTAAGAGGGAGGCATGATATGGCTGAGAGTGCATGCAGAGAATGCCATAGAATAGTCTCGGGAAAGGTATGCCCAGTTTGCAATTCCAGCTCGCTGAGCACAGATTGGTCTGGGTATGTAATAATCATTGATCCCCAGAAATCTGAAATTGCTAAGCGAATGAAAATTTCTATTCCTGGTAAATATGCATTGAAGGTGAGATAGGTTGACTCTCCTCCTGCCTCAAGAGCTTAGAGAGAAATTGAAAAAACCGCTTGGAAAGCTATACTCCGGCGCTAACTGCATGGAAAAATTAAAAGCAGAGTTAAATATGGATATGGAGAGAGAAGATGAGCGGAAAATTATAACAGTGGGCGATGTAGTTACCCATAGTGCTATTAAAAAAGGAATTCTGCCTGATATAGCAATAGTTGATGAAAAGACTTTGAGGGCTAGAGTTAGCGAAGAGGTAATTGAAGATACCAAGCAGTTTTTTTTAAAAACTGTGAGAGCTCCGAATCCAGCTGGCACACTTACACCTGAGCTAATCGCTGCAATCAAAGAAGCTTTAAATTCCAAGTATCGAGTGAGAATATTTATAGAGGGAGAGGAAGATCTAGCTACTTTACCAGCAATTGCACTTGCACCGCTCTCAAGTGTGATAATATATGGGCAGCCGTCTGAGGGAATAGTTGCAGTTAAGGTTACAGATTCAAAAAAGAAACTTGCTAGAGCATTAATGGAAAAAATGGAGAGAGTGCTATGAATATAAAAATCATTGAGGAAAAGACCAATCAACTTATAAAGCGGCGGGAGATTTTATTCAAAATAGAACATCAAGGTCCAACTCCCAAGCGTGAGGAAGTTAAAGCTAAGCTAGCAGCGCTTTTGAACTCAAAGCCAGAGTTAATTGTGATAAGATATATGCGCAGTGAATTTGGCAAAAGGGAAACCACTGGGAGAGCAAATATATATGAAACTGAGGAGAGATTGAAGCAGATTGAGCCAGTGCATTTGATTCAAAGGGGAAAAAAGGAAAAGGAAGAGGTAAAGCCGAAGTTGGAGGAGTGAAATGCGCCATAAATACTATGATATCGCTGGTGGTAAAATCAAGCGCAAGCGAATGAAATGCCCCCGCTGCGGGGAGGGCGTTTTTCTCGCTGAGCATAAGAATAGACTTTCCTGCGGTAGATGCGGCTATACTGAATTTAAGAAATAATATAACTTTTTCCTATAATGGGTTTGAAGATCCTTGGAATTGAAGGCACTGCTTGGAGTTTAAGTGCTGCTATTGTGGCTGAAGAGAGAGTTATAGCTGAAGCAAGCAAGCCATATTTACCTAAAACCGGCGGGATTCATCCACGGGAGGCAGCGCAGCACCACGCCACTGAAATAGCTAGGCTGATTGAAAAAATGCTTGCTTTAGAGGAAGATATCTCAGGAGTTGCCTTTTCTCAAGGCCCCGGGCTTGGTCCCTGCCTGCGCACAGTCGCTACCGCTGCTAGAGCGCTTTCTTTAACCTTGAATGTGCCATTGATCGGTGTTAATCACTGCATAGCTCACATTGAAGTGGGACGCTGGCAGACCTCTTGCAGAGATCCAGTGGTGCTATATGTAAGTGGCGGTAATTCACAGGTGCTATCTTTTAGAGCTGGTCGATATCGTGTGTTTGGGGAAACTCTGGATATAAGCATTGGCAATGCCCTTGATAAATTTGCTCGCTATGCAGGTCTGCCTCATCCTGGAGGGCCTAGGGTCGAAGAACTAGCTAGGGGGTCTTCGAATTATATAAAACTTCCCTATGTAGTGAAGGGAATGGATTTCTCCTTCTCAGGTTTGATGACTGCTGCAAAGGAAGCGCTTAAAAAACATAAACTGGAAGATGTTTGCTATTCCTTTCAAGAAACTGCTTTTGCAATGCTTGTGGAAGTTACTGAGCGAGCCCTTGCACATACAGGTAAAAATGAAGTGCTGCTTTGCGGTGGGGTAGGGGCAAATTGGCGATTGCAGGAGATGCTAAATTTGATGTGCAGCGATAGAGATGCTAAATTCTATGTGCCTGAGAAGAAGTTTTTAATGGACAATGGAGCTATGATCGCTTATACTGGTTTGCTAATGTTAAAATGTGGCTTGACCACAGCGCTTGAGGAATCTAAAGTAAAACCAAACTTCAGGCCTGAAGAGGTAGAGGTCAAGTGGATTAAAGATTAAGATTAAATTAAAAATCTTAAAGATCTTAAAGATCGATTAAATTCACAGCTTTAAGTCTCTCTATGAATATCAAACTTTGAATATGGTCTTTGGCTTCAAGCTTGGGATTTTTAGCCTCAGTTGGTATATGTAAAGTCCTTGCTAGGAGCTGCATTTTACTGCTTAAGGCTTCAGTGATCCAGCCTAGGTCTACATATGTCTTGAGAACTTCCCCTAGGTATTCCTCTCCAGTTCGACTGAGTAGAAATTCCACCCACTTGAGCAAAATACTCGTGCTAATTATATCGCTTCCAATTTCAATACTTGGTTTTTGAAATTCATTTTCAAGGTATTTCACAAAATATGATACTGAGTTGTCAAGTTCATTCAGCCTTTGATTGATTTTCTCAAGCTCGCTTTCAAATGCAGTACTAGTATAGGCTTGCATTACTCTTGCTATTATTTCTTTAAATTGCTCCTCAGTTACCTTAACCTTTTTTAGATTTTGCTCTAGCTCAGTAATAACAGTAGGAGGGAGTTTGTCCCTCAGTTCTAATAGCTTTGCTTCAATTTGCTCAGGGGTTAAAGTTTGCATTTTTTCCTCCTTAGCTTTTATCTCCTGAAGAGTGTATATCTTTATGTTTAGTTCATTGGAATTCATTTCCTCCCTCCAAGACTTCTTTGACTATGCTTGCGATGTTTATTTTTTGATTCAAAGCTGCATTTAAATCTCCTCTTAATTGAGCCACTTCTAGGCTGAGCTTGCATAAATTGCTCTGAATTTCTTCAATTCGATCTAGAAGTGCGAGGGTTTGCTTGAGAACTGGGTCAATGCAAGCTATCTTGTTTTCCAGTTCATATTGATGTTTCTTTTGCTCCTGAATCTCGCTTCTCAATTCAGCGATTCCTTGCTCAAGTTTTGCAATACGTTGTATGAATGCATCTAAATCGTGCTTGGCACTCCTGGAGGATTTTTCCAAAACCTGCATCCAAACCATCCCCAAATTATATATTCAAGTGTTAGTATAAATACCTTTTTTATGCTTTTATGCTTTTTTAAAATATTTGAATAGATGGCTTTTAAATAGAAATAGAAAAGCCACTGCTATTACTGCAATGAACACAGCAATAATTGCATAGCTTTCCTCGCTCAAGACAATTGAGAACTTCTCAGCGGTAAATGGATAGAAAAGCATGATTCCATCAGCAGCGGTGAGCTGCATTATGCTATTTTCAACATTTTGAGCTAAGCTTTCATTCGCTATGATTTGATTCGCTAGATTTTTAATGGTATGCTTTGAGTTATCGAATAGAAAAATATCCAACAGTGAATGCGACCAGAAGCCAAGTAGAACTGGCTTGAAAAAAGCTGGATTTTGAATTCTAATTAAAAATGCAAATGTCAATAAAATAAGGGGAGCGTGAAGCTCACTGCGATGCTGCCAGAGCATATCTATATCTGGGAGAAGACTTGATATTAATACAAGTACTATACTCCGCTCGCTCACTTTTAGAATAGAACTTAAAGCAAAGGCGAATAATAAATGCGAAACCCAGTCCATTATATAATATTCTGTGAAATCAAGCTATATAGCTTACCTTCAATTCTCTGGGGAGAGTATAGGAAAAAGCACATCTGAATCCCAGTCTCTCATTGCCATATATGGGGGATCGGACTCAATATAGCTGCAAGTGGTATGCTCCTTAGGGCGATTGAAGGAACCACCTCTATTGATTTTCTCACTAGGCAAGCTGCTGAACCTCGGTTTCTCGCTCCAGTCCTCAATCCATTTCGAATTCATTGCCAGCCATATCAAAGCAGCCATATGGGCTAACGCCACAGGATATTTATCCACTGGAGTGGTATCATCATATCCCGATTCCAAGCTATTGCATTTATCTTTCGAAAACTCATTTCCCCAAGGATAAATTCTTCCATCCCCTCCTCTTGCAGCTTTCTCCCACTCTTTATTCATAGGCAGTCTTTACCTGCCCAAGAGCAATATGCATTTGCTAAATACCAATTAACATTCGTAACAGGATGATTCGGTTTCAGCTCAGCCATTGCTTTGAAGTAGCAATATAGAGGTGGAGAAAATTCAGTTTCTTCCAGAAAACGAAGGAAATCTCTATTTGTCACAGGATATTTATCAATATTATCAATATATAAGTTGTAATCAATAACCTCTTCCCTCCTTTCAGCTCCCAATAGAAATGGGCCAGCGTATCAGTACCATTACCCTGCCCACTCTATCCACAATCTTTTTCATTTGATTTGGTCATTTGATTTGGATTTGAATTTGCAGTATATTCGCTCAATCTCGCTTCTAATCCGAGCTTGCTCGATTCCCATTAATCCCGCGAGGAAAATTGCTCCCCCAGCGCCAACTCCTTCTTTTATCTCGCCTCTCTCATAGCCATGTAGCTGCTTCAGATTTGAATCTCTAAATCCAGGATCTACTATGTAGATTGCCGCAGCTAGTTCTCTGGTGAAATCAATGAAATTAGCACTTTTATCGCAAGCGATAAATTTAGTGGTTGCTATTGAGATCTCTTTTTTAATATCCATATACTTGGCAAGGGCTAAAACAGTCATCATCTGCGTGCCGCCTGCGAGCACTGCGCTGCAAGCTTCCGCTTCAATGCCTTTTAGCAATCCAAGTACGCACGCAAGCATGGGATCGCCCAAGCAGGAGATTGCTTTAAGCGGCTTATTTTTCAGCTCTCCTTTATTTATTCCACATGCTTTCATTCCCAGCTCAACAGTCTTATATTTCAGCTCTATAGGATTCTCAGCGAAGCTGCTGCTTACCACGCCATTGCAGCCAAGTGCTTGAAGCACGCCAAGTGCGGTTGTAGTGCCCCCGGGGATTGTTTCACCTATAACTAGAAAATCCGCGAGCATAGAGAGCTGCTTGCCCAGCAATATTGAAGACTCATATATCTCCACCGCCTCTGGCACTGCTTTACCGCTTCTTATATCCCCTCCTGGTCTCGCTCCAATGTTTATAACTGGTATTTTGGGCTTGACCTTTATACCCGCGTCTATAAATAAAACTGGTACGTGAATAAGGCTAAGGGCAGCTCGAGTGATAAGTGCTGGAGTGGGAGCACCTGTAGGAGTAGTTGGTAGCTCAGGCACACTTTTTATATCTCCAAGCATCACTAGCTCTGCGTCCCCAGCTGGGGTGTAATCAGTTAGCTCTGGAGAACTCCCTGCGGCTGAGATTCCCGGTATTCTCGCAGTTTTTGTTGAGGACATGACGCAGAGGAAAAGAGGCCGCTTAGGTATTTCAAAGCTCTCCCTCCAGTTTTTCTCCTCCCTAAATTTTTTTATGCATCTAATCCACTCCATTTTTTCACCTTGGATAAGCTATGTTAAAATGCAATCAAAAATCTTTTGAATAATAAATATTAATAATTTGGGTAACGATATTCAATGTTTAAAGCATTGAGCTGTATTACTCGATTGAGAATGCTTAAATTACTAGCGAAGAGAGAAATGCATATTACTGGACTAGCTAGAGAGCTTGGAATCTCCGTTCCAGTGGCAGCTAAGCATGTGAAGATTCTGGAGAGTAATGGCTTGATCGAGAGAAAGAAATATGGCAGGACGCATGTTTTGAGAAGCAAGCTGGAGAATTTCTATGATATTTTAGATGAATTCGCTGAAACCCATGAATTGACATTGAAAAAGGGAACAAATGTTTTAGATGCCTTAAAGAAGATATCTGGCGTGGAAGTTAGAAAAACTGGGGAGAAGGAATTCGTGGTCACGATAAATGGCGATGAAGGATTATATATATATGAAGTTAATGGCAAGCTCGCGAATGTTTCAGCTAGCGATTTTAAAATAAAGAAAAATGCAGTTATAGAATGGAAAAAGCTAATACCAGTTACCAGAAAGAGGATCTCAGTGAGGGTCAAATAGCCTTAGCCTTTAGTATTTTTTTTAAATCAAATATTGAACTGCTAGGAGTATAGCGATGGTGTTAAATAAATATAGGCCATCGCTGAATGTGATTTTTCTGCTCTCGATATATATCTCAGAATTTGGGTTATATCCTCTTGAAAGCATGCTAATATAAGTTCTTTCTCCTTGCTCATATGCACGTATGAAGAGCAAGCTTATGGAATATGAAAGCTGCTCAAGTATCCAACTATATGGAACCTTGCGATTTGATATTCGAAAGCATCTCGTTTCTTGTGCTAGTTTAATTCGCTGATAAGCGTTTTGGAAGACAAATAGATATCTTGCGAATAATCCAAAGAGCAATATTACTTCTCTTGGTATTCCAATTCTTCTAGCTGAGGCAATTAATTCATGCATTGGCGATAGAGAGGATAGCAATATTACTGAAGTAATGCATACTGCTAGCTTTGAGAGGAGCAGAGCACTGAATGTCAAGCCCTCGGTGGTGATTGTTATTCCCAGTGGAAGGCTATAGAGCACTGAACCTTCTTTGAGGAATAGCTGAAAAATTGCAATAGTACCTCCAAATGGAAGTATTAAGAGCAATCGCTTTACAAGTAACTTTAGCTGTAATTGAGCTAGCAGTGCAAGGGCAATTAAATAGCATTCCACTGCAAAGAGTTTTGAGATATCCTTAGCTAAAACTGCATATATTATTACTGCAAGAGCTGCGGCGATTTTTATTCTTCCCTCTAATTTATGCAGCATTGATTTTTTCAAGGCTTCTCTTTCTATTTCTGCGGAGAAAATGATCATATTACTTCCTCGAAGCCAGCAAGCGGAGCAATTCCTCCTTCGCTTCGCCTATGGTTAAAGGTGTATCTAAGCATGGGATTCCACTTTCCTTTAAGATTTTAAAGAGCTTGGTTACCCCGGGTAGATCTAAGCTTGATTGCTCTAGAACTTGGCTTCTAGAAAAAACTGCTCTTGGGGCGCCATCGAGGATTAATCTACCTGTGGATAATACACATATTCGATCTGCGAATAGCGGAACGGTGTCAACATCGTGAGTGGCAACTATTATGGTAATTCTAAATTTATCATTCAAATCTCTAAGCAGCTTTATGATCTTCTTAACTCCATCTGGATCAAGCCCTGCTGTAGGTTCATCTAGGATGAGCACCTGGGGCTCCATTGCGAGTATGCCTGCGATCGCAACGCGCTTTTTCTCTCCACCGCTGAGGTGATGAGGCACTCGATTCTCGTATCCTTCCAAGCCAACGAGTTTAAGGGCTTCGCTGACTCGATGCTCTATGACTTCTTTTGAAAGCCCTAAATTCATCGGTCCAAAGGCTACATCTTGCTTTACAGTGGGCGCAAATATCTGATCATCTGGGTCTTGAAAGACCAAGCCAATTGTTTTTCTAACTTCAAGAATATTCTGCTTGGTAATGGGCTCGCCTTTTATTAGAACTAGGCCGTTGGTTGGCTTTAATATGCCATTGAAGTGCTTGAGAAGCGTTGACTTCCCCGCGCCATTTGCACCAAGGAGGGCAATGCATTCCCCGCGCTCAGCTTTAAAATTTATATTTTCAAGTGCTTTTGTGCCATCGGGATATATGTAGCTGAGATTTTTCGCCTCGATGATGTGCATTGCTTACCTTTTTGCTAGGCTTTTTTCTTTAAAACTATAGCCACTCCATAGCTCAGTGCTGCTATCAATATCACTCCAAGTGCAAGAGCTATGCTGCTTGAGATCCCTTCTTCGCCTAAAAAGGGCACAAGGTAGTCAGCCATTGGTGAGGGGAATGCAGTGTATGCTTTTTCCTCGGCACCGACTTTTTCAGCTGTGCTATCGAGTCCATCGGGATTGGAAGAGGCGAGGAAGGGAGCAGCGATAGCTAGTGCTAGTGCAATTGCTAAGCCAGTTTTTAAAATCTGCTGCTGCTTCATATCGCAGCCTCCATTCTTTTTTCGATGAGCTCTGGTTTTACTATTGCTATTGCTTTTATCACTATGGCAGTTATAATTCCCTCGGCAATTAATCCAATGACTGCGTGATACATTCCCATGAATAGCAAGCCTTCATAAAGGGGAAAAGTACCCGCGAGGTATAACTCGAGGGAGCATGCTATTGCTGAGATAAAAAGCCCGAACCAAGCGCCGGTGAAGGCTGCTATTGGGATTCCTATATTTAGCTTTTTCATTGCTAAATATAGATAGTATCCAACGAAGGTGCTGATTATGCCCATGTTGAGAATATTAGCGCCAAGTGCGGTTATTCCTCCATCTGCGAAAACAAAGCTTTGGACTAGGAGTACGATTGTTAAAAGCAGCACTCCAGCCCAGGGACTGGAGAGTATTATAGCGGCGAGTACCGCGCCTATCATGTGTCCACTGGTTCCCCAAGGTATGGGTATGTTTATAGCTTGAATGGCGAATATTCCAGCTGCTAAAGTTGCAAGTAAAGGTACTTTCATCTCATCCATTTCCCTTCTAGCCCATTTTATTGAAAGTACTATGAAGGGCGCGGCAATGAGGAAGTATATTGCACATTGTTCAAGGGGAATGAAACCATCTGGTATATGCATAGCAAACACCCTAGTGTTACATTTTTTAAAATAGTAATAATTAGTATTACATAAATAATTTTTGGTATGAAATTAAGGTTTTAATGTTAATCCTAGGTACTGCGCGCTGGCGCCAAGCTGTTCCTCGATGCGCAGCAGCTGATTATACTTTGCATTCCGCTCGCTCCTAGCTGGCGCTCCTGCTTTTATCAGCTCTGCTCCAAGTGCAACTGCTACATCCGCTATCGTGGTGTCTTCAGTTTCACCAGATCTATGGCTAACCATTACCTTCCAGCTGCTTCGGAAAGCAAGTCTAGCTGCATCGAAGGCCTCGCTAATGGTACCAATTTGATTCAATTTTAAAAGCAATGCATTGCCCGCGTTTAACTCAATGCCCTTCTTCAGCCTTGCAACATTTGTCACAAAGATATCATCGCCCACTATTATTGTCCCCCTAAGTTTTCTGGTTAGCTCCGCAAACTCATGGAAGGCTTCTTCATGAAATGGATCTTCAAAGAGCAATATAGGATATGTCTTCGCAATATCAATATAATAATCAATTAACTCTCCACCACTTAGTTTTTTTCCATCAATAGCATATTCTCCATTTTTGAAGAATTCACTTGCTGCGCTATCCAGTCCAAGCTTTATTTTACCTTCATAGCCTGCTTTTTCAATAGCGAGTGAAATTGCCTCCAGCGCTTCTCTAGTAGTAGTCATGGCTGGAGCATATCCACCTTCATCTCCTACATTCGTAGAAGCAATCCCATATTTCTCCTTGATCAAGTTTTTAAGCATATGATAGGTTTCCACAGCCATTCTAATTGCCTCTGCAAATAAACCTGCTTCAACTGGTTGAATCATAAATTCCTGTATTGCAAGCTTATTCCCAGCGTGCTTGCCTCCATTGATTACATTTAAACTCGGCACTGGAATGGTATAGCTCGCAGCTCCTCCTAGATATTGATAGAGAGGCAGCCCAGCTGCAGATGCCGCGGCTTTTGCAACTGCAATGCTCACGCCTAGAATTGCATTTGCACCTAGCTTGGATTTATTTGAAGTGCCATCGAGCTCAATCAATAGCTTATCTATCTCCCTCTGCTTGAAAACGTTCATGCCAAGTATATTTCTCTTTATAATGGTATTGATATTTGCAACTGCCTTTCGCACTCCCCTCCCAAGATATCTCTCATTTTCATCTCTTAATTCCAGAGCTTCGTGAGTACCAGTTGAGGCACCTGAGGGGATAGATGCTCTGCCAAAGCCATTTTTGGTGTAAACCTCAACTTCAACTGTGGGATTACCTCTTGAATCAAGTATTTCACGAGCAATAACTTTCTCGATCACCTGCAAATAGATCACCAATTGAATAAACAACCAGAGAATAGATATGCTTTCTTATCCTAAATTCAATAATATATAAAATATTAAAATATAAAATTAAAATATTTTATGCTTTGAAAGTTGTTTCAAGTGGTGGAACAACTTGCTTCTTCCTAGACAAGACCTTCTCGAGGTAAATAGCATTATCAACCACTTTCTTGCCAAATGCTTTCTCGAAAACCTCTTTTTTATCACCCACAAACCACAGCTCGCTAGCCTCTTTCATTATATCTGTAACCATTAATATAACTTGAACCAAGTTCTTCTGCACTCTGGTTTTTTCCATTTCCCTTAGAATTTCTGCCTTCTTCTTCTTAACCTCGCTGGTCTCCATTACCTCAATTTGCGCTATACCTACTTTATTACCCGCGAAGTTGAATTCTTTGAAATCAGTGCTCAAAATCTCGCTTGCACTCTTCGCAGCTAGATTTGCTTTTGCTTTGAACATCTCAATGCCAAAGCTCTGCATATCAATGCCAGCTATTGGCTGAAGCTTTGCAGCTATTTGCTTGTCCTTCTCAGCGCAGGTAGGTGATTTGAATATCACTGTATCTGAGAGTATGCTTGCAAGCAATATTCCAGCCATTTCCCTTGTTAATTTGATATTTTTATTGAAATAAAGCTCCGATATCAATGTAGCAGTTGAGCCAACTGGCTCGCAGTGGAAGAAAATAGGCTTTGGAGTCTGCAGGTCTCCAATGCGATGGTGCTCCCATACCTCTAGGATATCTGCTTTATCTATATTTGCAATCGCTTGTCCAACTTCATTATGATCAACGATGATTAACTTTTTATTAGTGGCATCTGCAATCAACTCTGGCACCGGGAACTTAAATTGATTCAAAACATATTTTGTCTCAAGATTAAGTTCCCCCGCTCGAGCTGGTTTTACATTCTTCTCTCCCTGCTGATTTTTCAAATTTGCATAAGCAATCGCTGAGCATATGGAATCAGTATCCGGATTTTTATGTCCCACGACATAAATGATTTCTTCCATTCCAGTACCCCCATATTTTTTTTGAACTCAAGTTTAAGCTATCCTTAAATAAGTCTTTCGATTTGAGATTTGAGATTGATAAAAAGTGGAAGCATTTTTAAATATTAAATTCAAATTTTAGTGATGCTATGGATCTATTTGAAGCCATAAAGGAGAGGCGCAGTATAAGGGATTTCCTTAAAAATGAAGTACCTCAGGATATAATAGAAAAATTGCTGGAAGCAGCCACTTGGGCCCCATCCGAGGGAAATCTGCAAACCTGGCGCTTCTATGTCGTGAGGAATAAGGATTTAAAGAAGAAGCTCGCTAGAGCTGCACTTAATCAAGAATTCATCGCCGAAGCCCCATTTGCAATCGTGGTATGCACAGATTTGGATGTAGCTGCATCCTATGGACAGAGAGGAATAAACCTATACTGCTTGCAAAGCACAGGAGCAGCGATTCAAAATTTGCTTCTAGCGGCACATGCACTTGGCCTAGGCAGCTGCTGGGTTGGCGCATTTCGAGAGGGAGAGGTAAGCGAAGCACTTAAGCTGCCTAAAAAAATACGCCCAGTTGCAATAATACCAATTGGCTATCCAGCTTCGAGAGCAAGGTCTTGGAGAGAGGACTGGAGGAGCCTCACTAAGTTCATCGATTAAGGGAATGCTTATTAACAGCGCGAGATAAAAAACCATTGCTATGATTAAAGTGGAATATGCAAATAGAATCAATGCTCTCCCCCAGTATCTCTTTGCAGCCATCGATGAATTGAAGCAGCAGAAAATAAAAGAAGGAGTGGATGTCATCGACTTAGGAGTTGGAGATCCCGATAGGCCCACTCCAAAGCACATCGTTGAAGCAATGTGCCAAGCAGTCTTAGATCCAAAAACCCATCGCTATCCCTCTTATGTTGGAATGCTTTCCTTTAGAGAAGCAGTTGCGGAGTGGTATAAAAAAACCTTCAAAGTTGATCTCAACCCGGAGAAGGAAATTATTAGCCTCATAGGCTCTAAAGAAGGCATAGCCCATTTACCCCTAGCATTTATAAACCCAGGTGATATTGCCCTAGTTCCAGATCCCGCATATCCTGTTTATAAAATTGGTACAATACTTGCCAGCGGCAGGCCTTATACAATGCCCCTACTGGAGCAAAACGATTTCTTGCCAGACCTAAACTTAATTCCAGGGAGAATTGCGAGGAAAGTGAAGTTGATGTTCATCAACTATCCCAATAACCCAACTTCAGCGGTGGCAAGTAAAGCTTTCTTCAAAGCAATCGTTGACTACGCTAAAGAGCATGGGATAATAGTGGTGCATGACAATGCTTATTCCGAAATCACATACGATGGCTATAAAGCCCCGAGTTTTCTTGAAGTAGAGGGTGCAAGGGAAGTGGGAATAGAATATCACTCTCTCTCCAAAACATATAACATGACTGGCTGGCGCATTGGATTCGCAGTTGGAAATAGCGAGATATTAAGTGGACTTGGCAAGGTAAAGACAAATGTAGACTCTGGCGTTTTTGAGGCAATTCAAATAGCAGGTATAGCTGCACTCAAAGGCGATCAAAAGTGCGTTGAGGAAATGAAAAAAAATTATCAAAATAGAAGAGATTTATTGCTTGAGGGATTGAAGAAAATTGGATTGAAAGCGAAGAAACCCCTTGCAACCTTCTACATCTGGGCAAAAATTCCTGAGCAATATAGCTCAATGGAATACACCAAGCTTTTGCTAGATAAAGCAGGCATAGTGGCTACACCTGGAGTTGGATTCGGCGAATTTGGAGATAAATACATTCGCTTCGCCCTCACTAAGGATGCTGCTAAGATTAAAGAAGCAGTGGAGAGGATGGAGAAACTATGAATATGAGACTAGAACCTCATTTGCAGATTAAAAAAAGCCATTTATATATAGGCGATGCTGATACCGTGGAACTCGCTGCTAAATATGGCACGCCTTTATATGTCACGGATGAAAATCGCTTGAGGGAGAACTTCAAAACCTTTCAAAGTGCTTTTCCAGAGGCAGAGATCTTCTATGCTGCAAAGGCAAATTCCAATTTAGCAATAATGAGGATATTAGCCAACATGGGCTCAGGCATGGATGTCTTCTCAGGCGGGGAACTTTATTTAGCTTTACTTGCAGGCGTACCCCAGAAGAAAATTCTTTTCAATGGAAATTCAAAAAGCGAAGAGGAACTCCGCATGGCAATTCAAAGTGGAGTTAGGATCTCAGTGGATTCACTGGATGAATTAAAACTGCTTTCTAAAATTGCACAAGCGGAGAAAAAAGAGGCTGAAATTGCATTTCGCGTTAATCCAGATATTTCGCCTAAGACTCACCCAAAGATAGCAACTGGATTAAAGCAGAGCAAATTTGGCATACCCTATGAAGAGGTAATTCAAACCTATAGGAAAGCAGTGCAAACCAAGGGTATAAAAGTGGTGGGAATCCACTGCCACATAGGCTCGCAAATTCTAGAGGTCTCTCCCTTTGCAGAGGCAGCGAGGAAGATGATGAAACTAGTGGAGGAAATCTCTCAATTTAACCATTTGGAATTCATGGACTTAGGAGGCGGGCTTGGAATACCATATGAAAGAACCATTGGGGTAAAAATACCAACACCCAAGGATTTAGCAGCTGCAATTCTCCCTGAATATGAAGCTGCAGCAGCCAAGCTCGGGATTAAATTAAAACTCATTCTAGAGCCAGGGCGCTATATAGTTGGAGATACAACTATATTGCTAACAAAGGTAACTGCAGTTAAGCGCGCTTATAAAAACTTTGCAAACGTAGACGCTGGTTTTAATCTACTTGCTAGACCAGTGATGTACGATGCCTATCACGAGGTAGTGGTTGCCAATAAAGCAGATTTAGAGCCGAAAGAGTTCTATCACATCGCTGGGCCCATATGTGAAACTGGGGATATCCTCGCCAGAGATAGAAAGCTGCCTGAATTAGAACAAGGTGATATCATTGCGATTCTAGACACAGGTGCCTATGGCTTTGCAATGAGTTCGCAATACAACCTTAGACCTAGATGTGCAGAAATACTCGTTTGCAATGGCAGCGCTGAAGTGATAAGGGAGAGGGAGACCTATGGAGATTTACTTTCAAAACAAATATTACCCCCTAGGCTTATTTAGATTCTAAATTCAATGAATGGAGCGTGGTTAAACGAAGCTTCAAACTGCACTGCTTCTCCTCTTGCTTTTAATCGCTGCCAGCGGCTGCCTTGATATGTTTAAGGCTAAGACTAAGCCATTTGAAGCCAAGAATGTAAGGATATTGAATATAACCACGGATAAGCCTAGCTATGTCCCCGGAGATACCGTTATTGGCACCGTAGTAGTGCAAAACATCGGCAATGGTACAATCCCCAATTTAACGATATGGGTGAGTGCTAAAAACCTCAACTACTGGTGGGCTGGGGAGAAAGCTCAAACTAAGTTTCCAGTGGAATATAAAGACCTGGATTTAAAGCCCAGTAATAGCACTGCCTTAACTGCAAGCATATCTATACCAAAAGAAGTAAGTGGATTCAGCACCGCTGGGGACTATGAGCTAAAGGTGGAAGTATATTTAGAGGCGGAGCTCTGCGATTACAAGCTATTGAGGATGGTGGTAAAGTAAGGTGCACTATCAAATCTTTGGCTGCATTGTTGAAGTTGAGAATTTAAAGCAGTTTCTGCAAATGATAAAAGCAATTTCCCAGCAATTCAATGTTACCATTCAGTTCTTCGACGCAGCTAAGATAGCGGGTGAAGAACACGTGAAAGCAGCAGTTGAAAAAGCAATTAGAGCTATGGAGCGCAGGAGAAATATATCTCAAGACCTAGGTGTAGAGATTTTACTCTATGCTGCTGGGAACCGCCAGATTCAGCGCGCTCTTGAAATGGGAATTAAGGAAGGTAGAAATGAAGCAGTTACAGTGATCGTTGGAGACGAAGTAGAAGATGTTGAGCGTGCAATAGCCACATTGAAAAAAATAATTTTGGAAGCAGATGTTTTGAAGTACACCGAGGGGAAGAAGAAAGCAATAATCAATTACTTCCACATCACTCCCCTTGAGCTAGAAGCCGTTGGGGAGGAAAAGATTCCAAAACTCTTGCTCGAGCGAGTTGCTTTACTTGATATATCCAAGTAAATCGCCAATCCAAGCTAATCCAAATAAAATGGATTATAAGATATTATAAAACTAATTATCAAGTAATATTTTTTTATATAACAAGCGATAATTATTTTAATGAACTCTGGCTTTGGCTAAAAAAACGGAGGATAAGTACGTGGCAACAACAGTTGAATTGCTGGAGGCAATTTTACATGAATTAAAACGCGCCGGTGAAGTGGAAGCAAGTGCGATTGTAAGTCGAGATGGACTATTAATTGCAAGCGATATTCCAAAAGGAGTGCACGCGGAAACCTTCGCTGCTATGACCGCGACAATGCTAGGTGCTGCTGAAACTGCGACTTCAGAATTTAAAAAAGGGGTGCCTGAGCGAGTGATAATAGAGAGTAAAGATGGAAAGGTAATCGCCTCAGGCGCAGGCCCTAAGGCACTGCTTGTAGTAATGACTTCTCCAAGAGCAGGCCTTGGACTTGTACTTGTTGAAATGGCTAAGGCTAGTGAAAAGGTCAAAGGACTGCTTTAATTTTTAGTTTTAGTTTTAGTTTTAATTTTTAGTTTTAGTTTTAGTTTTAATTTTTAGTTTTAGTTTTAGTTTTAATTTTTAGTTTTAGTTTTAGTTTTAATTTTTAGTTTAAGTTTTAATTTTTTACTCTAGAATTAAAACCTCAACCTCTCTACCAGCTTCAAATCCCTCGAGGTTCTCTGGAATTATAACGAAGCCAGTTGACTTAGCGATTGAGCTTAAAATTCCTGAGCCAGCAGTCATAACTGGATAAGCCTTTCTCCCCTTCACCTTAACTCTAGCATAGGTTTTATGACCGTGCTTTGAAGCAATCTTTTCTGCAAGCTTGGCTTTGACCACCGGGGGAGGTAGAAGTGGCATGCGCCCTATTTTCTTAATCGCTGGATATGCAAACTCTAGAGCTGCTACTATGCAGGCAACCGGGTAACCAGGGAGACATATAACTGGCACTTTCTCCACAAAGCCCAGTGCAGTTGGCCTCCCAGGGGTCATTTTTATTCCGTGCACCAGTAGCTCGCCCATTTTTTGAACTGTTTTCGCTGCATAATCCCGAACTCCCACAGAAGTACCCCCGGTGAGGAGGATGAGATCCGAGTTTAGGTTATTCTTTATTGCTTGCTCTATCTCGCTGGGTTCATCTGATATGAATTTCAGATATCTAGGTACACCTCCCCATTTTTTGATGAAAAGGGAGAGCATTAAACCATTTGTCTCAACCATTTCCCCTGCTTTGAGTTCTTCAACATTTGAAACGAGTTCCTCGCCAGTTGGTATAATCGCTACCGTTGGCTTCTCATAAACTGCAATCTTTTTTTCCCCCAGGGCTGCAAGCAAGCCAATATCGCTTGGCCTAAGCATATGCCCGGCTTTAAATAGGAGTTCTCCTTTTTTCACATCCTCCCCGATTTCACCTACATTTTCACCGGGATAAACTTGCTTATAAACCTCAGCTGAATCCTCCAGCACATTTATATATTCAATCATAACAACTGCATCGCTGCCCTTAGGCATTGCTGAGCCAGTGTGCACTCTAGTGCATTCTCCTTGCTTTAGCTCTCCCTCAGCTATCTTGAGCACCACGGGGGAACTTTCACTCGCGCCATAGGTATCTTGGGCTTTAACTGCAAATCCATCCATTGCAGCACGTGGATAGTGAGGTACATTCAATTTAGAAATTATAGCTCCAGCAAGTACTCTATCCATTGCATTTTCCATGGAGATCTCCTCAGTTCTAGCAATGGGCTTTATTTTCCTCAGGAATTGTTTTAAAGCCTCGGCACTGCTTGTTAGCTTTTTGAATCTATTCAAGGTTGATCACTTTCCCTGTGCTTTTATGCGTTTTCAGGCCTGCTGGAAGTTGCTCTGCGAATTCCCTGGATTTAAGAAGTTCTAAGAAAAGCTCAATTTCCCTGCAATTCAACCTCTCCTTTGGAATTAGAAAATCATATTCCTCTTCCCAGAGCTTTAAAAAATGCAATTTATTTAAAACTGCAACTGGTTTAATTGCTAAGCCAACATCTGCCTTGCCTAGGGATATTGCTGATGCAACCGCTGAATGGGTTTTAACTTCTAAATTATATCCCTTTATTTGCCTGCAAAGCTCCTTGAAGTCTAGTTCGTGCTCAGCTGCATATCTTCTAAGAAGGTGATCCAAAAGCACTCTAGTTCCAGATCCCCGGTTGCGATTAATTATAGCTAGGTTTTTTTCAATTATATCCTCAAATCCCTGGATCTTAAACTTCGAAATCAATCCCTGCTCGCGAAGGTAGCCCTTAACCAGCACTACATCCTTGAGTTTGAATTCCTGGATGAATGGCAGATTATATACCCCTTTTTCATGAAATAAATGCACTCCAGCTAGATCAGCAATATGCCTCCTCATCGAGGTAAAACCGCCCGTTGAACCTGTGTTTATGATCCTCATAGAAATCCCTCTTTCCCTCAGCAGCTTTGAGAGGATATCCACGCCAGCGCAGTGGCTGCCTATGAAAAGCAAATCAGGAGGGGAAACACTGCTGAAGAGTTTAACTTCAACTTCTTCACCGGGAGCTAGATATTCCATATCCTCTTGGATTTCAATATATCCATCTGCTTCTGAAAGCGAGGTAATCGCGCCTGATCCTTTATCAACTGGATAAACAAGCTCTCTCACCACGCCCACTGGAACTAGTCGGCGCTTATGATCTGACTTCACCTCAACTGCGAGTTTCGCCTTTACACTTGCTTTTCTAGAACTAACTATTCCAGCCATTTTTTTAATCAAAGGTGCAGCGAGGAGTTCGAATATAGTTAAACAGGAAGCGGGGTATCCAGGAAGGCCAAGAAATGGTTTGCCTCGGTATATTCCAATTATCGTTGGTTTACCTGGTTTTACATTAATTCCATGGATTAAAATCTTACCCTCTTTCTCAATAATTTTATACATCACATCTCCAGAGCCAGCGGAAGTGCTGCCACTTGCTAGGATAATATCACATTCCTGTGAAGCTCTTGCGAGTATTTTTCTAATCTCGCCAATATTGTCACGGGCGATTCCAAAATATCTAGGTAAACCACCGCATTCTTGCACCGCAGCTCCAATGGCATAGGAATTTGAATCATAGATTTTGCCCAGCTCCAGCTTTTCCCCTGGTGAAGCAAGCTCGTTGCCAGTGGAAATTATCCCCGCTATGGGTTGTTTATAAACCTTTGCTTTTGCTGCGCCAATAGCAGCTAAAACCCCAACTTCCCTGCTCCCGAACTTTGTGCCCTTTCTAAGCACGAGCTCGCCGCTCATCATATCGCTTCCAGCGCTCATGATGTTTTCAAATGGGGAAACTGCTTTTTTAATCCCCACTTCCTTTTTCCTTGAGATAGCGTATTCCACCATTACCACCGCATTAGCACCCTTCGGAATAACCGCGCCAGTGGAAATTTCAACCGCGGTGCCGCGGGTTACTTCAACTCTAGGTAATTCACCTGCGCTTATTCTCCCGATTAATGCAAGCTTAACAGGTCTATCTTCTCGAGCTTCAAATGTATCCTCAGCTATAACGGCATATCCATCCATAGCTGCTCTATCAAAGGCGGGTACATCGATACTGGAGAAAACATCTTCAGCTAAGACTCTACCTGCTAAAGCCTCTATTGAGACTTCTTCAACTTTTACCTCAACTTTAAAGCTTGAAATAGCTTTAATTGCTTCCTGAATCGATGCAAGGCGGTGAAATTCCCTCGCCATAATTTAGCCCTTTTCAATTCTATTCAAATGCGAGTAGACAACCATGCTATCTTTATCCGCGAATGCTATCAAGCAAACTCCTGTTTTCTCAGCGGCTTCAACCCCTGAACTCAAAGGAGCTGCTTTGGTGACAATTAAAGGAATACCCGCTCTTGCAGCCTTCATAACCATTCCAGCGGACTGCCTGCCTGTTGAGAGCAAGAAAAGCTGCGAAAGTTCTATTTTCTCAAGCAATGCTCTGCCAACTACCTTGTCCACTGCATTATGCCGGCCTACATCGATAGCTTTAGCGATTAACCGGCCATTTGCATCTATCAAACTCGCGGAATGCACTCCTCTAGTTTCACTGTAAACTTCACTCTCAAGGTGCTTCAGGCTATTGCGAATTACACTTGCTTTTAATTTCAAATTAGAGCAGACCTTAACATTCTCCTCCTGATCCCAAGCAACTCCTATGCAGCCTGAGGATCTTAATTCATTCCAGATTTGAAAATGCCCATCATCTTTAAGTTTAACTTGCACCTCTAGTTTTTCTTGATCAACTTCAACATCCTCGATTTCCTCCAATTTTGAAATTACTCCCTCGCAGATTAAATACCCTAGGGCGAGTTCTTTTATCATATTGGGTGTGGCCATTATTGATGCGATGCGAGTGCCATTTACATAAAGGGCGATGGAAGCTTCAACAGCTGTGCTGCTCAAGATCTTGCTTGACTTTAGTGATCTATTGATCTTCACAGCTTCAAATTTCTTAATCCTTAAGTCCATATCTTTGAATAAATTAGCAAGCAATTTGCATATAAGACTAGCGGAGATAATTGAAAAACGAAAAAGGGAAAAGGATAAAGGGAATAGGAAAAAGGAAAATGGGAAATGGGAAAGGGAAATGGAAAAAGGGAAAGGGAAAGCGAAAAACCAAAAGCGATTAATTGAAAAACATTGATCAGCATATGAAAGTTAGATGAAGCTGAAGGTTAGTAGAAAGCTTGGCGCAGTTGAATTCTCTGGATCCTTGCCCAGTGAAGATTTTTTTAAAAAAGCGGAAAGATATCTAGAGCGGGTAAAGCCCAGCGAAGACCGCCCGCTAGTGGTTAAACTTTTAAATGGAGAGGAATTCAAAGAATACATAAAAGCGGATCTTTCGCGCCTTAAATTCTGGCAAGCTCTTGAGCTGATAAAGCTAAGAGTGGATGATGAGGCGCGAAGGAAAATAGAAGTACTTCAAGAGCGCTATGTAACTGAGTTTGCCTCGCATATCCACGGTTGCTTCCGTCCTGGTAGAGGCGGTGAGAAATCGCAGATTGCAATTAATATAGAGATTGAGGGATGCGAGGAAACTTTCCTCGAGGAGTTACTGCACTATGAAGCCTATAGGAGAAGCTATTTTCAAGCTGAATTCAACGCTAGCGATAGAGCTAAAGAGTTATTTGTTAGAACCCATATTGATAGAACTTTCGTTGAGAAAATAAGGCACTATTTAGGGGATTTATCCGCAAGCTATATAGCTGTTGAAAAAGGCTTCTCCAATTATATTTTCTCCATGAGGGAAAAAAAGCTCGAGAGGATATATGAAAATGTTAAAGCAAGCGGCATGGAGAAATATCGCGATCCCCTAGCTTCATTTGAAGTTGCAATCGATCTAGCGTTTGCAGTTGCACTTCCCCCCAATTATATAGAAAGAGATAAAATAAAAGATACCTTTGAGCCGAAAAAAACCGCGGTTTTGAAGCAGCTCAATAGCACTGTTACAGGGAGATTTCAAGAGGTTGAGCAAGCCATACATAGAGTTGAAATGCCGCCAAGGGAGCAGAATCTCCTTAACTGCTACACCGCGATTATGAGCATTTATCATAGCTTGCCATTAACTTAATAGCATCGAGGTATTTCTTCACATCTACATTGAATCTCAAGCAATAAGAGGGATGATAAAGCGCGGTAACTTTTCCATATTCAGTTTCCAAACACTTTCCTAAAACTCCACTTAACTTGCGCTTGCCAAGCAGTGCTTCAACTGCCACTTTTCCCAAGAGCACAATTAGCTTGGGCTTATAAAGTGCTAGCTGCTGCAGTAGATAGGGCTTGCAGGCTTCAACCTCAGCTTTAGATGGAGCTCTATTTCTAGGGGGCCTGCATTTTACCACGTTGGTAATTGCATAGCTAGCTATGTTTAGATAAGCAATCCATTGATCAAGCAGCTTTCCAGATCTGCCAACGAAGGGCTTCCCCAAGAGATCTTCTTCATACCCAGGGGCTTCACCGATGAAGAGAATTCTGGGATTTAAAACCCCTCTGCTGAAAACTGCTTGGGTTCTAGATTTATGCAAATCGCATTTGCTGCAGCTTAAAACCTCTGCTTCCAGGAGTTTAAGTATTCTTTCAACAGCCATAGTTAGCCTTTACTTTTTTGATCAAAAAATTCTTTTCCTAGCTATGGGATATTAGCAAGTTGATGAAAATATTGATAGATCATAGAGAGCCGGAAAAAATTGCTCGACTAGTGAGCGAATGCCACGTTGAATTTGAAATCAAGCTGCTGCCTGCAGGTGATCTCTGGATTGTGAAAGATGGCGAATTGATTTTAGTTGAGCGGAAAACAATAGCTGACTTCGTGGCATCTCTGAGAAACAACCGCCTCTGGGAGCAGCTCCTGCGTTTATCAAGCTGCATTGAAATTTCTGGGTGCAAAATCAAGCGCTGCTTGCTGGTACTTGAGGGTAAATTCGAGGAATATGTTCAAGATTACTATGAGGATAGCAAATTATGGGCAAGTATAATGGGAGCATTACTCGAAGTGCTCTTCGTATACAATACACCTGTATTGCTCGCAGAAAACGATGAAGCATTGAAAGCTCTATTTAAGATCTTGATCAAGCGGGAATTGCAAGGTAAAAATGAGCAATCGCCGAAAGCAAGGTGGTACCATCGTGAAGCTGTAAATTTGCCTGTGAAGGACAGCAGGGTAATTGCACTAGCAGCAATTCCCCTCATTGGCGAGGTAATGGCTAGAAATTTACTTGCACACTTCGGCTCGCTTGAGAAAATAGCAAGGGCCTCGATAGAGGAATTGCAAGGAGTCAAAGGAATAGGTAAAGCAAGGGCTGCTAAGATCTATGAGGTATTCCATTAATGCATCCATTAATGCAGCATCAACATTTAAATACCTAAAAGCTGAATCACAAAGAGAGGTGATAAAAATGGGGGTAAAAGAGGGAGTTGAGGATTTATTTAAAAGATTCCTAGCTGAAGTTGGTGCACCAGGGTTTTTATCCGGGAAGGCAACGAGAGAGAAATATCTTCACGATGCCATTGAATGGGGATATAAAAGTAGAGAAAGTGAAATTGCAGAGCTAAAGGCAAAATATGAAGGCGAGATTGCGAGACTTGAAAAAGCACTTAGCGAGCAGCGGGAGAAAATAGTGGAGAAGCCAGCTATTACTCCTAGGGAGTTTAATTTAGAGTTAGAGGTTAAGTATCATCGTTCTAGGGCTGAGGATGCTCTTGCAGCTTTGAGGAAGGTTATTGCTGAGTCTG
>JAWCMA010000012.1:8491-35643 GCA_038850285.1 Methanocellales archaeon | reverse complement strand
ATCTTTGAAGCCAATGATCACTGGTACTTTTTCTTCAGGAGCGATTGCCCCCGCGATTGGAGTTAGCAATATTGAGATCAGCAATATAGCTGCTATTTGGATTTTCATAGCTCTCTCCTTTTGAGGAAATATTATCCATCTATTATTAATATATATTTCTCAGTCTCATAATTATGAGGTTGATTATTTTTTTATCCTAGTATTTAGAAATGTGATATGTGAGGATAGCCAAATTTATGATTGAGGTTAAAATTGTTTCCACTGTTTTATTGAAGGAAGACCTTGAGAAGCTGAAGATGAAAACTGGCGCGCGCGAGGTTAAGAAGGCGCTGCAGATAGCTGTTGATCACTACTTGAAGTGCCCACGTGCTCCATAGGGCTATAGGGCTATCCAAACATCCCTGGGGGTACTTCGACTTTTTCTTTCGCTTTCTTCTGGACTTTTTCAATTGCCTTTAAGAAGTCCTCTTCAGTAGCGGTTTTACCGCGCCTTCTAATCGCAAACATCCCTGCTTCCATTGCAATTGCACGAATATCTGCTCCTGTCATGGCCTCTGTTAGCTCCGCTAGCTTGCTTAGCTTTACATTTCTACTTAAGCTCATATTTCTAGTGTGAATCCTGAAGATCTCCTCGCGGCCTTTAAGATCAGGTAGAGGGATTTCTATCATTCGATCGAATCTCCCCGGGCGGAGTAGTGCTGGGTCTAGCATGTCAATTCGATTGGTAGCGGCGATTATCCTCACATTTCCCCGCTCGCTGAAGCCATCGAGTTCAGCCAGCAACTGAGTCATGGTGCGATTTACCTCGGCACTTCCGCTTGTTCCATCGTAGGTTCTCCTGCTTCCCACGGCATCGATTTCATCGATGAATACTATGCTCGGTGCTTTCTTGCGGGCTAGCTGGAATAAATCGCGTACAAGCTGCGCTCCCTCGCCTATGAATTTATGCACAAGCTCTGAGCCTGACATTTTTATGAAGGTTGCCTTAGCGCGATTCGCCACGGCTTTGGCTAGGAGTGTTTTACCTGTGCCTGGCGGGCCATATAATAGTACTCCCTTTGGGGGCTCTATTCCAACGGTTTTGAATAACTCGGGATCTGTAAGCGGTAGTTCCACTGCTTCAATTAATTCTTGAATCTGCTCGCTAAGTCCACCTATGGAGCTGTAATCCACATTTGGGGCTTCGATTACCTCCATCACTTGAGCCCTAGGGTCAACGGTTTTTCCAATTATCTTCACAATTGCGAGGCTACTGTTAAGCGCCACTCTTGTATTCAACTCAAGCTTGTTATAAAGCTCAGGTGCCACTTTAACGAGGTATTCCTGATTGCTCCCGTGTTGCTTGACTAGAACAGTGTTATCTTCATATATCTCAATCACGCTTGCTATGAAGAGAGGGGGCCTGCGAAGCTGGAGGTTTTCCTGCTGCAAGCGAATGATTTCTTCTCTTGCGTTTGCAGCTGCTAGGTTTGCTTCAAGCAATTTGGACTTGAGTTCATCTAATGTAATCCTTAGCTGCTTGATCTCATTTTGAAGCTGCTGCTTCTCAGCCTCAAGGTCTTTGATTCTCTCATTCGCGTAAGCTGCCACTGAATTTACGTGAGCTGGACTCATAGGCTTTTCAATTTGTATGCTATTTTTATAATGCTTTCTATTTTACGCTCGATATTTATTAGTTTATAAATCCCAGAATTTCTTAGTTTTTATATACTGCCTCTCGGCTTTTAAAATCTCTCTATAAAAATCCTCCTCATCCAAAGGTTGCTTTCTAAGAATCCGCGAGGCAATCTCTGGGCCTAAGCCACGGGCTGCAAGTGCGATCACTGCTTGCTTTCCATTAGAGAGCACTAGATTTGCATTTCTGAAGATTCGCTTAACGCGATTTTTTTCCTCCTGGGTTTTCAAATGCTCTGGTTTTTTCAAAAGCTTGATCTCCCCCTCCTCCCAGGGTTTGAGGGCTGCGATTAACCCTGAGCCGCAGAGCACACACCTAGGCTGCTCCTGCACCTGCATTACTCTGCGCGTGGATTTCCACTGCTTGCAGTTGAGGCAGATTAGTATAACGCGGTCGCTGAGAATGCGGTTTTTCAAAGCAAGCACTATGGATTGATCGATCTTCTCTGGAAATAAAAGCTCATAGCCCGCGGTATACCCAGAGAGACCAATTGGACTGAGATTTGAAATTGAAATGGATATTTTACCCTCGCTTATGGAATTGAAGATTTCCCTTGCCCTTGCTATATCAATTTTATCGTGATAGATCTCGCGAATTGCCTCTTCATAAAGCGGGGTATTGGTATATATCGAGATCAATTTATCCATCCCGAGTTTTTCGTAATCCACATCCTTTCGCGCCGCGCCAAATCTTCTAGCCACGTGCAATATCTTCCATTTCAAAAGTGAGGATTGTTTTAGCGTTATCTCTATTATTGGCTCTAGATATTCTGCTTTTAATAAGCTCAGCTATTTGCGCAGGGGATATTTTCTTCGGAAGCTCGAGTTTGATTCTATATGGATCTATCTCGAGGGCAACGCTGCCTCCAAATCTAGCTGCGAGGAGGGAGCTCAGGGCTCTGCCAATTGTTTCATTTACCTTATGCCCAAAGCATGCATTTATGACTACACTTTTCCCACTGCTCTCTACTGTTATCTTATTATGAGTTGGCACCTCGCAGCCTTCTTTTAGCTGCATTTTCACCTGCTGAATGACTTTTTTAAAAGTAGCTACATCCACAGGATACTCGCCCTGCTTTAAAATTTGCTGAGCTATTTCATCATCGCTTAAACTCGCTAACCGCGAGATTTCAGCTCTCAGCAACCCCACTTCCTGAGCCACTTCGAAGGGCACTGGGATCTCCTCCCCGCTCCATCTAGGTATTTCTCCCTCGGGGTTTTCAACTGGCTCAACCTTGATTTTATCCTCAGCTACATCTAACACTCGCCACATCTCCCCTTTTGCAATGAAGATCGCTCCATCTTGAGCGAAGTTCACTGCGAATGCTTCATCTAAACTTGCCACACTTCTCCCTCGCACTATATCGTAGACTTCATAGCGCTTTTCATCGGGTATCATTGAGAGGTTTTCATAGAAATAATGCCAAGTCCTTTCCCTTCTTCTCACCACTCCAGCTTTCTCAAAGATCAAGCGCTGCTCTTTAAGCTGATCTAGAATTTGCTGGAATCTCTCAAATGAGAGTTCTTGATAAGGATGAGCTTTTTTAATGAGCTGAAATATCTTGCTCACGCTAACTTCGCGATGCTCAAGTGCCATGGCGCAGATTTGATTCGCGATAACATCCGCGGGTGCCTTATGTATATTGAGCTGCTCTATTTCACCATTCTTTGCTCTCCTTGCAATTACACAAGCCTCTGAGATGTCATCTGGTTCAGAGGCTATAATTGTCCCGCTTGAGATATCGCCCACTTTGTGCCCTGATCTCCCAACGCGCTGAAGCAATCTAGTGACCTCGCGAGGTGAATGATACTGCACCACGTGGTCGATCAAGCCAATGTCAATTCCCAGCTCCATTGAAGAAGTGCAAACCAGTGCTTTTAAATTGCCTTTTTTAAATGCATCCTCCGCCTCTATCCTCGCTTCTCTGGATAGCGAGCTATGGTGCACCTCAGCTTTAACTCCCAGCATTTTAAGCCTAACACCAAGTGCTTCAGCAGCTTGCCGAGTGTTTACAAATACAAGCACTGATTGCTTCTTTTCCAGAATTTCCTTGATATATCTGATCTCCGCGGCATTTTCAACCTCAGTTACCAGTTTTCTAGCAAGTTCCTCATCCTTCACTGTTAATACCGGGCTTCGAACTTGAAAATCAAGCTGCTTGGCGATTGAAATCTCAACCGCTTCAACTATTCTAAATCCTCCTAGGAATTTCATAACTTCATTTATTCCACCAATGGTCGCGGATAACCCAATTCGCTGAAACTCTGATAGATCTGAAAGTCTTTCAAGTGCAATCACAAGCTGCGCGCCTCTTTTAGAGTCAGCTAATTCGTGAATTTCATCTATTATTACATAGCGAATATTCCTCAAATGAGCTTTGAGCTTTGGAGCAATCAACAGGATTTGAAAGGTTTCAGGCGTGGTGATCAATAAGTCAGGTGGGGAAGCAGCTTGCCTCCGCCTCTCCCTCTCAGGTGTATCACCGTGTCTAACTTGCACTTTAATCTCGATCTCTCGAGCTAGCACTTCAAGGCGCTTGAGCATATCTCGATTTAAAGCTCGGAGAGGAGTTATGTATATCGCGGAGATTCCATTTCTTATCTCTTGATTCAAAATTTTATGGAATACAGGTAGTATGGCTGCCTCAGTTTTACCTGTGCCAGTTGGTGCAGCAATTAAAACATTTTTTCCCTCTAAAATTAAAGGTATGGCACGCTCCTGAGGCTCAGTTGGAATTCTTAAGCCAATTTTTCCCAGTGCATTTTTTATTCTTGGATGGAGTAGGTCAAATGCATTCACGAATTATAAATAGGACGCAAAATCTATTAGCCTTTATGTCGAAATTTATCCATGGAAATGAAATATGAGCTGGATATTTGCTAGACCCGACGCAGAAACAGTTTGGCAGAATGCAGAAGTGAGGCGGAGGCTTAGCTGGTACTTTGCAGTTATGCTGGATAAAAAGCCCTCTAAGTTTTTGATCTGCAAGAGAATAAAGGCAAATTATAAAGAGAGTGATTCCATAGAGAACCTTTGGAGAGAGCACAGCAATCTTGCCTCGATCTTTAGAGAAACACTGGAGAAAATCGCAAGCGAGAACATAAAGCTCGAAGATCTAGAGCTGAAGCACCCGAGTTTTCTGGATCTGAAGATTGAAATTGCGAATCGAATGCTTGAGAACTGCATATTCTGCGAGCGGCGGTGTAAAGCAAATAGAAGGAAAGGAGCAAAGGGCTTTTGCGAGCTTGATAGCATTACTAGAGTCTCATCCTGCTTCCACCACTATGGTGAAGAAGCGCCTCTTGTGCCCAGCGGCACGATTTTCTTTACTTCTTGTAATTTTCGATGTCAATTCTGCCAGAACTGGGATATCTCCACTGATCCATATAATGGAGTTGAAGTGGATGCAAAGAAACTTGCTTCACTTGCTAGAACTCTCCGCAGAGAGGGATGCAGAAATATAAACTATGTGGGTGGAGATCCCACTCCTAATTTACATACCATTGTGGAGTCCCTTCGCTATTTGGAGGTAAATGTACCACTGCTCTGGAATAGCAATCTTTACTGCAGCGAGGAAACGATGAAAATTCTAGCGGAGGTAATAGACATATGGCTCCCGGACTTCAAATATTATAGTGATGCGTGTGCGGAGAGATTAAGCAAAGTTAAGAATTACTTCGCAATTGTATCGAGGAACCATAAGCTAGCTCATGAGAGTGGCGATATCATCATACGCCATTTGGTTTTGCCGAATCACTTGGATTGCGATACCAAACCATTGCTGGAGTGGATATCTATAAATCTGCCTAGAGCACTGGTTAATATAATGAGTCAATATCGCCCTGAACACGCTGTGGCAGCAGCCCCGCATTTATTCAAAGATATTGCTAGGAGACCCAGTTTTGAGGAAATGGATAGAGCGATGAAAATCGCTAGAAAGCTTGGAATTATATATGAACCGGTTTCTTAAACGCGGAGCTTTCCAATTTCACCTAAATAAGTGCCATCGAGTAAATAGCAGATTGCTTTATTCAATTTAACTGCATTTGAAGTGAAAATAGGACCCAGTAGCTCAGCATATGCTGCTTCATTGAAAGGTATGCCCCCTGCGAGTTCATTGAAGGCTGGCATTACTGTTAAGCGAGGATTATTCCAGCTTATTACTTTATAGTGCTTTTCAATAGCAGTGCGATTAAACCTAGCCTTTATCCAAACTGGCTCGAGGTGTTTTTTACCAAGCGCGTCTGTAAATTTTATCACGGGGTGATTATGGCCCATTATCATTTCTCTAGCCTTGAAGAGCTCAGGAGCAGGCCAGGCGTGGCCGTGAAAATAGGCTATGCCGTCGATTATAGCTCCTTCAGAGCTGTGAAGAACTATTTCGGATTTGCTTGGCAGTAATTTTTTTATACCTCCATCGTGATTTCCCGGCATTATTTCAATCAAAGCATATTTTTCCAGTTCTCTTAAGAAATAGGGAATTTCTTTTTTCTCTTGGAATGAAAGATATGGAACGTTGTGCTTCACATCCCCTAGGAGAATTATTTTTTTAGGCTTCACTTCCTCCACATATTTCAATATTCTATTAAGTCTTTTCTCAATCTGACTTGGAATATTGAAGCCGCTGAAGTATAAATCCCATTCTATGCCCAAGTGAATATCAGCTATTACTAGGGTTTTGATTTTTTGCCTCACAACTAAAACTGGGGTATTAACTAATGGCTGGAGTTTGGGCATATTTAAGATTTGCTCTCCCTACTCTTCTGAAACTGCATAGGTTAGCGAGCTCCGTCTGCTGCAGTAGCCTGTGAATTTGCATTTATTCTGCTGCCTAACATAATATTTGCATTTCCCACATATAATTTCTATTAAATTTTTTCGAGTAGGTAAAGCCATGGTATCCCCAAGGTAGAATGGCAGAGATTACATTTTTTTGTTATATAAATGTTTTGCATATCTACATATCTAAGCATGTGTAGTCTGCAAATCTGCAAGTCTTGAAGGAAAGAAATTTAAATTTGATTTATCATCAATGTAAATGTGAAGCTTGATACAGGCTACAAATTTAAAAGCGGGAGGGAAACCTATAAATTCCTTCTGGAGATTTACGATAGCATTTCTGTGGCAGGGATTAATTTTTTTATAGATGAATCAAGAGAACCGCAGGGAATTGTTATCCTCAGGTTTGAGGGAAGTGTTAATCTAGGACTTCTTGATGAGATTGCTTCTAAATTTGGTGGAGAGCGCATGTATCTACCTAGTGACTGGCGGAGTAGATATGCAAATTATGAATTTAAGTCCATTGAGAGTTGGACTTGAATTATTTAGCTTTTAGTTTTTAGTTTTTAGTTTTTAGCTTTTAGCTTTATCAATAGCCCCTCTGCCGTCTAGCTTGATGTTTTTTATCTTCTATTAGATCCACGAACTCCTTTGGATCTTCAATTTTCTTCAGCTCGTCTTTATGCAGGAGCACGGTGTCGCCTATTTGGGTGGATTTACCAATTTTTTCAACGATATATATGGATTTAGCCCTAGCCACTCTTGAGATGCTGCTCATCAAGCGAACTTTTTTCATTGATATTTCTCTATGCTCACTGATCCCAGTTAAGATGGTTGTAGATTTATCCTTTGAGAGGGCATCGAATGGAGAGCGCATTGTGGGTAAAACATCAAAGCCGATTCCCATTAGCATTTCAAGCACGTGCTTCTCCAGAGAGCTGAGATTCAATGATTCTAGCGGGGTTTTTTCCAATTCCAATTCAAATGCAAGGAGATCTATGGGCTTTGCAATGGGCATTTCCAGTATTTCTTGGAGTTTAATCGCTGCATCGATTGTTGCATCCATGCCTTCTTCATATTTGCGAATCGTTCTCCTAGAAACCCCCATTAAACTTGCGAGCTCCCCAAGTGAGAACTGTTTCTTCCTTCTAATCTCCCGCAATTCCTCGCCATCTACATTCACATATAGACCGCCGGGGGCTGCATATACCAGCGGGGGGATTCCCTCTATGAAGTATTCACTCAAGGTTTCGCAGTTAATAGCTGGTATTCCATATCTAAGGTACACTGCTCCTATTTCCAAGCTATGGTCGCTGGTTCTCTCGCCTACTATGAGAGGGTGTGCCAGTAGATATACAGCTAGTTTCTTTATCTCCAAAGCTGCTTCCTCGGATAGTCCATCGATATTTGAGAGCACTTTAAGCAGTAGCAGCAGGTCTTCTCTTCTAGCCGCTAGATCGAAGCTTGATGGTCTTACATCGCATCGCTCAGAGGTCACGAAGCCTGCTCTATTCAATATATTTACCACTCTTTCAAATAGTCGTTCCCGCATCTACTTCTTTATATTGAATATCGTTAGTATATATTTTTGCTCTTTTCTAGCTTTTGGGCTGCTTTAAATTATCAGGGATGATTATCAGCATTGATAATTATTTCATTAACTTTATAAAATATATTTTTCATAAATCTGTAACAATGATAAATATTCATAGTAACGAGCTGAAAATCCCAAGCTTTATTGAGCTAAGGCACATTGAACTCCTAAAAGCCCTAGACCTAGATGGCAAGCGAGTCCTTGAATTGAGCCGCGGTTTAACAGATGAAGGCTTAGAATACGATGCAGCGATAATTTACTCAGCATTCTGCTTATTTCCCAATGCTGATTTGATCCCCATCCTCTCGAACCTTAAAAGTTGCATTCAAGAGAGATTAATTGTAGTGGAAGAGCTAGCTATGAATCGATTCGCTAAAAAGATGCTTCAAATTAAAGAGAGGATATTCCCAAGCTATGCTAGCAATCTCCATAAGCTAATAAAGCAGCTTGAACAAGCTGGATTTAAAAAAGTGGAGGAAAAAATATGGAAATCTCAAATTCCACTCTCAGAAGACGAAGTCGCTTGGGAGATAAGGATTTTGAATAGAATAGCACTTGAGAGAAAAATGGATTTAAGTAAAGAACTGCAGGAGTTAATAGCTATTTACCGCACCTCGAACCTAGTTTTCAAGTTCTTTGCGATTCACAGTTTTCATATTTAAATCTTTTAAATTTATAAATTTAAATTTATTCTCCCCAGTCTAGCAGTCTTTTCTCGCCTTCAATTTTCTTAATATCCGATATATCCTGCGTTACTTCAAGCGTTCCCAGATATTTTCCAGCTTTATCTCTAACTGCAAAGTATCTAATATATATCAAGCTCTCCCCTTTCTTGATCCAGAATTCAGCAAAGTCTTTTTTACCTGCTTTGAAGGCGTCAAGTATTTTATTCACTATATGAATGCTTTTCTGCGGGTGGCAGAGCTGCACTTTTCTCCCTAAAATCGCTTTGGTGCGAACGAAAATTCTCTTCTCCGCCTTGCTGAAGTATTTAACAGCATCTTCCCTATCCACAAATGTAATATCAACTGGCAAGGTGTTAAGAATCCCCTCAACTTCCTCCTTTGAAAGCGAGCCTGTTTCAAACTGCCATAGCTCAGGAGGCGCAGCCACCGGCTTCTCAGCTTCCAGTGAAATAGGGGTTAATAAATGCCTGGGGGTAAAACTGGGGTATCCAATTTCATCGAATTCTCTTCTAATGTCTCTCCATTCCTGCTCTGTGACCACGCGCATTGCAGCTGGGAAAAGAATGTTATTCTCTTTAAATATATGACTTGAAAGCAAGCTATTCAAAGCCTCTGCGCTCTCGCCAAGCTGCTTTTTAAATACCTCAAGACTCATGGTATTATAGTTTTCAATTAAATTGCGAAATGCCTTTTTTCGCTCTCTCAGTTGATTATGCTCCATCCACATAATCGCAGGAGGCTCAGTTATGCCATGTTTCTCTAAAACTGGGAAAAGCACATTTTCCTCCCTCAGATAATGCTTTTCAGCTTCTAAATAATCTATTGCGATTTGCTTAAGCTGCACTAAATTAGGTGCTGGCTCAGCTGCAATGCTATTAAGTTTCTCCTGCCTTTCCAGAAGAATTCTATGTTCCTCAATTAATATTCCAATAGCATGCCCAAGGGGTACCTCGATTTTTTGCCTTTCCAACTGCTCTCTAAAAACAGCTAGATGAACATCGCAAAGCCTCAAGATTTCTTCTCTAGGTATTCCCTCTTTTATAAGTTCCTCCTCTATTCTAGCGATTTCCAATGGAGTTGTGCTCTCTAAAACTTGCCTAAATCTTTCTTTAACTTCAGCTGGCACTGCTCCTTCATGCAACTGCTTGATCAACTCCTTGAGCATTTTTTTCTTCTCCATAAAAATCCACCTTTTTTAAATTACAACAAATTTGTATTTCTTTTTTAAATTTCTAATATTTCCTTCTTTCCCCAGTATTACTAGATCTAAGATGTATAACGCAATACCCTTGCAGCCTGCCCCGCGGCTTATTTTCTCCTGAGCTTCATGCTATCCGCTTCTTCCATAATCGTATCTCTAGCTATCTCAATGTGTAAACCTGCAGGAACAATATTGGGATTGCCTCTCGAAATGTTTCAAGGCTTATGAAAGAAATCATAATTTTGGCAGAAACCAATGGTGACATTCTGAGCTCTTCCATGCCCAAACATCTGAGACTCACCCGCTGACTTCAGCGACTAAGAGATGGAAAGCAAGAGAAAAATGATAATAAACACATCGCTAAGCATTTCAAATACTTTCGACAGACTAGAAAGTTGTCAAAAAATATTTTGCCATTTGAAGAATTACCGGTATTAAATAGGGCTACTAAGCGATTTTTATATTGCGCGTTTCAATGGCAACCTCTTTCTCAAAGTCCGTTCATTTAATTCATACCAGCGAAAACTAAATGTTTCTTTATTCAACTTTTTTATTAGGGTGAATTGCTTGACTCTAGATGTTGTTTGCAAAATGGAAGTTGATGAAAAAACGGCGAAGTGGAAGTCGGAATATAAAGGGAAGACTTACTACTTCTGCGCGCCTATGTGCAAGCAAAAGTTCGATAGAAATCCCGAGATGTATATCAAGGGAAGGGTTTAACCTATGAAGTATTATAAGGGTGCACTCGCCGGGAGCAAATTTTTTGAGGAAAGAGTTAAGCGGGCTTGTGTAATTATGGAAAAATTGGGCTTGGATGCAATGCTTTTAACTAAGCCTCAGAATATGAGGTATTTAATAGGCGATGGCAGACTGTGCGCTTTTGCAATAGTTTCGAGAGCAGGCTCTACTTACTATGGGGTGCCAAAAACCGATGTTGAAGATGTGAAGCAGTTATGTGCTTCGGAGCATATCTTTGGATTTGAAGATGAAATTGAAATGCTGCACTCATTAATGCATATCTGGAAGGAACTTAAGCTGGAAAAGGGGAAGGTTGGGGTGGAGAATACTTTTCTTAAGGTTTCCATGCTTGAGATGTTCAAGCATCCACACGCGAAGCCAGAGAAGCTTGAGTTCGCTGATGCAACTCCCATTATGACTGATTTAAGGATCGTGAAATCGCGCGAGGAAATTGAGCTCATTAGAAAAGCAGCAGAGGTGGCTGATGCAGCTATGGAAGCAGCAATTGAAGCAGTGAAACTCGGTGCTGCTGAAACCGAAATAGCTGCTGAAGCAGAATATATGATGAGGAAAAAAGGAGCTGAGGAATTCTATAGAACATATGTTGCCTCTGGTTCTAGATCGTCTATCGCACACGGAATAGTAAGCCATAGAAAGGTTGAAACAGGTGATTTAGTTACGATCGACCTTCATCCAACTGTACATGGATATCACGCGGATCTCTGCCGCACTATCTGCGCTGGAGAGCCCACGAGGAAGCAGCAAAAAGCTTTTGAAGTTTATTTGAAAGCTCAGAGAGCAGCTGTTGAAGCTATAGCTCCGGGTAAAACCATTTCTGAGCTTGAGAATCTAATGCGCAGGATATTTCAAGAAGAAGGCTATGAGGAGTACTTCATTGGACCTCCAATTCACGGCGTGGGCTTAGAATTCGAAGAGCCTCCTTTACCACCAGGGCATGCTTTCTTCCACGGTGAAGAACTCAAAGAGGAATTGAAAGCTGGAATGGTGATTTCAATTGGCAACTGCGGGCTCTATTTAGGCGAGTTTGGGGTGAGAGTTGAGGACACAGTTGTAGTCACGCAAACGGCATATGAGATGCTCACTAACTACAGGAGGGAGCTATGAAGCTGCTGCTTTTCTCAAGGTTTCAAAAGCAAGCATATTCCTAGGCTCTACAACAATAACTCCATAGCCTAAGTAGGCGCATAGAATGCATTTTCCATAAACTGGTTTGCTGCTAATGAATACCTGCTCTTTCAGCTTTTCATAGCATTTTTCACATAGTACGAATGGCATCTTAATTCCCCCTTATATTTTTTAAAGCTATTTTTATTTATCGATATTGTTTATCGATATTGTTTCATTATTTTTATAACCTCTTCGTCTTCAACTTGACTGAAATCCTCGTAGAACTCACCAACTGCTTCAAATTCATATGGCGCTAAGATATAGATCACTTCATCCACTTCCTTCTTCAATAACTCAAGGGTTTCAGCAGGCAGCACTGGAACTGCAACCACTATTTTTTTAGGCTGCTGATTTTTCAGCCAGTTAATCACAGCGAGCACAGTTGCCCCAGTAGCGATGCCATCGTCCACGAGTACGATATTTTTATCCCTTAAATCGTAATCCCTGGATTTTCTATATAATTGCAATCTTCTTTCAGTCTCCAGCCTTTGAGCCTCTATCTCCTTTTTAATATAGTTTTCAGATACATTCAACACTGCCACTATATCGTTATTTAGATAATAAGTTCCATCGTGCATAACCGCACCGATTGCGAGTTCTGGATTGTAAGGTGCTCCAAGTTTTCGAGGGACCACTACATCTAGCTTGGCACTCAGCGCTTTAGCAACGACGCTGCCCACTACAACTCCCCCACGGGGTATAGCTAGTACTACTGGATTTAAAGTTTTCAAGCTAGAGAGCTCTGCAGCCAGTTTTTTCCCAGCATCTTCTCTATTTTTAAAGCGCATTGAATTCCTCTCCTAGGTTTCGTAGCATTGCACATAAAAATTTATGCTTATTTCTTATTTCAAACATTTTTGACATAAACAAGCCCTTTTATTTCGGCTTATTAAAAATGCATCAAAAGAAGGAACGTAAAATAAATCTCCGCATTTTAAACACTTCTGGGGGTATTCGCTTGCCATGTTTAAGTACCAAGATTTTACCTCTCGCCATTCTTGCATGTCTCCTTCTGTGAGTTTATATTTCTTCATCATTTTTCTGAGCACGCCCATCCTTCACCCCCCCATCTTTTTTATTATCTCTTTCAGCTTTTTAACTGCCTCGAGGCTGCGGCAAATTGGTGTGCCAAATATAACTTGATCTACTTTCTTCATTTCCTCAATTTTTCTTTTTATCTGCTCAGCACTTCCTGAAAGAGTAAAGTTGCTATACAGGAATTCTTTGTATTTCACAAGCTCGCTGTAGTTCCTGCGATTTAAATGAGTTTTTATTTGATTTATCATATTCTCTATTTCAAATTCAATTTGAAGCTCTTTAGGCACGCTTGATGCCACTATTGCTGCAGCTATGAGCAAGGGTTTTTCATTTGAGCTATTTGGAAGAAGAAGCGATGGACCGTAGACAGCTGTATATATTCTTCTTTTGAAGTATCTCAAAGCCCAGTTGATATACTCGGGTTTGAGATAGTTAAGTAGAATCCCATCTGCCTTCAAACTAGCAAATTCAATCATCCTCGGTCCAGTCGCTCCCACGAATACTGGTATAACACCATATGAACAGACTTCCTCTGGCTTAGTAATTTGCTTTGCAATGTAGGTTGGCACGCGGCCAGCGATTTCGATTAAACATTGATTTATTTTCTCAATTGGCTGCCTCATTCCCACTCCAAGTGACTGAAGCGCTATGAAGTCACCTGGGGCTAAGCCTATAATGAACCTAGGTCCATAGGATTCTTGAAGGGTTTCAAATGCCTTCAATATATGGCGACATAAGTTCAGTTGAGGTGAGATTATACCTGAGCCAATTTGAATTTTAGTTGTGTTCTCGCATATAGCTGCGAGCACTGGGAAAGGGTGTATATATTCATTTGCCTCTCCAACCCAGATGTATTTGAAGCCTATTTGCTCTGCAATTCTCGCGCCCTCTATTATGTGATCAATTGGTAGATCACCATTGAAGTTAATCCCATATTCCAACACTAGCCCTCCCTATTGATTTAATGGTTCTCGCGGGATTTTTGCTGAATGGGGGTCCAACTACGAATTCTCTAAACCCCATTTCTTTAAATTGATTAAAGCAATTAAGTATCTCCTTTTTAGAGCCATAGATGCAGAATTCCCTCATGAATTCCTCGCTCATCATTTGAGCTGCTTCTTCATATCTCCCTGCTTTGAATTTCTCTCGAATTTGATCCGCTTCACTCAAGCTATTTTTTGGAAGACTCGCTGCTATTGTGGCTGATACAAGTCTAGCTAATTTTAAATCCTCTTCATTTTCAACTTCCACTGTGCAGTTCCATAGCACGCGGTCTATCTCCTTTTTATCTCTCCCTGCTCTCTCAGCTGCTTCATCAACGATTTGCATGGCTCGCTTGAGATAGCGCTTGGGCCCTGAGAATATCACTCCATCTGCAATTTCTCCAGCTAATGCGAGCAGCTTTTCTCCTCGCACCCCAAAATAAATTTTGGGCTCAACCTCGAGTTTTATACTGAGTTTGTAATCCCTCAAGCGGGTAGTTCTACCTTCATATGTTATTTTCTCTCCTTTAAAGATTTTCCGCAGAAGTAGAGCTGTTTCCCTCATTATCTTGATTACCCTATCCGGCTTTTTACCCATTATCTTTTCAATCTCTGGAATACCGCCAACTCCTAATCCCAGTGTGAAGCGATTTTTACTCAATATTTGAATTCCAGCTGCATTTGATGCTATTACCGCTATATTCCTCAAATATGGACTTGTTATGCCAGTTGCAAGTTGTATTCTCTCGGTTTTTAATGCAATTATTGAGATATAAGTGAAAACTTCCCTTGAAAGTATATCCTCACCAATCCATACTCTATGATAATTATTTTCCTCAGCAATTTTGGCATAGCTGATGGATTTTTCCAGAGGCATGCTGGTAGTTATACCGAGAGCGAGCTTCATATATTCTATTCTCTATATTCGCTTTACCATGATTTATATATCATCTTTTTACTGGAGGCAAGCTTGATCTTTGGACAAAAAAGTAATAAAAAGTAAGTCCTAGCTGCAGTTTTTAATTAAGCTGCAGCCATACTCTAGAAGCTCTCTAGCTCTATCCATCGACTTGGATTCTGCGAAGATTCGAATAATTGGCTCAGTACCAGAAGGGCGGATTAATAGCCAGCCATCATCATAATAAGCCTTGAATCCATCTATAGCGATGATTTCACCCTTGAGCTTGCTTTTAACGTGCTGCATTACTGCTTCTTTATTTTCACATCGCAGCTTTGTCTTCAAATTGTAATATTTAGGCACTTGGTTTGCGAGTTCAGATAGTTTTTGCTCTGCAACTAATTCACACATCCTTGCCACTGCCATAGCGCCATCGCGGCAGTATTGATGCTCTGGGAATATTATACCTCCATTTCCCTCTCCACCTATAGCTGCATTTATTGCCTTCATCTTTCTAGCTACGTGTATGCTTCCCACTTTTGTCCACTCTACTTTCACTCCAAATTCATTAGCAATATCAACTATGCTCTGGGAAGAACTTACTGGTGTAACAACAGGTCCAGTTTTTTTAGAAAGAGCATTTTTCACAAAAATAGCTAGAGTTACATCGTCTTCTACATATTCACCTTTTTCATCTATGAACACCGCTCGATCTGCATCGCCATCGTGAGCCGCTCCGAAGCTGGCTTTTGCCGATACCACGAGTTCCATTAACTCCTTAAGTGAGGCCTTAGTTGGCTCAGGCTCGCGACCTGGAGAAACTGGCTCTGGGTCAGCGTTTAGTGCAATTACTTCAACGCCAAGTTCGCGGAGTAATCTAGGCGTTGCCATGCAGCCAGCGCCATTGCCTAGATCAATTGCAACACGCAGCTTCGACCTTGCAATTTTTTCTCTATCCACTAGCTTTAGAATTCCATTGATATAATTTTGAATGATCTCCGCATTCCTCAATTCCCCTATTTTATTCCATTCTATATTTCTAAAATTAGAACTGTAGTAGAGCCCCTCGATTTTTCCCTCCAATTCCTTGCTTATCTCAGTGCCATCTCTATCGATGATTTTAATTCCATTATATTCCCAGGGATTATGGGATGCCGTGATCATAATTCCTCCATCTGCATTATCCCTAACGTAGTATTGTAGCGCTGGAATTGGAACTATCCCTGTATCCACAACACTGCAGCCTGCGGAAAGCAAGCCTGAGATAACCGCGTGTTTGAACATTTCTCCTGATAGGCGAGTGTCCCTTCCAATTGCTACTGTGCTGCTTAACTCCAGCAAGCTTCCATAGCTTTTCGCAAGCGCAAGTGCAATTTCAGAGGTTAAATCAACATTGGCTATTCCTCTAACACCATTGGTGCCAAAAAGCCGCTGCTTCATTTTCTTTCTACCTCTTGAACCCAGTATTCTCCTATCTCTGTGACTTCTTTTTTCCAGATGGGTGCTTGAGTTTTAACCATTTCAATTGCATCGCTGAGAGCTTTAAATACCTCCTTGCGATGCGAGCCTGCTACAACTATATAAATGATGTCCTCACCCGCGGGTATTACTCCGCTTTTATGGTGTATTAGTACTTCAACTATGCCCTCGCGCTGCTTCAAAGTTTGCTTGATTTTCTCTAGCGTTTTATCAAGCATTTCCTCGTAATGCTCAAATTGAAGTTCTCTAATCTTAACCCCCTTATTTATTCCTCTTACTATACCTGTGAATGTGGCAATTGCCCCTGTTTTAGCGATATCTCTATTTTTTTTAACCTTATTTACAAGGGAGTTAAATGTTATCCATTCTCGCTGGCTCTCCACGAGCTCCACGAGTTCATCTATGTTTAAATCTCCATGCGGATCTAGGGTTTTAATGATATTCGCTGCTTTTACCTCGCCAATTGCAATTTTAGGAAGCAAGCTATCTTTGAAGCCCTCCACCACTGCATAATCAACCCCTGCATTGGCGAGCTCGTCAAGCGCTGCCTTTAGATTATTTGCATTTGTGAGCTTCACAAGTTCATAGGGCGTAACGCCCACAACAACATCTGCCCCTGCCTGCATATGTCGATATGTATCACTTCCCTTTTTATCGAAGCGATGAGCATGCATGTGCTTTACAGTGCCCACTTTTCCCTTTTGCTTGAGTGCTTCCACTAATTTAACTGTTAAATCAGTCTTGCCAGAGTTTTTATAGCCAGTGATAGAAATGACCTTCATGCGAGGCTAACTCTTGTATCTTATTTCCAAGGCCTTAATCATTTCGCATTATCATTTCGCTTTAATAATTTTCCAAATCCTCCCTCGCAGGTTATATCTCCTTGGAAAATTACCTTCCCTCTTAAGAGCGTTAGCTTTGGGAAGACTGCTTCGAAGCCTTCAAATGGAGTCCAACCACACTTGCTATGCAGCTTATCTGCTCTTATCTTAGCGGGCTTGAAATCAGTGATCATTAAATCTGCATCCATCCCGCGTTTGATTTCCCCTTTATTTTTGATTTTAAAAATCCTAGCTGGATTCTTTGAAGCAGCATTAATCAGTCTTTCAAGGGAAATCAATTTCTTTTTCACCAAGGCTAGCATTAGCGGTATCATTGTTTCAACTCCAGGCACGCCTGATGGAGCGGATTCTAAATCTTGTTTCTCAATGGGTAAATGAGGAGCGTGGTCGGAGGCGAGTATTGATATCTCGCCTTTTATAAATGCACGCCAGAGGGCAAGCTGATCTGTTTTGCTTCTCAGCGGGGGATTTACCTTTGCAAGATTTCCCAATCGGTGATAATCCTTCAGGTTCAACAGCAAATGGTGAGGCGTTATTTCTGCGGTGCAAGTACTCTGCCTCAGTAATTTCAAACTCAGCTTCGTGCTAAGGTGGCAGAAGTGAAGCCTTGGTTTATACTTCAATTTTGCATTTAAATTCAATACCCTTTGAATAGCCAGTGCTTCGCATTTAGCAGATCGAATTCTAGAGTATGCAATTGGAGTCGAGCTTCTATATTTCTGGAGATTTTGCATAATCAGCGCGCTGTCTTCTGCGTGGATACAAGCTAATCCGCGCAGCCTTCCTATTCTTTCAAGAGCGCTACATAAAAATGAGTAATCCACTTTTATGGAATCCGCTAAGAAAATTTCTCCAAAAGCAATAGCGCCTAGTCTCCAGAGCTGCTCAAGCTCAGCTTTTTCCATCACCCCTGCATTTATCCCGAAGTCCACGATTGATTTTTGCTCAGCGAGTTTGAGCTTTTTCTTATAAGCTTTAACAGTGGTGGTGGGGGGAAGGGTATTAGGCTGATCTATAACTGAGGTTACCCCTCCAGCTGCCGCTGCACAAGAGCCAGTGTACCAATCTTCCTTATATGTTAAACCAGGCTCTCTGAAGTGCACGTGTACATCGATGGCTCCAGGGAGTATGAGCATTTTACTTGCATTTATTACTTTAAAGCCTTCCACTCTTCTTGCAATCCTAGCTATTTTGTGATTCTCAATAGCGATGTCAGCTTGAATTATTTTATCTCTATAAAAAACCCAACCATTTTTAATCGCTAGTTCATATTTAACCATTGCTAACCAACAAGCCCTACATCATTGGAGGCACTCCACCCTCCCCTGGTGCAGTAGTCCTTGGTTTAATTCCCTTTGCAGATATGATGTCATCTATTCTTAAAATCATCGTAGCTGCCTCACAAGCCAAACTAATGGCTTGGGTTTTAACACGCAAGGGTTCTATGACTCCTTCCCTTAGCATGTCAACAACCTTGCCTGTGAAGACATTTATGCCTGCATGTTTATTACCCAGCTCGTGCTGAGATCGAAGTTCAACTAAGGTATCAATGGTATCCAAACCTGCATTTTCAGCTAGGGAGCGCGGGATTATCTCCATTGCACTTGCAAATGCCTCCACTGCAAGCTGCTCCCTCCCGCCAACTGTGGCCGCATATTCTCTTAAACGCAATGCAAGTTCTATCTCCGCTGAGCTTCCACCTGCAACTATTTTCCCGTCCTCAAGTGCCACGCCCACCACGCGAAGAGCATCATTTACCCCTCGCTCGATTTCATCGACAACATGCTCAGATCCGCCTCTCAATAGCAGGGAAACTGCTTTTGGATTTTTGCACTGCTCCACAAAGACCAACTCATCTTCCCCTATTTTACGCTCCTCAACAAGACCAGCGAGGCCTAAATCGGCACTTGATAGCGCCTCGATGTTATTGACAATCCTTCCTCCGCTTGCCTTTGCCAGTTTCTCCATATCGCTTTTTTTAACTCTGCGAACTGCAAGAATCTTAGCCTCCGCGAGATAATGCTGAGCAAGATCGTCGATGCCCTTCTGGCAGAATAAAACATTAGCTCCAGAGGCAATGATTTTATCCACTGCACCTTTAAGCATTTTTTCTTCTTCCTCTAGAAATGCCCTTAGTTGATCAGGTGAGGTAATTGCAATCTCAGCCTTCAACTCTGGCTTTTCCAATTCGATGGATGCATCAAGCAAGGCTATCTTCGCCTCTTCCACTCGCTTAGGCATAGCACTATGCACGCGCTCTTTATCTATAATTACTCCTTCGATTAATGCGCTATCAGCTATACTCCCGCCAGTTTTCTTTTCCACTTGAATATTGTCCATGTCCACAGCTATCTTTCCATTTTCCCTCTCAGCTATTGCTTTCACAGCTTTTACTGCAAGTTTTGAGAGCCATTCTCTAGCAATTTCCGCTCCTTTACCAGTAATTGCAGTTTCAGCTAATTTTAATAATTTAGCTTCATCATCAAGTGAAATTTGAGTTGCAAGGCTCTTTAAAATCTCAGCTGCCTTTTGGGCAGCCATTCTATATCCCGTTACTACACTCGAAGGATGGATCTCTTGTTCCAATAGCTCCTCTGCCTTTTTAAGCAGCTCGCCAGCTAGCACAACTGCTGTGGTGGTGCCATCTCCAGCTTCTTCATCCTGGGTTTTTGCAATTTCAACCATCATCTTCGCCGCAGGATGCTCTATATCCATTTCCTTCAAAATAGTAGCACCATCGTTGGTTATCACCACATCGCCCAAGCTATCAACTAGCATTTTATCCATACCCTTTGGACCGAGAGTAGTTCGAACAGCATCAGCGACTATGCGCGCTGCAAGTATATTGAAACTTTGAGCTTCTCTGCCTCTTGTTCGCCTAGCACCCTCTTGCAGAATGAGAACAGGTTGCCCTGTTAATTGATTTACCATATGCACACCTCCAGTGAAATAGCATTATAGTTCTATAAAAGGGTTTCTGCATATTGCATATTGCATATCCATATCCGCTTTTGCAATATGGATTGCAAGTTTCTTTATATTAGAACTGGCATTTATTTATTGCAATGCAGTTAAAAAGACTTGCAATTGTAACAAAGCCCGAGTCAAAAGAAGCAGTTGAGATAGCTAGAAAAATAATAACTGCATTTAAGGGAAAGGTGGATTTCACTCTAGACCCAAAAACTTCTCTAGCCCTTGGGGGTAAAGCTAGGCCCATTGGAAGGATGAAGGTGGATTTAATGGTGATAATAGGTGGAGATGGCACAGTACTGCGCACTCTCCAAAAACTCATTAAACCAGTTCCAGTAATTGGCGTGAACCTAGGTGAAGTAGGTTTTTTAACTGACCTACATCCAGAGGATGCTGTTTCAGAAATTAACTCGCTGCTACAGGGCTTCGAAGTTGAAGAGCGCACGCGATTAGCGGTTAGCATAAATGAAAAACCACTTCCACCAGCGGTGAATGAAGCGGTAATTGTGACTGCTAGACCTGCTAAGATAAGTCACTTTAAAATTGCAATTGATAATCGAAAACTTGATGAATTCCGAGCTGATGGCGTGGTTATAGCTACTCCAACTGGTTCAACAGCATATGCTATGAGCGCAGGTGGACCCATAATTGATCCCAGAGTGGATGCTTTTATTATAGTGCCGCTGGCGCCCTTCAAGCTCTCCGCTAGACCTTGGGTGGTGCCGGCTAAAAGTGAGATCACAGTTGAAATACTCCGCCCTGATAAGGAATCGGTTGTAGTTATAGATGGCCAGTTCAAGCAAATTGTTAGAATGCATGATAAAATCAAATTCACTAAATCAAGTTCACCAGCGTTTTTCATTAAAACCACCAAGGACTTTTATTCTAAAGTGAGAGATAAGCTTGTGATCTAAGGATGGGGAAATTAAAGGCATATTTCGCAGGAGCTATGAAGGGAGGGAGGAAATATCTTAAGGAGTATAAGGCAATAGTAAAACAGCTTGAGGAAATGAATATTGATGTGCTTACTCAGCACGTGATTGATGGCGCACTTGAGCTGGGCTTGACCAAGCAGCAAATCTTTGAGCGCGATCTCAAGTCACTTGAGAAAGCAGATTTTGTAGTCGCTGAGGTTTCAATGCCAAGTCTGGGAGTTGGTTATGAAATCTGCGAGGCTCTCCATTTACACAAGCCCACGCTTTGCCTGTGCTATGAGGAGATAGATCTTTCTACAGTGATAAATGGAAATACCTCTCCCAAGATTAGAATACATAGATATCGCAGTGTGCAAGAATGCGCTTCCATAATAAGAGAATTCATAAGAGAATTAAAGCTGCGCTAGATGGAAAAAAATTTATCGCTCTGCGTTATCTAAAAAAATATGGCTGGCTATCTTGAGCGAATAGAGAAAGCTGCACAAGAATACATGCAAGGTTCTAAACCCGCTCACGATTTTGACCATGTAAAGCGAGTGCTGCGCTTAGTGGAGCGAATAGGCAGGGCTGAAAAAGCAGATCTTGAGATTCTACGTGCAGCAGCACTGCTCCATGACATTGGAAGAATGGGGGAGGAAAAAACCGGCGAGTGTCACGCTGAGAAGGGTGCACTGCTTGCGAGGAAAATTTTAATGGACTGCGGCTTTCCAAAAAGCAAGATAGAAGCTGTGCTGCACTGCATAGAGAGCCATAGATTCAGAGGCAATTTAAAGCCACGCAGCTTGGAAGCGAAGATTCTTTATGACGCTGATAAACTCGATGCAATTGGAGCCATAGGAATAGCTAGAGCTTACTCATATGGAGGGGAAAGAGGCCAGAGATTATACACTGACCCAAGCAAGGCGAATAAATTTGAATTGAAAAAGCAAATTGATTTAGAGCATACACCTGTAGTGGAATTCACTGTAAAATTAAGCAAAATAAAAGCACACCTCCAAACCAAGACAGCTCGGGAGATCGCGAGGGGGAGACATAGATTCACAGTTAAATTCTACGAGCGCTTGCGAAAAGAGATAGAGGGCAAATTATAGTGGTGGGAAATTTTATATCTGCATAGTTCCAATTCTGCTTGGGTGCAATATTTTGACGAGCGAGATCTCGCTTATAAAGGGCGAGGGTAGAAAAATTTGGTTCTTGGCTAAAAAACTCGGGAGGAAAAATGCTGTTATAGCGGAGGAGAGAACTTGAAAATCGCCGTTGCAATTACAGGTGCAAGTGGAGTGCTATATGGCATTCGATTGCTTGAAGTGCTCCATAATTACCCAGAGGTTGAAAGCTATCTTATAATTTCCAAAAATGCCAAGCAGATAATAAAGCTAGAGAGCAATAAAACCATTGAAGAGATCACAGCACTGGCAAATTATTCTTATGAAGAAGATGAATTACTAGCCCCCCTGTCGAGTGGTTCTTATAAATTGGATGCCATGGTTATAATACCCTGCAGCATGAAAACCCTAGCTGCAATTGCAAATGGCTTTGCAGATAATCTAATAACCAGAGCTGCTGATGTCTGCTTGAAGGAAGAGCGCAAGCTAATACTCGTGATTAGAGAAACTCCTCTTAGTGTAATGCACATTGAGAACATGCTGAAAGCCAAGAAAGCTGGTGCAATAATTATGCCAGCTTCACCTGCATTTTACATCAAATATGAAAAAGTAGGGGATTTAATTGATTTCATCGTAGGCAGAGTACTTGATCTTCTCCAGCTTGAGCATCACTTATATAAAAGGTGGGGTATATGAGTCTAAGAGATTTTCTGGAGAAATTAAAGCAAGAGAAATTGCTCATCTATATCGAGGAAAAAGTTTCCCCTGAATTTGAAGCGCCTAGAATTGCAAAGCAAAATGCTAAGCCGATTTTCTTCAAAAACGTGGCTGGAAGGCAAGCAGCGATGAATGTAATTTCAAGCCGAGAAGTACTTGCACTAGCTCTCGGGGTACGCAGAGAAGAAATAGTGAGATATCTTGCAGGTGTAAAACCCGAGGGGGAAATAAAAATTGTGGAAGAGATGCCCTTTCTAGAGAGGCAGTTTAAGGCTGATCTTTCTAAGCTTCCCATAATGCGCCATTATAGAGGGGACGCGGGGAAATATATAACCGCGGGCATTGTGATTTCAAAGTACGGCGAGGAATACAATGCTTCTGTGCATCGCATGCTCGTACTGGATGAGAGAACTCTGGCCGTTAGACTAGTCCCACCTAGGCATTGCTATATGCTGCATAAAAAAGCCGCAAAGCAGCGCAAGCAACTACCCATCGCGGTTGTAATTGGAGTGGATCCTCTTTTCATGCTCGCAGCATGCACAAGAGTGCCAGCGTGCAAGGAATTTGAATATGCCAGCGCACTCGCGAGAAAATCCCTGGAGCTATATGAAATTGAGAATGGCGTTCAAGTGCCCGATGCTGAAATAGTATTAGAGGGCTATATCGATCCTGAGTTGAGAGCCAGAGAAGGGCCATTTGTAGATATAACTGGTACATTTGATATAGCCAGAGAAGAGCCGGTTATAAAGCTTGATAGGATATACATGCGCAGAGATGCGATCTATCAAGGCATACTACCAAGTGGAAGTGAGCATAAACTGCTCATGGGCGTGCCCTATGAGCCTAAAATTTATACCACAGTTAGCGAGGTGGCTCAGGTGAAAAATGTATTGCTCACCGAGGGGGGATGCTGCTATTTCCACGCGGTTGTGCAGATAGAGAAGCAGACCGAGGGCGATGGCAAAAATGCGATCTTAGCTAGTTTCACGGCTCACCCAAGTTTGAAGCACGTTGTGGTGGTTGATGAAGACATCGATATTTTCAATCCACTGGAAGTGGAATATGCAATTGCCACGCGCGTGCGGGGAGATAGAGATGTGCTGATAATACCCCGCGCTAGAGGTTCATCTCTAGACCCAGCTATTGCCGAAGATGGAACGAGTACTAAGATTGGGATAGATGCCACCATGCCTCTCAGTGGCAGGGAGAAATTCAAGCGAGGGGAAATTGAATAACTCATCGGTTCTTCAATAGCTCCATAATTTCCTTCACATTTGCTGTTGTTTTAAAGCCCACGCCTGAGAAATGCGTTCTACTTGCTTTATATCCGCAATTCAAAAGCTTTGCTATAACTCCTTCCATTTCAAGAGGCGCTATTTTAAGCAATTTGCATAGCTTGTGATGGTTGTAGTAGGAGAAAACCTGAAGTTCTTCCCTGCATAGCGAGAGTAATTTCTTGGCCTGCTCTTTTTTCCCAAGCTCTCTTTTCTCAATTTCCCTTAAAACCTTGCTCAAAAACCTTTTATCGCTGAGCTCGCCAAGCCAGAGCATTCCTCCAGCTTTCAAACTCCCCCCGCAATTTGGGCATGAAGCTGGCAGCTGTGGAATGAACCCTGGAAAAGGTGCTCTATATAAGCAGGTGAAGCAATGCTGGAAATAGCCTAGTTTTTCCATGGCTCCATTTGCTCTAGCAGCTCCCTCCTCGATCTTTATATAAACTCTGTAGTAATGCTGCTCGGCATATGAAAGCAAAGGCTTCGCTGCTTTATCATACTCAGCCAACTCCCGCGCGATTTTGCCAATTAATATTCGCACTCCAACTTCATTGTAATATTCAGTTTTAAGCGGGAATGCTTGATAATTGCGAATGCCTGCTTTGAGGTGCGAGCCGCAGAGGGGAGCGGTATCTGTTGCGGTGATGCAAAGCAATTTTCTAGCTGATTTACAAGCTGCATCGAGAAATGGTACTGGAGAGCCAAAGGGATCGATATCAACGATTTCAAAGTACTCCTGTGAGAGCAGTATATTTGCATTTATATTGCTTGGTATAGCCTTACCTTCCACGCGATTGAGTGCTATATTTTGCTTAATTACTTCATAAGCGCTAGGACTTATATCATTCACAGTGCATTTGAGTCCAACCTCTTTCGCAATTCTAATGCCGCGAATTCCAGTTGAAGCTAATGCATCGAGAAATGTCATCTCTGGGTTGGAGAAAGCCGCGATGCACGCTATACTTATATCTCGATTCAGTTCCATCCTTGGATTATAAAAGGCCTTGCTTAGATTGATCTGCACTTGACCTTCTTTAATCAGCATTCAATCTCTCCACGATCTGCACAGCGAGGGAATCTCTATTCTGCTCATTGAGTAAATATACCTCAAAGGTGGAGCGAATTTTCTGGATTAAAGCATGAGATGAACGCTGGTGAAATGCAACTAGCATGGATTTACTGCTCTCCAGCGCGGTTTCAACTGCAGATATGAAATCCCTTGAATATAGCTCCATTGGAGCAATTTCATCTATTACTATTAAATCAAAATTCAAAGCATTCTTAATCGCTTCAACGCCTACTTCATTTAAATCTTTGAGATTCACCCGATATTTGCCTACAGCGGGGCCATGCTTCTGATTCACATGCGCAAGTATGCCTTTTTTACCAGTTGCGATGTCTACTATCTCAAATCCCACCCTCTGCCTCCCGGCTCTTATATCTCCACTTATCATCCCACCTGCTTTTTTTCTCGAGTTGGCAATAACTTTTTTACATAAAGTTGACTTTCCAATCCCAGGTCTGCCTGTGATGGCGATTCTAAGCATGCAAAAGCAATATCACAGCGCAGGAATATTTAGATTATGATTTCGATGAATCCCAAGCAAGATGTACTCCTCTGGATCTATGTTTCCATCTTTTTAATTTCACTCAGCTTGGGCGCTTATAATCCCCTCATCCCGCTTTATGCTCAGCACCTCGGTGCTTCCTACTTCGACTTGGGAATAATAGGCTCTGCTTGGGCTCTGCCCTATGCATTCCTGCCTGTTTCAATTGGCTTGCTTTCGCGGAAGATAAATAGACAGTGGATATTTTTCATAGGCATTGGAAGCAGCGCTTTAAATGCAGCTCTTTTTCCCTTCGCTCAAAATGTATCCCATTTAATAGCTATTCGAATCTTTGGAGGCATAGCCTATGCAATGATGTGGCCAACGGTGGAGGCAATAATCTCAGATATAACTACCAATGAAGCGAGGGCAAGGGCAATGGGCAGATATAGCTTCTCCTGGGGAATTGGCTTCTTAATCGGGCCTGCAATTGGAGGATTAATCCTTGAAAAAACTGATTTTAACCTGCTCTTTTTGCTCTCTTTCATAACTGGCCTCTTCGCCACAGCTATAGCGGTGCATTGCTTGAAAATTCCCAGCGTGAAGAGAGAAGTTAAATATTCTCCATTTAATTTTTCAAAGAAAACACTTGCAGCGATCTACCTTTCAATCACAAGCTACAGCCTTGCACTGGGCACTGTTTTCTCCCTCTTCCCAGCTTATGCCAGCTTGAAAGGCATTACTTCCCTTGAGATTGGCATTCTCTTCGCAGCTCTGGGCTTAGTTAGAGTAGCGGTTTTTCTTCAATCAGAAGCAATTTCTAAGATTGGGGAGAAAAAAGCTATATTGATAGCTCTACTTGCTCAAGCTATAATATTATTGCTCCTGCCCTATCTCCAGAGTTTCTGGGCTCTAATATCTGGCATGGCTCTGCTTGGACTCGCTCTAGGCATTCTCTCGCCCATTAGCATAGCTGCAGTTTCAAAGATGATTCCAAGAGAAAAAATTGGCCTTGCAATAGGCGCAGTTGAAACAAGCTTTGGCATTGGATGGACCTTGGGACCGCTGATTGGAGGAATTGCAGCTCAAAATCTAGGCGGGGAGTGGCCATATATAATTGCAGGTTTGATTAGCCTCATCGTGGCAATTCCAATTAGCAGGGAAATCCCAAAGCATAAATATAGTTGAGGTTAAAACCAACTGCTATGAAACAGCTCTGGGCTCCGTGGCGAATGAAATATATTAAATCTAAGAAAAAGCAGAGATGCTTCCTTTGCCTCGAGTCGAAGGAAGATGAAGAACTAGTGGTATATAAAGGGGAGAAATGCTTCGTTATCTTAAATGCCTATCCCTATAATAATGGCCATATAATGATCGCGCCCTATCGCCATATCTTGAGGTTGCAAGACTTAAGCAAACAAGAAACCCAGGAGTTCTTCGAGTTGGTTAAGCAAAGCCTAGCAGTTTTAAATCAAACGATGAAGCCAGAGGGCTTCAACATT
>JAWCMA010000012.1:0-8481 GCA_038850285.1 Methanocellales archaeon | reverse complement strand
GCTGGAGAGGCACATTTACATCTCCACGTTGTGCCTAGGTGGATGGGGGATACAAACTTCATGCCTGTACTCGCAGATGTCAAGGTAATGCCCGAGTATCTGGAGCGAAACTGCAAAATATTGAGAAAGGCATTTAAGAGGAAGCATGGCATTGGGAATATTTGAGGAGAGAAGTGAAGGTGGATCAAATTTCTCAGGCAGCATAATTCACATCGATACAATTGGAAATCTGCGAAATGAGTTTACTGATTCTAGAAGATATTCTGAGTTATCGCCGGTTATTGTTGGATTAATCAATAAAAATAAACTCAAAATTGAATATGCACTGGATAAACCAAGCATATCACTTCTTCGCAGTCGAATAATTGCATTGGTTAATGAATTCCCGAAGCCATACTTTGCCTTTAATGTACCGTTTGTTCAAGCAGTGCTCTATCATTTCACGGGTGAGAAGATTGCCCTAGCTGGAGAACTGAATAGAAAAGCCTTTGAAAGCCGGCTATTTGCAATTCACGCTTTAAACATATCTCAATATAATGATCCCTTTGCAGATCAAGACAAGCTTTGCACTCAAGCTTGGCTTCAGGGGGAGATTGAGAAATGCGCGGCACATGCTAGAGCCTGTCTCTTGAAAGAGCGGGATATACTTATAAAGCGCGGCTTTCGAAAGCCTGAGGAAATAAAGTTGAGGAAGTAGGAAGTAGGACAACTGGATAGAAGAACTAATTAATATAGAATAGAATGAATTAAGGATAGATAAATATTAATTCAATAGGTGCAAAATGCGGGTAACGAGAAAGCTGGAAACTGGGGATTCCTACTTCGATGTCTATTTCTGCGATGAATGCGGTAGAGAGGTAAATCCATTGATGTGCGTTGAAATAAGACTGCCATTTGACCACGAGTCTATACTTTGGTGTATTTCCTGCTTGAGAAAGCTGGGTTTATATAATGTTATCATGCGCTATCAAAGTCATTTCGCAGATAAAGACAGAGTATGGAGATAACTCGAAATATAGAAGAAGTGGTATTCCCTAGCGAAACAGGCGTGCTCTACGGCACGCTTCTGGGGAGAGGCGAGGATTTAGGTGTGGTGCTCTGCCCGCCTCATCCTTTATATGGAGGCTCGAGATTTGACCATCGCCTCGCTGCAGTGGCACTTGAACTTGAAAAAAATGGAATCACTGCTCTCACCTTTGACTACCGCAATAAGTTCGCTCGCGGTAGAGGTGAAATTCAAGATGCCATATCTGCACTTCGCTATTTGCGTGGCCGCGTTAAAAAAATTGGTATCTTTGGTTATTCATTTGGAGCTGTGGTTGCCTCCAATGCTGCTTCTAAATTTGAGGTGATTGGAATTGCATATCTAGCGATTTTGAAGCAAACTGAGGATATTCAAGCTATAGTGAATCAAAGGGCACCGAAATTCTTCATACATGGAAAAAAGGATCAAATTGCACCTTATGCTCGATTTGAAGAGCTATATCAAAGTGCAAATGAACCAAAGCAGTGCTTGATTCTTGAAAATGAAGATCACTTTTTCCACCATAGCATTGAAGAAATAGCTAAAGCAATTGCGAGATTCTTCAAAGGTGGCTTTGAATAAATTATAAATATAAATTATCCATATAACTTTGCAATTACTCTTTCCATAACTTCGCTTGGGCTGATTGCTTCAAGGGTTCTAGCTGTTATATCCTCGAGCATGATTTCAATTGCTAATTTAAGGGCTTGCTCGTCCACATATAGAATTCGATGGGCATTTGTTTCTCGATTTCTAGCTGAGAAATAAAAGGGGAGGGTGAAGGCGGAGGCAAGTTGAAGGCATTTATATATCGCGCGAGGGGAAGCATGTACTAATTGATCTTCCTCCACGAATTCTTTTGCAAAGATTTTAAGACTTAAGGTAACTCTCTTGATCTGCTCCTCTAGAAACTGTATCTTAGCGGGCTTGTATTTCCACATCCCAGTATTTATTGCATAGAGCAAGGTTACGTGGTCTCTGACTAACTTTGGAGTTATCTCTTCCTTCCTCGCGGTACCTAAAGCGTGTCTCTCGATTGATTCCACTATGGAGAGGAATCTTTCTTTGGTCATGCGATGCAATCGGCAGAAACAGCGGTCTTCAATTGCCCGGAAATTTGGATCAGGCACGGTTAATCTATAGCCCCTTCTCTCAACTTTTACATTGTAATTTGCATTTAAGAAGGAAGTGAAGACATAGGGACCAATTGTTTCATGCGCTGATTCATATTTCAATGGCTTTTGCTCCATCGCTAATTTAAGTCTCTCCACCATTCCCCGTTCGTGGAAGAACCATTCATTGAACTCCGGAACTAGGAAAACCATTTTCTTCCCCTCGTAGTACTGTCCCATTTGAAGAAACATGTAGGGAGTTATGCCTCCGCAGTATCTATATCTACCAGGTATGCCATGCGGCTCCAGCTGGAGTTTTTCATTGCCCATCACAAAATCTATACTTGAATAAGTCTTGCCAGTTCCAATATCGCCGAAGAAGGCAAGGTGGAAGCCTGTGCTTGTGAGGCGCTCGCCATTTGGCTTCAGCACTTCAACATCTGCAATGCCAAATAGCTGGCTCCAGGAGAGTAGAACATCTATTGCTGCCACACCACCGTATTCCTCGCAATATCTATAAATCGAGGCAAGATCGATTTGCCTCGCGAACTCAATTACTCTTTCTTCCTCCATTTCTTTGAGATAATTCTTCAAGCAAGAGTCCATCTTTTTAACTAGTAATTGCTCACTGGGTTTGGTCTCTCCTTTTACTGCGGTCTTGGTTTTCCTTCTTATGTATTCCATAAGATGCTTTGCATTTGGCACTATGTATCGAGCGAAGTGATGTTTATAGCTCTCCACTGGGTGGATTTGAATTTGATATGATTCTTCTTTTTCATCAAGAGCAATGAAGAAGTAATGCTCATAGGTATGCAGCAAGCTTGAAATTGCATCTTTAATCAGCTTTTCATCCGTGTAAGTTTTGTCAGTTTCAATCACTATTTCCTCGGGTGTAATTTCTATTATATCTCGAATTATTTCTCTTCCAATTGCCATTCTAGCATTTCTCACCAGTTCTTCCCATTCCTCTCTGCCGAAGAGAAAAGTACCAACCTCATCGTTTATAGTGCGAATCGCTAGTTCTTCTGCACTAAATATACCTATGCTGTTGAGATCCTTCATTCGCTTTCTACCTATACCTGAAATTTCAAGGAGCTCCATTTACGAGATCATTATAGATTGTTTTTCGAAGATAAAAAACTTTTACATAGTGAGTAATGAATAATAGTAATGAGTAAAGAAGGGAAGAAATAGAAATAAAAATAGAAATAAAAAATAGAAAATAGAGGAAGCATGGGCTTGTGCTTGAATTGTAGAATTAAACTTGAAGCTAAATTGGCTGAGGAGGACATATTTTTCGAGTTCCTTGAAGCCTATCAAGAGAAGCCTAAGCACGTTGGAGAGATCTGCGAATGCTGTGGAAAGCTGTACTATGATTAACTAGCCTCTGGCTCTCTGCTGCTCATACATCTCTATGATTTCCTTCACAGTATTTGCATCTCCAGCACTTTTATCTTGCCTTATAAATCCCTGGGCACGTGGGAAGCGCAGCGCGTAACCAATTTCTTTCTCAGTTCTCCCGCAGGTGTGAAGTGGAGAGCGCGTGATTTCATCAGCCCTGACAGTGATAACATACTTCGGTTCAACCCAGACATCAGGGGTAATGAGGGAATCCACTCTTGCGTGGCGATGTGCAATTGCAATTTCATCAAGCATCTCCTTGAGTTTGACCCAATTTTCCTCGCTAAATCCAGATCCAACTTTTGCAATTGTCTTGAAAGTATCGCTTTCTTCATCGTAAACTGAGCATAAAATAGCTCCAATGCCAAGCTTTGCTCGAAATCCCTTTCCCTTGAAATAGCCTACAATGCAAACATCAATGGTATCAGCTAGTTCGCCTTTATAGCTTCTCTTGAGCTTTATCCAATTGAAATTCCGCGCACCCGCTGAATAAGGAGCGTCGAGCCTCTTTGCAACAACTCCTTCTAGGCCTTTTTCCACAAATTCCTCGAAATAGCTCTTGATCTCCCTGGGATCGCTGGTGTAGATCACCTTTGCGATTTCAATGGGTCCATTTGAAATAATCACTTGCTCCATTCGCTCGCGGCGGTTAAGATAGGGTTTTTGAGTATAATCAACCCCATCCTCGAATAGCAGCTCAAATGCAAAGAGCTTGAGGGGGTATTCCTTGGCGAGTTCTTCCACACCATGCTTGCGCTTGCGTGTAATAGTAACTTGGAATGGAAATAGCTCGCCTGTTTCCTCATTATACGCGAGGGCTTCGCCTTCGAGAATGGCTTGCTTGGATTTAATTTGCCTCTTAGCTGCTTCTATGATTTCCGGGAACATAGGGGTTGTGCGTTCGAGATTTCTTGAAAATATCTCCACTTTATCTCCATCTTTATGGATCTGGCATCTAAAGCCATCGTATTTAGGCTCAATCGCGGCTTTGCCAATTTTTTCAACTATATCCTCAGAAGAGGGTAAGCGCTCGCAAAGTGCCATTCGAACTGGAGAGAAGACTTTTATCTTGAATTCTTTTATACCCTTTTCTCCTTTCTCAAAGAGAGTTTTAGCCACTAATCCCAAATCTGAGCATAGATTATAAGCACGTTCAAGTTCGGGTCGAAATTTTCTAGTGCCAGCTTTGGCTTGTGCGAGAGCGTCGAGTATAGTTGGATCCCCTATCCCAAGTCGGAGCCTCCCAGCTACGAATCTAGCGATATATTTTGATTCAAGCGGAGAGGCACTTGAAAGTAAATTCGCGAGCAATGATATCTTTTTCTCAACGCTTCCCTCCCCAGCTGTCTGAGCCATTTTTAAAAGCTGATCATAAACCTCGCTTACCTCTAACTCCAAGCCTTCGCTTCTGGAAAAATTCTCAGCCACAATTCCCAGGTCACCCGCATTCTTGAAATCCTCCTCAACCCTTTCAAGCGCTACTCCCGCGGATTGAGCAATTGCTCGAATAAGCAATTTTTCACTTATCCCCATTACCACCCCGCGAAATGGAGGTAGGATTTGCTCCTGGCATAGGTAAATGATCTTCTCAATTTCTCTGCTATCGGCTTTCTTGAAAAGTTCAGCTAGAATATTGAACATCTCAAGCCTCTTAGTCGTTGCTTCGAGTTTTTCAAAATAACTTGCCAGCTCTGAAAATTTCATTCACACCACACACAATATCTTTATAATTACACCTAATAATTTTATGGGTAGAATGGCAAGCATTGAAGACCGGGTTCTCCTCCTGCTTTCCATCAAAGAGGAGGGGAAAAAAATTGACTTTGAGCATATAAAGGAAAAAATAGCTAGAGATGAAAAATCAAAGGACATAGCTAAAGAGCTGAAGCGCTGCCTTCAATCTCTAGTGGAGCAAGGTTTAATTACAGAGGAAAGAGGCAATTATGCTATAACTGAGAATGGGGAGAGAAAAATCCTAGAGCGGGTAAAGTATGTCGGTGAGGAGTTAAATCTTTCCTATAGAATGGTTTTGAAAGCAAAGAAATATTACCCAATAGTTGGAGAAGCAATACTTCCTTTTCTCAGGGATCGAGCTGTTAGCGTGATTAAAGTTTTTAGCGATGAAGCAGAGCCGGTGAATAAAATAAAGCCACTTTTCGTTAGATACGCTCGCTATAAACCTAAATCGATTTACATAGAGATCAGCGATGTTAAAACTCTATTGAGATACGTTGACCAACATGCTATTGACTTCATACCCTATGTTCACAAACTCAATGTAAGAGAACCTGATTGGTTCATTTTGGATTTAGATGCTGGTGAAGAACTTCAAAAGCACCCTAGAAGTTTTGAGCTGCTGAAAAATGTGGCTCAAAAGTCAGTTGAAGTGCTCGAGGAAAATGAAATTATACCCTGCGTAAAATTCAGCGGCTCAAGAGGGATTCAGATCTGGGCAAGGTTGGATAACAGCAAGCTTCATAGCGAGGGCGATTTATTCGCAGTTTATAGAAGGCTCGCTGTAACTGTGCAAGAGAAAACTGAGGAGAAACTTCAGAGGAGTGAAATTAAAAATTTAATCAAGCCTAGCAAACCCATTACCACTTCCCAAGTTGCAAAGAAAGAGGAGAGGGCTGATCAAATTTTGATAGACTGGAGTTCCATGAAGCCAAGTGGAGATGTAAGAGCACCTTTCAGCATGCACTATAAAACTGCTTTAATCTCAACTCCTATATCCAAACATCACCTGCTTGATTTTAAAATTGAAGAGGCTCAGCCTGAGCATGTGGCGGCAAATCTAGCTAAATTAACCGCTGCTTTCAAACTTCAAACCTCAGATCCAACTAAGCTGCTGAGGAATTGAAATGAAGATGTTTAACTCCACTAGTAGATGTGTCTACTGCAAGGGGTCTAGATTTCTATGCGGCAAAGAACGCTGTCCAATTCTTGTCAAGCTATATGTGCAGCAGCGAACTAAGCCATTGATCGATTCATTAAGCTTGATAGGCTCCTCCCCGCCGGGTGTCTTCATTGGCAGAATTGGCTATCCCTATGTTTCAATAGGCCCATTAATCCCTCCCATACGCGGAGATACCTTCTTACTAGATACCCCTGAACTCTGGAGTGGTAAGAGCATAGATGAGATCGTGAACTTCAGATTCCAGCTTGTTAGAGGAAAATATAGGGTGAATGTAAAAAACATTGAAGGGGGAAGGATAGCTGAAGCCACGCAGGAACTCGCTATGGCGTTAAGTCCAACTGATGTGGAAGTGGAATTTCATAAAAAACCCCGAGTTGAGATCGCGCTTGACGATGAAGTGCAGCCGCATGGCCCAAGTGCACCTTTGAAGAAGATAGATGTGAATTCAATTAAAATAGATCGGAGGATCGAAAAGGCATATAGCGATATAGATTTAAAGGCAAGTGAAGCAGTTTTAAATCTCTATAGAAGTGGAGTACTGGTATCGAAAATCCAGCGTGCTTTCAGCGCAGGTGTTCTAGGCGAGAAAAAAGCCAGGCGATTTGTGCCAACTAGGTGGAGCATTACCGCGGTTGACAGCATTATCTCAAGTACATTGATGGAGAGAGTTAAAGCAAATCCATTGATCAATGAGTTCCAAGTTTATGAATCAATCTCGCTTGATAATAGATTCATGGTGATCTTCATGCCATTTTCCTGGAGCTATGAATTGATCGAAGCTTGGTATCCAAACACAGTTTGGAACCCAGCTGGAAGAGAGACAGTGATCTTCTCTGACCACGAAGGCTATGCTGGTAGAACCACTTATGCGCGAATTGGGGGATGCTACTACGCTGCAAGACTCGCGGTTTGCGAGCATCTTGAAAAAATAGGCAGGCAGGCTAGGGTATTAATTCTGCGAGAAGCGCATCCTGGCTATATAATGCCAGTTGGCGTTTGGAATGTACGGGAAAGCGTGAGAAATGCTCTTCGCAGCCCGCCTAGGCTGTTCAGCAGTTTGAAGGAGGTATTCGATTACCTCGCAGCTAAGCTCTGCATACCCATTCAGAAGTGGTTAATTCACAGCGCGCTGCTGAAGCAGCTGCTCTATCAAAGAACCCTTGCAGATTTTGCAGATCTCTGCTAGAGGAGAATATAGATGCAGCGGGTGAAAATTAGAGAGATAAACTGCAAAACTGCCCTTTCTACCTCTCTCTTACCCGGCTATGACTATGCTTTGAATCCATATAGAGGCTGCGAGCATGCGTGTGTATATTGCTATTCACCCTCGGTACTTAGATGCAGGGAAAAATGGGGGACATTTGTAGAGCCCAAGTTAAATATAGCTCGCGTGCTATCTCGAGAACTAAAGGAAAAGCCGAAGGGGGTTGTTGGAATTAGCACCGTTACTGATCCCTATCAGCCTTTGGAAAAGAAATATGAACTTACTAGAAAATGCTTGGAATTAATTTTGAAATACGACTTTCCCATCACTATTCAAACTAAATCTGCGTTGGTTCTGCGAGACCTAGATTTGATAAAGCAATTCTCAATAAAGGATATTGGATTTACCATAACTACCATAGAAGAAGAAGCTCGAGAAAAATATGAGCCCAGCGCGAGCAGCGTAGAGGAGCGATTGCTTGCCCTGAGGAAGATAGCTGAAAGTGGAATTAGCAGCTGGGCATTTGTAGGTCCAATCATGCCCTATATAAGTGATAGAGATGGCTGCTTGGAAGCACTGCTTAAGGCAATTGCAGCTGCAGGAGTGAGTTATATAATGATTGATAAGCTGAGAATAAAGCCTGGGCTCTGGAATGGTATTAAGGAATTCCTCGCTAGGTATGATGCAGCATTGATCCCTAGATATAGGGAGATATTATTTAAGCCGCACAATAGCTACTTCATCGATGCGCGGCGTAGAGTAATGGAGCTATGCAAGCAGCTAGGTTTGAAGTGCGAGTCTTGCTTTTAGGCATTAGCATTCA
>JAWCMA010000011.1:0-40607 GCA_038850285.1 Methanocellales archaeon | reverse complement strand
TGAGGTCTATGTGCATGGAGATGCTCAAGACCAAGTGGCGCAGATCTTAAAATCTGGAAAGCTTGTGATATATGGCAGCGTAGGCCAGGCTTTTATGTACGGCGCGAAAGGGGGCGAGGTATATGTGCTTGGCAATGCTGCTGGGCGCCCGCTGATAAATGCAGTTGGTAAACCAAGAGTTGTGATCAATGGCACTTGCTTAGACTACCTCGCTGAGTCCTTTATGGCTGGCGATCCTCATAATGGCGGTGGATTCGTAATTTTAAATGGCATTGAATTCAACTGGGAAGGGAAAATGGTTGAACTTGAAACCCCTTATCCAGGGGGAAATCTCTTCTCTTTAGCCAGCGGTGGAGCAATATTCATTCGAGACCCGCATTGCAGAGTAGGCGTAGATCAATTAAATGGAGGAAGATTTGCTCCATTCACTGAAAAAGACTGGGAATTAATTCTACCATATCTCAAAGAAAACGAGCGTCTTTTTGAAATCAAAATTGAGGAGTTATTAACAGTTAATGGTCGAATAATGAACCCGAAGAAGGTCTATCGCAAGATAGAGCCAGCTCCAGTTGCAGCATTAACGGGAGAGTGATATGAACAAGCGAAATGGTATATTGATTTTAAATTTAAATTCACCTCACTGCTATACTATAGGGCGGAAAATTAGAGAGCTAGAGGTATACTCAGAGATCGTGCCGCATAATATAACTGCGAGAGAAATTGAGGCATTGACCAAGAAGTTCGATATCAAAGGAATAATCCTTCCAGATTCAGATTCGCAAGAGCTAAGCATAAAGTGCTTCTCCGATATACTAAATCTAAACATTCCTATTCTAGGCATATCCTATGGGTGTTATTTAATTGCTCAGATTTTCAATGGAAAGATAAAGCAGGGTTTGAAAGAGGATAGAATTGTAAATATAAAGATAGAAATACCCACTGGCGTGCTCGAGGGGTTTCGTTCTAAGGAGAAGGTTTTCATTACTCGCGGGGATATCATTATTGAACTGCCTGGGGGATTTGAAGTTTTAGCAAAAACAGAAGATAATGCAATTGCTGCTTTTCAGCATAGAAATAAGCCAGTATATGGCGTGATATGGAAACCTGAAGTGATTTATACTGAGAATGGCATTAAGATGCTCAATAATTTTATAAATATCTGCAAATGCAGGCGCAGTTGGAAGATTGAGCAAATTGCAGCGAATGCAATTAAAGAAATAAAGCAAATAGCAGGTGATAAAAAAGCAGTAATTGCTTTAAGCGGCGGGATTGATTCAAGCACAGCCGCAGTGCTTGCTTCAAAAGCGATTGGAAGAAATCTTATAGCGATATTCGTGGACAATGGATTTCTTCGGGAAGATGAAGTGGAATTTGTCAAACAGAGCTTTAAAGAATTAAACTTCAATCTCATTCAAGTGGATGCTAGACAGAGATTTCTTAGAAAACTCCGCGGGATTAAAAATCCTGAGCAGAAAAGAAAGCTAATTGGAGAGGAATTCATTAGAGTATTTGAAGATGCCGCGAGGAAAAACAGTGCAGAATTTCTAATTCAAGGCACAATTTATACAGATAGAGTAGAATCTGGCAGTCGAGGATATGATAAAATCAAGACCTATCATAATGTGCACGGACTCTCAACGAGAATTAAGTTTAAGCGAATAATTGAACCATTAAAGGATTTATATAAAGATGAAATTAGAAAAATCGCAGAATACTTAGGACTGCCTAGAAAAATCGTCTGGAGACAGCCATTCCCAGGCCCAGGGCTAGCTATAAGAATAGTGGGTGAAGTTACAGCTGAGAAGCTGAGAATTCTAAGAAGCTGTGATGAAATAGTGGCTGAAGAACTAGAGAAAAGCGGGGTGAGTGTTGATCTATGGCAGTATTTTGCAATTTTAACAAATACAAAAAGCACTGGAATTAAAAAAGGCTCGCGAGCCTATGGGTGCGTGGTCGCTATTAGGGCGGTAGTGAGCAAAGAAGCGCTTACAGCTACTTTTGCTAAAATTCCATATGGTATTTTGGAAAATATCTCCACTAGGATAACCGCTGAAATTCCAGAGGTCACAAGAGTTGTGTATGATATAACCCACAAACCCCCCTCCACAATTGAATGGGAATAATTGTTAAGATAAAATAATAATTAATAAACAAATGTAAACTAAAACTATAAATATTCATTCTATTACAATACAATAAGTTTGAAAATGAATCATTCGTTGAAAGGGATAAATGTGAAGCGCGAGGAATTAAAAAAGTTTGGATTGCAAAGAATTAAAAGCTGGGAGCTGAAGAAGGGGGAAATTGAAGATGGAGGAAGAGAAATGCCAAGCATAGAATTGCCAGTTAGCGAAGAACTTATAAAACTCAAAGTACAGGAAACCCTTAGCACTCTTCTAGGCGCGAAAGTTTGGATAAGAGAAAATGATGTAAGATTACTCTCCATAAAGCAAGAACTTCAAAGTCAATTTGAAAAAAGTGGAAAAAGCAGGTTTTCAGAAGCTGAGCTTATGGATTATGTGAGGCAGTATTTTAGAATTCGAAAGGCTTGAAGTAAAGTAAAGTAGATGTGAAATGCATGAAAATCGATGCGCACAACCACGTTGGCGGGCCTGATAAAACCGATGGCGCTAAACAATCGCCAGAGGAAATAATTGCAAATATGGATAGAGCAGGCGTGGATAAGGCAGTGATCTTTCCATTCAATGAAATCGACCCAGGCATCTCATTTTCCAAGGCTAATGATCACATTGCAAAGGCAGTTAAGAGCTATCCAGATAAATTAATTGGATTCGCAAGGCTAGACCCCAACTATGGCGTTAGAGCTTTGAATGAGCTGGAGAGAGCGATAAATAAACTTGAATTGAAAGGAATAAAACTACACCCAAGCAGCCAGAGATTCACCTTACATAACCCCTGCCTACTGCAAATCTTAGAAAAAGCAGCAGAGTTAAGAGTGCCAGTGATATTTGATTCTGGAAAGCCTGATTCCCAGCCCAGTGCATTTGCAAAACTAGCAGAAGCAGTGCCAGAAGCCAAGATTATCATGGCACACATGCGAGGCGAGAATTATATGGAGGTGGTGAAAAAACATAGCAATCTCTTTCTAGGCACCGCTTGTATGTTCAATGCTGGTAAAATTCAAGAAGCTCTTGAGAAACTTGGAGCTGAAAAATTAATCGCAGGCTCAGACTCCCCTTATATAGAAATGGAAAGAGAGATTAAAAAATTCGATTCACTTCCAGAAAAAGAAAGGAAGCTCATCTTGGGAGGGAATATTGAAAGAATATTGAGATTAAAAGAGGTGTAAATATGGGTAGAATAAAAACCAACTGTAGCGATGAATTGAAGGCAAAAGTGCTGGAGAAAGCGAAACAGGAGGATGTGAAGTTTATCCGCCTGCAGTTTACAGATATAAATGGGGCGATTAAAAGCACAGCTATACCAGTCGAGGGATTCGAAGAAGCACTGGAAAATGGAATTGGATTCGATGGCTCATCGGTCGAGGGCTATACGCCTATATATGAATCAGACATGATCTTAATGCCAGATCCAAGTACCTTTGCAATTTTACCATGGCGCCCCGCGCCAAAGCGAGTTGCTAGAGTGATCTGCGATGTATATCACCCTAGCGGTAAAAGATTCGAAGGCGACCCGCGCTATATAGCCCAGCGAGCTTCAGCTGTAGCTAGGGAAATGGGCTATATATATAACTGCGGCCCTGAACTGGAGTTCTTCCTCTTCGGCAAAGAACTTGAGAATGGCAAGCCCAAGATCATAGACCATGGAGGCTATTTTGACTTCCATCCCCTAGATCTAGCAGAGGACTTCAGAAGAGAGATGATATTCGCACTTGAAAACTTTGGGATAACTGTGGAAATGAGCCACCATGAAGTTGCTCCCTCGCAGTATGAAGTTGATTTCAAATTCGGCGATTTAGTTACAACTGCTGATCGCGTTATAACCTATAAGATGGTAGCAAAGACAGTGGCTCACATGCTTGGATATATAGCTACATTCATGCCCAAGCCATTATATGGAGAGAATGGCTCTGGAATGCATACCCATCAATCCCTCTGGAATATAAATAGTAATAGAAATGCATTTTACGATCCAGAAATGAAGAGAAGCGATGCGCTCAGTGATAATTGCCTGTACTTCATAGGAGGTTTACTTAAGCACGCTAGAGCTCTCTCAGCCATAGTAGCACCAACGGTAAATTCCTACAAGCGACTTGTACCAGGCTATGAAGCCCCAGTTTACATCTCTTGGGCGCATAAAAATCGCTCTGCATTGATAAGAGTGCCTGAGTATTTCCCAGGCATGGAGAGAGCAATTCGCGTTGAATTCAGATGCCCTGATCCCAGCTGCAATCCATATTTAGCCTTCGGTGCAATGTGCGCCGCTGGCTTGGATGGAATAAAGAGAAAACTTACGCCCCCTGAGCCAGTTGAAGCAGATATCTATTCGATGACTAGAGAGGAGAAGAAGCAGCTTGGAATAGAAGCCCTTCCTGAGACTCTTGCTGAAGCGCTTGATGAACTTGAGAAAGATAGCATGCTGAGAGAGCTGCTTGGCAGCCATATCTATGAAAATTTCAAGCGCGCCAAGCGCAGAGAATGGGATGAATTCAGAATCCAAGTGACAAGCTGGGAGATTGAGAACTATTTGAGGTATGCATAATTTTTTTTAACTTATCGAAATCGCAGGTTCAATTTACTTTTTTAGAAATGCAAAGTCCATCGTATATTCGCAATAACTAAACAAATCACAAATCACAAATTAAAGGTCACAAGTCAAAAGTCAAAAGTCACAAGTCAATAGTCAATAGTCATAAGAATAAATAGGGAAAGGTTAAGCTGTTTTAGAAAAAGAAAAATAAAAATATTTAATTGCGCTTGAGGTGAGAATTTGCAGCTGACCCTTAAACATAAGCAAAATATCGTAAAAGTGGCTAAAAGTTTGGAGGGCAAAGTATTAACCGTGAAGGAAATAATTGAAAAAACAGGTTTGCCAGAAGGAACAGTGCGCAGCGCCTTAACCTTTTTGATGAGAAATGATAAAGTAAGCAAAGAAGGCAGTGAAAATACTCCTAAGAAATATAAGTTTAAAGGAACACCTATTACTGCAGATTTTTTCTTAAAGAAAAGATAAAATATGCAGGAAATAGATCCCGCTTATCCCTATTTAGTTAAAAACCTCAGGGGAATTATTTACTATTCAGCCAAAGTTAATCCGGAATTTGAGTTCAAATGGCTTAAAAAGAAATTTAGATATAGAGAACTTGGGATATCTGAGAACTTAAAGCTCGAGGAGCAATGGAAGAAACTCATAATTTTGCCTAGAATTGAAGCAAATGCTGCTCTAGATTCTCTCCTTCAAGCTTCAAAGTTCATTTGCCCATTGCTCATCCTTAAAGAAGAAAGCTTGATTGATTTTAAGGACTTGATAATTGCAGAATTGAAAACAAGGGAGAGAATCGAGGACAAGGGATTGAAGTTCAATCTAAGGCTTGCTAACTACTCCATAACTGATTTTTATTTAAGATCCATAGAACTTGCAAGGCAAAATAACTTAAGCGGCCGAAGAAAGCTAGCTGAAAAAGATTTGAAGAGGTACTGGAGAGTTAAAGCCAGCGAGGAGGGAAAGATTTTAATTGCCTATATCGACCCACTTTTAGTAAAGGAAATAAAGCCAAAAATAAAAAATCTGAGCATCATACCCAGTTTAATTCTCGATTTAGATTAGAATAAAATTAATAAATATATTTAAATATTAAGCATAGAAGGATGTCTCGATTTCCTTTGCCCTCTTCTGCCTGAGCTCTTTAGCAAGCCCAGCGTAGAACTTCATTATATCAGGAGTAACACTCGGTCCTGTTTCACTAATTGCCTTCAAGAAATGAGCTCGCTTTACCTCAGTGGCTTGCAGATTCTCTCTAAGGGCAAATCTCCCGGCTTTCTTGCAAACCGCGGCTATATCGGCACCTGTATATTGCTCTGTCAATTTAACAAGCTCATTCAAGTCCACATCCTTAGCAAGGGCCATCTTCCTAGTATGAACTTTGAATATCTCCAGCCTTGTTTTTTCATCTGGAACTGGGACAAGTATCAATTCATCGAATCTCCCTGGTCTAAGCAATGCTGGATCTATTATATCAGGTCGATTTGTAGCGCCAATTACCACCACTCCGCGGAGCTCCTCAAGTCCATCTAGCTCAGTTAAAAGCTGATTCACAATCCTCTCAGTCACATGAGGTTCTCCAGCAGCTGTACCGCGCATGGGCGCGAGAGCATCTAGTTCATCTAGGAAAATAATCGCAGGCGCCACTTGTCTAGCTTTCTTAAATACCTCTGCAATTCGCTTCTCGCTCTCGCCATACCACTTTGATAGTAAATCGCTGCCTTTGGCAGTTATGAAATTCGCTTCACTTTCATTGGCAACTGCTTTAGCGAGCAGGGTTTTACCAGTACCAGGCGGGCCAAATAGTAGCACACCCTTGGGAGCCTCAACTCCAATTCTTCTGAAGGCATCGGCATGGCGAAGGGGCCATTCAACAGCTTCTCTAAGTAGATTCTTAACTTCCTCTAAACCGCCTATATCTCGCCAAGTAACATTGGGTACTTCCACAAGGATCTCGCGCAGTGCAGATGGAGCCACTTCTTTAAGTGCATCTTCAAAGTGCTTCCTAGTTACCACTAGATTATCCAGAACTTCCTTGGGCAAGATCTTCTCCTCCAAATCAATTTTAGGGAGTATTTCGCGCAGTGCATTCATCGCAGCTTCTCTGCAGAGATTGGCTATATCTGCGCCAACAAAGCCATGTGTAATATCAGTGAGCTCATCTAAATCTACATCTTCAGCGAGGGGCATGCCGCGGGTATGAATTTGAAAGATCTCTTTACGTCCATCGCGATCAGGCACCCGAAGTTCGATCTCGCGGTCAAATCTCCCAGGTCGGCGAAGCGCGGGATCTACGGCTTCCGGCCGATTCGTTGCACCAATTACAATTACATTCTTTCTCTCCTTCAAGCCATCCATTAAAGAGAGCAGCTGAGCCACCACTCTTCTCTCCACCTCTCCAGTGACCTCTGCACGCCTAGGTGCAATTGAATCGATTTCATCTATGAATATAATCGCAGGAGCATTCTCCTCAGCTTCTTTGAAAACATCCCTCAAGCGCTGCTCGCTCTCGCCATAGAATTTAGACATTATCTCAGGGCCGTTTACAGAGGTGAAATAAGCATCGCTTTCATTGGCAACTGCTTTAGCGAGCAGGGTTTTACCAGTACCAGGCGGGCCATATATTAAAACTCCCTTGGGAGGTCTGATTCCCAAGCGATCGAATAGCTCGGGATGTTTCAAAGGCAGCTCCACCATCTCGCGCAGCTTTTGAATCACATGCTTCAACCCCCCTACGTCATCATAGGTTACCTCGGGTATCTCGCGCTTTGGAATCTCTACTGCCTCTGGTAAAAGCTCAATTTCAGTATCCTCGGTGATTTTAACAATACCCCCTGGATTTGTGCTAACCACAATCAATTTTATCTCGCCAAGGCCAAAAGCTGGAGCTTCAAGGAAATCGTGGAAGAACTCCTCGAAGAGAACATCACTGCCAAAGCTTCTTCTAGGCCTGCGAAATGTAGAGGTGCTTAAAATATCACCTTGATTCACAGTTCTATTCATAAAACTGGCCTTCAAGCTCTCGCTTGAAGCATATATGCGCAAACCCTTTTGAGCAGGCGCGAATGTGACCTTCCTCGCCTCTCTCCATTCAGCTGGGCTAACTTCAATATGATCCCCAATTCCCACACCTGCATTTGAACGAATTAATCCATCCATCCTTATGATATCTAGTCCTTCATCAGAGGGATAGGCTCTTCCCACCACTGCACTCGTGGTTTTACTTCCAACTAGTTCAACTACATCTCCAATTTTAACTCCAATTTGATTTCTATATTCCTCTCCAATTCTAACAATCCCTCTGCCTACATCATGCTGATCAGCTTCAGCAACTTTTAATCTAATTGACCTAGCTCTGCCTTTGCTTGACTTCTTTTCGCTCATCACCACCACCGCATACCAAAAAATTTGTCAATCAAGATAGATAAAACTGTTCATTTATTGAGCATATTTTCGCTGTGTCGCTCCACAATTCTATTGAAGATCTTAGCAGTTGAACAGAGCTCGCAGTCCTCAAATTTTTCAATTCTAACAACCTTTGCCTTTATACCCCTCTTATTCAATTCCATTTCGAGCCAGGCATCATCAAACTTTTGATCAAATCCAAGTGCAATGATATCTGGTTTGATTTGAAAAAGCGGTTCGAAAATATCGCTTTCGCTGCCTAGAATTGCTTCATCGACGATCTTAAGCGCTTTAACCATGCGCAAGCGCTGATTCTCAGGAATAACTGGTTTTGGCTTGTGCTTTATATTGGCATCTCTAGCAACTATCACAATAAGCTCATCTCCCAGTTTTTTTGCCTCCTCAAGATATGCTATGTGCCCTGGATGAAGGATGTCGAAAGTGCCAGTTGCAAGTACCCTAATCATATTTCCTCTATATCATCAAATTCAATATCAAATACCTTTAAATCTCTTTGCCTTCCAAGTGAATCATAGCAGCGCCAGTTGGTTTCTCCATAGGGATAGCAAGTGATGATATGATAGCTCCCGCGCTTCGCGAAAAGCTCGAGGTCTGCTCTACTTGGCTTGAGATTCATAGAACCATGGCTATGTACAGTTCCAATGACACTTGTATCCAACGGCATCATCTCAAGCCTTAAAATAGCACTCTCCATTGAGCTCTCAGTGCCAGGCAGAATTAAAACCTCGGTTATAACTCCCTCTTGTGCTCTAAGCAAGCCAGCGAATTCACAGGGATGGGAATCTCGGCTCACAGCTAGAATGAATTTCAAGGTATCCCGCGCGATACCCTTTACTTCCTTTTTCACGCTTACCTCTCCATTCTACTTCTCACTGCTGCCACTATCAATGGGAGTGCAATTGTTGCATCGCAGTAAACAGTCACAAGCTTAGCATCGCTAGCGATTTTACCCCAGGAGATTGCCTCTTCAAGTGTAGCACCTGAGAGTCCGCCGTGCTCAGGTCTATCCATAGTGATTTGAATTGCATAATTAAAGTAATTTGGTGACATCAGCATTGACTGCAAAATAAAGTTCTTAGGCAATCCCCCACCTACGAATAAAGCGCCATTTTTTCTGGAAATAAAGCAGATCTCTGCCATCTCCTTTATATCTTTAAGGGTATTAAGGGTTATTTGAGAGCGCAGCGATGCATGCAAACCTATCATTGAATCCGCTAATCCAGGGCAAAAAATTGGAATTTTACTCTCAGCAGCTGCACTCAAGATAGCGCTTTTAGCTTTAACCCTTAGTCCAATTTCATAAAGCAATTCCCTAGTAGATAGCTCTTGCTTCTCAAGTTCCACTAAAATTTCCCCCAGTTTCTTCTCCAACAATTCAAAATCCTCCACTGGGGAGTAAACATCGTATATTCGACTAATTCCCTCTTCATATAGCACTCGATCATCCGCAGAGCTTGATCCCTTATAATGCCCTCCGCCATATGCTTCAACTAAATCGTGAACCAAATTAGCTCCCGTGGTAACAAGTACATCTATATAGCCTAGTTGAATTAAATCCACGATAACTTGCTTCATACCAGCAGGTACCAGTGCACCTGCTAGGCCGAAGAATTTCTTGACCTTTTTATCACTGAGCATCTCTTCATAAATATTCACCGCTTTACTTAGTCTATAAGCTCCAAAGGCACAGCCCTCCATCTCTTTTAAAAGTAAATCCACGCTCATCCCGGGCTTTATCTTCAAATGCTTTATCGCCTGTTTAAATCGATTTGCCATGATAACTCCTCGCTGCAATGAATTCACGCACTAATTTAGCGCCTAAAAGCGCAGTTTCACCTCGATCGTAATCAGGGGCAATTTCCACGATGTCAAACCCAACCGCGCGAGGAGCAAGCATTCTAATGGCTCTCCTTAGCTCTCTTGAACTCAAGCCAAAGGGCTCAGGTGTTGAAACAGCTGGAGCGAAGGCTGGATCTAAGACGTCGAAGTCTATTGATAAATAGATATTCTCAGGTTTTAAATACTCAAGTACCTCTTTAATGATATTTTCTATGCCTGAAGCAGAGATTTGCTCAGCGCTGTAATAGCGCAGGTTCTTATCAGCAAAGTTATATTCTTCTTTAGTGCCGCTTCTAATTCCAATTGCCACGTAGTTTTCTCTACCAACGTATTTCACTATATGATGGGAAACGCAAGCGTGGCTAAACTTAACACCTAAATACCTCTTTCTTAAGTCTAAATGTGCGTCGAAAATAATAGCTGCTATTTGCTTGAAGGATTTGATGCAAGCATAGCTCAGGGAATGCTCCCCGCCCAGCATTATGGGTATTTTATTATCATTCGCTATCCTTTGAGTGCATTTTTGCACGAGCTCAAGGGTTTCATCTACACTTGAGCTTACCTCGAGATCACCTAAATCGCAGATCTTAACACTCTCGAGGTCTAGTTTATATTCATGCATATAGGTTTCAAAATTATAGCTAGCTCTTCTCACTTCAGCTGGAGCATTCCTAGCCCCGGCTCTAAAGGAAGAAGTACCGTCAAATGGCGCGCCATATATCACAAAATCAGCTGCTTCATAGTTGGCATTTGCATCTGCAAAAAATGGCTTTATCAGCAAACCATCTCACCTAATATCAAGCTTTATCTTGCCCATAGCTGTAATATATGGCACTTCCTCTCCAACTTCTATTTTAGCTCTATCCGCGGTGGCTAGTTTTAGCTCAAAAGTTGTATAATTATCCATATCCATGAGTTGAGCTATATCTCCAGAGATGGATAGCACTTGAGCTCGCTTTCTCTCCACAATTGGGACATAAATTTTGGCATCGACTGGTGAAACTATGGATCGCTTCTGCCCATCGAAGATGCCAACTGCATCTATCCGTGCTTTAGCAGAGCCATGCTTCCCAGGCTTAGAATGCGTTATGCTTAAAATAGTGCAGGGCTCTTCATCTATCACCACATAGCGACCTTCTTTTAATTTTCCAACCTCAGTTTGTTCCTTCATTAAATTCCTCCTATTATCGCGAACAGCGCATATATATGCGCCTAGAATAATAAGCTTTTCATAGCTGCATTAAACCTATTAAGCAGGTGGAAGGAATGGGATATATAAGCTCAATCCCAAGGTGGATGATGTGATATTAAAAATAATCATTAAATTATTAAATAAAAAATTTATTTATAAAAATCTAGATATTCCTCTCTAGTGATTTCTCCACTAGTGCTTGTTCAAAAGCTCCAACTCGTTTTTCCCAAATTTAGCTATACGAGCAGCTCTCAGGACTTGATGTGCTCGCTATCCAAAGTCCATTTTTCTGGAGTGAAAAACTCTCAAGGATAGTTGAAAAGAAGCAGCAAAAGAGGAATTGCAAATCAAGAGTAATATAGATTGATAGAAAAATAATTAAGATTGCGGAGAATATAATTATAGCTCTAGAGGAATTTATGGGAGAAGGTTAAGATTGCTGAAACAATTTGATAATTCACGGTTCACAATAAAAAATGTAATAAGGGAAAATCATTGAGATAAGCTAAGAAATAAGATCTCAAAGAGTGAATGTGGCAGGACATAGGATTAGTTTAAGGGTATGATATGGATGAACAGTTGCTGACGATAAAAAACATGATCACGACTTGGTATGAGAGTTATAGAAATATGGAGCGCGATGAATCAGTCATAGTTATGTTTATTGATATCATAAATAGACTTGCAGAGACATATCTTGCTGAGCTATATCGAACTAAATCTATAAGCCCAGAGGATTACTCCGAGATGATGGCTTACTTTGAAGAGCTAGTAGAAAAGCTCAAGAAAGAGTTTGGTTATGAACATACTGTATTCTTATGGGATCATATAAGAGGATGCTAAGCTCTATCTGCAAACAAAAACCCTCATTTCTTCTTGGAGAATTAAGAGCTATACCATTAGAGCTATCTTACTAGAATTCTGCCTGATATTTCAGCTCCTTAGCGATCAATTTCGGCGCCTCCCAATACAGATGTGGCTGAAGATATACTCGAAGAAGAAAATTCCGAGCTTTTGAAAAAGAGAAAAGAACAACAGACTTGGCGATTGCAAATTGTCCAATTAAAGTGGAAAAAAGGAGAAGTAGAATTACTTCACTCCTTTGCTCATTTATATCTGAGAGCAAGGCAAGCATTGAATTTGCAAAAGAAATACTTGAACTAATGAAAGAGAATTAGCATCTAAGGGACCTTGAATTTGAGATTCACGTGCATAGAGAGAGCCTTGCAAAGGTCTGGAAGGCCATTTAAGCGATACAAAATCAAAGTTAATTAAAAATAAATAAAAAATAATAAATAATAATAAAAAATAAAAATAAAAGTGTAATTATGATCTTCTGTATATTCGGATGATTATGGGGAGGATAATTAAGAGATATCCAATGTGGAGGATTACTCTGAGCCACTCGGCTTTTACCGCATATCCAAATATAACTGCTAAGATGGAACCAATAATTCCCTTGTGATGCCATATACTGTCTGTTGGTATGTGCAAGTCATATGCTATTTCACTCAACCACGCAAGCTTCACACCATTCAGCTCGCTATACTCTAGAAGTTCATGCGCTCCATATCCAAGCAGGCCAGCTGCAAGCAAAATGAGGAGAATGCTAGTATAGTAAAAGAAATTCTTAATATTAATTTTCATCCCGAATATAAAAATGATATAGCTGAATGCAAATGCGGAGATCAAGCCAAGCAACATGCCCGCTAGCGTTGCTCCTAGATCGCTTATCAAGAATGGCGTGAGGAATAGCACCGTTTCAAGTGCTTCACGGAATACTACAATAATTGTAAATGTCATTATTCCATAGTTAGCTTTAGCATTGGAGATTTTTTCGATCTCCCTCTCAATTACCTGCTTAATCGTTCTTCCCCTTAATGCCAGCCAGTAGATCATCCAAGTAAGCACGAAGACCGCGATCAGTGCAGCAGTCCCCTCGAATAGCACTTGTAATGGCTTGGATATGGAGCCATATATTGCTAATATCGTTCCACCTAAGAAAATGCTACTTGCTATTGAGATTGCAGCGCCATAATACATATATCTCGAGAGATGGCTACGTTTGGTTCTATGGAGATATGCGAGCATGATACTACAGATCATTGCTGCTTCAAATCCTTCTCGAAAGGCGATCAAATACTGCCCAATCATTTTAATCACTATAATTAAATTAATGTACACAAAACTATATAAAATTAGGCAATCCTAAATCAATTTTTGACTCTCAATTACATTGATATATATGCTTTACGAAAACTTTATATAATAGAAATTTCCTCTATATATTACTTTCGAGGTAAAAGCTTGAAAAAGCTAGGTGTTGTGCTTCACGTTTCTGCGCGTGGAGACTTGATCTTGAAGAAAGATAGGAGTAATTCGCTTCCTAGGATTGATTCTATAGTTGTAGACAAGAAACTGAGCAAGATTGGAATGATAAGGGATATCTTCGGCCCTGTGGATTCGCCCTATATCTCTGTGAAGCCATATAAAAAAGCAATAAATGAACTCCGCGCGCTGATTGGCGAGAAACTATATATTAAAGATTGAGGACGAGGTGAGATCGTGGCTAGAGAAATTGAAAAGGAGAAGGAAAAGGAAAAAGAAAAAACTCTAGATATAGAAGAAGAGGAGGAAACAAAGCTGAAATGTCCTGAATGCGGGAGCAGGCAGCTTGTTCATGATTATGAAAGAGCTGAACTTGTATGCGATAACTGCGGCTTGGTGATTGACAAGGATTTCATAGATATGGGACCTGAGTGGCGAGCTTTTGATCACGACCAAAGGATGAAGCGCTCAAGAGTAGGCGCACCCATGACCTATACCATTCACGATAAAGGTCTTTCAACGATGATCGACTGGAGGAATCGCGATTCCTATGGCAAGCCAATTTCCTCTAAAAATAGAGCACAGCTTTATCGCTTGAGGAAGTGGCAGAGGAGAATTAGAGTGAGCAATGCAACTGAGCGCAACCTTGCCTTTGCATTATCTGAACTTGATAGAATGGCAAGTGCACTTGGTCTGCCGAGAAATGTACGCGAAACCGCAGCAGTTATATATCGCAAGGCAGTTGACAAGAACTTGATTCGAGGGAGAAGCATTGAGGGAGTGGCAGCAGCTGCTCTATACGCAGCGTGCAGGCAAATTAGCGTGCCGAGAACGCTGGATGAAATAGCCCAAGTTTCAAGGGTGAGCAGAAAAGAAATCGGCAGAACCTATAGATTCATCTCCAGAGAACTCGGGTTAAAGCTCATGCCAACTTCACCCATAGACTATGTGCCTAGATTTTGCTCAGGTTTAAACCTCAAGGGCGAAGTGCAGTCAAAGGCAATTGAAATCTTGAGGCAAGCGGGGGAGAAGGAACTCACGAGCGGTAGAGGTCCAACTGGGGTTGCCGCAGCAGCAATTTACATCTCCTCAATTCTCTGCGGAGAACGCAGAACCCAACGCGAGGTCGCTGAGGTAGCGGGTGTGACAGAAGTTACCATTCGCAATCGCTATAAAGAGCTGGCGGAAGAATTGGACATTGAAATCATCCTTTAAATTCATGGAACTCAAGGATAAGATCGAGCAAATAAAGGAGGCAATGAAAGCAAAGCAAGGCCTGGTCATTGCCTTCTCAGGGGGAGTGGATAGCTCAGTGGTGGCAGCACTGGCTTTTCAAGCCCTCGGTGAAAAAGCACTTGCTGTTACAGCTGACTCAGAAACACTTCCGCCCTTTGAGCTTGAAAATGCCATTGAAGTGGCTAGGAAAATTGGAATAGCACATAGGATAGTTAAATATAGCGAGCTTGATTCCGAGGAATTCAGGCGAAATCCATTTGATCGCTGCTATTACTGCAAGAAAAGCCTGCTTAAGGTTTTAAGTAAAGTGGCACGAGAAGAGGGATTAAAAGTAATTGCCGATGGCACCAATGCAGATGATTACCTAGGCCACAGACCTGGATTAAAAGCTCTGCGTGAATTCAATGTTTATTCTCCCCTCGCTGAATTCAAAGTAAGCAAGGCAGAGGTTAGGGCCATCGCTAGGGAATTAAACCTACCCAATGCAGATAAGCCTTCCATGGCGTGCATTGCCTCTCGCTTTCCATATGGACTTGAGATCACCAGGGAAAAGCTAGATAGAGTTAAGCAAGCTGAGAGGTTTCTCCTTAAAATGGGCTTTAAACAAGTGAGAGTTAGAGACCACGATGGCATAGCGAGGATAGAAGTGCCAGTAGAGGAGAATAGAAATATTTTAGAGAATTCAATTAACATTGCTAAGGAATTGAGGAAACTTGGATATAGCTATATAACTCTAGATTTAGAAGGCTATAGATCTGGAAGCCTCGATGAAGTTCTCAATGCTAAATAGCTCCAAAACTCTTTTCAATCTAAAGTGCATGTTGCAAGAATATGTATGATGTGCAGAAAGTGCGCGGGGATTTTCCAATTCTAGATAAAGTGGTTTATCTAGATAGCGCGGCAACAAGTCTCAAGCCAGTTCAAGTTTTAGAAGCTATGAAAGAATTTTTCTATGAATACTCCGCCAACTATGGCAGAGGTGCACATAGACTTGCAAAGCAAGCGACTGAGCGATATGAAGCGGTGCGCGAGGAAATAGCTAGATTCATAGGCGCGCAGCCTGAGGAGCTTATCTTCACCAAAAGCACCACTGAAGCTATAAACTTAGTTGCCCTTGGCCTTCAATGGGAAAGAGGGGATCAAGTTATTGCTACCTCGATTGAGCATCATTCAAATCTCTTACCTTGGCAGCGATTGCAAAAACACGGGGTGAAGCTCGAAATTGCAGCAGCGGGGGGAAATGGAGTAATTACCCCTAGTGCTGTTGAAGCAGCAATTACCAAGCAAACTAAGCTAATTGCAATTACCCAAGTTTCAAACACCTTTGGAACCATTCAGCCAGTTGAGGAGATAGCGAAGCTCGCGCGAGATAGCAATATTCTCCTGCTCATTGATGCTGCGCAGTCCATAGGTCATTTGAGGGTAAATGTGAAAGAACTTGACTGCGATTTCATCGCCATCTCAGGCCACAAGGGACTGCTTGGCCCTCAGGGTACTGGTGCTCTCTATGCTCGCGATCCCTCGCTGCTTGAACCAGTTTATGTGGGTGGAGGTGCAGTGCAAGATGTCACTCCCTCGAGTTTTAAATGGATCGCTTCACCTGCTCGCTTTGAAGCTGGCACGCCAAATTTACCAGGGGTAATTGGCCTGGGCAGAGGTTTGAGGTATGTCCAAGAAACTGGCATTGAAAATATAAGGCAGCATATAGAGAGTTTAAGTTCACATCTCGATAGAGGATTGAAGGAGATAGAAAATGTTGAAACATATGGTGCTAGCGTTAAACACGGTATTGTTTCCTTCAATATAAAGGGCATGAATTGCCACGATGTAGCGCTGATCTTGGATGAAACTAGGAGAATCTGCGTTAGAAGCGGGCATCACTGTGCTTCGCTGGCGATCAAACAGCTGGGAGTTGAAGGCACCGTGAGAGCCTCGTTTGGTTTATATAATACCATGGAAGAAGTTGATCTTCTAATTGAAACTGTTAAGAATATAGCGGAAGCACTGGTGTGAATATGAAGCAGCAGATGATTAGATTCTGCTTGACCCATGGCTATTTCCGGGGGGAGAAATGCAAATGTGGCGAGATCGGGCGCTTCGTGCTTTCAGCTTATAAAGCGGAGAAACTCGGCAAGATCGTTAGCGGAGCCCTTCGCCATTTTCCCAATAAACTTGAGTTGAATATAGATAAACAAGGTTGGACAAGCTACAGCGAACTGGTTAAAGCCGTGCAGAAGCGCTATCACTGGGCCAAGGAATATCATATTCGAGCACTGGTAGAATCGGATGAAAAAGGGAGATATCAGATGAAGGAGGGGAGAATAAGAGCCACTTATGGGCACTCTATAAACGTTGAACTGGATTTCCCAGATAACGATCAAGCGGTTTTATACTATGGCACGAGTGAGGAAGAAGCGGAGATGATCTTGGTAACAGGCTTGAAGCCGGTTAAGCAGCGCTATGTGCATTTAAGCAGAACCATAGAAAACGCTGTTACAGTGGCAAATATCCACACCGACAAGCCCATAATTGTAACCGTCGATGCCAAGGGAGCGCAGGAGAGTGGGGTGAAGATAATGAAGGTGGGAGATATTTGTTTATCTGAGCCAATACCAGCGTGTTTTCTAAGCATTAAGGCTTAGAGCCTTTCTCAGCCTCAAGGAGTTCCTTCGCTCGATCCAAGCGCACTTTTCTCTCTTTTACCATTATCTCCGCGATTTTATCGATTAATTCACCTGTAGCCCCAGCTGCAATTGCAATATTCCTAGAATGCAGACTCATATGCCCTCGCTGAATCCCCTCAGTCGCTAGAGCTCGAAGTGCGGCGAAATTCTGGGCAAGTCCAACTGCAGCCATTACCTCTGCAAGTTCAGCAGCGGTTTTCACTCCTAAAATTTTGAGATTAACTCTAGCGGTTGGATGGGTTTTAGTTGCTCCACCTACTATTCCAACTGCTAAGGGAAGCTCAATTGCACCAGCTAGATCTCCCTCGCGGTTCTTCTCCCATATCGAGAGAGGCTCATATCTACCGCTTCTACTCGCATAGGCATGCGCCCCTGCTTCAATAGCGCGAGTATCATTTCCAGTTGCTAGAGCTACAGCGGTTATTCCATTCATAATTCCCTTATTATGAGTGGTGGCGCGATAGTGATCTGAAGCAGCGAAATTATAAGCAATGAGAATCGCCTCCACCACTTCTTCGCCTCCAATTGCTTCCTTTGGGAACACAACTCGAGCTCTAGCTAAGCGCTTTTCAGCGAAGTTTGAAATAATCCTTAAATATACCCTGCCCTTGGTTATCTCCTCGATTAAAGGCGCAGCTGCCTCTGCCATGGTATTAACAGCATTAGCCCCCATTGCATCTCGGCAGTCTACGATTAAATGAGTTATCACCATTGCACCGCTATTTGTATGAATCACCCTTGCTTCAACATCTCTAGCTCCACCCCCTAATTTAACCAGCACTGGATCTTGTTCATTCGCAAGTTTTAAGATTTCTTCTTTGCGCTCTAGAATGCGATTTCTCGCAGCATAGGGATCTTTAATCCCAGTTGCCTGTATCTGGCCAATCATAAGTGCACCTGAGCTGCTGGTGAAAAATCCCCCTCCATCTCTAGCCATCTTCGCTGCATTGCTCGCAGCTGCAACAACCGAGGGCTCTTCTATGGCCATGGGAATGAGGTAATCTCTGCCATTTATTAGGAAATTCACCGCTATTCCAAGAGGTAAAGTCAAGCCCCCTATTACATTTTCAATCATTCTATCAGCTAGGTCTACTCCAAGTGCACCTGTATTTGAAAGAATTTTAACTTCATCCTCGCTTAGACTAGCGAAGTTTCTCACGAACTCAAGTCTCTCTTTAAAACTTAATTTGTAAAAACCCGAAACCTTTGAAGTCTTCTTCAAAGCTAGACCTCCTTAGTCTATCAATAGCACTAGCCCTATTATAGTTTATCCAATTGATCAGGCGCTAGCTCTTTGATTAATCGCTTGCAAAATTTATCGCCTCTGGCTATTGAAAACTGGCGTACTATCAATATATTGCCTCCAAGTGCATTTTTTATGGCTTGATCCATGAAACCGCAAATTAAATCTCCATAGATCTTGGCTATCTCATTGAATACGCAGTTGTGAATATATACAACGTACCATTCCCCTTCCCTCGCTAAATCGCTGCATTTTCCAAAGCTATTCAATGCTTTTGTAAGCTCTCTGCACTTAGACTCAAGATCCTGACTTTTAATATAGCTAGAGAATTGCTTTGCCATTTCATTGGCAGCGTCTGAAAAGATTGAAATAGCGAACTCCTTTCCATAACGCTTTATGAGGTCATCTATCAAAAGAGCAAGCATCTTGGCATGCTGCTTCGGAAAAATTTCAAGTTTTTTGCCATTCTCAGTAAGAGTGTAAACTTTAAGAGGGCGTCCTACGTCGCCTGTTTTTTTATAGGAAAAAGTTACAAGTCCTTCTTTCTCAAGCAGATCTAGATGTCTTCTTATGGCAAATTCTTTAATTCCCAGTTTTTTGGATATCATACTCGGGCAGTTGTCTTCAACCAGAAGCAGCTTTAGAATTTTAATACGAGTTTCACTCAAAGCAACTACTTTTAGCATATTTTTAGCATATCTCAAGTTACTTACTTCTTTATCTATTTAATATTTAAATTTAAATTAATAAATTCTACCATTCGGTAATGGGGAAGAGCTCGGAGGGAATTATATTTGGAGGTAATTCAATTGGCTCAACAACCCTGGGCTCTTCCCTTTCATCAGCAAATTAAAAATTTGAGAAGAAGTTATTTCTTCTTCTCGAACCATTTACATTCAGTTACTACTAAGTCTCGCTGCACTGCCCAGAAATATGGCCAGTGGATTGCTTTGCAATAACCAATTAAATGTTCAGGGGGTATGATTGTGCCTAGTTGAATTGGTCTAAAGTGATAGCATTCCTTGCAAATATGCTCTGCCATTTCCATCACTTCTCCTTATGAGGTCCTGTTTTAATAAGCGGCTTATCCGAAGGCTGATTGTACCAGCCATAGCCGACTACTGGTGCTGGTCTTGGACCATACTTCGTGACCACCTCCGGATATAGCTTTAGCTTTTCTGCCTCTGGAACCCAGTAATTGCGATCATCGTGCCTATGGCTATCCGCAATGTGCGCTGAGGGTGGCTGAGGCGCCCAACCTCGAAATGGGTAGCCTCGAATACTATGAGTAATTCTTCTTGCCTTGCCAGTGTAGGTCTTGGGGTCTCGCATTAAGCAGAGATATGGCCTTGTTTTACCAGGTGTGCCTGGGCGTATGAATTCATAGCCATTAAGTGGTTTATCGGCATAGAGCACAAGTTCATCTGGCTTCTCGCCCTTGGGCAGTTCCTTAGGTGTTCCAGGCGCTGCGAGGCCATTTGAATACTCAATATAATAAACTGTGCCGCAGCCCGCACAAGCGATCTTGCCCTTCCAGTTCCAGAAGTACCAAGGATCTATGTAGTTAATGGTTCTACAGTGCTTGCAATCGATCCAGTCTACCATTTTAGATCACCGCCTTTGCATAGAGTTCTTTGATCTTCTCCATTGAGAAGCCCAGTAACTCGTGATAGATCTTCACATTATCCGCGCCAAGTGGTCTTGCTTCCCACTTGACTCTAGGTGGTGCGTGCGACCCCAGCGTTGGAACGCACATCAGGAAGTCTCCATACAGTGGGTCGTTCATCCATGTCAGCGTACCTCTCTCCCAGAATTGCGAGAAATCATAGCAATCTCTATCGTTCATAACTGCGATGCTTAGCAAGCCAGCGTCAGTAAGTATCTTCACAACTTCGCTTCGTGTTTTATCCTTTGCCCAGAGTTCAAGTGCACCATAGATTTCCATTTGTGACTCTGGCTTCAACCGCACTTTGGTGTCCTTGTATTTCTCCCAGAGATCAGGTCGCTTTATAAGATAGCATAGATCTTTAAAGTCCGCATCTTTGAAAGCGCTTATTAATACATATCTTGCTTCATCCCTCTCCTGTGGATTATCGCTATCTGGGAAGTCGCTCTTGCCAGTCATAATTATACCATGCACGCATAGTTGCTCGTCCCAGTTGCCCCATCTCTGCCTAACCACGCCAAATCTACCATACATTAGTGAACCAAAGCGCGACAATCTATTCGACCAGGAAACTTGAGAGAGGTCGATCATCGTGCCTAATCCTGATTTTCTCCTCCACCAGCCAGCTGCCATTATACCGCAAGCGCAGTATAATCCAGATGTCCAGTCAATGATCCAATTGCTATGCTTCGCTGGAAAGCCGCCTTGCAAATAGCGCTTTTCATATTTGTCTCCTATCTTGATCAAATCTTCATGCTGCCCAGTAGTATGCGCCAATCCACCTATGCTCTGCCCTAGAATATCATAAGATCCTCTTCTTCTCCCTGGACCAACGCCTCCAAAGCCGCCCAGCCAGCAATAAATTAACTTTGGATTTACCTCTAGCACTTGTGGATAGCCAATTCCCCAGCGATTAAATGTACCCGGGCGATAGCATTCTGCAAGTGAATCCGACATCCTCCAGAAGACCTTCATTATTTCTTTGGCCTCTGGATGGTGGTAGTCAATTGTTATGAAGTCCTCGTTTCTATTAGCTTGCGCAAAGCCAAACCCTGTACCAGTGTAAGGACGGGTATCAGTCAGCGGATAGTAGTATGCTTCGTTGAAGGGCGAGGTATGCCTCATTGGATCCGCGAGTCTGGGCATCTCAAATTTTATCACGTGCGCTCCATACTCCGCAATTGTTGCACCTACGTGGGGCGATAAGATATACATTGTCTGGCTTAAATGTCGCCAACCTTTCAATAGCTCTGGTTTCTTATAGGTCATCTTTGGGTCGAAGATCTTTCTGCAGTATTCCTCAAATGGAAGTTTGTCGAGTTCTTCTGGTTTTGCACCAAAGATTTTTTCTTCAAATGTTACCATTGCTTTTCACCTCCTAAATCACGCCCTCCTTTTTAAGTTCATCTACCTGATCTGGTCCCATTCCAAGCAATCTGGCGAATACCTCGTAGGTGTCAAATCCAACTGGTTTTGCTAGCCATCTTATCCTCGCTGGACAGCGATGCTGATGCGCAACTGGAGAATTCATCACCAGTAATTTGCCCCAATGCTCATCTTCAATCTGTGTAACGTGCTGTCTGTATATGAACTCTGGATATTCGCAGACCTCGTCGATCTGCAAGAGTGGACCTGAAGCAATGCCATACTCAAGCAGCTTCTTCTCAGCAAAGGCACGTGGATTTCTAGCTAGCCAGTAAGCAGTTAGCGTATAAGCCTTGACTAGCATCTCCAGCTGATTCCTCGCACCCAATTCTTTACAGATAGGGTCTTCGCAGATCAATCTCCCTGCTTCTGGTACATCTCTCTCAAGGCACTGGTTAATGCGATACCAAAGTCGGTCGCTTTGTCCGCCGATCATCATGAAGCCATCTGCACATGGATTCCAAGCATATTGATTGAGATTGGGATCCCAACCGCCTGTTCTCGCTTTTATACTGCCATCGAAGCCGTACCAGGGTACATTGAAGTCATTTAGCTCCATAAATGCCTCTGAAGCTGCAACCTCTATGAACTGCCCTTTTCCTCGCAATTGGGAACACTCAGTCACGCCATCTCTAGCAAGGAGCGTGGCCACTGAAGCAAAGAATGCATGCTCAGCACAAATAAAATCAGCTGCGTAAGCTGATGATCTAGTTGGATTTCCTCCTCTTTCTCTTGGTAATTGATCTGGGGGGAAACCAGTGCTATGTACAAATTCGCTAGCGCATAGTCCAAATGGTTCTATCATCCTCTGCCCGTGCTTGCTTACTCTATCCTTACCTGATCCCCATCCACCAAGTTCAGCGATGTATACATATACAAGCTGTGGATTAATCTTGGAAAGCTGTCTATAGCCAATACCCCAAGCGTCGAATTGGCCCGGTGGATAGCTCTCAAACAATATATCTGCCTTCGCTGCCAAGTCCTTCAATATCTCTCTGCCTTTTTCCTTGGTAAGGTCTAAGGTAATGTGGTATCTATTTCTAACCTCGTTAATGTAGTCCAAGCCGCATGCTTCCCCTGTGACTCGTGATTTTAGCATGTATTCTTCTCTGCCGAATGGCGTCAGCTTTCTAAATTCTTCGCCGCCTGGCGGCTCTACTTTAATGACAAATGCGCCTTGCTCGCCATACATTGTTCCTAGCAACCAGCCTTTGGGGTCGTCTGGAGCGCAGTCAATCACTAGTAGTCCATCGAGATTAAATGGTTTTAACCACATGTGCCTAGGATGCAGGTTTGCTTCCATGAAGTCTGAATAAGCTCGATCTGGACCTGTTTCTTTGGCATAGAGTTCAGTCCATACTTCTTTCAATGGCACTTTTCTCACTGGCCATGGCTGTTCGATCAAAGTGTCTTTGAAGTCCTTTATTTTCAACTCTTTTTGTGTCAATTTTCTACCTCCTTTACCTCCATTCTATTTAAAAATCCTGCCATTTATCCGGCAGCATGATTTTAATGATTTTCAATTACTTATATTTTTCGTAATTTATATTTTATAACATTACTTATTAATAATAATTATTATTCATCCAAGAAAAACATAAATTATAAATAGTATTTATTGTTTTGTTATGAACACAGCTTTATATTATATTTTTTAATTTTTATTTAAATTATATTTTTTTATCTATCACTAAGTTTTATATTCTATGTGGAGATACATTCATGCGTGACCAGCGATTTAGAACTTTTGAGGAGATGGAGATCTAGAATTGGAAGCCAGCTTATACCTCCAGAGGTAACCTTCTGTCCTGTGGAAAAGAAAATGGTTGAGGTAGCGAAGCACTGCTCTACTTGCATATTTGCAAAAGTGGGGTCAGATGACTTTCCCTACTGCGAATATGAATATATGGAGAGAATATAAATAATGCCCAAGCTGGAAAGCGAAGAGGGACTGGTTTTAATCAAAACTTGTCCTAGGTGCAAGTGGAGTGTGATTGAAAGGCTTGATGTTTTCGAGCTGCCTTACTTAATATGCGAGAAATGCGGAAGAGAACTTGAGATAGAAAAAGGCAGAAGGGAGATCAAAATTGAATTCAAGCTCTTCAGAGAAGCTGATGAAATTGTTAAAAGTAGAGTACTCCCTCAGCAGAGGAAATGTGTGCTGGGAACGGTTGTTGATCGAAAAATAGAGATTTACCTCGATAACCTCTTGGCTTTAACTAAAGAGGACACTGGTGCTTTAATTTTCATGCTAGAGCGCATCACCCTACATGAACTTGCACATGCCCTCTCTCCAACAATGGGGGAGGACGAGACCCATAGATTCGCTGATAAAGCAATGATAATGAGGCTGCTGGCGAAGAAATCTGAGGAGAAATAGAAATAGCTACCCCATCTGCGGCTTAAGAGCCATTTTTCTATAGCGCTCTAGAAACTCTCGAGCGGTTTGCTCGTCGAAATAGAACTTCCAGAAATGAATGTTTTCCTCCAAGCAATGGATATTTCCTTCTTCTTTAAGCATGCCAATTTTGGAAAAGAATTTCTCAGGCGCTCTAGCTTCATCTTTCTCCCATCTCGAGGTAAGCTTAACACGTCCATTGAAGCCATTGAGTATTGACTGCTCCACTGCATCCTTCATGAGTATTGTACCCACTAATCGAATCTCTTTATTTACTATGGATTCAATGCAATCTATATAAAGATGGTTTTGTTCTTTATCAAGTGAAAATGCATAGACACCTAGCACTTCACCAGTTTTCTTATTCTTCAATACGCGGAGCATGCAGCCATCATTGGCTTTCTCACGCCATCCAAAAATAGAGTACTTCCACTTCTCGCTATTGCATAGATACCTTCGATCTTCCCACTGTGCCCAGTCCACCACCACAGCTATGGGTTTATTGGTTTTCTTATGGAATACATAGTCAGCGCACAAGCTCTCCCTCTCAGCATTACACGTAAGAAAAATATAATGAATGTTCATATTAATAAACTTTTTGCAATGTTCCAGTGTGCCCGAAAATTAGTTTTTGACACAGAAAGCATATAATTATTGGTATTATATTATTATTCTTTATTGGTTCGGGGATGGAACTTAGACGTAATAAGAACAGGAAGAGGGAGAAAAAGAAGTTTAGAGATTGGCGGAAGTACAATCATTGGCGCACTCGTGATAAGGAATTGATGATTCGGAATCTGCTTGAGCAGGTTTCAGCTATGTCGAATCCCTTTCCACGAAAGCAGAAAGGAAACTACCGAGGTAAGAAGCGCGGTCGAAAACCAGCTGACTATATCTCAGTGATAATGTGTCTCTTGCTCAAAGTGATCTTGAAGAAATCCTATCGAGAGCTTTATTCGCTTTTGAAAAGTGATCGCAGTCTCCGAAGGCTAGCAGGCATTAAAGAACTACCACACTACAACACAATGAACGACTACATGGCAAAATTACCAGCCAAATACCTCGACAGCCTAATAGGAAATCTCTATACAGTGGGTGTTGAAAGGAAAAAAAGAACCGCGGAAGACCGAGGAAGCGTAGAGCCATCGATGGTACTGGTTTTGCAACCATCAATCGAGCACTCTGGTATAGCATCCGAATTAAAAAGCGCACTACTCGGAGAGAATTCCTCAAATTAGAGGGATTTGCTGACCTAGATCTGCAAATGTTTGGCTCAATCCTCGTTAGCCATGGCTATGCCAATGAAGCACCACTCTTCATCAAAGTTCTGAAGAAAAGACCACCCATCATGGAACTGGGAAACATTGCCACAGATCCAGGATTGCTCTCAAGACGAAATGCCCAATACGTAGCTGACAATGGAGGCACACCCTATCTCAAACCCAAGAAAAACATCCAGCTCAACACTAGAGCAAGAGGCTGCCCAGCTTGGAAACAAATGATCCAAAACCACTATCAGAATAAGCCCAAGTGGAAGCGCCACTACAATCCACGAGCAATCATGGAGGCAATGATTCGCAGCATAAAACGCAGATTCAGCGAAACACTGCTATCCAAGAAGCGCCAGTGTCAGAAAAAAGAAGTGCAGTTGAAAGTCGCAGCCTACAATGCACTCAGACTAGGATACAACACATTGTAAGCCCCAAAAAGGGGCAAAGCCGCGACCAACAACCACCTCAAGAGCAAGCCAGGTTAGCTTACCCCATCACTAAATCACACCTTCCCAATAAAAAAAATTATCCCCCACAGACCAAGACACCAAAACAAACACACCAAACAAAACCCAAAAAACCAATCAAACAAGCCTCCCAACTACAGAACAATAGCATTATCGGGCACACCAGCAATGTTCGCAATGTCAGTGATCATGGATGAATGGTGGAAAACAATTGGTTTAAGTCAGCATGCTTGCACCTTGGTTCAAAAAGCGGCTTAAATTATTGGCAGTTTTGAAACTAATATAAGAACTAAGTCTTCCAAGCATCGGTGATTTCTCTATCAAGCTGCTCGTAGAAGTCTTTTCTAGTTATTTCTGGAAGCTTGGCTATCTTAGTTATATAGCTCTCAACTTTGCCTAGCACGATTTTGGGTATATCCTCGCTTTTCTCAACATTGAATAAACTTATGTTTTCTTTCAAGCCAATTTTTTCAATTAGCTCTTCCGCATAAACATTCAAGCCTAGGTAGACAAGTGTGGTTCTATTTTCAATTCTTGAGAAATACTCTATAACGCTCGGTAAATTGGTAATTGCGATATCACTTATCATAAAGATATCAGGTTTATTAGCTTTATTCCTGAGTGCTTCAATTTTATTCAAATTAATAGCAGTGCCTCCTCCGAAGTACTTACAGAGGGTTTCATAAATCTGCTTTCTATCTCTAGTGTAATCTAAAATTATATCATTTCCACCAAAGGCATCGCTGTAGTTATAAACCGCTATTCTAGCTCTATTCTCGAGATAGGCATTGGCAGCGCAGAAGCTGCCTAATACCGCGTGGGAAAGGGTTTCCCTTGGATTTGTCATGCTGCCTGAGGAGTCAATTACTATCAAGCAATCAGGTATGCCCCCCAGAGAACCGTGAGTCTCGCCCTCTGCTTTTCTCCATAGCTTCGTGATCCCAGGCAAAAGCTTGCCGAAGGATCCCCAGTAGTTTATATCTTGAATCGGCCTTTCAACTTCCCACTCCGAGAGGGAATAAGGATAGAGCGAGCCGTCTTTCTCTAGGGGCAATTTTTGCACTGGAATGATATAGTTTTCAGCTAGTTTTTGATAGAATAGCACATTTGCATCAATCAAACTGCCTATACCTCGCCCCATAAGTGTTTTTTTCTCGATATATTTATAATATAAAGGTATCTTTGATCCGTTTTCCTCAGCTTGCTTTTCAGCTTCAGCATCTACCATTAAATTCTGCAGATCTCTAACTATCTCCCCGAATTTCTTGGGATCTTCAATTCGCTTAGCAAAATCGCGAAGGCTGCTTTCAATTTCTGCTTTTGAGTATCTCTCAAAACCATGGGCTAGCATGGGATTTGCATCGAAGTGGAGGAGTTCTCTTATATATCTTGCAAATCGCTTGCTCTCCGCTTCCCACATGGCTTTATTGGTATAATTCACTGAAGCAAGTTTCTTAGTAATAATATGTTCTTCCACTCCTAGGTCTATTCTCCAGAGCTCTTGATAGAGAGAGCAAATTGCTCTTTCAAGCTCTGATTTCTCCATATTTCTATAGAGCTCAGGTATGGCTGTTTCCATTTGCATAACGCAGTAGGTATTCGCTGCTATATCCATGAAGCAATCTGCGGCTTTAGCTGCTTTCTCGTGGTTCCCAAGTACTTCTTTTGCTGAGGCATAGATTAATAAATGCGTGGTTAAGTCAAAGGGGCAGAAGCTATGATGTGCGAGTTCGTGATCAAGCAGGGCTTCTAAAACTTGAGCTAGTTCCATCTTCTCAGCTAGTTTGGTGCAGAAATCCTTGCTGACCTTAATTTGCTTGTCCTTCATTTGAAGCGCAGAGTGCTTAGGTAGAAATGCAACCTTTGGCTTGGGAATAGCTGGATAAAGGTGTTTTTTCCTCAGCTCTGGCCAGAGCTCATCTATTATTCTTTGATAATTAAGCTGCTCAACTTGCTCTCTAACTATACTCGGCCAGTTATCCATAGATTTTTATCTTCTCCTTTCCCTCGTATATTCTTCCAGCTTTAGCTGCACCAAGGCTTTCTATCTTGCCTTTAACCCAGATCTCTCCACCTAGCATATTGCCCCCAGTGCCAGGACCTGCGTTTCCCTCGATGATTATTTCCCCCGCTCTCATACCATAGCCTAGGGAATGAGAGGTATCTCCCTTTATAATAATTCTCCCGCCCGCCATGTTAAAGCCCACGCCTGCTCCAGCGCTGCCCTCCACGATTATTTCTCCATTTTGCATGCTCTCCCCGAGCCAGTCCCCTGCTTCTCCTTTTATTATTATTCTACCTCCATTCATGCAGCTTCCAGCTCTACTTCCCGCGCTGCCTTGAACAATTATCTCCCCTCCCTGCATATAATAACCTAGGTAGCTACCGACATCGCCTTTGATTGTGATCTTTTTACGATTTTCCTTGCCCATGTAGTTTATCCTTTCCTCGAGTTCAAGTTCAAATTCACTATCCTCTGATTCATTCACTAGCAGTGAGAGAAATACCCCTGAGTGGGTGAATTCTCTATCTTTAACTTCATAGGGATATTTGGAAAATCTATGGATATCCCTCGCGCTATGGCTCCGGGGCTTAGGGATTTTGAATATATCGTATATATAGCATAGTTCAACTTCGGCAAGCCATCTTTCATAGTCATCAATGACTTCTTCCAATTTATCTAAGCGCTTGGGTATCTCCCTTCCACTAGGGCTGAAGTCTTTGAATTTTTTAAGTATACTCATACTCATTCTTTACCACATATTTCTTAATTTCCTTATAAATCGGGTGATCCCCCTCTACAAGTGCCTCAACCCCTGCTTTGCCCTCAGCGACATAGTAAGCGGTTTTAAGCGCGCTCTTTATTTCATTCTTCTGCTCAGCATAGCGATTGAAGACTTCTGTTACAGCTTTTTTTGCAAGGAATATATCAGCTGGATCCTTTCTTAATTCCTTTTTATATTTCGAGAGAAAAGCATCGCTCCAGCGAATTCTATGAGCAAGTGCATAGGGTGCAATCTCGCGGAGATGCTCAATGCTTACCTCTTTCCCAGCTAAAAACCAAGTTAAGGCTCGGGAGTATTCCTTTATGGACCTAGGTATTCTATTGGAAGCGCAGTTTTCAATCGCATGGCAGAGATATCCAATGTAATGGCAGCCTTCTTCACAGCTCTGTGCAGTTCTCTTCTGCCCGTAAACATAGCAGAAGCTGAGTTCAGCAATGAGGGTTAGCAGAAAGGCAGCTGCATCTTCGCTTAGCTCTATGCTTTTAATTTCCCTTCTAATTTTCTCTCTATCTTCATAGCTTGGAGTTGCAATCCCGAATTCTTTCTCCAGCTTCGCAGCATATAGCTTTGATAGCTCTCTTACTTTCTTGATTTTCTCCTCATATCCCACTTTGCTTTTGAGAACTTTATTTATCTCCTTAGTGAGCTGTATGTCTCTTATAATTCTCTCTACTTCTTTCTTCCTTCCATTTATTTCAGAGGAAAAAATTGCACCAGGGTGCTTAGATTCAACTTCAACGTCGAAGCGGTCAAGCAAAGGGGGTAAAAGCTCAGTTGTTCCTCTATCTGAATAGTTAGCGGTGGCGAATAAGCAATATTCTTCATTCACCAGCAGCTCGTCGAGGTATCGCCATATTCCTGTGTCGCAGCCCTTTAATATAATGCTTTGCTTCGAAGGGGGGAGGCGGTTGATCTCGTCAACTATTTTAGGCTGAAGCTGAGTGAAATTAGACCAAATAACTTCTTCTCTACCTATATTTAACTCACCTAGGTCTGGTCTGCCTTTAATTTTCTCCTCAGTTTGCTCCGGGTGTCCCTCTACTTCAGAATCCCAAATGATATCAAGTGGGAGCTGATAGATCAAGCAGGAAATGTACTCTGCACTCGTGGTTTTGCCCAGTCCTGGCTCGCCTACTATTAACTCCTTACCCCCTGTGAGTGCTGTGATGAGGCTTAAAAGCAGAGTTGAGTTATATCCTTTTTCCTCAACTTGGATATCTGGGATGTTGAAATAGAGGTTCTCACTGACGAAGGAATATAGCTTTTCGATTTGCTTATTTTGCATGTGCTTGGCTTAACATTATATCGCAGATGTTTTTAAGCTTTACCCCCCTCCGCCTCTCTCTAGCTTGAGCTCTGCTTTCATTTTTCTACTTATATTAGAAATGCTAACTTGAGAGATGTTAAGCGCTTTTTCGATTTCTCTCTGAGAAAGTAAGCCCTCTGAGGAGAGGTATATAGCGGCTGCGGATAGCACAGCTGGATTATGGCCAATTGGTTTTAATTTGCTTAAAATTTCCTTGGCTAGTGACTCGATTTTAAAGCTATGTACGCTTAATTCTTCATTTCTCCTCGCCAGGATCATCATTTGAGCCTCAGTGTATTCAACTGGCGTCATCCGCTGCCTTATACCAATTATTTTCCGAGCTTGAGTTAAATAGCTCATTTTGGGTTCAAATGGAGCAATGCAGCCATTTTCATCGCAAGCTAGCTTTAGCGAGATTTCAACTAAAGTTTCATGGGGCAAGCGCTTGAATTTTTTACTGCTTTTAAGTTTGGCAAAGATCTGCCGTGCTTGGAAGATAAGCTTTGCCTTTATGTCTTCGTCTAAAAAAACTTTTTCGAGTTTCTTATAAAATTGACTTTGCTTGCAATTTTCACATACACCTAAAGCATAAACGTTGTATTTAAAATCAACTATGCTTTCTAAAAAATGCATGGTTGCTTGTTCTTTCAAGATCTCTTTGCTGCAAATTGCACAGACTTCTCTATAGGTATAAAATCTCTCATAATAAACATCCATGACTCTTCCCACATAGTAGCCTAAGTCGCAGGCATCGCAATATACACTGAAACCATTTCTCTCTTTATCTAAATTTTTTAGCTCTCGACTGCATTTCTGGCAGCGATCATATTCTTTTTTCAAGAGCATTTCCCACCGCTGCTGATCTATTCTGCCCATCAAAAAATTGTTCGTTGGAGAGGAATTTATATTTATCTTTTATCTTTTGTTTATCTTAATATTATTATCTTTATCTTTTGTAATGGTTGATGATGTCCAACTTGATTCGAGGATAGCGTTATTATAATTGTTGGATGCGAAAATTATGATTAGTTTCAACTATGGTTACAATTACAGCATTATTCAGAGCAAACAGCCATTACATCTTTTCTCTTTTCAATAAATTTATATTTTAGAATAACATTTAGTGTTTAAAGTGGGGGGATTTGAAACGCCCAATGCTGTTGAAATTAAAACTTTTAATAAATATATGATTAATACTAAGAAAAAAATATTGGAGTACCTGCTTTTCGAGGATATGAGTACAATACAGCTTTCAAAGCAACTTGGGATAAGAGAATTTGCCATCCGCCGGCATCTTGATTTCATGGAAAAAGAAGGCTTGGTCACCTTTACCTTTAAGCAAATTGGTATGGGCAGGCCAAAGAAGATATATTCACTTACCGATAAAGCTAGGGATTCCTTTGTGAAGCGATACTCCTTAATGGCTTCATTACTCTTGACAAAGATTATCGAGCGCAGTGGTAAAGAATATGCTAAGGCTATATTGGAAGAGGTATCTGATGAAATAGTTAAGCACTTCAAACCTAAAGAGGGCTTTCTTGAGGAAAGGATAAAGGCATTTGCAGCTTATTTAACTGAATTCGGCTGCTATGCTTCATATTCTAAGGAGGAAGATGGCAGCTATGCGCTTATAAAGCGCAACTGTGTATTTTGGGATTTAGCCAAGCAAAATGAAGATATAGTTTGCGAAGTGGATGCTAAAACAATTGTTAAAGTACTTGGAAATGTCACTTTGATTCGAGCTATGTGTTTAGCAAAAGGCGATAGAATGTGTAAATATATAATTACACCGCTTAAGTGAGAGGAAGCGATTAGCATTAGCAGCTAGCAAAAGATTTTTATCATAAAGGCTAATATTTAAGAGATTTATTCGGAGGAATTAATTTGGCTAAGATGCATACTAGGCGAAGGGGATCTTCGAAGTCCTCTCGTGTGAATCGAAAGACCCCCCCAGAGTGGCTTATGATTTCGCCTAAAGAGATTGAAAAACTCGCTGTTAAACTGCGAACTCAAGGTTTATCTTCGAGTAAGATTGGCATTGTACTGCGAGATAAATATGGCGTGCCAGATGTAGAAGTTGCCACTGGTAAAAAAATCACTCAAATCCTGAGGGAAAATAAAATAGCTCCTGAGATTCCTGAGGATCTTCAAAATCTAATTAAAAAGGCACTTAGATTAAAAGCGCATTTAGCTAATTCTCCAAAGGACTTGCATAATAAAAGATCGCTTCAAAATACTGAGTCTAAGATAAGAAGACTTGTTAATTACTATCGCGAGGAAGGAGTACTGCCAGCTGACTGGGAGTATCGACCTGAGATAGCCGAGCTAATGGCAGCTAAATAATGAGGCAGAAAATGCTTGAGAGGCTTGATGCACTTGCTAAAACTGCTGCTGAGAAAATTAAGAGCTTTGATTTTGCAAGAGTATTCTCGCATCATGATGCAGATGGCATTACAGCTGCAGGTATAATCTGCCTCTCTCTGCTTAGAAAGAAAATCCCATTTCAAGCAACTTTTTTAAGCAAACTTGATGAAGAAGCAGTTAAGGACATAGAGGGAAATGTTAATGTTATTTTCTGCGATATGGGCAGCGGGCAGACCAAGCTGCTTTCGCATTTAAAGAGCGCTGTAATAGTAGATCACCATAAACCCGTGGTGGAGAATGCAGGACATTTACAAGTGAATCCCCATTTAGCTGGCATAGATGGTGCTTTTGAATTATCTGCTAGCGGTACTGCTTATGCGATAGCTAGGCAGATTGATTCTGCAAATATTGACCTCTCAGGTTTAGCGATTGCAGGCATCGTGGGTGACAAGCAGCAAATGATAGGTGCAAATAGAGAGGTCCTTGAAGAAGCACTGCGAAAAGGGGTGGTTTCAATTAAAAGAGACTTTTTATATGCCTATTGCGGCGGCACTGAAACTTGTACCCTTGGGGAGATATTGGAATATAATTTTGAGCCATATCTCGAGATAACTGGTGATGCGCAGAAAATAGAAGAATTTCTCAAGAAAATCAAACTAAAGCCTCAGACTAGCTATAGCGATCTAAATGAGGAGGAAAAAAGGCGCTTTCTCAGCGCGGTTATGCTCAAAGCTATGAAGCGCAGCAGCGCCGAGGCTCTAGCAGAGCTAATTGGGGAAGCCTATCTCTTGAATAAAGAGGTATATCCTCAAGCCCTAGGTTTTGCAAATCTTTTGAATGCCTGTGGAAAGCTTGGGAAAACAGGCCTCGCGCTATCTCTATGCTTGAGAGATAAAACGCAGCTGGAGGAGGCTAAGAAATATTACCATGAATATCAAAGAAGAGTAATAGCGGAATTAAAGGCCATTGAGGGGAAGGTTAAGCAGCTTAAGGCAATTCAATATGTTCAAATTAAAGATGCAGCTGTAACAAGCTCGGTATCCAGCTGCATAATGCGATATATCTCGCCTGAGCTACCCCTGCTTGTGCTATCCGAGGAAGCAGGCAAGATCAAGGTCTCAGCGCGTGGCAGTAGAAAGTTGGTTGAAAATGGCTTAGACCTTGGAGCAGCGCTCAGGATAGCAGCGGAGAGAGCTCAGGGAACAGGTGGCGGGCATAGCATTGCCTCCGGGGCTTCGATACCAAAGGGAATGGAAAATATATTTATCCAAGCAGTTGAAGAAATTGTAGCAAAGCAGCTGAAAATTGAAGTTAAAATTGAGGAGAAAAAGGTTAAAACTTGAGGTGCTATTGCAAACTCATAATTCCAAATGTTTCTCCAATTATTGCAAAATCAGTTGAACCAGATAATTTACCTAATATGCACTTGAGTGTGAGCAAAGATTATATCATCACAGAGATAGAAGTGGGTGAAATTGGCACCTTGATTTCAACCATCGATGACTACATAATGAATTTGAAGATTGCCGAGAGCTTGGTGGAAGCATGCAAGAGCAAGTTGAAATGAAATTCTATCTCAAAGCAAACTATAAGTTAAGTGGAGATGCGGATCAAGCTAAAATGGAGATAGAGGCATTGATTGAAGATGCCAAACAAAATCTACTGCAGAAGGGCGCTCCCAAGGGAAAGGGAGCAGCAGTGGCAAGCTTTAATTTAAGCGGGAAAAAACTTGAACTTGAAATTATTTCAGGGAGATATGTAAGGGCGCACGATGCCATCCTTAGACTTAGAAAGCCGCTTGCAGCGCTGCTGGGGCAAAAATATCGCATTGGAATAAGAGGCATAGAGGTTGAGGCTTTTAATATTGAAGTTAAAGCAGAGCAGCCTTTGAAAGAACTCAAAATTCCATTCATCAAGGAAATGAAGTATAGCGATGGAAAAATTTTACTCTCGCTAAGCGTTGGAGAAGCTGAGCTTGAGAATCGAGTGCCCGATAGAATAATTACCTTGCTAGAGGAAAAAATTGTTGCTCAGCTATATGGCGGCAAGGGCGAGCATTGGGAGCTGATGTGGGATAGCGGTAAAAAGCAGCATTTCTACAATAGCGATCCCACTGAGGAAATGATCAAGCGCTTCTGGATCAAGCGAGGCTCGAGCAGAGGGCAGTGGATTTATGGCCCGCAGATAACTAAGCTATTCCGAGCCTTTGAGCGAATCGTTGAAAAAGAGATCCTGGAACCGCTTGGCTATATTGAAATGATCTTCCCGAAATTAGTGACTTGGGAGGTATGGAAGCGATCTGGACACTTGAAGGGATTATATCAAGGCGGTTTTGAGCCATATTTCATCTGCCCGCCGAAAACTCGAGACCCGGAGTTCTGGGAAGAGGTTGTGGATTACTATAAGGTTACAAATGAATTGCCGCTGGATAAAATTAAGGAAAAACTCGATTTACCAATTGGTGGAATGTGCTTTGCCCAGTGCCCCCCATTCTGGGTATTCCTGCAGGGTGCTACCTTGCCAGATGGAATTTTCCCGGTGAAGGTCTTCGATCGCTCTGGGACTTCGCATCGCTATGAAAGTGGAGGAATACATGGGATAGAGCGCTTGGATGAATTTCATAGAATTGAATTGCTATTCATAGGCACGCCGGAGCAGGTTGTGGAGCATGCAAAAGAGATGCAGCTGCGCTATAAATATATTTTCAATGAAATTTTAGATCTGGAATGGCGCACTGCTTGGGTCACTCCTTGGTTTATGGCGCAGGAGGGCTTGACTGGCGTGGCTGAGAAGAAAGAAGTGGGAACAATTGATTACGAAGGCTATTTACCCTATAAGGCAAGCTATCTGGAATTTCAAAATCTCAGCGTTAATGGCGATAAATATCCCAAGGGTTTTAATGTGAAGCTGCAAAGTGGAAAGGAACTGTGGAGCGGGTGCTCTGGAATTGGTTTAGAGCGCTGGGCTGCAGTGTTTCTAGCACAGAAGGGCTTTGATATTAATAACTGGCCTGGGAAATTCAGATCTATAGTGGGCGAGCTCCCTGAGGTATTCAAGTTTCTATAACAACTCTAAAGTTTGGAATCTCCAGCGCTTTTTATATTATGGGTAAGAGCTAGAGATAAGGTCATTCTGTGATATCGGAGGCAAATGCAATTTCTAAACCCAAATATAATAAGGGGATATAACTCAAACCCAAACCTTAAACCATAATCTCAGTTGGGAAGTCAGATAATAGGAAAAGTATGATGGCTTGTCCCTATCCTCCTCAAATTGTCTATATTAACAGCACCGAGGATAGGATGAATAGTTATATATAGCAAGAGGCTATATTCCATAAGTTTATCCATAAGTTTATCCGAGGGAAATTACTTGGCGCGTGCTGTGAAAAAAGTAGAGGGTTGGAAAGCCAAGCAGTGGTACAATGTTCTAGCACCAGAGCTATTTGGTAGAGCGAACATTGGTACAACGCCAAGCGATGACCCCAGCAAGCTCATAGGGAGGGTGATTGAAACCACACTTGGCGAGTTGGTAAATGACTGGTCGAAGCAGAATATTAAAATGATGTTCAGGATAGATAGTATAGCGGGGGAAAACTGCAATACCTCTTTCATTGGACATGAGTTAACTCGCGATTACATGCGCTCTTTGGTCAAGCGCAGGACTTCGAAGATAGATTCAAATGTGGCTGCAACCACGTTGGATGGTAAGAAAATAAGGGTTAAATCCTCTTGCTTTACCACGAAGAGGGCACATCACCCGCAGATCGAAGCCATTCGCAAGGTTATGGAGCGCGTTGTTTTAGATAGAGCTAAGCTTTTAACCCTAGATCAATTCATTCAAGAACTAATACTTGGAAAAGTGGCTTCGGATATCTACAAAGAAGCTAAGATGATTTATCCCCTGAGGAGGGTTGAAATCACTAAGTCAGAGATCGAGCCTGAGTTCAAGATGGCTGAGGCAGCGAAGGAAGCGGGTGCAGCTGGGTATTAACTGCGATTTCATTCGAAGTTATAGAAAGGGTATTAATATAGTCTTTCTTATTATATATTATGGAAAGCGATGCGGAAAGCAATGAAGGCCAAGAGGAGTTTAAAAAACTTTTGATTTTGCCTCTTGGAGAGCAATCCAAGAAGCTTACTCAAGTTATTTCTAATGAAACAGCGATGAAAATCTTAGAGCTCCTTGCAGAATCTCCGCTTTCCACTTCTCAGATTTCTGAGTTGCTTAATTTACCAATAACCACGGTGCAGTATAATATAGATAATTTGATGAGCATTGGGCTGATTAAAATCGATAGAGTGAAATATAGCGAGAAGGGGAGGGAGGTAAAAATTTATACACCCAGGCAAAAGCTGATTGTACTTGTGCCTGAGAAAACTAACTCCTCAGATGTGCTCGGTATTTTGAAGAAGTACATAGCGCTTCTATTTTTTGCTTTTGTTTCAGCTAGCGCTATTGAGTTTTTGATTCAAAGCACCCAACCTATTGCCCTCGCTCCTGCGAGGGAAAGTGCAGCCAAGGGTTTTGCGGATAGTATTCCACTGGCTCAAGATATCTGGGGTCACGCAAGCTTGTGGTTTTTACTCGGCTGTTTTTTGATCATTTTGATTTTAGCAAGCTATGAATTTATATCTAAGCGCAAACAATGATCTTTTGAATGAAAAAAGCAATTGATTTAAAAAAGGACTTCCCAGCTCTGGCTCGCGAACTGGAAGGTGATTTCAGTGAGCATTGCATTTGGATTCCTAAGGTTACAGATCACCTTCAGCGCTGCTCCAGCGAGGATGAAGCAATTGAAATAATAAATTTCTTTGAGCAGCGCGAAGAGATATCTCCTGAGTATGCTAAGGCGCTGCGTTTTTTGGTGATTAAAAAAGGCCATAAGATTTTCGGTTCTCGAAAGCCTGGGGAATATGAAAAGCGAGGCACGGGAGAGGAATAATTTGTTTTTTTGGATCACTTGACTGGCGCAAACTATATAAATTTTGTTCGCATAAATACGAACGTTCGTAAAAAATTGAACAAAAAATTTGGCGACAAAATTAAAAAAAATTTAAAAAAAATGTTAATAATTTGTTAAAAACATCAAAAAATATAAATATTATGTTGAGTATTATAATGATAAGATGAGATCGACCAAAAACCTTGGCACTGCGATATGCGGCACCTGTAAATACCTCGCTAAAAATAGCCATCTCTGCAAATTCAATGGCTATTGTGCAAAGAAATCCATGCTTCAATATATCATTTCAAGAGTTTAAGAGAGATAGTTAGATAGTTATTGATAACTTATTGATATACTTACAAATACCAATTCTAGTTGCTCTTCAGACCTTCTTAAAATCCTGACAATATTATGCAGAGGCCATTAATTTTTATAACCCTGTCTCCTATTTTTCATAAAATGATAACAATTGGCATAGATGATACAGATTCGATTGAAGGAATGTGCACCACTTATTTACTAGCAATACTCATTGAAAAACTTAAAAACTACAGCTTAGCAGACCTCCCGCGCTTGGTGAGATTAAATCCAACGATAAAATATAAAACCCGGGGAAATGCTGCAGTAGCACTGAAGTTAAACGTTAGCGAGGAGAAAGAAATAACCAAGATCTGGGAAACCACGCTTGCAACAATCGAAGAACTAGCGCACTTTCAAGACCCCAAGACAAATCCCGGAGCTGTGCTATTAAAAGGCGAACCTCCAGCGGAACTTCGAGCTTTTGCAATGCGCGCAGTTAGAGATGTGCTCACCATAAAAGAAGCTCGAGCTTTAATAGCTAAATATGAGATTAAAGCCAAGGGATATAAAAATCAAAGGGGGTTAATAGGCGCTCTAGCTGCTGCTTCAATTGAGCTTGATCCATGTACCTATGAACTCATAGCCTATCGAGAGAAGGCTAGAACTGGTACAAAGCGCTTCATCGATCGAGCAAGCGTCTTGGAAGCAGATGCAGCCACATATCCCCTTACTTGGGATACCGTTGATCTAAAAAATGAGCTCATAGTCTTCGCTCCGCATTCTCCAGACCCAGTGCTCTTCGGAATAAGAGGCGATGATATCAAGGCGATTAAAAGAGCTTTTTCAATGATCAAATGCGAGCCTGTGGAGCGCTCAGTGCTATATAGAACAAATCAAGGTACAGATATGCATATAATTGAAGCTGAAATTAGGGAAGCTAGAAACTGGCGCTCCTACAAACTTACAGGCATAGTTTCAAAGGAGCCCAGAACCATTGAAGGAGGGCACGTGATCTTTTCAATAGCGAAGGGCGAGTATGAAATTGATTGCGCAGCTTATCAGCCAACCCGTCAATTTCGCGATATCATAAGAAAGCTATGCACTGGGGATGAAATTTCTGTATATGGAAGCATTAAAAACTGGACTTTAAATCTAGAGAAAATTGAAATTTTAAAACTCGCCAAGGTTTATGAAGTGCACAATCCAAAATGCGGGATATGTGGGAAGCGAATGAAATCAGCAGGTAAAGCACAGGGATATCGCTGCAAGCGCTGCAAAACCACTGCTCGAGAGGCGGAAAAAATTAAAATAAAAAGAGACCTAGCTCTAGGGCTATATGAGGTACCGCCTAGCGCTAGAAGGCACTTGGCAATGCCTTTGATTCGAATGCGAAATTTGAGAAAAGATATTTTCCCGAGCAGATGATTTTCGTTAAGTATAAATAGCTTGCGATTTATCAAATAACCAATAAAATACATTAATGTCTAAAAACGATCGTTTAGAGGTGCAGATATGAAAAACAAGATTCTACTTGATGAAGAGGATATACCCAAAAACTGGTACAACATCTTGCCCGATCTACCAAAGCCACTTCCCCCGCCGGTGAATCCAGTTACCAAAGAGCCCATAAAACCTCAAGACCTAGAGCGAGTATTCGCCAAAGAGCTAATAAAGCAAGAAGTCTCACAGGAGCGATGGATACCCATACCAGAGGAAGTGCGCTTAGTCTATCGCCTGTGGCGCCCAACTCCACTTTATAGAGCTATTAATTTGGAAAAAGCACTTAGAACACCTGCCAAAATTTACTATAAATATGAAGGTGTAAGCCCGCCTGGAAGCCACAAGCCGAATACAGCGGTTGCACAGGCATATTACAATATGAAGGAAGGCATAAAGCGGCTTACAACTGAAACAGGTGCTGGACAGTGGGGCTCAGCCCTTGCCTTCGGCTGCAATATGTTTGGATTGCAGTCAACCGTATATATGGTCAAGGCAAGCTACTATCAAAAGCCCTATAGAAGAATGCTCATGGAAGCTTGGGGAGCAAATGTAAGTCCAAGCCCGAGTGATAAAACCCAGTTTGGCAAAAGAATATTGAAAGAAGACCCAGATAATCCAGGCTCCCTAGGTATAGCGATAAGTGAAGCTGTGGAGGATGCTGTTACCCACGAAGCAACCAAATATACCCTAGGCAGTGTATTAAACCACGTTTTACTCCATCAAACAGTAATCGGCTTAGAAGCCCAAAGGCAATTCGCCCTAGTAGATGACTATCCAGATTTAATAGTTGGCTGCGTGGGCGGTGGAAGCAGCTTCTCAGGCACCTTCTGGCCATTTTACTACGACAAAGTCTCGGGAAAAGCTAAGAAGGATATTCAATTCCTCGCCACTGAGCCAACAGCTTGTCCAACTCTAACCAAGGGAATTTATACCTATGACCACGGCGATACCGCTAGACTAACCCCACTTATGAAGATGTATACACTGGGCCACGACTTCATCCCAGCTCCAATACACGCTGGCGGACTGCGATATCATGGAGATGCTCCCACTCTCTGCCTGCTTGTTAAAGAAGGCATTGTTCAAGCTAAGGCATACAATCAACTGGAAGTCTTCGACGCAGCTGTACTCTTCGCTAGAACAGAGGGAATAATATCCGCCCCTGAACCCGCGCATTCCATTAAAGCAGTGGTGGATGAAGCAATCAAATGCAGGCAAACAGGCGAGGGGAAAACAATCTTCTTCTTGCTCTGCGGACACGGACACTTTGATATGAAGGCATATGAAGACTACTTTGAAGGCAAGCTCCCGCCCTATGAATATCCAACTCAAGAGATAGAGAAATCAGTGAAGAGGCTAAGGGATCTATATCCATGGCTGAATGAAATAAGATAAAGAATAAAATAAACTCTATTTATTTATTTCTAACTTCTAATTTCTATGAATTTTCTATTCATATTTACTACTTGCCACTTCCCTTATTTTTTTAGCCGTTTTTCGACCTATTTTTTCCACCTTAAGCAATTCCTCAACTGAAGCTGTCAT
>JAWCMA010000010.1:0-42776 GCA_038850285.1 Methanocellales archaeon | reverse complement strand
GCACTTCAGACATTCAAACATCCCTCCACCAACAAATAAATAAACAATTTTTCACACATAAAAGTTACCATTAAAACATAACAAAAAATAAACTAAAAGCTAATATTCACCATGCTTCATAATTAGAAATTAGAGATTGAGTGGATTTTAATGACGGTAATTCAAGAAGCTCATTTGCCAGGAGTAGGGAGTAAATATATAGTGGAGACAGAGAGGGGCGACAGGGTTGTGATTTTGATTTATCTCAATGGTAATAGGGAAGTCTATTTCCACGAAAAGCGTTCTATAGAGCCTACTTCTGTAATAACCTTTAGCGATGAAGAAGCTAGAAAAGTGGGAGCAATACTTGAGGGAGCGTTCTTTAGACCCATTCCTTGTGAAGAGTTAATTACCCAGTTAAAGGGACTTCAGATAGAGTGGTATAAGCTTGAGAAAAAGCATCAATGTATTGGCCACACCATTGCTGAGAAGCAAATAAGGAAGAGAACAGGTGTTTCTATAATTGCAATACTCAGAGGGAGGGAAACCATTCCAAGTCCAGATCCCTATTCAACGCTTTTGCTAGAGGGAGATACCTTGGTTACTATTGGCACTCGAGAGCAGCATCTTAAGTTTGAAAAAGAAATTTTGGGCGAGTGAGATGTAATTGGTTGATATTTTAGAAATTGGCCTTGCATTTTTAATCATCGCGATAGGTGGATATATTGCTTATTATGCTAGGCAATCTGTAGTGCCAGCTTTTATCCTCGTGGGAATGCTTTTTGGTCCATATGGATTGAAAATCATATCGAGTTCTGAAATAATAATTTTCATAGCTGAAATTGGTGTTATAGTGCTCTTGCTTTTCTTGGGACTTGAGTTCTCATTGAAAAGACTATTAGGCGCTAAAAAATCTTTGAAAATTGCTGGATTATTGGATCTAGCCATCAATTTTACATTTGGCTTGATCTTAGGCTTGTTGCTTAATTTCACATTGCTTGAGTCTTTATTCCTCGGGGGTATAGTTTATATGAGTAGCTCAGGTATTGTGACAAAGGCACTTATCGATCTTAAGAGGATAATTTATCCTGAGACTGATATTATTTTAGCAATTATGGTTTTTGAAGATATCTTCATAGCAATTTTTCTTGCTTTTATCTCTGGAATTGCAATCGCAGGAGGAGAGAAATTTTTAGTTTTAATCTCAATATTTAAAGCCGTGGCATTTTGTTTAATTTTCTTGCTAGTGGCGAAGAAATATAATCATATTGTGGATAGAATTATTGATATTAGGTCTGATGAGTTATTTTTAATATTTCTCTTTGGCCTAGTGATTGTGGTCTCAGCAATTGCTCAGAGAATTGGAGTGTCTGAAGCAATAGGCGCTTTTTTCCTAGGATTGGCTTTCTCGGAAACAAAACACGTAGAGAGGATAGAGAAAAAAATTGTGCCACTTAGAGATTTATTCGCTTGCATGTTCTTCTTTGCCTTTGGAATGATGATAGATATTTCAACTTTTGTAGGAATTATAGGAATAGCCGCAGTTTTTATACCAGCGATTGTATGCTCTAAAATTGCCTCGGGATATTTCTCTGCACGTGTACTTCGATTTGAGAAAAAACAAGCGCTTTTCATCGGATATGGAAGTATCCCGAGGGGGGAATTTTCAATAATTCTAGCGAGCTTAGCTATTGCCTCAGGATTAAATTATTCCCTCTATCCATTAACAGTGATGATTGTCTTAACCACCTCAATTCTTGGTATTTTGCTAATGAGTAAATCTGATTCAATTTATCAAGTAATATTTTCAAATTAAGCTTTGAATCCCTTTGCCACTATGTATATCTCGGCGCTCTCCTTTCTCGATGCCTCGGATTTATAAGCTCTCACTTGTGTGAAATTTTTTTTAACAGTGTTTAAAAAATCCTCATACATATCCCCTTGGAAAACCTTGACCACGAAGTTCCCCCCCAAGCGCAGTAGCTTCTTAGCTGCTTCAAGAGCTGCATTCGCTAGATCAATCGATCTAGCGTGGTCAAGACTCCAAATGCCGGAGAGATCAGGGGAGGCATCGCAAAGCACTGTATCTACTTTTTCCACGATCTGCATTATTCCATTAATGGTTGCTTGAGCTCTAAGGTCTCCTCTTATAGTTTCAACTCCCTCCATGGGCTCTATTGCTTGAAGATCAACGCCTATCACCCTGCCTCCTGAGATCTCCTTGGCGACTTGAAGCCAGCCTCCTGGAGCAGCGCCTAGATCAACCACTACATCGCCTTTTTTAATGACCTTGAATCTCTCATTTATGCGCTTGAGCTTATAAGCAGCTCTTGACCTATAGCCTTCTTCCTTTGCTTTAAAATAATAAAAATCCTTCTTTCTGCGCGGCATATTTTAATTTAAACTTTTAAGAGTAATAGCTTTTACCTCTTCAAGGGGCTTTATCCCTTCAAGGCTCCCTTCAAGGCTTCCAGTCCAGCAATTCCACTTTGCCTTTTTGCTCCACAAGCTGTTTCACGGTTAGCTCTGCTTCGCTAAGTTTTTTACTGCAAAAGTTGGCAAGCTCCACGCCTTCTTCAAATTTATGTAGAGCCTCCTCAAGCTTCAAGCCCCCGCTTTCAAGCTCCCTCACGATTTCCGAGAGCCTTTTAAGCGCTTCTTCAAATTCTAACTCCCGAATTTCAAACGCCATTTGCTACCTCCTCCACTCGACATATTATTTCTCCATCGCTCACCAAGATTCTCAAGCGATCTCCAGATTTAACCTCACCGCGGGCCCTAATAATTGTTCCCTCCCTCAATGCAAGGCAGTAGCCTCGCTCTAGGATTTTAAGTGGATTTAAAGCATGCAAATTATTATTGAAAGCAAGCACTCTCTCGCTCTGCCTCTTGATTTGATATTCAATTAAAAATTGAAGCCTAGCTAGAAGTTCATCTCGCTTTTGATAGAAATGATTCAATTGCAAGTACTTTGGATCGAGTTTATCAACTTCTTTTCGGAGCAGCTGCAGCAGCTTGTAAAGCGTCATTTCCATAGTGCTATATAGCTTGTGCTCGATCACAGCGATTTCATTGAGCAGCATTTTTCTATCCGGCACAGCTATTTCAGCTGCAGCGCTGGGGGTTGACGCTCTAAAATCAGCGACTAAATCAGCGATGGTAAAATCCCCTTCGTGGCCAATAGCTGAGATAACTGGCACTCTTGAGTTATATATAGCTCTTGCAACTCTTTCTTCATTAAAAGCCCATAAGTCTTCAATTGAACCCCCTCCTCTACCAACGATGATTACATCGATATCTTCAATTGAATTAAGCAATTCGATAGAGTGTGAAATACTTTTTCCAGCTCCCTCTCCTTGAACAACTGTGGATGCAAAGTAAATAACCACATTAGGGTTTCGCCTATTTATAACCGCTAGCATATCGCGAAGTGCTTCTCCATCAGGCGAAGTTGCTATGCCAATTTTTTCAGGAAATCTTGGAAGCACGCGTTTTCTAGAGCTGCTGAAAAAGCCTTCTTTCTCAAGTTTTTTCTTAAGCTGCTCATAAGCGAGGTGCAGTGTTCCTAGTCCATCTGGGACTGCATATAAAATATTAAGCTGATACTGCCCTTTAGGGAGGTAGAGATCTAAGCTGCCGCGCGCTAAAACTTTTAATCCATCTTCTAATTTGAATTTAAGTAGAATGCTATAGGTTTTGAACATCGTGCAAGCGATCTGGCTGCTTTCATCTTTTAAAGTGAAATAGCAATGTCCAGAGCTATGTTGGGTAAAATTTGAAACCTCACCTCTCACCCAGAGATCCTTGAGATGTTCTTGAGAATTAAGCAGTGTTTTTACATATAAATTTAGCTCTATTATGCTTAAAATGGATTCAAACATAGGTTTTCTCTCTAGAATAGCACTCCTTAGCTTTTTTGAAAGAGGAGAGTGAAAATAAAATCAAAAGCATAATATTGTTGATAAACATTATTTTCATCGAAATGCTCAATGAAATCCATTTAATAGACATAAGCCCGCTTCTAATTCGAGATAAAAATTTTAACACTAAACTCAAACAACATCTTCGAGAGGGAAAGCTTTTCTATAGTTATACATGCGATAGCCTATTCGGCACCTATGGTTCTACCACGAGTTTAAGCTTGGAGGAGAGCAGGGAAATGGTGAAGCAGTTCTTCGCCAAGGTTATAAATATGCAGGAAATCCTAGCCGGAGTTAATGAGGTTGCCAATGTTATTCATAGAATATACAAAGAGGAGCAGGCACAGGAAAAACTCCTTAAATACTTTCAAAGCTTCATTGAGGCTCAGGAGAGAGTAGATGAAATTACAGAGGAAGAGCTTAAACTGCTTGAAACCCAAGAATTAAACCTCGAAGATGATAGTTATACCACTCAAGGCAAAACCGCGGAGCAAAGGATCTGGATCTTTAAGAAAAAAGCAGAGCTATATGAAAGCGAGGGCTTGCCAATTCGAGCCATTGAAGAATACAATAAAATTTTAAGCTTGAATCCAAATCTCTACATCGCTTGGTATCAAAAAGGCTTACTCCATCAAAAAGCTAGGGAAATTTCAAGAGCAATTGCTTGCTTCGATGAATGCATTAAATTAGACCCCAGCGATCCCAAGCCCTATCTGCAGAAAGCCTCAATGTATATTTCTCAAATGCGTTTTGAAGAAGCGCTTGCAATGTATGATAAAGTACTTAGCTTGGATCGCGATAATTTCGATGCATTGATGGGCAAAGCAAGGTGTCTCCATAAACTCAGCAAGCCATATATGGAGTGGATTTCAAGGGCGAGGAGAATTAGTAAAAAAAGAACCGAGGAATTGATGAAGGAATATGGATTGATAGTGTAGTTAGTTACTGTAGTATAGTAGTATAGTTACTTCAGCCCCAGTTTTTCCCTCACCTTCGGGAGATTTAATTCCACTGCTTTATTTACCTTTTCATATAGACTGTTACCGTAGCTATCGATTGCAACAATCAAAGGACCAAAATGCTCCGCTTCTAAAATCCAGAGAGCCTCAGGCATGCCTAGCTCCAACCAGTGCACGCCCTTCACCTCCTTCACGCCTCTCGCTGCAAGTACAGCAGCTCCCCCTGTAATTGCCAGATAAACACATCCATACCTCTGCATAGCTTCAACCGTTGGCCTGCTCATGCCTCCTTTGCCAATTATAGCACTTGGCCTGAAAATTTCAATAAACCTAGGCTCCAGTGCATTCATCCTTGAACTAGTAGTAGGCCCAGCGGCAACGAGCTCCCACTTCTCACGAGCTTTCCTAACAATAGGCCCGCAGTGGAAAATTGCAGAGCCTTTAAAATCCACAGGCGGCTTTTTACCCTTTTCATAGTCCGAGAGTGCGTGTATATGTGCTTCATCCCTAGCGGTGTAAAATTCCCCGTTGAGATATACGATATCGCCAAGCTTTAAACTTCTAACTGCTTTCTCCTCAAGCGGGAGTTTTAGCTCCATGTTTCCCCTCCTTGTGAGTTAAATATTCAACCTCTCCATCTGGATATATCCTTGCACTTGCCCTCCTTGCAGCCCAGCATTGAATGTTGATCGCCACAGGATGACTAGCGGTGTGGCAGTAGGCATATTCAATGTTAACCCCAAGTAGCGTGGTCTTTCCACCTAGTCCCATAGGGCCTATGCCCAATTCATTTATGGCATTGAAAAGCTCCTCCTCAAGTTCAGCGATTTGTCTATCGCTATGCCTTACATCAATCGGCCTGAGAAGCGCCTCCTTAGCAAGTTTCATAGCTATATCCGCTGAACCCCCTATTCCCATGCCAATTATGATTGGAGGACAGGGATTGCTCCCTGCTTTAACCACTGCATTAAGCGCAAACTCCTTAATACCTTTTATCCCTTGAGCAGGGGTTAGCATGCCCAGCGAGCTCCAATTCTCAGAGCCAGCTCCTTTTGGGAGCACCGTAATTTCTAAGTAATTTCTATCCCAGAGTTTGTAGTTTATATAAGGCAACTTCTCCCCAACGTTATCCCCCGGATTCTTCCTAGTTAGAGGATGCACTGCATTGGGACGCAAGGGAATTGTTTTAGTTGCCTCTCTCACGCCATCTATGATTGCCTTTTCAATGCTGCCTATTCCAGGGGGGAGATTGATGTAGAATATAGGAATACCTGTATCTTGACACATAGGTGTATTCGTTGCCTCTGCGAGTTCTATGTTATCTAAAATCGACTTAAGCTGCATCTTGGGTACCTCTTCAACTTCAGCTTCATATGCACGCTTAAGCGCTCTCTTCACATCCTCAGGCAGTTTTATCACCCCGAGCTCCAAGAGCTTAACCACAGTGCTTTTAATTAAATCCTCGCTGACCATTAAAACTCCTCGAATTCAGCTATTGAATGAAAGTTAATAAGCTTTTTCGCCTATGCAATGAAATATCAATATATTTATGTAGAATCATATAAAATAAGCAAAGCCGAGGTAGCCAAGTGGACTACGGCGCCGGTCTTGAGTGCTTGTGTATAAGCAAAGTCAACCGGTGGTGCATAGCACCGCGTGAGTTCAAATCTCACCCTCGGCGCTTAATATCTTGGCCTTCATATTTCATACTCTTCCACTAATCTTCCACAGTGCCCTTCAGTGCCCAGCACTAAATCCTGAAGCTGTTGGTATAAAGCCATATAAATAGCGTCGGAATTTGGAATTTAGATTATGGATTATGGATTAAGAAATTGCTTTCTCGCATAGCTCAATTAAAACCCCCCGCGTGCTCTTTGGATGAAGGAAAGCAATCTTTGCACCGTGGGCGCCTATTCTAGGAGTTTCATCTATTAAACGCATACCCTTTGCTTTGAGCCTCGCTAGTTCCAACTCTATATTATCCACGCTTAATGCGATATGCTGCACCCCCTCTCCTCTTTGCTCGATGAATTTTGCAATGGCACTATCTGGTGAAGTTGCTTCTAGGAGTTCTATATTGCTCTCGCCAACTGGGATGAATGCAACTCTTACTTTTTGCTGCTCCACAACTTCAACACCTTTAACCTCTAGGCCCATGTCTATATATATCTTTGCAACTTCATCTATGCTTTTGACCGCCACTCCTATGTGGTCAATTTTTTTAATCATTCAAATCCCTCGATTTGAAGATCAACTTATGACCTTATAAGAATGCTGATTTTAAATTCTATTCTAGCAAAAGTTGCATTGATTTCTTTCCCCTTTTATCTGAATCTTCTCGTTTACCTATTGCTTGGGCGTAGAAGTAATCCCTACTATTCATATTCATATTATAAATATTCTTGAAATGAATTATTCCATTCTCATCAGTTAATCATTGGAAAATGAAATAGTATATTTCCTCGAGATATGATACTCCTTCTCCGTTGCTGAACTCTTCTTTTGATAGACATAGACAAACTCACTTCGCTGCAAAGTACCAGTAGCTTAAGTGCCCTCACCGATGATTTTTTATTTCTCCACTGTGTATAGTGAATAGCTCTCCATGGAGGGTTTAGATGGAAGATATCTCGCCCCATCTCGAAGAAATAAAAAGGGCGTTGGGAAGTGTTGATGAAGAAAAAATCCTAGGGGACTTAAAGATACTCCTTTTTGAATACAATGTTCCAATAGAAGAAGCCAAGCGCACTATAATTAGAAAATATGGTGGTACTGCAAGGCAAGTGATTGCTAAGAAGCTTAAGGATTTAAGGTCGACGGATAAAAATGTGGAAGTTATAGTTAAGATTTTGGATATAGGGAGTAAAAATGTTAAAATTGGAGCTGTGGAAAAAACTATTTTCTATGGCTTGATCGGTGATGAAACCAGGGCAATGCGATTCACCGCTTGGCGGGATTTTGATTTGAAGAGAGGCAATGTGGTGAAGATCTCAAATGCCTATATACGTGAATTCAAAGGAAATATGGAACTTAACTTTGGCGAGCGTGCTAGGGTGGAAATAATGCCAGACCATTTGCCTCAGCTCTCACCCGTTTCTGAGCAGATTAAAAAACTAGCTGAGGTGAAGGAGGGGGATAGAAATATCACGGTAATAGGAAAGATACTAGAGGTGAAGCAGCAGGAGATCTTAGTTAAGCAGAATAAGAAAATAGTTATCACTGGTATTATTGCCGATGAAACATCGAAGTTACCATTTACCTGCTGGATTCCAGAAGCTGAAATAGTTAAAGATGCCACTGTGAAACTTGAAAATGTAAATGTGAAGAAATTCCAAGGATTGCCTGCTATTAACATCAATGAAGCCACGGTTATAACTCGAATTCCAGATCTAGAAATAGGAATTTCCAAGGAAATTATGCGTCTAGAAAAAGTGGTAAGTAAAGAAGGAGCATTTGATATCATAGTTGAAGGAGATATCCTCTCAATTAGACCAGAGTCAGGGCTGATTCAGCGCTGTCCAAACTGCAATAGAGTAATACAGAAAAATATCTGCCGCGCCCACGGAAGGGTGGAGGGTAAATACGATATGCGTATCAAAGCCATTTTAGATGATGGCACTGGAGCAATCATAATTATACTCAATAGAGAGGAAACCGAAAAACTATATGGTCAGAGCTTGGAGAAGTGCAAGGAAATTGCTATGAATGCGCTCTCCGCTGAAGTAATAGAGGAGGATATTAAGCGGAAGTTCACAGGCAAGAGGCTAGCAGCAAGAGGTAATGCTAGTAAAACTGAGTATGGTATTATGTTAGTTGCAAAAGAAGCTTGGATACCAAGTGTTAATATCGAGGAAAAAGCAAGATTTTTACTGGAAGTGGCTAGGCGTGGCTGAGAGGGAAATTGCTTGGCGAGTTTTTGCAGCGGAATTCAATCAATCTAATCTAAGATATAGTGAAGGTAGCGCGCTCTCTCCAAATTACATAATTACACCTTCAGGTGCTAAATGCAATCGAGTATATATTGTTGGTGTGGTCACTGAAGTTGAAAATATAGGCCATGGGGAAGAACTCTGGCGCTCTAGAATCGCTGATCCCACGGGTGCATTCGCTGTATACGCAGGTCAATTTCAGCCGGATATAGCTATTTTTCTCTCTGAAGTCGAAATTCCCAGTTTTCTAGCTGTAGTAGGCAAAGTCAGAATATTTGAGCCTGAAGCGGGTGCATTTTATACTACGATTAGGCCTGAGGAGATCAATATAGTGGATGCAAAAGTTAGAGACATGTGGGTTTTAACAACTGCTGAGAGAACACTTGAGAGGATAAATCACCTCAAAGCAGCTCTGGATTCAAAGTTAACTGGGGAAAGCCTTGTTAATTATTTACTAACTAGAGGAGCTAGGAAAGAACTCGCGAGTGGCATTGCTCAAGCGATTGCTCACTATAAAACTAGCGAGGAATCTCTTCAAAAGCTGAGGCAAATGGTGATTGATGCTCTTGAATCACTTGCTGGAGAAATTGAAATTGAGGGATCAAATAAAAATAAAGAGGTTATCTATTCAATTCTCAGCGAGCTGGATAGAGGTGAGGGAGCAAGCTATGAAGAAATAATCAATGCTGCAGAGCAGCGTGGCTTAGATGAAAGAGCTATCGAGGGAGCTTTAAGGGAGCTAATGAATGAAGGGCGCTGCTATGAGCCGAGGATTGGTATTTTGAGAAAGGTTTGATATGTCCCACGAAATTGATCTCTCTTTTCTCGACCTCCCTGAGATTTTGGAACTTGTATTTCCCCTTGCTTACTCCAATTTCTATTTCTCCAGCTGCTCTCAGCCCCCAAGCTATATGGAAATAGCTGAAGGAACTCGAATTGGCTATGGCCTTTGGAGGAAAAGCAGGAGTTCTCCAACCATTCTCTATTTCCATGGAAATGGAGAAACACCAGGCGACTACTCAGAAATAGCTAATTTTTATAATCAAAGAAACATAAATCTATTTGTGGCTAGTTACAGAGGCTATGGCCTGAGCACTGGCTCACCCACGATAACAAGTCTACTTCGAGATTCCCATTCTATACTCCGGGAATTTAAAAAGATAATTGAAAAAGAAGGCTTCGAGAAAAAACTATTTCTAATGGGGCGCTCCTTAGGCAGCATTCCAGCTATGGAGCTCGCTTATCACCATCAAATGGAATTCTCCGGCATTATAATAGAAAGTGGGCTAGCAAATAATTTCCGCAGATGGTGGAGATACCTAAAACCTCGTGATAGAGAATTCATATTGAATGAAAATGGAGAATTCTTAAATAAAGTTAAAGCACGCGCGATTAAAATCCCAGCACTTATTATTCACGGTGAATATGATAGCATTATACCTTATTCAGAGGGAAAAGAGCTATATGAAAACCTAGCTTCAAAGGATAAAAAGCTTTTAATCATCCCAGGTGCGGATCACAATGATTTAATGACCGAGCTTTATTTCAAGGCAATTGAAGAATTCATAGCCAAAGTTTAATAATACCAAGTTTTAAAATTTGGCTCAAAAAATGCTCTATAGCTCAAGTTCTCCGCACCCCTGCAGCCAGCAGTGAATATACAGCTATGCTTGCATTCTATGCCAAGTAAATGCGAAGCCCTGCAGCTTTCTAATCTGCAGTTAAAGCAAACTGGATTCTCCCGCGAGCAGCAAGCCCTGCCCGTGGTCCAGAAGACATCATCAAGCAGAGTAACCTTACACCTTGATTCTTTAGATACCATATCATACGCTTTTTGAGCAATACTTCTAATCTCTCGATCATCAACTTGATTTGCAGGGAGGTTTTTCTTAAGCTTGGTTTTAAGTTTTTCATCCATCACTTCAATTATCCCAGTTCTCAATGCAATTCTCGCAAGTATATTATCCACTGGAATGTGAAGATTTTCAATATCTATAACTTTAAAGAGCTTTCTTCTCTCAAGAAATTTAACCAGCAGAAAGCTCTTTTTACTCAAGGGATCGCTATATGCCTTAAATTGAGCTAAAAGCTGAAGCAATCCCTCTCCATCTTCTCGCATTAAATAGCCATTTGCAGTTTTTATTAACTCAAGTGCACTTCCACGGTAATGCTTCAAAAGCTTAATTGCACTATCCCTTAGCAACATAGCTCTAACCTCAGGATCGGGAATAGAGCTTTCCTCCAGCGATAGCCAGTTTGCTACTTCCTCTTTTGAAATACTTTTCATCTTCTCAGCAGTGAAATACTCCATTCGCCTCCTCGCGAGTGCATAGAGCAACTCAGAGCCGTGGAGTTTTTTGCCCTCGATTACCCCCTCAAATTTTAAACGCGTTCTATGATCAATTGCCACCATGAAAAAGAAAAAATTTGCAGCTTCCTCAGGCGAGGCGTGGTGAGGTGGAAATAGCAATGGATCTTTGAATTCATCAACTTTAAACTTAAAGCCTTTAATAGCTCTTGCAAGTTTAAAGCATTGCTCTCTATCTATTTTCACCCTCATGAATAACCTCAATGGCTATTTTTCCATTAGGTTGGGAAAGCTCCTCGCAGGGGCAAGCTGCAATTGCAATTTCCAAATTAACCAGCGCTTCAAATTCTACAAAATCGCCATTCTCTGCTCTAGTAACAGCAGGCTTGAAGGCATAGCTCTCGAGATCGATTTCAAAATCCATGAATAGATTAATTGTGCTAGGGAGATTTTCAACTGAAACCTTCAATGCTTGAGCAAGCAACTCCCTGCATCCTTTTTTATTAAATCCATATAAACTGCTGCGGCAGCCTGGATACACTATATTAGAACTAGCTTTTGATCGCATATCTAGCACCCTCAAAGCAGCTTCTTCCCTCGAATTATAAAGCAAATCACCTTTTCTAATTATAAATCTCCCCAGTCTATCAAGCGTTAGCCCTTGATGGTATAAAGGGAAAACCAAATCAGCTAGTTGGCCGCTGTTTAAGCAAGCTATTTTTATTCTATCCCCCGCCTTCAGAGAGATCGCAATAGCTTCACCTTTATTAAGCAAAATATCAATATCAATATTCAAACATCTCCCCTGGCTTTAAAATCACAACTCTCGTTTCAGGACTTTTCTCCCTGACAAGTGCTGCGAATTTCTCTGGATCTTGAGCAATTAATGGAAAGGTATTGTAATGCATGGGAATCGCAATCTCCGGCTTTATCCAGCTAACTGCTATTGCAGCAGTTTGTGCATTCATCGTGAATCGATTACCAATTGGAAGCAATGCGATCTCAGGATGATAGACTTCACCTATTAACTTCATATCGCTGAAAAGCGCAGTATCGCCAGCGTGATAAATTTTAACCCCGTCTTCGATGATATAGCCGCAGGCTGTACCACCGCTGAAGCTTAAATTAGCTTCATCAATGCCTGAGGAGTGCCAAGCCGGCACCATGGTAATTTTCACTCCTAGGTCTATCGATCCCCCCATATTCATACCAACTGCTTCCACTCCTCTTGCTTGAAGGTAGCAAGCGATCTCGTGAATTGCAACCGCTAAGGCTTTATTCCGCTTTGCAATCCCTATGGTATCACCAAGGTGGTCTCCGTGGCCGTGGGTTATGGCTATGATCTCTGGCTTAATATCTTCAATTTTCCTCGGTGCTAAGGGATTTCCAGATATAAATGGATCAATCAATATGCGCTTCTTCCCAGTTAATTCAAATGCAGCGTGTCCAAGCCAAGTGATTTTCATAATCTCACCTGAATTCAAAGTTCACTTGCCTTGAAACATATTTAAATATATTCATTGCATTCATACATGGTGGTTAAATTGGTTTTACGCCTGCAATGCCCTAAATGTGGCTATACGGGAGAGGTAACGAAGAAGGTTAAGGAAGATGAAAAGTATGAATATTATGAATGTCCAACCTGCCGCACCACACCCCACGTTTGGAGGGTGAAAAAAGAAGAAATTAAGCATAAGAAGAGTTAGTTCGCTCTCAAACTTTTTTCTATTATTTGAGAGTAAATCCTAGCGCAGTTTAAAACCTGATCGATTTCCACGAATTCATTTATGGTATGAGCTTCATTCAAACTTCCAGGGCCAAGAATAACCGCTGGAATGCCATTTTTCGTGAATACCCACATATCACAGCCTGCTTTAAAGCCGCTTGGCTTTTGCTTCACCCCAGTTATTTCCTCCGCTGCCTCTCTAGCAAGCTTCACTATTAACTCGCTCTCGCTAACCTCAGCGGGAGGATATTTTGTCTCAATTTTCACCTCAGCCTTTATTTTCAATTTATGAATAATTTGCTCTACTGTGTTCTTTAACTCCTCCTTCGCTGCTTCAGGGGTTTCCCCTGGAATCAGCCTTCGATCGATATGAATTGAACACTCCTCAGGAATGACATTTATTCTATCACCCCCTTTGATAAGGGTCACTGTTAAAGAGGCCCCTCCAAGTAGTGGATGCTTTCTGCGGCGTACTTCTCTAGCGTGTTTCTCAAGTGCTCTAATTAATTTCATCATCTCTTTAATAGCATTGATACCCCTCTCAGGGCTGCTTGCGTGGGCTGCTCTTCCATATACCGTGATTCTCGGTCTAATTCCACCTTTATGGGCAGTTTCCACCCGCAAATTCGTGGGCTCCCCAATTATAGCACAGTTGCCCTTTAATCCCAATTCTAGCGCGTGCCTTGCTCCTTTAGATTCAGCATCTTCCTCGCCCATTACAGCAGCGAGCATTACTCTTCCCTCCAAATTGCTATCTGCAAATGCACGCATTGCCTCAATCATCGCGGCCAGAGCACCTTTAGCATCGCAAGCTCCGCGTCCATAGACCCTGTGCCTAGAAACTCTACCTGAAAAAGGCGGGAAGCGCCATCTTCTTACATCTCCAGTGGGTACAACATCAGTATGGGTGCATAGAATGATAGATCGCCTCGAATTTCTATCTCCCAAGCTAGCGATTACATTAGGTCTATTTTTCATCACCTCTTGAAGCTCAACATCCGCACCCAGATCCTTAAGTAGATCTCCCAGAGGAACAACGATATTCCCCTCAAGTCCAGGGGGATTTTCCGTATTTACCTTCACTAGTTCCCGCAGAGTGCGTATTACTCTGCGTCTTTTAATGTAATTTGATAAGGGGTTCATATTATATTTAATATTTAATATTTAATATTTAATATTTAATATTTAATTTCATTTTTAATTTTAACTTCAAAAGATATTTCTTGAACTCTATAGATATATCTTTCAGCATGGATAAAATTGATAGAGTGATTCTATCGATACTTCAAATCGAGCTTCCCTTAGTTGAGAAGCCATTCAAGGCAATTGGCGAGCGAATTGGAATAGAAGAAGAGGAAGTGATTGAGAGAGTTAAGCGATTGCACAAAAGCGGAAAAATTCGCCAGTTTAGACCCATAATTAATCCTAAAAAGCTCGGGCTTAAAACTACGCTTGTGGCAATGAGGGTTCCAGAGGATAAAATTGAGAAGGTGGCGGAGATAATCGATTCATATGAAGGTGTTTCACATAACTATGTAAGGAGGCATTACTACAATATATGGTTCACTTTAGCAGCTAGAGATGAAAAAAGTTTGAAGCAAACCGTTGAAGAAATAAAGAAGCGCACGGGGATAAAAGAAGTGCTGAATCTCCCCGCGAAGAAGCTATTTAAACTAGAGGTAAAATTCGATTTATAATCAAGGCTGATTCAGTGATGAGAAAAATAGCAGCCATATGGCAGCTCACTAGGCTTGAGCATGGATTAATGTTGGCCCTTGGGGTTATCATTGGAATTATTATTGCAGATTCCTCGTTTTTAACACCTTACAATGCTTTTTTTGGCGCTCTCACCGCGATTTTGATCCAAGCAGGTACTTTTGCTTTAAATGACTACTTTGATTTAGAAGTGGATAGAGCGAACAAGCGATTTGATCGCCCGCTGGTAAGAGGAGATTTAACGCTTGAGACAGCGCTTGCTATAGCGTTTATATCAACACCGCTGGGAGTCTTAGCTTCATTTTTTTTAAACTGGCTTTGCTTCTCCATAGCACTACTTTCAGCTCTATTTGGCATTTTTTATGACCTGAAGTTAAAGGAAACTGGGTTTTTTGGAAATATTTATATTGCCTATTCAATGGCAATTCCTTTCATATTTGGTGGAGCAATCTCGAATAAACTGCCATCTATTTTATTGCTACTTGCCTCAATTGCATTTCTCTCAGGCCTGGGACGCGAGATAATGAAAGGGGCAATGGATATCGAGGGTGATAAACTGCGAGGCGTGAAAAGCATAGCTAGGGTATATGGCGAGATAAGAGCTACTCAGATCTCAAGTGCTTTCTATTTAATCGCAGTAGCTCTCAGTTTAATTCCATATTTCTACCCAAACACGAGTTATTTTTATAATGAATCTTACCTCATTTTCATAGTTCCCTCAGACCTATTATTCATCTATGCTTCATACAATTTACTGCGAAAATCGAGCACTGCTGGAAAAATGAGAGGAATAACACTGCTGGCTATTCTTCTAGGGCTAATTGGATTCATGGCCAGCTCAGTTTTTTACATTTAACTGCATGCAAAAGCTATTTATTTTCATATTCTTGATGCAAGCTTATGAGAAAGCTCTTCGCAGTATTTATACTCATCCTCCTCGCTTTCGCCACTGCTGCGCAAGTTGCAGGTGGCGAGGAATGTTTTTTGCACAGCATTGAAAAGAAAAATGGGGCGATATTGCTCATAGTTGATGGAATGGGATCCAGCTATCTCTCAACCTATAACCACACCCCGCTCGATTTTAAGGGCATGGAACTGGGGAAAGCACGCATGGATAATCTCTCAAACATCGCAAATAAAGGAGTACTGGTTCATGATATACGTGCTCTCGAGCCAGATACTCGAAGGGGGCATGCTATAATCGCCTCAGGCTATTCCCAAGCTGATGTGGAAATATTAAGCTATGAACAAGCTTCAATTTTTGATATATTGCACAGCCAGGGATATCTCTGCATTGCAATTATGCAGAAGGGCGATTTTGAAAATATAATAGCAAAGCAAGATCTAGCGATTTATGATTCCTCAAATTCCATAGATAATCCCTCGCTTGAATTTAAGAAAAAGCTTGAAACTCCACTGGCGAATTACATGCTCAAATTGATGGAGAAATTACCTAGTTACCTGGAAGTGGAAAAGGATACTGAGAAGTACGTACAATATAATCGCTGGGCAGTGGAAAGTGCAAACTTAATTGCAAACTATATGGTGAATAATTACGCGGGTCAAAAATTTTTTATAACAATAAACGCAGGTGGCGTGGACCAAGCAGCCCACGCTTATGATGCAGTGCGATATGTCGAGGTAATAGAAAAACTAGATGCACTTCTACCAGAGCTCTATGAAACCTGTGCTCGCAATAACTTAGCATTATTCATTACCTCGGACCACGGGATGAAATTTTCCACAACTAGCTCAAAAGGGGGGCATGCCTCAGATAAGTATAGAGGCTTTATCGAGAGCCAGAGAATTCCCTTTATAATATATTTCCCAGGTATTGAAAGTAAATTGATATTCGATATTCGCGAGCAAAGAGATATAGCTCCCTCGATTTTAAGCGCACTTGATATCCTTGAATTACCTATTTATGCAGATGGAAAAGCAATTCCACTGCGAAGCTATGTTAATTTGAAGATCATAGCTGGTGAAAAAGTAAATATAAGAATAATGCAGGGAGAAGAACTCGTAGCAAAAGCACTTGCTAGCAATATAACTTTTTATGGCTTGCAAGCAGGTGATTATACCTTATATATAAATGGCGAGGTAAAGCAGCTTAATCTCACTTCAGATGAAATATTGTTTTTCTCAAGAAAAAGAGAGGTAGATATCAATTTAATCAGCGCATTGGTTATCTCAATAGTTACAGTTGGGCTTTTAATTGCAAGTAGAATTGCAAGGCGTTAGCTATTCTCTAGCCGCGCGTATTTCCACCGCAACTCCTTTTCTAAAGCTAAGCATTTCTTGAGCAGAGAGAACTGCTTTACCTGTTGCAAGAAGGCAGTCATTCTTATCAACAACTAGGACTTCCTCACCTGCACGTATATCTATATCCACATCGATCACGTGGCGGGCAAAAGCAGATCTCCCGCTGGCCACGAATGGCACAGCTTCATCGCTAATTACAACTCTGAGTTTGGGAAATGGAAGGAATCTTCGAAGCCTCTCCCCTCCCTCCAAGCTTAGTGTTAACAGTCCATCGCTAGCGCGCAGCGATGCAATTCTCCTGCCGCCATCGTAAATCTGCCGCACTTTATCCTTAGAGGAGTAGATGAATTCAGCTGACTCTGGAAAAAGGACTTTACCAGCGCCAGTGCCAAATTGATAATCACCGATCAGCCTCAAGCGCTTTAGATCGCGCATTTCACTCCACATTAAGATTTCTTGAATTTAACCTCTAGCCAGTCTCCAACGTAGGTGCCAACTACGAATAGAATTGCCAGCCAGCCGATGGCAATGATCCATAGAATTAGTGAAACCGGTAGAAATAAAAGACCACCGAAGAATGAGCCTATTATACCGAAGATTATTCCTAGAATTAAGCCAATTAAAAGACCTTTTTTCAGCAGTTTAATGCGATCCTCTTTACCTGGGTTGATATATCCATAGCCAACTCCTAATAGCAATGATAATATTTCTAGCCACATAGCATCATCTTTCTCGCGCTTTTTATCTTAATCTCCATTTATATCTATATCTATCTATTTCTCATTTCTTAATCTTATATACGATATCCCCCGGTCTAACTGCATCCTTTACCTTGACTCCAACCGTTTGTCCCTTCTCGGCTTTATTAACAGGTGTCTTTTCAATTTGCATGGAATCAATTTTTTGCTCAAAATTTGTAGTAGCACCTTGAATTTGAATTGTATCACCAATCTGCAAGAAATCACCAATGATCTTTATCCCTGCAACGCCTATTTTACTCCAGTACTTGAAGACCTCACCCACTTTTTCCCTCTCCATATTTTTCACCCTTCCTTAGAATTGATGTTGTTAGATAAATATTCTTCTCAAATATTCTTCTTATTCTTATTTTTATTCTTAAATCTTAAATTCATCCATTAAAGCTAGCAAATCTTCAACGGCTTGCTTGACTAGTTTTTCACAGAGATATTTATTTAAATTTAAATTTGCATATTTCCGCTTTCCCTCTAAGGATGCGAGGTCGCATTTGGTCAAGCTAGAGCAAAATGCAGAGCCAAATTGTTTTTCAAATCTCGAATAAAATTCGAGAGCAGCAGAATAAGCTCTTTCTTTATGCTCTTCATCGGCGTAATTTCTTCTGCCCATCTTCAATCCCAGTGCCATTATGCAGCCTGTAATGGCTCCGCAGATAGAGCCTTTCCTCCCTATTCCAGCGCCGAAACAAGTGGCAATATTTGGAATAACCTCGCTCTCTAGCTTCCAGTGCTGAGAAAGTGCTAGTAAAATCGCCTCAGCGCAGTTGTAGCCAGCTGCGAAGTATTGAACTGCTTTTTTAGCAACAAGCTGACGAATATACTCTGGATCCTCTCTTACCTCTATCAATTCCTTGGTCATCTTCCACACCTGGTTTCTCCATCCTCTTCTCTTACAAGCTCATTTAAATTTCAATAGTACTATAAAATTGATTTAAATGATTTAAATGATTTAAATGATTTAATAAGCCTCAGACGGGGATTGAACCCGTGAACCTCTTCCTTTTTATCAGGAGATTAAGATCCTGCTACCAAGGAAGCGCTCTACCCACTGAGCTACTGAGGCTTGTAGCACTGCCCTTCATATATGGAGTTCTCCTTAATCTGGGCAGAAGTGATATTTGGATAGTAACTTTATTTAATAATTTTGTCTATTGGGTTTAAAAAGCTAATTGGCTTGCTTTACCTCTCTTAAGATTTTCCCTACTTCTTCCTTAGTGATATTAATTGTACATCTAGAGAGATTATATATCTCCTCTAGCTCAGCTTTTCCAAATTCCTGGAGCAATGTGAAGATTCTCAGTACTGTTTTACGCCGCTTTTCATTTTCCCTTAGCTGATAGGTTCTAACAGCTCTTAAAAAATCAATTTTTCTAAATTCAGGCCAGAGGGGAGCGCAGAAGTAAACAGCACTTTCATAGCCACTTGCCTGCCACGGGAGGAAGTTTGAGGTTCTCCCCTCGCCGCCTGTTCTAATTATTAAGTCCACTTTAGGCACAGGTTCTTCATCTGGGTATAGATAAGCTGAGATTGTATCCTCATTTATTTCCTCCACCTTTATTCTGCCCTCCTTTACCCTTTGAGCGATCTTTCTAGCTGCATCCACAATTTCACAGCGCCCGCCATAGGCAAGGGCTATATTTAGATATACTCTATCATAGTTTTTAGTTAAACTTTCAGCTTGCTTTATCGCGCTTACTACGTCTGGAGGCAGTAAATCGATTTTACCAATTGCTCTCACTCGCATCTCGCGCTTGTGGGTTCGCTCATCCTCGCATAGTTCTTTGAGTTTTTGCTTCAGCAGGTTGAAAAGCTCTCTTTTTTCAATCTCGCTTCTCTTAAAGTTCTCAGTGGAGAAGGAATAAAGAGTTAAATGTTTTACTCCCAGTTCCCAGCACCAGTCCATAACTTTTTCAGTTGTACCTGCGCCGTAGAAGTGGCCTAGGTATCTAGGCTGTCCTATTTTTTCAGCATATCTCCTATTTCCATCTTGAATAATTGCTATGTGATGTGGTATTGGCCCGGATTTTACTTCTTTGAGTAAAAGGCGTTCATAGCTTTTATACAGCAGTTTTGACATTGATACCACTTCAGAAGTTATTTAGCACTGATTTCACCATTTCCTTATGGCCTTGCTTCAGTGAATAGAGATTGTGGTCACCTGTTACATCTATGCTTAGGATTCCAAGTCTAGTATTCATAAGTCCAACCATTGCTGAAATTCCTCGATAGCTAATGTTAAACCCACGGTTTCTAAGCAGGCTGTAGACTTCCTCGGTGGTATAAGCTTTATCTTGGAGGAACAGCTCTAGCACTGCCTTTCTAATCCCCATTTCATCCCGCTTTAGATAGTCTCTCAATCTCTCTCTTATCTTTTCATCGTTGGGGCGCAGATGACCACATCCATAATCAGCTTATCTTTGATCTTAAATTCTTTGATCAATCTTAAATTTCTATATTTATCAACTTTTTTGATTTTGCTGCATAATTATAAAGTTTTGGTTAACATATACTGCTTGCGAATACTTCCCTTCTACTTCTCCTTTCAGTTTTATAAAGAGATTATAAAGGGATTTTCTCCACAACCAAGCCATTTTTAGTAGGATATCGCTCTAATATATATAGCTCGCAATTCAGCTTAATTTTACTTCCAATTTCATCTAAAATCCACCACGCTATCTCAATATGATCCTCCATCACCTGATACATATCACGTGGCACCTTTAAATCCAGAAGTATTTTCACTGCAGCTTCAAGGCTGCTTGAAATAACGCCATAGATTATTGTACCCTCTTCAGTTATTTCATCAAATGGCCTAGCAACATTGCTTGCAATCCTCTTAAGCCTCTCCCTCATCTGCACTGCGTCTTTAAAACGAGAGCTGCAGAATCTAACTGGAACTCCTTCACGCTGCTTGAGTATTTCCCAAGCAACTTCCCTGCTTCCCTTCGCAGCATATGATACATCATCTCTATATACAAACCCCCTTGCCTTTAGCTCTTCTTCGTTGGTCTCGGAAAATTCAAGCTCGTTTAAAATGAGATATCCACTTGTTTTTTTAAGAGCTTTAATGATACCCTTCGCAGCGCGAATTGCAGGTATTTCAATCGCAATATCTAAGCCGAGTTTTCGAGCAATTTTCAGGGATTCATAGTAGTCGCTGGATTCGAGAGAATCCCAGTGTTCCTCAGGGGGGTGAAACCTTATTTCATCCAGCCCAGCTGAGCTAAGCGCCTCAAGTTCTGCTGCTTTAACTGGGAGTGAAGTATAGAGGTGCAGGTGATGTTCATCGCCAAATTTTTGCTTCAGCAAGAGAATATAGTGCAGCACTCGCTCGAGTTTAAGCAATGGCTCTCCACCTGTTATTCCAGTGCCTAAGGCACTCATATTCAGGGCTTCCTCTATCACATCTTCCTCTCTAGTGACAGGTCTTTCATTGGCAAAAACTCTATCCACTCCTCTTCTTTTATCCGAGAGAGGGCAATAGAAGCAATGTCTAGAGCATAGACCTGTTATGAATAATACAAGCTTCGCTCCTTGAGCGCAGAGCTCACATCCTCTTGTTTGAGCTGTGTAAAAGGAATCTGTGGAATCCCTTTTCACCTTGGCCATTTAATTTGTATTTATATAGCCTTGTATTTATATACTATTAGTGAATTAATTAAATCGTTGGAATGGTGCAATATGACTGGTTATAAACTTGGCATTAAAGAATTTGATGCTGCAATTGGCAATATAAAACCTGGGTCGAACATCTTATTAATTGGCCCGCCCATGTGCGGTAAAAATGTAATTTTAAATAATATTCTCTATGCTGGACTTGAAAATAATGAAGCGGCAATTTTGGTTTCCACTGGTGAGACTGGTGAAAGTGTAATTGAATGGTTCGAGCAAAATGGGTTGAGCATAGAGAAGCATAAAGAGCGATTTGGAATAGTTGACTGCATGTCTAAGACTCTAGGTTTAAGCGTTAGCGATACCCCATTGATAAAGCGTGCCTCAAGTCCAGTTGATTTAACTGGTATAGGCGTTAAAATCAGCCAGTTCTTAGAGGAATTCTGGATGAAGAAAGGCATTCGCAGTACTAGGCTTTGCGTTAACTCTCTTTCCACGATTTTGATGTATTCTAATCTCCAAACAGTTTTTCGATTTTTACATGTATTCACCGGTAGGATAAAGTCCGCCAATGCACTTGGAGTTTATATCATAGGGGAAGGCATGCACGAGGAGCAGGCAATTGCAACTTTAAAGCAGCTTTTCAACGGCGTGCTTGAAATTAAAATGAAAAACGACTTCTATTATCTAAGAGGCTTCGGTTTCGGTACAAGACCAACTAATTGGTTTAGATATGAAATTGTAAATGGAAAAGTAATAATTAAGGGTGATTGAAGGTGATTTACACCGGCATCCCAAAGCTAGATGAATATCTCGGTGGCGGTGTGCCTGAAGGCAAAAGCTTATTATACTACATATACCCTGGAATAGAAGGCGAGGTTTTCTGCATGCAAACTCTTTATTATAACCTTGCCTTGGGAAAAAGTGCTATTTATATTACATTTAATTCCCCTCCTAGAAGTATTAGGCAGGCTTTTAAAGAATTTGGCTGGGATTTAGATAGATATAGAGAAAAGTTTGCTATAGTTGATGCATATTCAATGCTCGTGGGAGAGCTATCAAATGAAAAATACGTGGTTCAAAATCCAGATAATATTGAGAGCGTGGATATAGCTATTAAAGAAGCCCTAGAGGAATTGCGCGGCAATGGCTTGATTGGATTTGGCTCCCTCTCAACCCTCATGGATATATGCGGCGAGGGGAAGACGCTTGAATTCATCGAGAAGTGGAATAAATATAATTTTTTAAATGGAAATGTTTCCATCTATAGCTTCACAGCGTGGCCATATAGCGAGGAAACCCTTCGCAGCGTGAGAGAAAAGTTGTTCGACGGTGTGGTGAGCATAGGCGGTATTTCTGAACCCGTTATCTTCAGGCAGTACTACCGCGTGGTAAAGGCAAACTGGGCTGAGATAAAAAAGCGAACAATGCTCTTCAAAGTCCTTAGACCAGGGGGAATTAAAGCATACATTCCCAAGATTTTAGTAACAGGGCCTTATAACGCTGGGAAGTCCTCATTTGTACAAGCTCTTTCCACTCGCTCAGTCTCAGTGGATCGCTTGGGAACAACAATTGCAATGGACCACGGTCACGTTGAACATAAGGGCTTTTCAGCAGACATCTTTGGCACCCCTGGTCAAGCGCGCTTCGATCCAATTCTTAAAATGCTTGGGAGTGAAGCTATGGGAGTTATTTTAATAATAGATTCCACAAATCCAGTGGAATTTTTAAGAGCTAAGGAAATGTTCGCGCTCTCTATGAGTCATGGACTGCCTTATGTAGTAGTAGCTAATAAACAAGATTTACCCGGGGCTTTGAAACCAGAGGAAATTAGAACTAGGATGAAAATCCCTGCAGATGTTCCAGTAATTCCTGCTGTGGCAATCGAGAAAAAAGGAGTTATAGAGGCTTTTGAAAAGCTAATCGATAAAATAATGGAAGAATAAGAAATAGAGTAGATATAGATAGATAAAATAAATAAGAATAAGAAATTTAAACACTAGATAGATATAGCCAGATTGTGAATTTAGATCAGGATTTGATAGCATGGTAGATGGAAATATAATTATAGCAATCATCGGTTTATTGATAGTACTCTTCATTCTGATGAATTCCATTCGAATTGTTCGCGAGTATGAAAGAGCGGTTATTTTCAGACTTGGAAGACTCGTTGGCCCAAAGGGCCCGGGTATTTTCTTCATCGTGCCCATAGTTGACCGCACTCAAATCGTGGACCTGCGTACCGTTACCTTTGATGTGCCCAAGCAAAACATAATCACTCGAGACAATGTAACTGTAGACGTAGATGCAGTGGTTTACTATCGCGTTTTCGATCCAACTAAGGCAGTGGTGAATGTTCAAAACTATGTATTTGCCACGAATATGCTGGCTCAAACCACGCTTAGAGATGTTTTAGGACAGGTGGAATTTGATGAATTGCTCACAAAAAGAGAGGATTTGAGCAAAAAAATACAGGAAATACTTGATGTACATACTGATCCCTGGGGGATAAAGGTAATTGCAGTTTCAATCAAAGATGTGGCAATACCTGAGTCCATGCAGCGGGCTATAGCCAAGCAAGCGGAGGCTGAGCGGGAAAGAAGAAGCCGCATTATCATGGCAGAGGGTGAAAGGCAAGCTGCTAAGATGATGGCAGAGGCAGCTGAGAGCTATGCTCAAAGTCCAGTTGCACTTAGACTCCGCGAGCTTCAAACTTGGACAGAGATATCGAGGGAGAAAAACCTCATAGTAGTAACGGAGGGAACAGCTGGAGCAAGTTTGGGAGCTATGCTGGGGATAATGAAGGAGAAGCAGAAGTAGGACGCGCGAGGATGAAAAGGTATATTCTTAGCTTATTCTTAATCCTCTCGCTGTGCACAGCTATAGCTTCCGGGCGCTCAGTTTTAGCTGTCGAGATAGATGAGGCCATAACTTCTAGCACCGCTGATAATGTAGATCAAGCACTGGACTATGGAAGAAGCGGGAACTATGAAGCTCTTTTGATCTTGCTTAACACTCCAGGGGGGAGCGTTGATGCGATGTTTAAGATTACTCGAGCAATTGAGCAATCAAGCACGCCAGTCATATGCTATGTATATCCCCAAGGGGGACACGCGTGGAGTGCAGGTGTATTTATTTTAATGAGCTCGCACGTGGCCGCGATGGCACCCCACACCATAATTGGCTCTGCCCAGCCTGTGGAGGTGCAGTGGGGAGGTGCTGCTCAACCTATAAGTGAGCCTAAGATAATAAATGCTCTCGTGGCGAGCATTAAGGAAAAAGCTAGAGCGCACGGGAGAAATGAAACCGCGGTTGAGAAATTCATAACTGAGAATCTGAATTTGAATGCCGATGAGGCTTTGAAGTATGGTGTAATAGAGGTAGTTGCATCAAATCCAAGAGATTTGCTTGAAAAAGTGGATGGAATGCAAGTTGAAACAGTTCAAGGCAAGCATACACTTAGAACTAAAGATGCTGAGCTGGAAAAGTTCTCTCCTAGTATTAGGGTAAGCGTCATGCGTATGTTGAGCGATCCGCTTATCTCCGGCATTTTAATGCTTCTAGGCATATATGGAATAATCTTCGGCCTCTCATCTCCAGGCATAGGAATGGAAGTTGCAGGTGTAATATGCTTGATTCTCGGATTGGTTGGAATTGGATTCGATGTCAATATAGCTGGCTTGCTGCTTGTGATAATAGGCATCGGGCTGCTTATCTATGAAGTGCACGTTCATACTTTCGGGGCACTTGCAATCGCAGGCATAATTTGCATTGCCATTGGCAATATATTTTTAATCAGCAGAGATGCTCAGAAGTGGTATATAGCTGCGGAGTGGTATAACATGGCTATATTCACCTTTATTTTAATCACAGCTATAATTGCAATTTTATTTGCCTTCATAATCTACAAGGTAATCCAAGTGAGGATGCGCAAGCCAGCGATGAAGGCAATTCCAGATTTAGGCATAGCCATTGAAGATATACCGCCAGGTGCAACTGGCTTTATAATGTTCCAGGGGGAGCGCTGGCAAGCGAGGAGTGAAAAAGAGGTCAAAAAAGGACAGAGATTGAGGGTGCTTAAAAAAGAGGAATATTATCTAATTGTAGAACCTGAAAGTTAAAGCAGAGGGATTAACTTGGGTTTTGAGTTAAGGAAAGCGCTTAAGGCAGGCGTTGGCTTCTTCACCACTATTCCAATTAACGCGGGCTTAGAAGAATTCGAAACGCTTTCGCGGCATGTATATCTCTTCCCATTATTTGGATTTATAATGGGAGCAGTAATCGGCAGTTTTGGCTATCTTTTGCAACCCGCATTACTCCCTGGGATTACATCTATATCGCTCATTTGCTTGCTTTATTTAATTACGGGAGTGAACCATCTAGACGGCTTAGCAGACTTTGCAGATGGGGTAGCTGCGCAGGGTACGAAGGAGGAGAAAATAGCAGTCATGCGAGATCCAAGGCTTGGTGCGGGAGGCGTGCTTCTCTGCACCGTGAATATATTGGCTTTATTCTCTACACTCTGGGCAATTGCTGATTTGAGGATGCCCGCTTTACTGTTTAAGTTAATGGTGATAGCTGAAACTGCAGCGAAGCTAAGTATGGTGATAATAATAATCTGGGGGAGGAGCACGCATAGGGGTTTTGGCTCAGCTATGGTTGAACATTCCAAGAAGCGAGATTTCATAGCTGCTCTATTTTTTTCAGCACTCATTGCCTACATCGCTCTCGATATCTATGGAATTGCTATTTTATTTTCAAGCGCTATCTCCGCATTATTAATTCTGCACATTGCGAATAGAAATTTTGGTGGCGTGAGTGGCGATGTAATGGGTGCAGCAAATGAAATTGGCAGATTAGTTGCGCTATTTGCAGGTGTAATAGCATGCACGCGATATTAATGGCAGGGGGAGCTGGCTCGAGACTGGGCTTGAATGTTGAGAAGCCTTTGCTTGAGGTAAGGGGTAAAAAGTTAATTGATTACGTTATCCAAGCTCTTCTTAATTCTTCCATTGAGGAAATTTTTGCTATTGTTTCTCCCAGTACGCTTAAGACACGGGAATATCTGGAGAAAAGCTATCCAAATATTAAAGTTGTTGAAGCCCCTGGAAATGGCTATATTGCTGATTACATCTATGCCGTGGAAAAAACGGGTTTGAGGGAGCCTTTTCTACTTCTAGCTGGAGATCTGCCTTTAATAACAAGTGTAATCATTGAGGAAATTATTGAGGTTTATCGAAGCGTGAATAAGCCCGCGCTCGCAGTTTATGTGCCGCTTTCTTTATTTGAAGAGCTTAGATTGAGACCAAATATTGTTCTTGAAAAATTTAACATCAAGGTAGTGCCAAGTGGAATTAATATTTTACACGGCGGGTACATTCACGAGGAACAGGAGGAATATGTCTATATCTCAAAAAAAGTGGAGCTTGCGGTTAATTTGAATACTCTGGATGACTTGAAATTTGCAGAAGAATTTTTGTCCCGGCGATTAGATTAATGCTGAGGGATTAAGAAATGTCTGAAATGTTAGAACTTATAGATTTTTTCCTTAGGGCAATAGAACTTAAATCAACCACTAGAAAGGGTTGGGTTCGAGTTGGTGTTAAAGAGCCTGAGAGTGTGGCTGAGCATAGCTACTTCCTTGCATTGCTTGCAATGGTTCTTGGCAAGAGATTCAAGCTCAATTGCGAGAAGCTTGTGAAAATGGCTCTCTTGCACGATTTAGGTGAGATAGAAACGGGGGATATAACGCCTTATGACGATAAAGTTGAGGAAAAACGTCTGCAAGAGCGCTGCTTCGCTGAGGCTCTATTGGTTCTGCTGGGGGATGTTGAGTTTATCGAGCTCGGGATGGAATATCAAAATGTAGCTTCTGAAGAGGCTTTATTTTTGAAGCAGCTTGATAAACTTGAGATGGCATTTCAAGCGCTCGAGTATGAGAATGTATATTCAAATTTGAATTTTGAGTCTTTCTGGGATACAGCAAGAGCAGAGATTAAAATTCCTCAATTGGCTGAGCTGCTTAAAGCTATCGAGGCGAGGAGGCAATTGCGAAGATAAAATGCCTAGTGTATTTCTCGCCCTTGAATGTTTTTTCAATTTTTTTATCCTCAATTTTTATGATCTCAAAAGCTCGAAGAAGTTCTCTTAGTTCATGCGAAGAGAAGTAGTGATAGATTATGCCGCTTTTCCTCTGAAAGGTATCTTTCTCTATCTTCTCGCCCTTGCCATATCTCATATCTTCTCTACCTAGGACTTCCAAGAATAACTTTCCTCCTGGCTTGATCGCTCTATGCATTTCAGCAATAGTTAGTTCTCTCTGCCTTTTAAGAAAATGTTGGAGTACGCCATAGCAAAGCACAGCTTGGAATACGTTGGTTTTAAATGGCAGGTTGGAAATTTCACCCACTGCGATCTCTAGACCCCTTTGCTTTAGCTCCCTCAAAGCTGGGAGTGCAAAATCACATCCAATAACTTTATATCCCCTTCTCGCAAGGGGGTAAAGATATCTACCTCTTCCACAGCCAGCGTCTAGTATATATTCATGGGGGTGGAGGTATTTTAAAAGGGGCTGAATTGAAAATGGCCCCCTCCAGTTTGTCGTTATATGTTCTTGCTCCCATGCAAGCTTTTGCTCCAAACTCACCATAACCCCTTTGTTTCCACTGGAATTATATTTCTGTAATTATTTTCTTTATTCTATTTCATTTAAATAATTCTATTTTATGTAAATTGCTGGTCTCAAGGGAAATGCAAATCTGCGCTTATTCTCAGGATCAGAAGGAGGATTGATCTCAATCTCAAGCTGGGTCTCTCTAGCTATAAAATCCCTAGCCTCAAGCAATATCTGCTCCTCGGGAATCTCCTCAATAGTTACCCTCTCCCCAGCTATCTTTTGAATATATCTAGCAACCTCTCTCCCTAGTTTGCGCATTTCCTCATGCTTCATGATCTCCTTCAAAGCCTCCCCAATGCTCTTCCCAGAAGCAATTTTTAAAGCCCTCCACTTCCACTCCTCAGCTGTATAAATATATGCCAGTTTAGGATTCTCAATCTTAGCGACCTTTAAAATCTCGTGAATATCAGCGATCAAGCTCCTGAGGAATTCCTCTGCTTTCTCCACGCGCTCATTTATCTTCGATGCATCATATTCTGGATAAGCAGCGAGAGATATGAATCCCCCCTTGCCTAATTTCTCCCAGATCTCCTCACAAATATGCGGTACAAATGGCGCTAGAATCAAAGTTTGAATCTCAATAAAATTGGATATAGACATAGCGTTAAACTCTCGAGTTCGACGGGCATACCATCGGAAGTAATTCTGCATATCAAAGTAGCCCTTCTGCAGAGCAGTCCTAAACTCCGTTCTCATCATTGCTTCCCTCACTTCTTTTAAAGTGCGATGAACATTTGAATCAAACCAGTCATCTATGAGCTCCCTTTCCTTTCTCCCCTTTCCATAGTTCTCAATCGCAAAGCTATACCACTGCTCGAGCTTGGCACCAGCGGTTTTTGCAAATTCAGTTTCCCAGTTGGGATCGTCAAGTCCCTCACCAGCATACATAAGTGTGAATCTCGTGACATCAGCGCCAAATCTCTCATAAATCTGCCTAAGGGTATAGAAATTGCCCTTGGACTTGCTCATTTTCTCTCCATCAACTTGCACCCAGCCGTTCACTCCGAAAGCACGCGGCCAGTATTTCTCCGGGAATATTGCAGCGTGGTTGAAGATGCAAAAAGCAAGGTGATTCTGCACAAGGTCTTTACCTGAATTCCGGAAGTCAAATGGATACCAGTATTCAAATTCCCGCTTAATAGCATCAAGCAGCTCTGCATCTATACCTGCTTTCTTCGCCACTCTATCGCGGTCTCCTCTACTTAAGAAGAGGTAGTCGAAAAATGCATCATCGATGTTCTCTGCCTTTATCCCATATTTTGAATTCTCCAAGTACTTGGCAATGGTATAATATGCCATGTAAATCGTTGAATCCGATAGTGATTCAATTACCCATTTATCATCCCAAGGTAAAACCGTGCCTAGGCCAAGTTCGCGTGTGCACGCCCAAGCTTTAAGCCAGTTTATAACATATTCAAACTGCAGCCTTGCCTTTTCAGGATAGAAAGCCATTTTATTCAGCACTTCCCGCGCCTTTGCCTTCCAATTTCTATCCTCATAGTTCAAAAACCACTGATCCGAGACTATCTTTACAATGCACTCAGTCAAACATCTGCATACCACCTTCTCAGGCAATTCATAATAAACCGCAGCCTTATTCTCAGCTATGAAATCCTTAATTATTTCAGCTTTAGCCTCAAAAACTTTTTTCCCCGCGTATTTCCCAGTATTCGCTTTGAGCACGCCAGTGTGGAATTCTCGCTTGTATATCTCCCTAGTTGCTTCCTCTAGCTTCTCATCACTCTGACTCTCGATACCAATTGCTTCCACTATCTCCACTGCTGGATGCTCTCTAAATCCCTCAATTGCAATTAGTGAAATAGGCTTTATCTCCTCCACTAGTTCTCGGCTTACTCCAAATTTTTGAGGATCGAGCTTGATCTCTTTAAGCGCTGCATAATCATAGGGAGCATGCGAGGGAACTGACATTACAATTCCCGTGCCTGTTTTCAGCTCCACGAAGCTCGCAGGTAAAATTGGCACTTCAACACCAGTTACCCTATTCAAACAGCGCTTGCCAACGAGCTCGCGCCCCTTTAAACTCCCAGCGATCTCAACCCTATGTTTTTGCTCCTTGAGCCTCTCCAATGCTTCTCGAGAAGCAATCCAGATTTCCTCATCAACCCTCGCCTCAAAGTATTCTCCATCGCTCAATACCCAGAGATTTGTCACGCCATAGGCAGTTTCAGGGCGATAAGTTGCAGTGGGTAAAATTTTGCCCTCGAATTCAAATTTTATGAGATAAACCTCCTCAGGGGTAACTCCTTCGCCCTCAAGCCTCGCGTGATCGCCCACGGGATTTTTACATTTAGGACACCACACCACTGGATGCTCCCCAATGGAAATAAATCCCCCTTCCCTGAGCTTGTTAAATTGCCATTTTATAAACTTATCATAATAGGGATTAAGGGAAGTAGTAATGAAGCTCCTTCTCCAGTCAATGCTCATTCCCATGGCTTTTAAATCCTTAATGGTCTCCCGCGGGAAGAACTCGCACCAGTACACTGGATCCGCGAATTTAGGGATCTCGCTCTCAGGTATGCCCATTCCCCTCATGATTTCAATTTGCCTCTCTTCATTCTCCGCGATTCTTTGAGCAGCTGCAACGATGGGCGTGCCTGTGCAGTGAAAGGCAAAGGGAAATAGCACATTATAGCCCTGCATGCGCTTATACCGCGCATATACCTCAACCCTCATCAAGCTGAACGCATGCCCAAGGTGGAGGTAGCCATTCATATATGGATAAGGGAAGTTAACGAAGAACTTGGGTTTGTCATTTGGATCTGCTTCGAAAATCTTTGCCTCCTCCCACTTCCGCTGCCACTTTGCCTCGATTTCCCTTGCGCTATACAACAAGATCCTCCCGTAGGATTTTCTTAAGTTTACTTAGTATTGTGATATTCAATGATAAGGATTTTGTTGAGCAACCAGCAACCCTAGAATAGTAGAATAGATGTCAGAAGTTAAAAACATATGCGAAATATTTATATTCCTATTTGCACATTTGCTTTGCAAGTCGAGCTGAGATGCGTAAATTCAATTTAACCGGAATAAAATTTCCAATTTCAAAAGGGGAGCTTCTGGAGCGACACGGCAGCATGCCTGTGCTAGTCGAAGGGGGGAGAGTTATTTTGCTTAAAGAATTAGTGGAATTAGAAATGGTGGAGAACTTCGAGTCTGAGCTTGATCTGCAATTTCTTCTAGCGAAGGCTTATCAAAGGTTTCAAAAGCAGCTATTTTTCCTAGTATTAGCTGGCCAAGAATTGCTATATAATTTGATTTCTTTATTCCAAAATATCGAGGGATTCATCTAAGCCTTAGCTGGCTTTACTATCCTATACATTCTAACCTTGGAAATCTTAGGTCCCTCGATTGCAACTGCGCTGACCGGGCATACTTTGGCACATAATCCACAGCCATTGCACTCTTCCAACCCTAGATTAACTGAAACTCCATTTACCACTTCATAGGTTTGCTTCCCCAGCTTGTTCAAAGGACAAGCTATGGAACAGTCACCGCATCCAACGCAGATGTCTTCAGCTATATTGATGGTTCGAATGAGTGTTACCTTTTCCCTCTGTACTCTCTCCAGAGCTTTATTCCACGGACCTGGGATTCCAAGGGCAGGTTTTTTCTTAAGTGTTATGGCATTATTCGGGCAAACAGTGGTGCAAGTTCCGCAGAAGACGCAGTATTTACTTTCAATTTTGATATTCTCTGGGATTTCAAAGGGCTTCGTCGCTTCTGGATGGGTTATGATTTTATAGGGGCATGATCTCACGCAGTTTCCACAGCCATCGCACTTCTCTAAATCCACGGCAATCTCGCCCTCAGTTGCTTTATAAACCTTTATGATTTTCTCAGGACATGCGTCTCTGCAGACACCGCAGTAGCCACAGAGCTTTTCATCCACCACTAGTTTTCCATTCGCCATCTTCAATGCCTCTCTAGGGCACACTTCTATGCATTTGATGCAGTCCTTCGGGCACTTCGCAGTATCAATTTGAAGCAAGCCTTTGATGGTTGAAGCAGTTGGAAGTGCATTTATTGTGAGTTCTAGAGCGTTATATGGACAAACCGAGGAGCATGTTTTACAGAAAACGCATTTATTTAAATCCAGAGACACTGCCTCCCTTGCGCCTATAGGGCTATAGAGCATGGCATCGTGGGGGCACGCTCTTGAGCATTCTCCACATTTCATGCATTTATCTGGATAAAAAGTTAGCTCTCTGGAATCGAAAATTGAATCCCGCCTGTAAACTATTCTCTCATCCAGTTTGGCAACATTTATCTCTACTTTCATTCAGCTTCCCCTGTTTTTCTAGGCTATGCTTTAATTCTTAATATCTCTTTCGAAATTAATTTTTAAATTTTTAATTTTTAATTTAATCAACCCTTTGTTACACCCAATGGCACAAGCTTCGCAACTTTTCTTGAGATCCCCACTCTATGAACCACGTCCACGACTTCATCAACCGATTTATAAACCTCTGGCGCTTCCTCCGCTATGGAGTCATAGCTAGGTGCCATTACAATTATACCCTGCTCTGCTAGTCGCTTCTTCACCTCAGCTCCCCTAAATTCCTTTAAACCAGAGGTTCTGCTCATGGTGCGTCCAGCTCCATGGCAAGTGCTGCCAAAGGTGAGCTTCATTGCTTCCTCGGTACCATGGAGCACATAAGAGGAAGTACCCATGCTCCCGGGAATTAAAACAGGTTGGCCGACTGAGCGATATTTCGCTGGGACATCTTCATGCTTAGGTCCAAATGCACGAGTTGCCCCTTTTCTATGCACATATACCTTTTTTCTCTCGCCATTAACAACGTGCTCCTCAAGCTTTGCCACATTATGCGCTACATCGTAGAGAAGGGGAATTTCTTCCTCACTTATGCCAAAAAGCTTCTTGAAAACTCCTCGAACCCAGTGGGTCATCATTTGTCTATTCGCCCAAGCATAATTTGCCGCGGCTGCCATGGCAGCAAGATAATCTTTACCCTCATGAGAGTTAATTGGCGCGCAAGCAAGCTGTTTGTCAGGCAGTTTAATGCCATATTTTAGCGTTGCCCTTTCAAGTATCCTGAGATAATCAGTGCAAATCTGATGGCCAGCTCCTCGAGAGCCAGAATGAATTTTCACAGCGATTTGGTCCTTCTCCAGTCCGAAAACCTTTGCCACTTCTGGATTATAAATTTCTTTCACAACTTGCACTTCTAAGAAATGATTGCCGCTTCCCAGTGTGCCAAGCTGAGGCGTACCCCGCTGCTTTGCCTTATCGCTTACCTTAGTTGGATTAGCGCCCTTCAGTGCACCGTGTTCCTCGCAGTGTTCCAAATCGGCCTTTGACCCATAGCCTTTTTCCACAGCCCACTCAGCGCCTTTAACGAATACCTCATCGAGCTCTTTGCCATAAATTCTAAGCTCGCTCTTTGAGCCAACACCGCATGGCACAGCGTCATATAAAGCTGCGATTAGCTCTTGCATCCTGCCTTTAACATCTTTGATTTTTAAATTCGTGGTCAGCAGTCTAACTCCGCAGTTTATATCATACCCCACTCCCCCTGGGGAAACGATGCCCTCTTTTAAATCAAATGCGGCCACTCCTCCTATAGGAAAGCCATAGCCAACGTGTGCCTCAGGCATTGCTATGGAATATTTTTGAATGCCTGGTAAAGTGGCAACATTTATAGCTTGAATAACTGCTTCCCTCTCAATTTCATTTATCAACTTCTCCGACATAAATATGCGAGCAGGCACTCGCATTCCAGGCTTATAGTTTGTGGGAACTTCCCAGATTAAATCTCCAATTCTCCGAAGCCCTTCAATTGTCATTTTCCCATCTCCTTCTATGTATCTAGTAAAACCTGAATCATCCAGTGGTCATTGCTTTTTTTGATCTGCATATCGTGAAAGGTAACTGCTTTCACCTGCAGATGAAATTTATGTTTCTTTAGATCAATCTGCTCTCCAAATACTCTTGCTTCTATTAAAAATTTACCTTCCTTTTCAATGATTTTATCAACTTCAAATTTTCCAAATATTATATAATTGGCATCGAATTGATACAGCAGTTCAGAAAGCCAGTCATAGAGCAGGTCTTCCAAGCTCTCTGCTTCAAGGTTAATTGCAATTTCCTGCTTATTGGAAACTTCGCTGAGATCGATCATTGCATTGAACATGGCAAAAGCAGCACTAGCGAAAGCTTCTTCTAGGCAATTGCCATATGCTTTGAATTTTACATCAGCGGTATGCTCCAAATACTCAAATTTCTCCTCCCTCATATAATCACAAATTAAACTTAAATTGAGAAGTTATCATATAATCTAACCCAGTATAACATTGAGGAATCTATTCTTCTTAATATTTTAAATTGCACTTCAGAAATATAGAGCGTATTCTCCCCAATTTTGATCTTATAATCCGATTGCTTCGGCGGCTTAATTTCCACTGGCAAAATTACTGCGCCATCGCAAGAAGTGCAAACTCGATAATCCCGCTTTCTAGCTTTTATGAATTCATACACCTCTCGATCGATCTCCAGTGCTTTCATTGCATATCAATTTAATTCAATATCTTATTAATATTGGCTTTATCATCGATCAACAATATAATTATGGGAAGAAGATTTAATAGGGAAGAGGATTCAAAAGGACTTAGGAAAAGGTTAAAAAGAAAAGTAGTTTCTCCTTTCCCTTTTTGCGTAAATCCTAAATAGTTGGATAGCGAATTTTATAGAAGTAGTGGGATGGAGGCTAAATGGAAAGAGATGTAAATTATGCTTTGCTGATAATAATTTTGGGCTTGCTCGTTGCAATCGTCGGGATGAGCATTTACTATCAGAGTACCTACAAGGGTTTGTCAAGCGCTTATGATGCGACTTTAAAGCAGCTTCAGGCGAGGATAAATGAGCTTGCTGAGAAAGAGCAGCAGCTGAATAAAACAGAGGAAGAGCTGAATAAAACTGGAAAAGACTTTGAGGTGCTTAGAGTTAAATATACTAGTTTAGAGAAAGAAAAGGCAGAGGTGGATAAACAACTGTTGGAAACCAGAGCCCAGCGCGATGCCTTGAATCAAACTCTCGCTAGCTATAGAGCGAAAAAAGTTGAGCTTTATAATTCTACGCGGAGTTTGCGCAGTGCCATTGATGAACTGAGGAATAAAATAAATGCCAATGAAACATTAAAGAGTGCGTTAAGCGTTGATATTAACTGGGTAGATGAGAGAATGGAGATAGTGGAGCAGGAAATGATGGAATTGCAAGCTTTACCATAGGAGGTTTATGAGCGAAACCTTAGATGAAGTTTATGTTAAGGTCAAGCGGCTGAAAAGAGCTTTTAAGGGTTTCAAGGTCTATGAAGCAACTTTAGATGCTTTTTTAATATTTATGATTTTATACATAATATTCTTATTCTTGAAGATTGACACCCGCTTTGCCGCGGGCTTTGCAATCGCATATTTCACATATAGATTAATAAAATACTTTAAATTTAATATTATCTCAGAGGTGGTTCGCAGATATCCAAAGCTCAATGAACGTCTTCAAACTGCTTATGACAACATAGGCGTGGAAAGCTTAATCGCCAGAGACTTAAGCCAGCAGGTTTCTAGGGATATGGATGAAATAAAATATTCCTCCTTCTTCCCAGCTAGAAATATCTCTAAAAAAGTGCTTGCAATAGTATGCATGGCTTTCATAATGATTTCCCTCACATTTGCCAATGTAGATCAATATGTAGAGGAATCAATCGGTAAAATATTACCTCCAAGTCCAAGCAACGGGGGCTCGCAGGTGAATCAAGCGGATAAACAAATAAATAAAACTCGCGGGAATAGAACTCGCATCGCTGTTCCAGGAGAGGATACTGGTGAGTCAAACATCTGGGGAGAGGCATCGATTGCAAAGATCGAGGGTGAGAATATAGATTTCAAGATCTACCGCGGAGTAAGCAGTGAACTTGGGCTACGCCGAGCTGAAACTGAGCTGCCGGAATATGGTACCTCAGAGCAATTCCCAGTGAGTGCAATAGCGAGCTCGGGGTATGAGGAAAATCTACCCCAAGTGCATGAAGAGGTAATAAAGAATTATTTCACGAATTTATCCCAGCTAGGAGTGTGGTAATATAGATCAGCTTTTAGAAACATATAGAGAAGCAGGAAGGATCATCAAGTCGATATTCGAGGAAGTGGAAAAGGTAATAGTTGGCCAGAGAACAGTGCTCGAGCAAATCTTGATTGCAATGCTCTGCAATGGCCATGCTTTGATTGAGAGCTACCCAGGCTTAGGCAAGACTTTAACAGTAAGCACACTTGCAAAAATCACGGATTTAAAGTTCAGCAGAATCCAGTGCACCCCAGACCTCATGCCCTCTGATATAACCGGCACTTATATAGTGGAGGAGCACGATGGCAAGAAGGTATTTAGATTTGAAAAAGGCCCGATTTTTGCAAACATAGTGCTAGCAGATGAAATCAATCGCGCCTCACCTAAAACCCAAAGCGCAATGCTTGAATGCATGCAGGAGCGTCAGGTTACCGTGGGCAATGAAACTCATATACTCGATAGACCTTTCTTTGTACTTGCAACTCAAAATCCAATTGAAATGGAAGGTACATATCCCCTTCCCGAGGCTCAGCTTGACCGCTTTTTGATGAAGATTCTTATAGATTATCCTGCGCCTAACGATGAAAAAGCAATTATAGATCGCTATACTGGCAATGTACTTCCAGCTGTGAAGCCTGTGATTAAAAAAGAAACTTTAATTGCACTTCAACAGCTTACTAGAGAAGTGCCAGTTTCAGAGGATATAAAGCAATATGTTTTAAAAATTGTAACTGCAACGAGAAATGCCAAGCAACATCACATTGAATACGGCGCTTCTCCTCGGGCGTCGATTGGTTTAATACTGGCTGCGAAGGCAAGGGCACTCACACACGGCCGAAACTATGTAAGTAGAGAAGATATAGAAGCCACGGCATATCCAGTGCTCCGGCATAGAATAATTCTCACATTCGAAGCCGAGCGGAGGGGTATAACTAAAGATCAAGTGATAGCTGAAATTTTAAAACAAGCTAGGTGATAAGCTCTTGATCGAGACGGACTTCTTCGAAGAATTAGATAGATTCAATTTCCTAATGAGAAAGCGAGTTTCAACAGTTTACGCTGGGGCTAGAAGATCTATACGCTACGGTAAGGGTATTGGAATCGTTGGATATCGCGAGTACATGCCAGGCGATGACATTAAAACCATTGACTGGCGGCTATACGCAAGAACCGAAAAGCTCTATATAAGGCAATATGAAGAGGAGAAAAACTTAACTGCTCATATTTTACTTGATGCAAGTAAGAGTATGGAATTCAAAAGTGGCATTTTCTCTAAATTCGACTACGCTGCAATGCTCGCCACTGGATTTGCATACATCGTAACCAAAGAGAATGAGAAATTTGGAATATCAACTTTTTCTGAGGATGTAAATATAATGCCAACCAAGCGAGGCACTGCTTATTTAATGGGAATGATTGACTATCTCAATAATTTAAAACTCGCTGGGAAGACAAACTTAGCAAGATGCATCGAGGAATACATTAAGGTAATTACCTCTAAATCGCTGGTGATAGTGATCTCAGATTTCCTAGATAAAATTGAGTCAATAAATGCCGCTATATATCGCCTTGCAAGCCATGACTTAATTCTCGTGCAGGTGCTGGATAAGCAGGAGTGGAATGTTGAGTTAGAGGGAGATGTCAAGCTTTATGATTTAGAGACAGCTAAAGACATCAAAACCTACGTCAGCCCTAGGTTTAAGGAGGAATACCTTCAGAGACTTCGAGAGCACATCCACGCTATAGCTGCAACTTGCGATAGAGTTGGAGCTGAATTTTACAGTTTTCGAACCGATAAACCAATATTCGACGCCTTCTTCGAAGTGATGGTGGCGAGGTAAATGCAATTTGAGAACTCTTTGCTCTTAATAGCACTTGCAAGTTTAATCCCAGTTATAATTCTATATCTAATTAAGCCCAAGCCTAAGGAAGTCAAGATCCCCTCGCTTATGTTCATAATGTATACTGAAAAAAAAGAAAAAAAATATCATTCTATTTTAAGAAAACTCATCGCTGAGCCCCTTCTGTGAATTCAGCTATTTGCCCTAGCAGCACTTAGCATTGCAATTGCTGGGCCGTATATTCTCGCCGCTACCGCAGGCTTTGACCATACGGTTATAGTGCTAGATGCCAGTGCTAGCATGCAGGCAAAGGATGTCGCGCCGAGTAGATTTGCACAAGCAATTAATCTTGCGAAGCAATATACACAGGGAAGGGTTAGCATAATTTTAGCAATGAATACTCCGGTTTTGGTATTCGAAAAGGGGGGAGTAAAGGATGCAAATTTAGTTTTAGATCAACTTCAACCCAGTGCAACCTCAGCAAATCTTGGCGATGCAATTTTACTTGCCAGAGGATTAATTGGGAAAGAAAGAGGCAGAATCGTTGTAATCTCGGACTTCGCCGGGTGGGAGGGTTTATCTCCCTTGATTGCGGAGAAAATCATTGCCAGTGGGAATATAGAAGTGGAATATGTGCAGGTAGCGAGTAATAGCATTGCTAAGAACGTTGGTATCATAAGCACTAAGTTCAAAGATGATGAACTCTCCTTCGTGGTGAAGAACTTTGCAGTGGAGAAACAGAGAGTAACGGTGAGTGTTTACTTAAACGATCGCTTTCAAAGCAGTAATACGAGAATCATTCCCGGTTTAAGCAGCGACTTCTTCACCCTATTGAATATAACTCGAAAGGAGGGAATTTTGAAAATCACTCTAGAGGTTGAGGGTGAGGATGACTTATCTCTGGATAATATAATTTACATCACCATACCTCAAGTTAAAACTCGAAGCGTGCTTGTAATAAGCGGGAATATAACTTCTCCTCTGCATATTGCAATTTCAGTTCTCCCTAATACTAAGCTTATAAGTGCTATACCGCCTGTGCTTCCTAAATTTGAGCAAGATCTCGTGGTGCTTTCAAATGTCAAGCAAAATTCTCTTTTACCAGGCACGCTAGCTGACTTAAAGAGCTATGTAGAGAGCGGAGGTAATTTAGTTGTCCTTGCCTCGCAAGATTTGCCCAAACTTGGAATCAGCGAGCTTTTACCAGTTGAAATCACAGGGCTGAGCAGTAATTCCACCAAAATCGTTGTAGACTTGGAAAATGAATTCAGCCGCGATATTGACTTCGGCTGGGTTAATAATTATTTCAATGCTAAAGCAAGGAATAATTCAATTGTCATAGCAAGTGCCCTTAGAGATGGCACGCCCATAGTTGTATACTGGGTTAAAGGACTTGGAAGAGTTATCTATCTGGGCACAAATAATGCACCTGATGATGCAATCTCAGGGGATTTCTATTTAAAAGCCAGCTATCCAGTTTTCTGGCTCCAGCTGATGGACTGGGTTAGTGTCACTTATAATTTAAAGGACTTTAACTTAAAAACAGGGGAAATCCTGCCATTTCCAACTGAACAAACTGTGACCTTTGAATCTCAAGCTGGAGCTAAAACCATCGAGACCAAGAATTTGCTTTTAAATGAAGTGGGAATATATTCAATTGGCGACCGCAAGATCTCTGCCAATTTACTTGATGAGCGTGAATCCAATCTCTCACCCTCTGAATTAAACAGCGAAGCTGCTGCATTGCTGAAAAAAACAGAGCTATCTGGAGAGAGACGGATTGAAAAACTCAATCTAGAGCCCTATCTCCTTTGCCTTGCTCTAGCTCTAATTATACTGGAGCTTGTTTATTTAAAGCATAGAGGTGAGCTCTAGTGGAAATTCCCTTTCTCAATTTCAATATAAACATAGACCTAGATTATTTCTATTTTAAGTTCAAGGATCTATTGAGCTATATAAATAGCTTGTTCGGGAGTGAGAAATCTCTACTGTTTTCAATAGCATTTGACTATCCAATTGTCTTCTCTCTGCTTATACCAATTATAGTTTTGCTGGCTTTCTTCATCAAGAAAAAGCGATTTATATTCATTGCATCTCGAATGATTATAATAAGCTTATTAATTGCCTCGCTTGCCTCGCCCTTCATAATTACTGAGCGGGTTTATGTAAATGATAAGCCTGAGATAATTATTATAGAAGATCAAACTGAGAGCATGGCAATTCTCGATAGAACACGCATCCCAGCAATTTCAGAGGCACTTCAGGAAAAAACCACGGTTACCCAGAGGTACATCGCGGGTGCAAAATCCGCGATTGGTGATGCAATAGTTCAGAATTCGAAGAGCGATTCAGCTATATTGCTTATAAGCGATGGCAATAATAACTACGGTAGAAGCTTAGATGAAGCGATTTCAATTGCAAATACCCTAGGTACAAGTGTTTATGCTTTAAGGTTAAATCCCAGTCAAGCTGATCTCTCAGTTAGCATCACTGGCGCGAAGAGGGTAATCGCAGGAAGTGAAGCGGCTTTTGATATAGTGGTTAGAAAAGTTGGAAATAACGAGATAAAGGGCAACCTCACAGTGTGGATAGACGATAAACTAAAGCTCAATAAAATTGTTAATAAAACTGAAAAGATTGCCATTACCCATAGATTCACGAGCATTGGCTCTCATACAGTGAAAGCTGAGATAAAGCCTTATTCAAGCGATTTCTATGCTGAGAACAATGTTTTCTATAAAGCAATAAAAGCCGTGGACAAGCCTAGAGTACTGCTTGTAAGCAATGCCGTTGATAGCCCTCTTTCCCAAGTACTTCGAGAGCTCTACAAGGTAGATGTACTCAGCGAGCTGAGGTATCCTGAGCTATATTCAGCTGTAGTGCTTGACGATATGCATGTAAGTAAAATGCGCAGTGCAGAAGTTGAAGCGCTTGCTAAATATATAAGCGATGGCGGGGGACTTGTAGTAGCCGGTGGAGACCACGCTTATGACCGCGGGGATTATGATAGCTCTCCAGCGCTTCAAGCACTCCTACCCGTTTACCCTTGGCTAAGTGAAAGGCCAGCCGAGGAAATAGGCATATTATTTTTAGTGGATATCTCCGGGAGCACTAGTTTTCCATATGGCGAGGGCATTGTATTAGATTATATAAAGGGATATGTTGCTGGTGTTCTAGATCAATTGCCTTTGAATAGCTCTATTGGAGTGGTCGCTTTTGAGCGGTATCAATATGTGATTGTGCCAATGGATATATATCCAAATAGAACTTGGATAAAAAATACGATTTCAAAGCTCCAGCCTGTTGTAAATCCCTCTAACACCTATATTCTTCCAGCGCTTAAAAATGCCACTGAAACACTTGAAACTTTTCAAGGGAAGCGAATAGTAATAATGCTCACCGATGGCTATCCAAGCGATAGTAGCTCTAGACTGGCTGAGGAAGCTGTGAAAATGGCCAAAAAAGGAATCTCGCTCTATATTATAGGCATAAACGTCGCTCCTGGAGACGATCTATTGATGGCTGAACTAGCGACTAAGGGCAATGGAGCTTTTTATAACTTGGAAGAGGCTCCGCCGGTTAACTTGCTCTTCGAGGAGAAAAAGAAAGAGGAGACCAAAAAAGCTGAGTTTAGCTTGGGCGTATGTGATCCCAATCACTTCATAGCTCAAAGTCTCAAGGGCACTAGATTTAATGCAACAATCACTGGTTTTAATCACGCTACCCCTAAATTCAGCGCTAGACCTGTAATTGTCACTGAGGATGGAAATCCAATTGTAACAGTCTGGCAATTTGGCTTGGGCAGAGTAATTGCATTCACCACAGATAATGGAAATAAATGGGCTTCTCAAGTTTACTATGGCAATAATTCAAAGCTGATCTCAGCCATGGTTAACTATGCAATTGGAGATCCTGAAAGGGGCATTGATCCGAAGATAGATGCCAGCGATGCTCGCTTGGGAGATGAGGTGTATATAGAGGTAACCTCAAAGGGCACACCTACGCTATTCCTAGATGGAGAGCCATTGATTATCTCTAGAATAGGCGAGGATAGCTATCAAGCCTCATTCCGCGCAGGTAAAACTGGTTTCTACAACCTCTCAGGCTATCTCATAGCTGTTAATTACCCAGCTGAATATGAAAAACTCGGCTTCAACCGCGACCTTGAAGAGATCATCACTGCCAGTGGAGGGATGGTATATAGCGATGAAACTAGTGCTCGAGAAAAACTCTTAGAAGATGTAAAAACAAAGGGAACCAAGTTGATGAAGGAAAAGAAAAATGTTAGTATTTATTTCTTAACCGCAGCTCTCGCGCTCTTCACAGCTGAGGTATGCATCAGGAGAGTAAAGGAGATAAAAAGAATGAGATAGATTTAGATTAAGTGATGACTGTGCCTATTTTCTTTTTCAATAAAATTGCATCTAAAAGATTTCTAGGGTTCTCTCCATTTAAAATAATAGTTGGAATTTTTGAGCGTTCAATTATCTTTGCACTCAATGGATCGATCGGAGACTTTGAGCCAGCCTTCATCTCGATCTTCATAACTATATCCACTAGTTCGCTTGGACTTAATTTATCGAATTTCCTAGCGTTTGGATCAAGCTTTGGGTCAGCGCTATATACACCATCTACAGAAGTGGCATTAACTAAGAGATCCGCTTTAAGATATTCAGCTAGGATCGCAGCAACTGCATCAGTGGTTTGACCGGGAGCAACCCCTCCCATTACCACGATTTTGCCTGAACTGAGAGCAGATTCAGCTTCTTTATAATCCAAGGCTGGCTCAGGATAGGCATCTGGGCGGAGAGCTGAAATAAAAAGTCTAGCATTTAATCTAGTTACCTCGATGCCAATTAAATCGCAGCTTGCTTCATCAGCACCTAGCTTTCTAGCAGCATCTATATAATTCCTTGCGATGGCTCCACCTCCTGTTACCACTACTACTTTATGCTTCTTTGCAATTTTCTTAATTACCCTTGCATATTCAGCAAA
>JAWCMA010000009.1:0-44212 GCA_038850285.1 Methanocellales archaeon | reverse complement strand
AATTTTCAGGGCACGAGAATAGATTACTTGTGGGAAAGAAATACATAGAGATGCTCTCGACTTTGAATGAAGAAATCTTAGAGAAAAAGATCAAATACGACGTGAGACATGAAAAAGCTCATCTCTCAGGAGGGCGATTCACTAGGGAAAATATTGAGTTCTTTTTGAAAAGACTTAATAAGGATAAACTTGGAGAAGGAGACTTAGTTTACCTTCAATCCCTTGCGGCTGCAATTGAGGCTCAAACTGAGCTGATAACCCTCATTAAATTCTACTCCAGTAGTATTGAGCTATATCTCGATGAATTCGCTGCAAGCATCGCTGGAGCAGCGATTTATTCCACAATGAAAGCGGAGAGTTTCTCAATAAAAGTTTTTAAAACATTCTCCCCAAAAATCCACAAAGAAATGCTTCAAAAGCTAAGCGAGAAAGAGGGGGAGCGCATTCAAAGTAGAGTTTTTGAAGATCTCTTCTGGGCTAATGAGGTTTTCAAGAATATGTTTGCCAAGAAGTTCGCGAGCTATATGGAGAGATATATTCAATGCTGAAGCTTAGAAGAGCAATTAGAAGAACAACTGGAATGAGAATCCCGCCTTCAATAGAGTATCCGCTTAATAGGTTTAAGCCAGTGCATATTTTATGCGATAGACTTGTTTCCAACGCTGAGATAGCTCTATTTAAAGAGGCTCTTGACTTGGTGCTGGAGAGAGCAGAAGTCAAAGAGGTAATACCAGTTGAGGTCTATGGCAATTGGTTTAAAGATGGTGGTGAATTTGGAAGTATTGAATGGTATATAAAGCAAGCTTACAATGCACAGAGAAAGCAGTGCGATTTAATTAAGTTCCTAAATTTATTTAAAAAAGAACCCTGGCAAAAACTGCCGCACTATGATTTACTCCTCCTCTCCTCCTACGACCTCTATGACTCTACTTCTCCTGAAATTAAATTCTTCACTGGAAGAGGAAGCATGAATGCAACGGTGATCAGCTTATTCAGATTAAAAAAGCAGGGCAGCGAAGTTCTAAAGCAAACTGGAATCCACGAATTCGGACATACCTATGGCTCTCTACCCGACTGCAAGAATGCTTGCTCCATGCGCTCTCCAGAGTTCATACCAAGTGATTTAATAATTCACGCTAGAGATAGATTAAAATATGGTATATTCTGCCAAGTTTGTGAATCGAAATTAAAGCAAGCTTTCTGGCAGCTACCAAGTTATTACCAGCACTTCCCTGAGGTGCTTGAGCTCCTCGATGGTTTAGCTGCTAAGGAACCAGAGATTTTGGAAAAGGTGAAAAGCGGCGAGATAGCGAAGGTGGAAGTAACCATAGACTGGATTTAAATTTTGTTCAATATTTCTACATCTTGTTCTTATTTCTGCAAGCGCATAAGTTATTTGAAAGCGGAGATTAAACTTATCATTGATGTTAAGCAGCGGGGATGATGAAAAAACTGAAATATCAATAACCCATCTACGTCGAAAATCAGAGGAAATAACTCCAAAAAAGGAGACTGGAACCAGCGAAGCTGCTGAAAGAAATAGGAATAGCATCCAGAGGCGAAGAAGCGCGAGAGGAGAAGTCTCTTCGATTTATAGCCTGCATATTCCAAAGGATATTGAGTTCATGCTCTGGAGCATGAGTCTCTTGCTCTTCTTCGCAATATTAATTGCATTTATATACTTCCTGGATCGGGTTTCCCTTTGGATATTAATTCCCTTGCTCTCCATCCCAATTATCTTCTGGTTGATATTCACCTTTGCAGCATATTGGACGGAGACTAGAGTATATTATCTAATTAAAAGAACGCTGAACTACGATATCATTCAAACCCTCCGGGGATATAGGCAGTATGTGATCCGAAGAAAAGAGCGCTAGTTTTCTGGGTTATATTCTGGGTTATATTCTGGGTTATAGATATAGGTTGGATTTTCTCCGAAGAAATCCTCGATGTACAGCTTTTTGCCTCACCCGCTGCATATATCTTTATAATCGCAAATACCGCATTTGCCCTTGAGCTTGGCTTTCAAATTTCTCAAGTCCTGTAATAGGCGCGCAGAGTGTGGAGTTCCAGATTTCTTTGAAGGATTTTTCTCTAATACTGCCCATTTTCTGCTGAGGTTCACCAGTCGCGAAGTTCAATTGCTTTTTCATAGAGAAACGCCAGTACTTTTTCTCTCTCGGCTTTCGATATATCCCAGCTGGCGATATGCTTGCCTCTTCTAATGGGCGCGAGGTGGTAAACGCAAAAGCGAGGGATTTTCATTTTCAGCGCTAGGTCAAGCAAAGCCGGTACTTCCAATTGTCCTTGCTTATGGCGATTCTAAGGCCGGTTTTCAAACCTGCTTTTTAGCATTTTTACCAACGATGGCCATTTCCCAAGTACCATTTACCCCTCCAAATTTATCGTTGGTCTTAGAATCCGCGGAATCTAAGCTTACACCCCTATAGCGTATGCTAGCGTATTTACGCAGCCTTGCCACTTCAGGGGTTATCAATGTGCCATTGGTTGAAAGCGTGGCGCGCACTTTTTTGCCTTGGCGTAAAATGCAAATAGGAAGAAGTTTTCACTAGCGAAGGGCTCGCCCCTGCGAATATGATCATGGGTATCTCCATTTCCGCTAATTCGTCTATGAAGCGAATTCCCTCCTAGTGTCAGCTCTTCAGTATGCGGGCCTTTTTGAACATTGATATAGCAGTGTTTGCACTGCAGATTGCATTCTCTAGTTATATTCCATATTACAACTGACTTGACTTGCGAGGAAAAGCGAATTAAATCATCTCTAGCTCTAGCATTTCTCCTTTGCTCTAAGTGCTTCCCACACTGTTGCTTTATCTGCAATTAGCTTTAAAAATATTATCAAGTCACTTTCTCCTTTATAGCATTTAATAAATCTTGGAATGTAAAGTGCTTTGGTACAATATCAACCTTAATTCCATTCTCCCTGAGTTTTTTGGCAGTCAGCTCTCCAATTGCCGCTACTATTCTTGAATTCATGATTTCAATCACCATGCCGCGGAGCCCAAGTTCTTCAGCGGTTTTCAGGTAGTTCTCCACAGCTGTGCTGCTTGTGAAAGCAAAAACATCTACCACTGGAGCTTGTTTAATTGCAAGAGCTTGAGCTTCACCCTTTGGTCTTTTAACTTCGTAGATTTTAACCTCGTGTACAGCTGCACCTGCGGAACTTAAGCTTTTTATTAATTCAGGATCACCTTGAGCGCTTCTCACAATTTCCACTTTCCTACCGCTTAAAAGCGAGGAAAGCTCTTCTAAGATTCCCTCGGAGCTGTATTTCTCCGGCATAATTGCAGCTACACCTGCTTTTTCAAGAGCTCGCTTTGTTCTAGGCCCAATTGCAATGACTCTGGTTTTATTAAGGGCTTTAACAAATTCCCCGCTGGCGGCTTTCTCCAGCGCTATTCTTATGCCATTAACGCTGGTGAAAATAACATAGTCCACCTCGCAGCTAAGCACTCTCCGCAGGAAAACTATAAATTCAGGGTCTTCTCTTGCTTTAATTTCAACCATTGGCGTGGCGATCACTCTAAAGCCCTCTTTCTCGGCGCTGCTAATGGATTCCTCTAGGTGCTCTTCAGGTCTAGCTATGAAGAGAGTCTTCATTTTTTCTGACTCCTTAGTTTTGAATGAAGGGATACTACTTCTCCTATTACTATTACTGCAGGGGGTTTTACATTCCTCCGCTTTGCTATTGCAGTAATGTTCTTCAAATTTCCAGTGATAATTCTTTGCTCGCGTGTAGTTCCCCGCTCTATGATTGCAACTGGGGTTCTAGGGTCTTTGCCGTGGCTTAGAAGTGCTTTCACATTTTCCTCAAGTTTACCAACGCCCATTAAAATCACAAGTGTGCCCTGAAGCTTGGCAAGAGCATCCCAGTTCAAAGCACTTTTCTCCTTCGAGGGATCCTCGTGGCCTGCGATGAATGTTACCGCGGATGCGAAATCTCGATGGGTGATAGGAATGCCCGCATAGGTTGGCACAGCTATCGCTGAGGTAATGCCAGGTATTACTTCAACTTCGATCCCGGCTTTAACCAGTTCTTCAGCTTCTTCCCCTCCACGGCCAAATAAATAGGGATCGCCTCCTTTAAGGCGGACAACTACCTTGCCCTGCTTCGCATATTCCACCAGCATTTTATTGATCTCGCTCTGCTCAAATCCATGCTTCCCAGTATACTTGCCCACGTTGATTATCTCAGCATTTTTAGGAAATAGCTTGTGAAGTGCTTCGCCTACTAGTTGGTCATATAGAATTACCTCTGCTTTTTTGATTAACTTCTCAGCTTTTTTGGTTAATAACTCGGGATCGCCAGGTCCAGCGCCAACTAAATAGACTTTACCTTTAATTTTGCTTTTGTTCCCTACTTTTCCCAGCGGCAATAAAATTCAGCCTCATTCATTTTGTTTTTCGCAATTCTCTCGCTGTTCTCTGCACCAATTCAGCTCCACCTCTATCGCGCAAGAATTGAGCGATTCTCTCCGCATGTGCTCTATAGTTTTCCATTGGAATTTCTTCGACTATTGAAACTGAGGAGCTGCCATCTGGTGCTATTACCTCTGCTTTTACCATTATTTTATCCTCTTCTGCTATTGCAAGTACGCCAATTGGCACAAGGCAGCCTCCACCTAAGATGCGTAAAATGAGGCGCTCGATTTCCGTTTCAATTCTTGTTTTTGGATGGTCAAGTGCTCTTGCAATTTTTTCAGCTTCACTGTCTTCTTTGGTCACTACAGCTATTGTACCTTGGTTGGCTGATGGAGTGAAGTAATCTATGCTGAGGCGCTGATATTTCAGATTCAGTTCTAATCGCTGAAGCCCTGCTTCTGCTGCTAAGATTGCATCGTAGTAACCTTCTCGGAGTTTCCGTAGCCTAGTATCTAAATTGCCGCGAAGGGGCTTTATTTGAAGATCTCTGCGGTATCTCAATAGCTGAGCTTTTCTACGAAGGCTGGAAGTTCCCACGACTGCATCAGTTGAAAGTGATTCAAGCCTGCTGCCATCATTTGTTATTAATACATCGTAAGGGGAATCGCGTTTAAGCAATGCCGCGATGGTTAATCCCTTGGGTCTCTCAGTTGGTATATCCTTCAAGCTGTGCACTGCTAGGTCTATTTCACCTCTGAAGAGTGCTTCATCGATTTCCCGCACGAAGGCCCCGGTGCCCTTTGATGTGGAGAGTTCATGCAGCGGTCTATCTCCAAAGGTATCGCCAATCGTTTTTATTATTCGCAGCTCTATTTCCATGCCTCTTTGTTCAAGCATATTGCGAACCCTGTTAGTTTGGGCAAGCGCGAGCTTGCTCCCGCGTGTGCCTATTATTATTTGCATTTTAAGCCCTCAATTTGCTTCTTATAATTGCCACTGTTTTTTCAATATCAGCTTCATCGTGGGCAAATGAAACGAAGCAGGTTTCATATTGCGAGGGAGGGAAGAATATTCCTGATTTCAGGAGTCTTTTGAAAAACTCGAAATAAGCTTGCTTGTTGCATAGCAAGACTTCTTGATAGTTGGTTGGTTTCTTGCCGAAGAATATTGTGAACATTGAACCAATGCCAGAGACTGAGCAGTTGAATTTCAATTTTAACTCCTCGATTGCTTCAAGAATTTGAGTGCGAAGCGCGTTTCCAAGCGCATTGATTTTCTTGTGGACATTTTCCCTCTCTAGAGTGCGAATGGTCATTAAAGCTGCTGCTAGTGAAACTGGATTGGCATTAAAAGTACCTGCTTGATAGACTTTGCCTGCAGGGGAAATCTGTTCCATCAGCCTGCGCTTTCCCCCTATTATGCCAATGGGAAATCCACTTGCAATAGCTTTGCCAAGCGTTGTCATATCTGGTGTAACGGCATAGTATTCCTGCGCTCCGCCCATTGCCACGCGAAAACCAGTTATGATTTCATCGAAGATTAGAATAATTCCATTCTCCGCTGTAACAGCTCTCACCTCTTTTAGATAGCCTGTTTCAGGTAGAATTGTACCTATATTGCCCATTATGGGCTCCATTATTACCGCGGCTATATCCTCACCATATCTTTGAATAACGGTGTTTAAAGCCTCTATATCATTGAATGGGACTTGCAGTGTATTCTTGGTAAAATCAACTGGTATACCTAGTGAATCGGGAGTGCCAAATGTAAGTGCACCTGAGCCTGCTTTTACCAGTACTGCTTCGTGCGCTCCGTGGAAGCCGCCCTCTATTTTAACAATTTTATTTCTCCCAGTATAAGCTCTCGCAACTCGAAGTGCTCCCATTGTAGCTTCTGTACCTGTGTTTACAAATCTCACCATATCCACACTTGAATAATAATGAGCGACACGCTCAGCTAGGGCTACTTCATATTCATATGGCGTTCCATATAGCCAGCCTTTTTCTATTTGTCTCACCACTGCTTCTTTAATATTTGGGTGGGAGTGTCCCAAGATCAATGGTCCATAGCCCATGCAGTAGTCTATATATTCACGGCCATCTATATCCTTGATTCGCGATCCCTTTGCAGATGCAGCATAAAAAGGATAAGGCTTATAAGCACGCACTGGACTGCTAACTCCACCTGGTAATAAACGTATTGCTCTTTTGAATAACTCCTCTGATCTTGACATTTATTTCCCTCTTTTGCATTATGCCTTATGATATTTAAAAGTTTAAAGATTAGGGTTTAGGTATAGGGTACGAGCATGAGTATGAGTTAAAAAATTTAAAATTTAAAATTTAAAATTTAAAATTAAAAATTTAAAATTAAAAATTAAAAATTAATAAAAAAATTAACTTGAATTCGATTCTCTAAGAAATCATGCCAAATTTAATTGAAAAATTATCGATTGATTAAATTGATCAAATTAAATGCCTTGCATTTTCAAATTGCTCGCTTTTGCCCATCAAAATCACGCCATCGCCGGCATTGATCACCATATCACTTGAGGGATTGGGAATTGTTTTACCTGCTTTTATCACAGCGATCAAAAGCAATCCAGTTTCTTTTTTAAACTTGGTTTGCACTTCTTCAACGGTTTTCTCCGCCAACGCTGACCTAGGTTGAACTTTGAATTCCCTTAAATCATTGCCAAATCTAGCGCTTGTTATTTCTTCAAGAAGCTCAACGATATGAGGCTCAAAAGCGGCGCTTGCAAGCAATCTGCTATTTATTAAATCCGGGTTTATCACAATTCGCACACCTGCCTCTTTCACTACCTCAATTATATCAGTATTTTCAACCTTTGCTATGATCTCAATATTCTTATTCAAAGCCTTGCATCTGAGAGCTGTAACCAGTACATCGAGATCGCTTTCAGCGATTATTGCAACTGCTCTGGCATTTTTGATTCCTGCACTTAAAAGAGTTTGATCTTTGGTATAGTCACCGCATATCACATAAGCACCTAAGTTTTTAATGCTTTGAACCGCATCCGGATTTTTAGTAATAACCGCTGTATTCACATTATTTGCCTTTAACTCTATGAGGAGTTCTTCACCTAGCGATTCCCAGCCTGCAATTATAACATGTCCATTAAAATTACATTCCTTCATTCCCATAACCTCTTTAAATACCCTTTCAACCATTGTAGACCCAATTGATTGAATGATAAGGCCATACAAAGTTATGCCCATAATAATTAAAATCATCGTGAAGATTTTCCCAATTTCAGTTTTCGGAGTGATATCTCCATATCCAACAGTCGCGAGCGTTACCACTGCCCAGTAAATTGAATCGACAAATGATTTCTCTTCTATGATCATAAAAATGATTGAGAAGCTGATCACTATGAGAAGGAAAAAAGCTAGCAAAACATACAGTTTATTCTCATAAAACTTTGATATATCCACCATCTAACCCCTCTATTTGTAAATTCATTTCACAATTCGCACTCTTTGTAAATTAACATCACCATAGATTTTCCAGCTAAGAAATATCTATTTTTCTATTCTCTGTATTTTATCAGTTCATTTGCGAGGAGTGCGAACATAGCTGGGGAAAGCTCCTCAGCGCGCTTATTCCACAGTGAGCTCTCTTTAATTGCTTCTTCCAGTGCCATGCGATTCAATTCCAGCGAATTAGCTGCTTTTAATATTGCATTTTTAAGTTTTTTTCTACGCTGAGCAAAGCAAGCAGTTACAAGTTTGAGGAAAAATCCCTCATCTTTAACTTCATAGCTTGGCTTCCTCAATTTCAAGCGCACTATCGCAGAGTCAACTTCAGGCACTGGTTGAAAAGCACTTTTAGGCACTATCTCTAGAATTTCTATCTCCGCATAGTGCTGTGCAGTCACCGATAGTCTACCATAGCTCTCACTGCTAGGGGAAGCTATCATTCTCTCCGCGAACTCCTTTTGATACATTAACACGCCCAATTTGAATTTATGGCGAAGTAATTTGAAGGTTAAATTTGAAGAGATATAATAAGGTAGATTAGCCACGACTTTGCTGAACTCTGGAAAATCAAGTTTTAAAGCATTCCCCTCTATCACCACAACATTTTTACCCGCGAACTCCATCCGCAGCTCGCTCGCGAGTTTTTTATCCAGCTCAATTGCATACACTTGCTTGGCCTTCGCAGCTAGAGCTCTTGTTAAATTGCCTTTACCAGCCCCTATTTCAAGTACAACATCTCTTTTTCCAACTTGAGCATATTTAACTATTCGCTGAAGCACTCTTTCATCTTTTAAAAAATGCTGTCCCTTTATACGCATTTTATAGTTATATAAAGAAGCTGAGTTAAAAGATTTATCTGGTAAAAGTGCGATATTTTATATACGGATCCTTAAGTTCCTCTTCAATTCTACTTGCTAGGAGTTTTGCGGGGTTATGCAAGCCTTTCACTCGGCTCGTTAATTCCTCAAAGGTTTTAAAAGGTCCTTTTTTCCTTTCATTAATTATCCCCCACATTAGCTTCTTGCCAATTCCGGGTAAAATTTCAAGCATATGAAACCTTGTGGTTATAGGCTGAGCTTCGTTGAAGAATCGAATGAATCTCTCTTCATTATTCTTGATGATTAATTCAAGAGTTGAAGGCAGCTCGAGTCTAGCGGCACTTGTTAGCTCATCGTAGCGAAGCCGGCGCTTCACGCGATCAATAACATCTCTCTCCCCCTCGCCAATGTATACGCGGGTGTGTATCTGAGGGGTAGCCCCTTCTTTGGGGATTAATTCTAGTAAAACAAAGTGCTTCTCGCCAACAGAATGAATGATGGGCTTCTTTTGATAAACAGGTCTAGTGTCATTTGGATATCCATATGGCAAGAGATCTAAAATCCAGACATATTCTTCCCTCTCTTCCCTCTCCTTCTCTTTTTCCTTTTTGTTTTCTTTTTTATTAGCTTGCTTTGCTGCACGCATTGCCTTCATCTCTTGCTGTATGCATATTTTTTCACAATGTTTAATATTTTTTCTAAATCCTCCTCAGTTAAGGTAAATCTCTCCTTAGCATAAACAGAGCGCACTTCATCCTTAGTTAGAGGCAGGATGTTTGAAATTTGTATTGCAATGGAGGGCTTCGTCTTCTCGAGGTGGAGCAGTTCTTCAACCATTTTCTTAGCATCATCTGCAGAGAGCTTGACAAATGTCTTCGCATGCTCCAAAGCCCGCTTCTGTTCATATCTCAATTCCTTCCCAGCTTTTTCCCTCTCCTCTGCAATTTGAGTCAAGATCTCCTTTATCTCAGCGAGCGTTAGAAGCTCTTCTCCTTTGACTTGTTTAACTATCATCCCTTCACCTCGAGGGTTTCAAGTGCTGAGCTCTAATATTTATCTCTTTAATTGCATTGCCATCGCTGACCTCTACAATGTAGGCACTGCCTCTCATGCCTATTATCCTTCCAGTTTTACCTTGGAACTTTGGATTGGGCATGCCTCTATGCACACTGGGATCTATTTCTATGTGCACTCTCTCTCCAATTTTATATTCTCTAACTGCTCTGCTCACTGGGGAGAGTCCTTTTTCTCTAATGGTTTTACTTAATCTATCTCTTGTTTTTCTTCTCTCACCGCGAGATCTTGCCATTCAATCCCTCCAAGCACTTCAATTACATCTAGTTCCACCGCGCTAGCTTCAACTCCAAGCATTTCCGATAAACTGGGTTTAGTTCTACCTCCATCACCTGAGATAAGCTCTTTAACATACAATCCACCTTCGCAGCGTATTTCTAGCAATGCTTCATTGCTCTTAAATTCCTTAAGCTCAACTTCAAGTACCTTGCGCCTTCGAATTCTATCTGCTCGTCGATGAGCTACACGCTGAGGGGTTCTTTGCTCTATTGTGGTCTTTATTAACGATGCTAGCGCTATTTTAAGCTTTTCCTCTGAAATTGCTTGATCAAATATCACTTTTACTCTATATAGCTTCTCTGCCTCTCTATTTTTTATTATTTCTACAGCTGTTTTCTCCACAAATCTAAGTCCCTCTACTTCTACCTTGCCTGCAGCATAGCTATTGATCGCTTGCTCCAGAGTTTTGAGATCAAGATTTCTTATTTTTGGCTCTCTAACTTCAAGTATGAAAGGCCTGCCTCTACCTAGCACTCTAGCATCTATATCCTCTCTGCCTGCACCGTGAAAGATCGCTTTCCTTCCACCGCTTGCTTCAAGCACCTTAGGCGCGACCAATTCTTCAACTGATTCTATATACATTTTGCCAGTGAAATTGCAGCGCTCGCAGCCTATACCATGGCAATTTCTGCAGGGCCAGTGGGTTTGAGGAATACCTCTTATGAGTTTTCTATATTTACCATAAATGAAAATGGAATTCACCTGAAGCCTAGCTTCTTCCCTTTCAAGATCTATTAAAACCACGATATCAGGACGCATGAGTTCTACTTTTTTACCAGTTTTATGCTGCAGTAGCTTGCCAATTTCGCGATTTACCTCTGCCTTCAAAGGCTCTGCTTGTGTAATTTTATATTTATTCCAGAGGATTTCCTCCTTCTCAGCCAGTTCGCCTCTCACAATTGTACCCACGTGGAAGGTATTATATTCATAGTTTGCGAGTAATCTTTGGGCTTTCTCCTCTAGTTTTTCTATTTTTTTAAAAAGATCGCCGCATACCCAACATTTCTGCTCAATTTTAACTCCCAGTTTTTTCTGTGCGTGCTCGCTGCTAGGTGCAAGTAATTCCAATAGTTCTCCCTCGCCTCTCTTCTTTAGCTGTTCATCAGCGATCATAGCTAGAATTATCTTTATTGCTCTTCCCCTCTCAGCATTTGTCAAGCCAGTTGCAAGTTGAGCAAATTGCCTTCCAAGGCAGTTATCGCAAATGCTGCCCTCTTTAAGTATTTCCAAAGCAGTTTCAATCACTTGCGCTTCCATTTCTCTCTCCTATCTAATTCATTATGCACGATTACTATGCAATGCTCCGCGTGATATTTCTCCGGGCCTACGCTAACTTTTTTCGCTTGCATTTTCTCTAGCAATTCCTCTTCTTGCTGCGTAAGCCCTAGGTGATCGCCGAGTATGAACATAGTGTTTTCTATTATCTCAATATTTCTTATATCCTCTCCTTCTGGGTGTAGATAAATCAAATTTTTCCCCTCAATTATTTCCTCCAAATTTTGCTTGGAAATAAAAACACCAGGAGTTGATTCTCCCACTCGATGCTTTAGAGCCTTTTGAATTAAGGAACCTGCACTTCGCTCATCAGGGTTTAAATATTTCACTAAATTGCAGTTAAATGTTATTTTAACAGGGGGATCTGGTGGGCCAAGGAGTAGGAGATGAATGCGCACATCCTTTCTCAAGCTATGGGAGAGAAATAGAGCAGCGTTAACACATCGACATAGAATATCCATTCTACCGCCAGAGCTAGGCAGGTCATTCAAGGAGAAATCTGAAGTGGTTACTGCTTTATGTCCTATTACTAGAAATTCTCTACTCATATTTTTCACTCTAGTAGCATTAATTTTAAAACTTTGTATGCTTTTTTTACATTTATGCAGCTATTCATCTTTGGTGACATACTGCTTGATGAAATCCACTATGTTGATGCCTTGCCTAGAGAGGGAGAATGCCGGATTATTAAAACTGCAAATGTCTTTTACGGTGGACGTGGAGCAAATATTGCAGTGGCCGCGAGAAAACTGGGCTTAAATGCTGCGCTTTTCTCCATCGCTGGGAGAAATTTCTCTAGCTCGGGTTATGAAGCTTATTTAAGGGAGAATCAAGTGAATATTGAAAATGTAAAGCTAGTTCAAGAGGAGATGTCGCGCTTCTTGCTCTATACTACTACTGATAAGAGCTATGCTTTTTATAATCCACGCGTGGATCACTATTATGACGCACTTCCTTTTAACATAGATATTTTAAAGGGCTGTGAAATGGTGCACTTCACTTTAATGCACGAGAAATTCTGCGCTAGAGTTTTAAAGCAGTTAAAGAATGTAAAGTTAAAGAATGTAAATATGAATTGGATTATAAGTGCAAGCTTGGGGAAGGAGATCTATTTAGCATCCAAGCGCTATCTCAGCCTTTTGCTCAGAGTATGTAATTATTTATTCATGAATGAAGCTGAAGCTAAAGCTTTAACTGCAAAAGTGGGAGCTGAAATGAAAGAGTTACTGCAGAATGAAAATTTGCGCGCTATGGCGATAACTTCAGGGGAGAAGGGTAGTATTATTCAAACTTCCAAGCGGGTAATTAGAATTCCCGCGGTCAAGGTGAAGCGAGCTAGAAATCCTGTGGGCGCCGGCGATGCTTATGCCGCTGGCTTTTTATTTGGGCTCTCGAGGAATTATGATCTGCTAACTTGCGGGAGAATCGCGAGCGTGGTTGCTTCCTATGCGGTTGAAGGATTTGGTGCTCAATCCTCGCTGCCAAATATTAATCAAGTTAGATATAGATATCTTAAGGCCTTCGGTGCTCCCTTTCATTAAGTAGTAGTTTCCTTAAAACCGGCAAACTCTGAGTTAGGGATTCAACGTTCATCGGCAGTGCTTCAAAAGTATACCATTTATCCTTCCCAAGTACTTCGATAACTGCCTCAAAATTTATTTTACCTTTTCCAATTGGAGAGTGCTCGTCATATTTGCCTGAGTTATCGTGAATATGTATGCATTTTATCCTTTCCTTTATTGCTTTCGCGTGTTCAAATGGATTAGAAGCCACATTCGCGTGTCCAATGTCAAAGCAGCCTTCAAAATATTTCAAGTGTCGTGCGTGCTCCTCGGGAGTTTTGCAGAGAGAATAAGGGTTGCTTAAATTCTCAATGCAAACTGCCTCGAATCCAGCTTTTTCCTTTATTTTCAAAATGGAGTAGATAGAGTAGAGGTGGAAGAGCTCTCGAAAATCTAAGCACTCATGGAGCTTTAAATCTACTGGTATTTCATTTCCAATTTTTATCATTATGCGCTCAATGAAATCTCGATATTGCTCAGTGGGTATTTCTAAGTAGTTTCTCACAACCCTGGGAATTTCCCCTGGATGTACAACAGCGTATTCCGCATCTATATCTCTAGCGAACTTCAAAGCTTCTTCAATTTGCAGCATGCTAGAGGCTCGCAAGTCTGGGTTAATATGAGCCACATTTAAATCCACAAATGGGGCGTGGACTCCAAATTTGAAGCCATACTCCTGTGCTATCTTCAAAATCCGCTCTCTCTGGCTGGCTTTGATTTTAGGTGGATAGCAATGTGGAAATTCAGCTATTATTTCTATATGATCTACCTCATAACTCACAGCTTCCATTAAAGCTTCAATTAGATCCTTATTAAAAAATGATACCGAACTTATTCCGATCATTAAAATTTAAATTTGCTTGCAAACTCATTACCTTTGCGCTTTTTTTAGAGGATTGAAAAAGAGAACCACGGGCTCCCCTTTCTATGCGGAGGACCGGATTTGAACCGGTGAACCACTACTGGAATAGATCTTGAATCTATCGCCGTTGACCTGGCTTGGCTACCTCCGCGCATTCTATTGTTTTTAAATAAACCCTGCTCTCTGTAGCAGCAGTATGTCTTCAGTATCGAGCTTTTCACCTTTTTTGAATTGTGCATAGATTTGCTCTGCCTGCTTGAGTGCTTCACGCCGCGCGATTTCTTCTCTAGCTTCTCTTGTTTTGCGCCTCAAGCCATTGATTACTCTTTCGAAGTCGCGGATTTCCTTAAGCAGTTTTATATATTGCTTGTGGCATTCATCTGCGCTTTCCTGTGCTTTAATGAATTCGCGGTGAGCCGCATCTGCTTCTCCTCGTGTTTTATCAGCTTCCTTAAATGCTGCAATCATCTGCTCGTGGAACTCCTGTGCTTTATTTGCATACTCCGTTACCTTTTTATGGCAGTTTGAAGCTTGGTCTCTCAATTTTTGCGCTTCTTCAAGCAGTGCCCTCAGCTCTTGGTTTTTCTCAAGCTGCTCTTTCTTTCGATCGAACTCCGCTTGAAGCTGTGAGATTTTCTCCACAAGCTGCTTTTCTTTATCTGGTGTTAAAACTTCGGTTTGCTGCCTGAATTCAAGGTGGTCGATCTCCCTCTTTAATTCTTTAAGCGAGGGTCCTGAGCCTAGATTTAGCTTTTTGCGCAGTTGATCGACTTTTGCGTAAACTTCATTGGCCTTTTCATTGAGCTCATTTCGCTTTTGCTTGTACTCGTTTACCTTTGCATTGTATTCGTCTCTTTTTTGCTTAAACTGTTGGGCCTTTTCCACCAACTCTTTGGTCCTTTTATTTAATTCATCCCTCCTATTGGACCATTTGCCTGCTTCGGAGTTAAAAGCAGTTCGCTTGCTTTTGAACTCTTCAGCTTCGGCTTTCAATTTTTGTTTCTTTTCTAGCAATTCCTCCAGCATTCTCTCTTAGCTCTCCTTATTTAGTATGATAGCGAGCAATGGGGATAGGTCTTTTTGATCTATTACTATATCAGCAGCCCTTTTTAAAATCGATTCTGCATTAAATGCTATTCTCAGCCCGGCTTTTTGGAACATTGAGAGATCGTTTGAGCCATCTCCTATGACTATGCAATCTTCGTAGCTTAACTTTTCTCTTTTAAGCAGCTCTTCCACTACTTCCCCTTTGGAATTTTGCTCCAGAAGAGGGCCTTTAATCTCACCTGTTGCAATTCCATCTTTGAATACCAGCTCATTTGCAATCACGTAGTCTATTCCCAGTTTTTTACCAATCCTCTCAGCTATTATCTTGAAGCCCCCTGTTACTAGCGCGGTTTTATAACCCAATTGAGCAAGTTGAGATATGACTTCTTTTGCACCTCTCATTATTGGAATATGCTCTGCTAGTTTTAAAGCTTGCTCTTCACTTAATCCTTTTAGCAGCATAGCTCTTTTCTTCAGCGAGACACCGAAGTCAATCTCGCCATTCATAGCAGATTTAGTGAGCATCGCTACCGCTTCATAAGCATCTACAATTTTCGCAAGTTCATCTATAGTCTCTGCATCTACCAATGTGCCATCCATGTCGAAGACCACTAGCTTTCTCCCGTTAAAACAGATGTTTTCCACGCAATCACCCAGTATAATAATCGCAAGTCTGTGATCTCAGCTATGATGTTTTTCTTGTTTTTAATCTTTATGGTTAATGGTTAAGGTTGATATATATTTTTATGGAAAAAATTAATACTAGTTTTGAGAATAAATTTTTACGTAATATATTTAAACTAATCATTCAACTATATTGAACATATTTCGATTATGGAGGCCAGTAAATGACTACAGTTTACGATGTGCCTACAGACATATTCATAAAAAGGGTTTCAAGTAAGCTGAAGCAGAACGAGCGCATTAAACCACCTACTTGGGCAATTTATGTTAAAACAGGTATGCATCGAGAGATGCCTCCTGATAGCGATGATTGGTGGTATATTAGATGTGCCTCGCTACTGAGAAGAATATATGTGGATGGACCTGTGGGCACGGAGCGCTTGCGAACCTATTATGGTGGTAAGAAACGCAGAGGATCTGAACCAGCGAAATTTGCAAAAGGAAGTGGCTCTATATTGAGAGAGGCTCTTCAGCAGCTCGAGAGAGCAGGTTTGGTTAAAACTACCAAGCAAGGCAGGGAAATTTCTACTATTGGAAGGGAGTTTTTGGATAATACTGCAAATGAATTGAGAATTGAACTTTCAAAGCAAATCCCAGCTCTAGAGAAATACTAGGAGTAATTGTCAATGGTGAATGAAGAAGAACTTGAGGCGATAAGAAGGAAAAAGCTTGCCCAACTCCAGCAGCAAGCTCAAGCTGCCCAACTTCAAGCTCTGCAAGAAGAGCAGATGAGGCAGGAATACGAGGCGAAGAAAGCCTTGATTATGCGCCAAATTTTAACTCCCCAAGCTAGGGAAAGGCTTAATACAATTCGCATGACAAGACCGGAGTTCGTAGATAGCTTAGAGCAGCAGCTCATCCTTCTAGCTCAAAGCGGGAAGTTAAAATCAATGATAACCGATGAGCAGCTGGTGAAAATTCTCCAGCAGCTTCAGCCTAAGAAACGCGATATAACAATTCGGAGATTATAATGATAAATAAGTTGGAGAAAACGCTTTATCCATAAATTTAAAGCCTTTTATTTTTAAATTCTATAAATGAAAAGGAATGTTTGAATTCTGGATTGGATATGCATCGATGGCATTTGGAGCTATCATAATTGCTTTCTATATAGCATACTTAAGATATAGATTTGAGCGCTACCTCGCGCTTAAAGGGGATTTTTGGAATCAGGAAGTTGATGCAAAATCTAAAATCAAATATCTCATTATTCCATTTACTTTATACATAATATCAATAGTAGTGCTTCTATATTATTATTCAGAACTAGAAAGGCTTGCAGCTTTCTGGGTCCACTTTGATTTAAATGGCAATCCAGATATTTTAATGCCGCTTAACATGTTCATTGCCTTTAATGTATTATTTGGATTAATTATCTTCAGCCCAATATTAATTTCATTTCCCGGAAGGGAAACGATTAAGTTTATTTCTAAAACCTATTTCCTAATCTTTATAATCTGGCTTTTGATGGAAGGCGATGTGGTCTATTACAATCTATTCAAGAAGCATTTCATTGCTCATCCAACCTTAGTCCTTATTTTCATCTTAACTTTGAGCTTCCCCCTGCTATATATCACTTTTAAAGATAGAAGATATTAAAAATAAAAAAAATAAAAAATAAAAAAATAAAAAATAAAAAATGAAAAAAAAGAATAAAAATTTGAACTCAAGGTTTATAAGCAATGGAAGATAAATTAATTGAGAATCATTTTCAATTAGAGACCTACTAAGAAGCGAATTTAAATAAAGGTGGAATAATGAGCAAGAAAACAAAAGGCAAGAAACTCCGATTGGCTAAAGCAGCGAAGCAAAACAAGCGCGTTCCAGTGTGGGTGATCTTAAGAACCAAGCGCAATGTGACTTCTCACCCTAAGAGACGCAACTGGAGAAGAAGCAATTTGAAAGTATAGAAAGGTGATAGCAATGGCTGAGGCAGAGCAAAAGGAAGAAGCGGAAATCAAGAAAGAGAAAACCGGATTGGAACAAGTTTTCACAATCCCGCTTCGCAAAGCAAAGAGTGTACCTAGATGGAAGCGCAGCGAAAAAGCAATCAAAGTTATCAAAGCATATCTTGCTCGGCATTTAAAGGCCGAGGAGAACAATATTCATATCGATGCATCAATAAATGAAAAGATCTGGTCTCGAGGATCTCAAAAGCCGCCGCTTCAGATTAGAGTTAGAGCAATGAAGTTTGAAGATGGCGTGGTGGAAGCTGAGTTGATAGAAGATTAAACGAGAATATGAAAAAAAGAATGAGCTTCAATGGAAGCCCCAACATAGGTGTATTCGTAGCAAATACCGAGGAGTTGGCAGTAGTGCCTCCTGAGCTTTCCCAGCGGGATATTGAAATTATAAAGCAGGAGCTAAAGGTGGAGATAATTCGCACTACTATCGATGAAAGTTCAGTCGTGGGATCGCTCATCGCGGGTAATTCCCACGGCTTAATTGTCTCTAAATATGCACTTGACAGTGAAATCCTTAAACTTCGAAAATTCACAAAAGTAGCAAAGCTACCTGATAAAATGACTGCAGTTGGAAATTTAATCCTAGCTAATGATTACGCTGCAATTGTGCATCCTCAGCTGTCAAAAAAGGCTATAGAGGTGATTAATCGCACCTTGAGGGTAAAAGCAGTTAAAGGAACAATTGCTGGGCTTAAAACTGTGGGAACAGCAGGAGTGGCTACGAATAGAGGCCTGCTGGTGCATCCCAATTTAACTGAGGAGGAGTTAAAACTTTTAGAAAAAGTATTCGAGCTACCTGTAGATATAGGAACCGTCAACCTAGGCTCGCCTCTAATTGGCACTGCTTTAATTGCCAATTCAAAGGGCTATCTCGCAGGTTCGATGACAACTGGATTTGAACTCGGTCGAATCGAAGAGGCACTGGGATTCATCTAGGAGGATTTCCCTATGAAGACTTATATTATTGAGGGGGATTTTAAAATTGGTACAAAGTGGCAGCATTTTAAAAAATCAATTCAAAGTAATAATGAGAAAAATGCTCGGGAAAGAATATATTCACTGATTGGAAGCGAGCATGGATTGAAAAGAAATCAAATTAAAATAAATGCAATTAAAGAGGTATAGAAAATGGAAAAAAAAGCGAAGGCTCAAGATGAGGAAATTAGAGAATTGATCTACAAGCTCCAGCTATTTCAAGCTGAAAGCGAGAGCCTTCAGCAGCAAGCCAGTTTGATAGAGCTCAGCTTGAATGAAATTGAAAATACCATTCAAACTCTAGATTCGATTAATGGAGTTAAAGCAGGGCAAGAGGTATTAGTACCCATAGGAGCGGGTGCTCATGTCTACGCCAACATCGCGCGATTGGATAAGATAATAATAAATATTGGCGCTGGAATAAGCATTGAGAAAAACATAGAAGAGACCAAGAAAATTTTAGAGAAGCGAAGAGAAGAGCTTCGCCGGGGATATGAGCAGATCCTTGGTAATCTAAGCGCAGTAACTGCGGAAATTCAAAAGCTCCAACAAGAAGCACAGAAATACCGCAGGGAATAGAAATGTTTGATTCACTCAAGCAAAAGCTAAGCAGTTTTAAGAAAAACTTAGGTGAAAAAATTTCAATTGAAAAAACAAAGGCACTTTTGCTTGAGCAAGAAATCATAATAGAGGAGAAAAACCTAGAGGAGCCTCTTTATGAATTAGAGCTAGCGCTTTTGGAGAGCGATGTTGCACTAGCTGTGGCTGAAGAAATCGCGAGCTCGGTGAGGAAAGAGCTAGCAGGTAAGAGGCGGAGACTTTTATCGGATGTCTCAGAGCTCGCTCAAGAAGCCTTGAGAAAAGCACTGCTTGATGTACTCAATGTCAATGGCTTTGATTTCTATGAATATATAAAAAATGCTAAAAAACCTGTGAATATCGTGTTCGTGGGTGTGAATGGCACTGGGAAAACCACTACCATTGCAAAGGTGGCATATGCTCTAAAGCAGCTGGGGTATCGAGTGGTGATTGCAGCTGCAGATACCTATCGCACAGGTGCAATCGAGCAGCTGGAGAAACACGCGAGTAACATTGGAGTGAAAGTGATAAAACACCCTCCAGGGGGCGATCCCGCGGCAGTGATATATGATGCAATTCAACATGCAAAGGCAGCAGGCAAAGATGTTGTACTCGCGGATACCGCTGGGCGGATGCACGTGAATATAAACCTCATGGATCAACTTAAAAAAATCTGCCGAGTGACAAATCCAGATCTAGTGATCTTCGTTGATGAGGCAATCGCGGGAAATGACGCTGTGGAAAGAGCCAAGATGTTTAACAATAGCATTGGCTTCAGCGGTGCAATTTTAACCAAGGCAGATGCAGATGCAAAAGGAGGCGCAGCAGTGTCAATTGCCTACATAACTAAAAAGCCAATTCTATTTTTAGGCATTGGACAGAGATACGAAGATCTGCAAAAATTCGATGCCGCTTGGTTAGTTGAGAAACTAATAAGCTAGGATATGTAATATAGAAATAGAAAAAGCACTTATACTTCTTCTTACTATTGCATTATAAAAATTTGGGGTAGAAAATGTTCACGAAGTTTGAGGAACTCCCTAAGATAAAACTGCCCTATGGAGTTAGCGATCCCAAGCTCAGCGATAGCACCATGAGAGATGGCGCTCAAATGCCAGGCGTGGTGATGAAAAAAACCCATAAGCTGCAGATCTATGAATTCCTGCATCAAATAGGCATAGAGAAAACCGAGGTCTTCCTATATAACGAGAGGGATAGAATCGTTGCTAGAGAAATGCTCAATCAAGGCTATAAAAAACCTGAGGTTACTGGATGGGCAAGGGCAAATCCCAAAGACATAGACCTTGTTCTCGCAATGGACGGGATAAGGGAAACTGGGATATTGGTCTCCACCTCAGATATCCACATTATTCACAAACTTGGAATCAAAAGAGAGGAAGCTAAAAAGCGCTATCTCGATGCAATTCAATATGCTGTAGACCACGGCTTAAAGGTAAGATGCCACCTAGAAGATGTAACTAGGTCAGATATAGAAGGCTTTACCCTTCCCCTTGTGAGAGAGATATTAAAAATTGCTCCAGATGCAATTATTCGCATTTGCGATACTTTGAACTTTGGAATTCCATTTCCAGAGGCAGATCTTCCATTTGGAATCCCCAAGGTCGTAAAGCGCTTGAAAGAAGAGGGAGTGAAGGAAGTTGAAACCCACGTGCACGATGACTTTGGCTTGAGCGTTGCAAATTCCCTAGCTGGTTTCTGGTATGGTGCTGACTGGTCAAATTTGACTTTCCTTGGAATAGGAGAGAGAGCTGGGAATGCCGAGCTTGAAAAAGTCTTGATCTTCCTCTGCACTCGCGTGGAGGGCTTTCAGAAATACAACTTAAGCTGCTTAGTTAAATTCGCAGAGTTCATGGAAGCTGAGGTTGGCTATCGCGTGCCTAGAAATAAATCAGTGGTGGGGAGAAATATATTTGCCCATGAAAGCGGTATTCATACCGCTGGTGTGATTAAATATCCCTTCACCTACGAGCCATTTCCACCTGAATTAGTAGGTGCCACTAGAAGACTCTTGATCGGTGATTCCTCAGGAACTGAAGTGGTTAGATTAAAAGTGGAGGAAGCTCTAGAGGAATTAATGGGAGTTAAAATAAAGGTGGATAAAAACGATCCGCGAATTAAGGAGATCCATAAAGAGATTCAAAGGCTATATGATGAGGAGCAGCGTGTTTCTTGCATTTCAGATGAAGAAATCAAGGCATATGTTGCTAAATATTTCATGTTGGAAACACTGATTCAGCGGGAGATAGACATTTTACCTGAAAACAATTTACCTGAAAACAATAAATAATATAAATAATATAATATCAAATATAATCAATCAAATCAATAAAATAAAATAACATCAGCGAATTCTTCTTTCAATTTCCCTCGCGACCTCAAGAGCTTTTTCAGCGAGATTAAAATTAATATACCCCTGCTCCACAGCCTTCTCCAGTTTATTTTTATCTATAGTTCTAACTTCCCCTTTATCCACGATTACATCCACTTCGAGATCTAAATATCTAATCCTATTAGGGTAGAACTCCACAGGGGTATTGATATTATAATACTCGCCCTTCAGCTCCTTTGAACTGGAATAATAAGCATGGTGCCCATACCAACTTCCCTCTATGAAAGTGGAAATAGCAAAGTCCCCCTCTGCTTTAGCAGCACTTAATCCATCGTAGCTTCCACTTCCTTTCATTCTCCTTAAAATTCGAAGCACTTTGGCTTCGGGAGAAAAATCAATAATCGTGCCTTCTCCTAGTTGAAGCACTTTGCCATTCAACTTAGCGTGCTCAATCCCCAAGGTGGCATTTTTCTGAAGCGGGTCGTATAAATATCTCCAGAGCTTCAATTCAATCTCCCCTCTCCTCTCAGGATAGAGTCGAAGCTCGCGCTCAGCTTCATCCACAAGCTTCGAAGCAAATATCCTGAACTTATGGTGCCCGGAAACTGTGGGTGTTACTTTATCCCTGACTTTATCCAGCTCTGATTTAGAGAGGGCTGGAAATTCAACTTCATAGCAGATATAGCCGGGGAAAATCTGAACCCACTTTTGATCCCTCGGGAGCCATTCTAGAGCATCTTCTTCTCGAATAACACTATCCGGCAGACCCCTTAAAATCTCAATAACTGGCTCAATCCCCTCTGCCTTGCCAGTTATAACTATGCCCTGTTTATCTCCTCTCTCCTTAATTAGCACTTCACCAGGGAGTGGTTTGAATTCTAGGTTAAATCGCTTGGAGACCGCTATTGAGGGCTGCACTACATTCAATCCCCGGTCTAGAAAAAGTCTAGTTAAAGCAGTGGCGTAGATCCCGCGGAGCTTGATTTTTGTCAAGCTTGGCACCTCTAAAAATATCGAATTTTAAAGTCCTTATATTCTCCTTTATACTCCTCCCACTTCACCTCGAGATTTGTAACCCTTGCTCCCCTAGGGCCTTTTCGGCAGAATTCTATAGCGCGATTGATTTTTTCCTTTTCCCCTTCGAAAACTGCTTCCACTCTACCATCTGAGAGATTTCTCACCCAGCCAGTTAAGCCTAAATTTTTTGCGACCTCTTGAGTAGCGGATCTGAAGAACACCCCTTGCACTCTGCCTGAGATGAAAACATGAGCTCTAGCAAGCATATTTTAAATTTTATCTTTATTTTTATTTTTATCTTTATCTTTATTTCTATCTATCTTTTTTCTTTTTTCCTCAATCCCAGTATTTCAGCAGCTGTGGGCATTTCAGGGCGAAGGAGATCCTTAACTGCTTTCCAGCTATCCCCATAGATATGCATATTGGCACTGAGCAATGTGAAGCGCACTTTTTCAAAACCGCTATTCATAGCTGCAAACTCCGCTAAGCGCGCGAAGCCATATTGATTCGCGTGGGTCGCGCCAAATGCATCGTTGGAGCGCATGAAAAGCGATAAACCCAGGGTTTTTTCATCATAGGCATAGAAACAATAGCACCGCAAGCAAGCTGGGTCTTTGAGAAATACGTCCCAGGGTCTGGATATAACCACGAAGGCCTGTCTAGTGTATTTATTCTGCTTCAACTTTTGAATCGCGTGAAATAGCTGATCGATGGGGACTCTTTTAAAATTTATCACATCATTGCGATCGTATCTCGCTCTTGAAGCATAGGAATATACTTCTCCCTGCTCTAGGATGATGTCCTTTTCCCCTGCTTCTCTCTCCACATTTGGCACGCCTAGGATATAGCGCATTGCATATTCCTCGCCATATCTAGCTGTGAATGGCGCTTTATCATCGAGCATATTTTCAAGGGGATTTGAAATATCCACTAAAACGCGGTGGCCAAATCTAGCGCGTGCTTGTTTCTCGAAAACTTCTCCCCATTGAGTGCGATCTTCAAAGCCTTCGTAGAAGACATATTCTAGAGTTTGCCTCCAGCCAAATGGTATATTCTCTGACTCGATCAAAAAGGCGTGTTTATTTGGCTTCGCTGGAATCGCTGGCTTAAGCTGCTTAACCCTTGATTCATCTCGCTTGTAATAATGTGCATTAACTATGAATAGCCCTAAAGTGCCCTTTGCATAACCAGTTTGCTCGCAGATTAAATCTAGAATTTCAGTCAAGCCGAGCATGTTCAAATCTAGGAAGTTATAGGTATCTAGGCTTCGAAATACTCCGGTTAAATGAACTTGATTTTTCAAATTAGAAGGGGTGACTTGCACATAGATTTCTAGCAGCGATGGAGGGGTTCTCGCAACTATATCCCACGGGCGAGCAACTGCTATGGAGAAGCGCCTGGAATAAGGCACTTGCTTGATCAATTCTATTCCCGCTTTTAACTGGTCTATTGGTTTAGTAATTCTTTGATGATAGGTCTCAAAAGTGCCATCTTCATTTTCAATTAACCACTTCTCATTGGGCTTCTCCACGAGCAGGGGATTGGAGTATTTCTCGGGAACTATAACCTCGGGTTTTTCCACTATTAAGAGAACTTCGGGGAGGAAAACTACCTTTCCACGAGGAGAGGGTCTCTCTATTCCCTTATTTAATAACTCGTGGTTTAAAAGTGAAACTCCAGCTTCAATTGAATTTGCGAAGATTAGCTTCGCCATGCTATTCCTCTTTTTTAAGTTCTTCTTTTGTATATTTTGCAATTTGATCTGCCATTTCACTTAGCTTTGCATTTCCACCTAGATCGTAAGTTACATATCTGCCCTCTGAGATCACGCGCTCAGTAGCCTTAAAGATTGACCTTGCCTTTGCTTCTTCGCCTAGGTAATCCAGCATCCAAGCTCCAGCTAATATGGTTGCAGTTGGATTCACTTTATCCAAGCCGCGATATTTAGGTGCTGAGCCATGTGCTGGTTCAAACATGGCATAGGTATCGCCTATATTCGCGGAATAAATTAAGCCTATGCTTCCCACGAGTGCTGAGCATTCCTCGCTGATGATGTCCATGAAGAGATTGGTGGAAAGCAGGATTTTCTGATTGAAGATCTGAGGGTTTTTAATTAACTGCTGAGCCATGTTATCAATGTGATATTCCCAGATTTCTATATCTCCATATTCTTTTCCCACTTTATGGACAGATTCCAAGAAGACTCCGCAGGTTTGCTTCAATATATTGCTCTTATGTATCGCCACGACTGTTTTCCAGTTCCTCCTCCTAGCTTCTTCAAATGCAAATCTAGCGATTTTTTCACTCGCGGTTCTGGTAATTTTGCGAATAGCAATATAAACATCATCTGATAGTTTAAATTCAGCTCCAAAGTATAGCCCTTCAGTGGCTTCTCGTATGCATACGAAGTCAACATCGCCTAGGGGAGAAGGGGCATTAGGAATGGTTTTAATCGGGCGAATATTTGCATAGAGATTGAACCTCTGCCTTATTGAAACCGCGACACTCTTAGGCGTTCCTATTCCGCCGGGAGTGGTGGTTGGGCCTTTAAAGCAAGCATCAGTTTGCTTCAATATCTCCCAGGTCTCCTCTGGTATTAGGGAATCTCCACCATGTTTTTCCCACCACTCCGCTCCTGCGCTGCAGGGTATGAATTCAACTTCTGGCTCGGTAACCTTAAGTACTTTGAGCATAGCAGCTACAAGCTCTGGTCCCACGCCATCGCCTTTTATTATGGCTGCTTTTTTCATTTTTCTCCTCCTGTGCTAGAATAAAGTGATACTTTTCACTGTTGAACAATGTGTTAATTCATCCATCACTTCTCCAGGCACTTTTCTATCTGTTATGATGGTTAACTTAGGGTCTTCGGTGAGATAGGGATCATCGGTGACAACCTGTCTAATGCTTATTCCATTTTTGGCTAGTACAGCTGTTACCTCTGCAACTATTCCAGGTTTAGCTGCATTTCTAGGTGTAATTATTATAACCCCTAGATTAAGCCAAGGCGCTGCATCGCGAAGAAATGGTATTGATTTAAGATTTTGAAAGAGTTTTTTCAGATTTTCATCCTTTAAAATAGCTTCCACAGTTGCATCAACCACTCTTCTATCCACACTGATTTCTCGAGCAATTTTAGTATGTGGGATCTCAATTCCACCTGAGACGACCCTACCTTTTTCGCTTACCTGAAATCCACTTTCAAGAAGCAAGCGCAAAACCTTTGCCTGCGCGGGATAACTTTTAAATCTAGCTAGAATTTCTCTCCACATATCATATGCACTAATGCTTGATATAGTACATAGAAGTTTATTAGTATATTGCATGAGGCTGGATGAATTTCTGACTAGCGTTCTAGGCATTAAATCTAGGACTCGAGCTAAAAGAGCGATAGCGCTTGGCTTGGTTAAGGTTAATGATAGGGTGGTTAAAAAGCCAGCGTATGATGTTAAATATGGAGATAATGTTACATTGCAGCGCGAGCTAGTGGAGAAAACCGCGGGGTACTTCAAACTCAGGGATATTCAAGCTAAAACAGGGTTGATTAAAAAAAGCGATATCGTCTTAGACATAGGCTCAAGTGCAGGTGGATTTCTACTCTATGCCTCTGAAAATGCCTCAAAAGTCTACGGAATTGAATACAGCGAGGAATTCTATGAGGAATTGAAGGCAATTGAAAGAGAGAGGAAAAATGTACGGGTAATTTTTCAAGATATATTTAAAGTGGATTTGAAGGCATTTATTTTAGAAGAATTGAGCTTAATATTGAATGATCTAACACTGGACTGGAGGAGCTCGCTGAAAGCACTTAGCTTAGCTCTCCCATTACTTGGGAAAAATGGACGCGTACTTCAAGTGGTCAAATTTGAAGAGAATTTAACCCCAGTTATAAAAGAGCTGGAAAAAATGGGCTTGAAACACCTTCGAACTCTAGAGGGGAAAAGAAAGGAGAAATTTTTGATAGCTATAAAGCTATAGATTTAGATTTAGATTTAGATTTATAGATTGCCGAAAATAGCTCCCATTCCTGCCTCCGCGGATTCAGCTTCTTCTTTGATGACTTTAATTATCTCCTCCGCCTCTTTTGCATCAGGCTTTTCAAGTTTCAGTTCAGCTAAGAGTTCCTCAGCTTTTTTGATATTCTCAAGAGTGGTATTGAAATGCAGATAAAAACCCTGCCTCTTAGAACCAAGGAGCTTTGCTTCTCTGATTGTGTATCCAATGCGCTTGAAAAAATCGTGTTCTAGAAATTTCTCAGCCTGCTTTTTGCCTTCATAACTGTAAAAATATAGAGCATCCATTTAACTTTCACCTTTCCACTAATTTGATTGCCATAAGTTATAATCATATCGCTCTCTCTAAACTATAGGATATCAACTGCACTATGCTGGAATGGATAACTTTTTAATCAAGCTTTTTTTAAAATTTCTTTAGGTGCATTTGCAAATTTAATCAAAGCTTCAGCTTCCATGAAATGGAGATCAGTTGGTGCCACTAAAATGTGGAGAGGCGGTCCAAAATCGTATTCAAGCAAGTGCTCTATATAGTTAGCTTTAACTAGAGGTTTTTTCGAACCTGCTCTGGCTACGCCCACCATTAGTCTATTTTGAAGTATTTTTTCATTTCGCTGCCTTTCAATTTGCATTAAAATATCCAGAGCTTCTGAAATAGTCATGAATCTATCGTCTTGTATATCCAGAAATAACAGGGTATGCAGATTACTTGCAAGATTCAGCTTTATGGCATCATAGGGTGCTTCGAAAACCCTATCCCTATATGGAAAAGCCACTGTTGCGGATTTCCCAAAGCGATAGTTTATCAAGCCAGTTAAACCGCAAACTGCAGTTTGAATGGAAGCATTGTGTATTATTTCAATTTCAATACCTAGATTAAAAGCTCGCAAGCGAAGGTCAAGATGAGTCGTTGCTATCAGCGGGTCGCCTCCGCAGAGAAGCGCTACATTCTTTGTCCTGGCGTTTTCTAGGATCTGCTGGGGGTTGTATTCTATATCCTCGCGCTTCAATAGCGTGATTTTTTTCCCATATAATTGCTCCATTTTTTCAAGCGTTGTACCAAGTAAGCGCGAGGTATAAAATTCTGCATATACCACATTTGCATTTCTAATTGCCTCCAAACCTTTAAGCGTGATGTCTTTTTCATCGTAGAGTCCAAGTCCAATGAAAGTAAGCATATTTATTAAAATGTCAAAGGCAGCATATAACTATTGCCTTGCATTATTTTGTTTTGTTTGATATTACTATAATTTATTATTTTTTTGGTAATTTGCACAAATGTGATATATATCTATGTTCAATAATATTATAAGTAGATGAATATTTGGAGATTCGAATTAAATGATGTAGCTCAAATGAGCTTTGACTTCCTCTCCGGTTTCTTTATATTCTCCCTAGCATTAATCTCAGTCTTCATAACAGTTCCAGTTATATTTTCAGGACTGCAAGCAGCGAGTATCGATTTGCATCCAGTGGCCTATAGAACAAGCGTAATTCTCGCTGAAGATCCTGGGTATAGAGTAACCCTTTCAGGTAATGGTACAGATTGGGAGAACTATGCAGATGAGTTCAATGCTAGCTTTATAAAGCGCATAGGCTTAGCGGTGAGCAAAGACCAGCCAAATGTACTTAGCCTGAGCAAGATATATGCACTTGCAGAGCTATATAACTCGACTAATACAACCACAATTAGAGATAGAGTTGGATTGAAAACTTCTTTTAGAGACTATAGCTATAATATTTCCCTGCAGCGATTTAAGAGCACTACAACTAACGCGATCTATGCCTCAGAGCTCAATGGCAGGGAAATACTTCTAATAGGTCCGCCACTTCCAGAGAGTGCGGATGTTGAGAAATACGAGCGCATAATAGTTTACGACAGCCTCTCATTAAATGGGTCTTATAGTGTAAATGGCACGATGCGCTCAAATCTAGACACCCCTAGCACTGATGTCAAAACCGCAATTGCAAGTCCTAAGGTTGGGGCATTCATAGTCTTTATCGAGGGAAAGAATGAAAATCAAAGCGAATCCGATCCTTGGATGAAGATATGGATTGAAAGCGATATGGTTTATGAAACTGATGCAAATACCACGATTGGCACTCACGATCTAACTGATATTTTGAATTCATATCCCACTGGTATACCTGTGAATATCAAGTTCGATGTTCATAATACTAAGGGCTATTTTGTGATCACTAGTTTAGGAAACTACATAGGGGGGAGATTTGGTGCAAAACTCGTTGTCTATATTTGGTAGCTGCAGAGCCCAAGTTTTAACCCTCGAGGGATTTTTTGCGGCAATGCTGCTCTTCATAGCAATTCACTTCATATTGCTCTCCCCCTCAGTAATAGTGCCTCTAACTGGCCAGCATTTAAATGTACAGCTGGAGCAATATGGCAAGGATATACTCCTAGCGATGGATAACCCAGATAATACAGCTAGCCATTCTCTCAAGAATTATATTAAAGTAGTAAATAAAAGTGATTTACTCCTCCCAGAAGAAATGAGGCGCGATTTAAGCCTAGCGCTGCCAAGCAATGTAATGTACAATGTAGTTCTCAGAAGCATCAATTATTCAGATGGCTGTATTTCAACTATAACCTTGGGATCAAAAAGTGATTTCATAACTTCAATTCCCCCACCTAGGGATTCGGTAACAGCTAGCCATTTTTTAGTTATCTATGATAATGAACTTGATTCAAATTCTCCATTCAAAGCCACTTTTGCCTCTGGCGATCAGCCTGCTCAAAATATGGTGCACGTGTTCGAGGTGAGACTTGAGTTATGGTATATTTAAATAAGAGCTGCGAGGCTCAAGTATTAGTGCTCACTGGCTTCGCAATTTCTATTGGATTGATAATTCTCACCATATTTATCAATAGTGCAATTCTCTCCAGCATACAGTCATCCCAAGGGGAAACAAATTTTCCCAAGCACGAGATTAGAGATATAAAAATTGAGACATATGAGCAAATAAGAGCTGCTGCTCGCAAGGCAAGCGATAATACGACTTTTGTAAAATTGATCTCAGATTATAGCGATCAGCTGAGTAAATTACTGGCTCAGAAAGGGGTCTATGTTGATATAAGAGCTATTCCATACTGCGTTGCGGGAGAAATAAGATCAGTTGAGATTAGAATTGTCTACAATGATATGAATAATGACTATGAAAGCATCGAAACGATATTTATATATAAATAGGTGAATAATATGTTTGATGATGAAGCAATAACCCCATCATATGAATATATAATATTAATTGGAACATTCCTCGCGTGGGCAGTGATATTCTTCGCAACCTATGCATCAGAACTATCATATACCCCTGCTAAGATAGCCATGGAAGCGCAATTTCAAGACATAGGGAATGCGGTGAGCTCCAAAATCGTGGATATATACATAGTAATGCCAAAAATCAAAGGGCACTTGAACTCCAAATTCTATATGCCTGAAGATATAGGGGGATACGAATATAAAGTCACCTTTAAAGAATCAAATCAAGACCAACAAGTCCTTGTTTCAGCTTTGGAATTTGAGAAAGAAATATTGATAACTCTCAATGGTATAGGATCGAGCATCGCACTAGAAGGCAGTACCTTAAGTGCAGCAGTCGAGCACTACCTAAGCTATAATGTACAGAAATACCTCATGCCCACAGCAGTTGCAGTGGTGCACCCTAGAATAGCAAAGGTAAATCGCAATATAACCTTTGATGCTAGCTATTCAAAAGGCGAAGGAGCATTGAAATATAAATGGGAATTTGGCGATGGAGCAACCTCAACCTCTCCAGTGGTACAGCATAAATACACTGCTACAGGTAGTTATAATGCAGTGCTCATTGTCACAGACTCCAATGGCAACTCAGATACTAGCAATACCACTATAACAGTCATAGCTAGCAATCCAGATCCATATTTAGAAGTGGATAAATTCGTATCCCCTGAAACATTCTCCCTAGAAGAAGGCACCACTACGCATATAATTCTCTACGGCGGAGGCATAAGAGAAGCCCCTAGATCTACTGATGTCATTCTTGCCACAGATATATCAGGAAGCATGGATCCTGATTACTTCGGCTATGGAGACGATGCCTATACCGCTTTCAAAAGCTCCACGAGCAAGATATCGAGCTCGCAGTGGAATCAAACCATAATAGTTGATAGCACATTTAAGGACTTAATTGTTGAAGCAAGATCGATCAATGGCACCCGAGACATAAACCTCTGGCTTAAAGATCCAAATGGAAACATAGGCAGAGCGCAATACTCCATAGCAAATGGAGAGAGATACTATGTAACCAATCCCATTCAAGGCAACTGGACAATAATCGTTAATGGGAATTTCTCCCAAGGCAGCCAAGAAATCAAGGTTAATGTTAATAAAACCACTCTCATATCTCAAATACCATACAGCGGCACAGTTGCAAAATATAACTGGTGGATAAACAATTCTTTCTTCGCCATCAATGCCTCAAAACTCCGCGTTGAACTAGCGTGGCCAGGAACAGCATATAATCCAAATCTAGATTTGCATTTAACAAGCCCAACTGGAGAGAAATATGGCAGAGGAGAAATAACCACTGGCTACTCAGGAGATAAAAATCCAGAGTATATAGAAGTAGTAAATCCAGCGGATGGAAACTGGACAGTGCGCATATACTATAGATCAGGCTCTGGATCTGGAGCATTCTCAGGAGTATTTGCATTATATAGCTCTATATGCATAGCGGAATACTTCGGTAATATAACAAGCAATGCATATACCCAATCAATAATTACTGAAGATAGACTGGAGAATTTCAAAATTGAGCTTAAAAATTTAAATGGCACTAAATCCCTTCAAATGTGGATAAGTAAAAATGGAGCACCCGCGATACAAGCCATTAAAACTGCTACTGGAGCTAAATATGTTGAGGCAAATGTAAACAAAGATACTACCTATCAAGCATATGTAACTGGTGACTTCCCAGAGGGAGAGCAGGAGTTTGCATTGAGTTTCTACATGGCTAAAATAGATGCAGCCAAAATCTGCGGCAAATTATTCACAGAATATTTAAACAGCACAGATCAAGTAGGCTTGGTAATTTTCAAGGGCGATGGCTACTATGGCACAATTCCCAATGTAACCTTAATTCAAGGCTTAACCTATGATAAAAATGCTGTGAAAAACGGCTTCGATGGATTAACCGCATATGGCGGTACGCCAACAGGTCAAGCGATAGCTGTAGCAACTTATGAACTCACCAATAAATCCCCCTACTTCACCGCTGGAGATAGCACTAGACTGCCAGCGATAATACTGCTATCCGACGGCCTTCCAACACTCCCCCAGCCTGAGAGTAAAGCTAGAGAACAAGCGTTGGATCAAGCAAGTGCCGCAAAGGCAAAGGGAATCGCGATCTACACCATAGGCTTTGGCGTTGACGCAGATAAAGAACTCCTCCAGCAAATTGCCTCTACACCCAGTAACTTCTACTATGCCGCGACCAAGGAAGATCTTGAGAATATCTATCGCACCATAGCCAGGGAACTGCGGGAAACCGCTGCCACTAATCTAACAGTCATAGATATAATCCCGAGCGATATAATATTGGATGAATCCAGTTTGCCTCCTGAAACGGAAATCATTCACAATGAGGATGGCACTACAACATTGATCTGGCAGATAGAGAGAATAAAGATAGATGAAGCTTGGACTCGAGAATTCAATATTAAAGTTAGAAATGAAAATGCAAAGGAGGTAAATATATTCAATCAATCAAGGGTGGAATTCACATCCATAGCTGGCACACACGAAGTTCGAGTATTCCCCCATACTTATATCAACATAACCACTTTGCGAGAGGAGAAAATCATTCTGGAGTGATAAAAATGCAGCTAGTGCATTCCCAGAATGGAGTTTCAGAAGTGGTTGGCTATATTTTAATCTTGGGCATCATGATAACCTCTATAGGGTTAATGTACACCTATGGCTTTCCAGTGCTTGAGAGCTCTCAAAGTAAAATCAGATATCAAAGCGTGGAGCAGGGATTCGCGGTGCTTCAATCAAACTTAGACAAAACCGCTTACGATCAAGCTCCAGTTAAAACCACGAGGATAAACGTGGGAGAAGGTACTTTAAGCACTTCCTCAGGGGATCATTTAAAGCTGGCAGTAAATGTCACGAACGCAACAAAATTCCAAATAGAGCTAGATTTGGGAGTGATAGAATATGAATATGGAGAGGATTCAGTGGCATATATGAATGGAGGGGTATTTGAAAAACAAGCAGAATATGCTTTCATTAAATTCCCTCCCACGATATTTGTCTACGAGGACTTGAGGAACAATGAAACAATTGCAATGATCTCGCTCATAAAAATGGAGAGCAATATATCCTCTGGAAGCGGTATAGTTACAGTGGTCTCTAAATACAATGGCTCAGATACCCATGTATTCATTGAAAGCGGAGGCAATGTGATACTGGAGATAAACAGCAGTAAATATGCTGATGCTTGGGAAGACTACTTCATAAAAATGAAGGGCTCGCTTCAAAACACCGTAATTCAACTGGAGCGAAGTGGAGATGAGCTAGCAATAACCATACCCTTCAATAAAGTAATCATAACTGAGAATAAATTGAAGCTTGAAATAACATAATATTGAAATAATAACCCTTGATAAAAATATCATTAAATGTCAAATATTAAATTCATCGCAGATCGAATGCTAGGTAGATTAACTGCTTGGCTTCGCCTCTTAGGCTATGATACCTTGAGTGCAAGTGATTTGAGAAAAGGAGAGGATGATCTTCTCCTCGAGATTGCAAAGAAAGAGGGGAGAATTATTGTCTCGAGAGATAGAGAGCTGGTGAGAAAGGCAAAGGCAAGAGGAATAGCTGCTATTTTGATTCACTCCGAGGATGTCCTCAAGCAGCTTAAAGAAATGCATTCTCACATTAATTTAAATTTAGAAGCAAAGATGGACCGCTGCACTATATGCAACCATCCAATTAGAATTGTGAAATCAGAGGAAATGGAAGTGGTGAAAGCAAAGGAATATGTATTTCCAGATCTCTTCGAGCGAAATATTGAGTTCTGGATCTGCGATAACTGCAAGCGGGTTTACTGGGAGGGAAGTCACTGGAATAATATTCAAAAAACAGTTGCTGAATTGAAAAAAGAAGTGGAAATATGAAATGCAGCAGATGTGAAAGGGAATTTGAAGCTGAGGATAAAGCCTATCAAATAAACGAGGGATATGTTAAAATAAATGGCGATAAAGCAGAGTTTTGCAAAGAACTTGAATTCGCTTTACTATGCGAGAAATGTTGGAAGAATCTAGCGATAATGTTTCTCTAGGTGAGCGAAGTGAGCGAGCAAGAAATCTACCAAAAAGTTTGCTATAAATATTGCTCCACATGCGCTATGACAACTATTCATATTTACATTGGCTGGGGAGAGTGGAAATGTGCTGAGTGCGAGGTGAGGCAAAAAACTGAGAAATAGTTATTTTTATTTTTATTTTTATTTTTATTTTTATTTTTATTTTTATTTTTATTTTTATTTTTTGATGTTAAACTCTCTAGCGGCAATTAAAATTATACCTGCTGCAAATCCAACTAAAATTAAAATATCGATGTAAATTGGAAAGGAATTGGCATCGCCGAGAAGGATGAGGCGCAAAGCATCAACTCCATAAGTAAGGGGATCGAAGTAGGTTAAAATTCTCAGCCACTCTGGGAGGGAATCTATTTTGAATAATGCCCCGCTGAGGAAGAACATTGGCATTATCACAAAGCTCATTATCAAGTTAAACCCTTCAAGGCTTTCAATTCGCGCTGCGAGTGTGAGTCCAATCGTTACCAAGCCAAGTGCTATTAAAAACATCACCGGTAAAGATGCAATTAATGAAAAGGGCGTGAGCTGGATTCCCACTGTAAATGAAAATGGGAGAAGGAGAAGGCTCTGGAGAAAAGCACTTGTGGCACCTCCAATGGCTTTACCTAGAACAATGGATGTTCTTGATATAGGTGCCACTAATATTTCCTTTAAAAATCCAAATTCACGATCCCAGATCACAGAAATACCTGACCAAATTGCGGTGAAGAGCAGGGTTTGCCCAATTATGCCTGGGAATATAAAGGCTTGATAGCTATACCCTGAGACATTCCAAGCAATGCCCATTCTACCTATTCCAATGCCAAATATCACTAGCCATAATAGCGGAGTAGTGAAGGAGGTGATTAAGCGAGAGCGCTCGCGTGTATATCGCTTCACCTCTCTCAGCCAAATGGTGTATATAGCTAGAGCCTCGCTCATTTCATTCTCCTCTTTCGAGCGGCTATCATTGGCGGGAGATATTGCTCAGCCTCAGCAGCTCTAATTTCTCTTCCTGTATAGTGGAGGAAAACGTCATTAAGCGTTGGCTTTTGAAGCGCTATTGCTTCTATGCTTGCGCCACTTCCACTTGCTATTTCCACAATCTTTGGAATTAGCATTTCACCATTTTTAACAGTTATATTCAGCAAACCGCTAGATTCATTGCTTTTAAGGATAAGTCCTTTTTCAAAGAGTCTAGCTGCTAAGAATCTAGGGTCAGGGGTCTTTATCTTGATGACATCCCCCTCTAATTCATTCTTCAAATTATTAGGGGTATCAAGTGCCTTTATTACTCCATAGTCTATTATTGCCACTCGATTGCAGAGTTTCTCAGCTTCTTCCATGTAATGCGTGGTGAGCACAATTGTGATATTCTCGCGCTTAGCAAGTTCTTCGATGTATTTCCAGATGTGCTCCCTAGTTTGGGGATCAAGTCCTAGTGTAGGCTCGTCGAGGAATAATACCTTGGGATAGTGAAGCAATCCGCGTGCTATTTCCAATCTGCGCCTCATTCCTCCTGAATAGGTGCGCATCTGGGAATTAGCTCTATCCTCGAGTTCTACTAGTTTTAATACTTCTTTGATTCGCTTTTCTCGAACTTCTTTAGGCACGTCATAGAGCATTGCGTGGAACTCGAGGTTCTCTCGAGCGGTTAAGCGATCATCTATACTTGGGTCTTGAAAAACGATGCCAATGCTCTTTCTAACCTTGTCTGGCTCTTTTAGAATATCATATCCATTTACTCTAGCGGTGCCTGAAGTGGGATTTATTATTGTGCAGAGCATGGAAATTGTAGTTGTTTTTCCCGCGCCATTTGGGCCGAGTAAACCAAATATCTCTCCATATTTAATCTTCAAGTTCAATCTATCCACTGCTAAGATGCTGCCAAACTTCTTAGTGAGGTTGAAGGTTTCAATCGCATAGCCATTCAGCTCTTATACCTCCTGCAACTAACAGTTAGAAAATAGAAGCTTATATACTCTACTCTATCCTTATCAACCTTCTATCCTTAAATTTGTATTTTCTTTGCAGCTATTTCCACTGCTTCACTCAAACTTTCCTTAGGTATAATGGCTGCAACAGGTATTCTGAGTATTTTCTCCACTGTGCTGCTTGTTATGGGTGCGCATACTAATGCTGCAGCGCCCTCTCTTTCTGCGCGAACTGCTGCTATGATGGATTCCTCGATCGAACTCACAGGGTACTCGCGAATTGAAAATCTCTTGCCTTTAATTTCAATGGCTCTCTCTTTCAATGCATCAAGCACAGGCCGAGAAGCAATGACTGCTATGAATCTTCCACTCCTCGAGCCCTCTATGCTTCTCACTGTCTTTATAATTGTGCGCAGGGTCTTGAGATTTGGCTCTCTTTCTCCAGATAATATTTTATATAAGGTGCTTAAGGGGATTTTTGATTTTCGAGCAAAAGTTGCAATTGTTAAGCTTAAATTTGAGGTAATTACTTCGCTCAATTTTCTGCGAAAGGCTTCATTGCTCTCAATAGCAGCTTGCAATATCTCATCTGATAGAGTCATAATACTCTTTATTATACAATTGTATAATAAATTTTTCTTTTCAATACATTTAGGTAATAAATTCATACAAAAAGGAAAATTTAAAATATTGCTATAGAAAACTATTATTAGGTGAAGAGATGAAGAAAGCTTTAGCTTTATCCATTGCCCTACTGCTGCTATCACTGGGATGCATAAGCACTGTTCCTCCTGCGCCCAAGAAGGTTAGAGTTGGATATTTACTTGCAGATCTACACGAAGTTGCCTATATGGTTGCGAAGAATAAAACTGTTGGTGGTGGAATTTCATTTTTTGAGAAATATGGTATTGAAGTGGAAGATGCCAAGGGCACACCGTATCCGCATGGTGGAGCGGAGATGGATCACTTTGCAGCTGGAGATGTGGATATAGGATTGCTTGGGAGCCCTCCAGCCATAATCAAACATATTAATGCAAATGTTGATACAGTAATTATTGCACAGGCAAATGAAGAGGGATCAGCACTTGTGGTATCCAGGGATATTGAAAGATTTTCAGATTTAATTGGCAAAACCATTGCAGTGCCAAGTAGATCCGCGATACAGTTCTTCCTCTTGCTAACTCTAGCTGAAAAAGAAGGAGTAGACATAGGAAAAATAGCAATAGTCGATGTAGCGCCCAAGGATATGCGAGCAAAACTAGAGGCGGGAGAGATAAATGGCTTTGTTGCTTGGGAGCCATTTGTTTCAGATGCAGTTATAAGCGGCACGGGGAAGATCTTAGCCTCCTCTCGGGATATCTGGCCCAGTCACCCCTGCTGTGTGGTCGCGGTTGATAGGAAATTTGCGGCTCAAAATCCAGAGGCTGTGGTGAACTTCTTAAGAGCCCACGTTGAAGCCACGAACTACATAAATAAAGCTCTAAGGAATCCTGATTCCGAGGAATACAAGCTATTAATCGCAATTTCAATGCAGTTCACAGGCAGAGAAGAGCAAGTCGTTAAGGAGGCATTCAAGTTGATCAACTTCAAATCAGACATCGATGAGCAGTTCAAGAGCTCAATTGCAGAATACACCGACAAATTAATTCAATATAATATAATATCACAGGAAAAACTCAGAGAGAGGGGATATGCAAATAGCACTGATCTAGCGGAGAGATACCTCGATGCAGCTTATCTAGCTAAGGCAAAGGAATAAATATATATTTATTAGCTCAAAGCTCAATTGGAATGAAGAGCTATTTGAAATATGGAATAAGCATCGCTTCAATTGCAAGTTGGATAATAGCTTGGGAAATTTTGGCTCTTGCAATTAAAAGTGCTTATCTCCCATCTCCCCATTCAGTTTTTATAGCTCTACTTTACTCTTTCCTTGAGAAAGACTTCTTGGGTTTCTATTTAACTCAGCATATTCAAGCTAGTATAACAAGAGTATTATATGGATTTTTGCTCGCGAGCGTGCTAGCTATCCCGCTTGGCCTGCTCTCTGGGTGGTTTAGAATTGTGGATAGCTTTTCCTCGCCAATAGTGGAGATAATTAGACCCATTCCCCCGTTGGCTTGGATTCCATTTGCAATTTATTACTTTGGCGAGCCATTTGATGCTGTTTTCATCGTTTTCCTAGGAGTGGTATTTCCCATTTTATTGAGCACGATTTCAGGGGTGAAGAGCGTTGACCCAATTTTAATCGATGCAGCTAAAACCCTTGGCGCTGGAGGCTTAACGCTCTTCACCAAAGTGGTAATCCCAGCTTCGGTTCGAAGCATAACAACTGGAATTCGGATTGGATTGGGAGTTGGTTGGATGAGCATAGTGGCAGCGGAGATGGTGGGCGTGAGAGGAGGAGGCCTGGGTTACTATATCTGGGCAATGAGTGAAGTGGGAAGATTTGATTTGGTATTTTCAGGCATGATTGTGATAGGTCTCATTGGCTATATGATGATGAAAATTCTAGCAAGCGCTGAAGCAAGGCTTTCAGCTTGGAGCGGTATTCTTCAAGAGGGAAGGGTATAATAATGCTTGAATTCAGAAATGTGACCAAAAAATTTGATAACTTCACAGCACTTGAAAACATCTCCTTCACAGTCCCTGATAAAGCTTTTATCTGCATTCTAGGGCCAAGCGGATGCGGCAAGACTACGCTGCTTAGACTTTCTGCTGGTTTAGATAAGCCTACCTCGGGAGAAATACTGCTAGATGGAAAAAAAATCGAAGGACCTAGTCCAGAGAGGGGTGTGGTATTTCAAGAATATGCTCTTTTTCCATGGCGCACGGTGCGCAAGAACATTGAATTTGGACTTGAAGTTAAGGGTTTAGCTAAAGAGGAAAGGAAGCGAATTGTGGATAAATATCTTGAAATAGTGCAGCTAGCTAAGTTTGCAAATGCATATCCTCACGAACTTTCAGGTGGAATGAAGCAGCGCGTTGCCATCGCAAGAGCACTTGCAAATGAGCCCAAGATATTATTAATGGATGAGCCATTTGGAGCTTTAGATGCGCAAACCAGAAATCAGCTTCAGGAAGAATTGCTTGCAATTTGGGAAAAAGAAAAGGAAACCGTGCTCTTCATAACTCACAATGTAGATGAAGCAGTTTTTCTTGCCGAGAAAATTGTATTATTAACAGCAAGTCCAGGGAGAATAAAAGAAATCCTCGATGTAAATATTCCAAGACCTAGGAAAAGAACGGATTTTGAGGTAAATAGATTGCGGGATAGAATCTTGAGATCGCTAGCGGAGGAAATCAAAGTAGTAAGATAATTTGTAGATAAATTTTTTTATTTTTTGATTTTTAAACCAAAATATTTAGATTTAATCGTATAAACGACAAATATATATACAAAAACAATAATAATCATAATGATGAATATACTGAGGATGAGGAATATACTGGAGATAGAGCATGGCCGCTAAAGTCTATACAATTGCTTCTGGAAAAGGAGGCACGGGTAAAACCACTGTGGTGGTAAATTTAGGCACTGCTCTTGCAATGCTGGGGAAAAAAACAATCATCATAGACGCAGATATTGGAATGGCAAACATAGGACTAGTTCTAGGGCTGGAGAGAAGTCCCATAACTCTTCACGAAGTTCTCTCTGGAAAAGCAACTATCGATAAAGCAATATATAACGGCCCAGCTGGGCTTAAAGTTGTGCCGAGCGGTATATCACTACAGGGCTTTCAAGAGTCCGATCCAGAGCGCCTTCAAGAAGTAATGGTAAAGCTGCTGGAAGGAATTGATTTCATGCTCATCGATGCACCTGCTGGGATAAGCAGGGATGGAATAATTCCCTTAGCGGTTGCAGATGAGGTTATCCTAGTGGTTAACCCTGAAATTGCCTCAATGGCAGATGCATTGAAAACCAAGATTTTGACTGAGATCGTTGGAGGGAAAGTGGGTGGAGCTATTTTGAATAGAGCAGGGGTGGATCAAACCGAGATTAAGAGACAGAAGGTAAGAGAACTGCTAGGGGTGGAGGTGATCGATGTTATACCTGAAGATGCCAATGTAAGAAGAGCTGCTGCCTTCAAAGTGCCAGTTATAGTTCGAAATCCAGATTCACCTGCAGCGATTGTATTCAAGCGAATGGCAGCTAAGATAGCCGGTGCCCCAATTGTTGAGCTACCAGCGAAGAAGAAAGAGAGCTTCGCCGAGAGGCTAGCTAGAGCAATTTTCGGAGGCGGATAGATGGCTGACTTTCGCACTATCATTGAAATTTCTATAATATTAATATTAGGAGTAAGCTTGTTCACCATCTGGATAATGTATGTTCGAATAAAGCAGCTAACTTTTGAGTTAAATTCTATTAAAAATAGAGTTGAGGTAACAGATGAAGAGCTTGATAAACTTGCAAGAGATATCGAGGAATTCAAAAAACTTAGAATATTATGATCATTATAATCATTATATTATGATGTAACAAATAATATAATATAGTTGGTTTTAAAAATAAAAAAGGGAATATATGACTCAGGATAAACCGAATAATGATAATAAAAAGGAAAACAAGGATGAAATAGAGGAATCCAAGGTAAGTGAAGTCGAGGAGATCCAGAGAGCTGTTAAAAAAATTCCATTAAAGGAAGAAAAGGAAGGACTTTCAGATTTAATTCTCCCCAAAGGCTCAAAGATAACCATCGATGAACTCAAGATCAGATTGGGATCTGGTAGAAAAATTCTAGAACCAGTCGAGCGAGCGAAGCTCCCTGAGGAAATTGAGAAAATATGGAAGGAAGCAGTTGAAGAGGCAAAAAAGAAGGAAGCAGTGGAGCTCCCTACTCCAACAAAAGTATCTAAAGTCGAGCTTGAAAAACCCAAGCCGGAGTTCAAGTTCAAGCCAAGGATTCCAATTTTAAAGAAAGAAGAAGTGGAAGAAGTCTACGATGTAGCGAAGCATGGCTTACTTGTCGAACTTGAAATACCAAAGGATGCCACTTATGAAGAGGTTGAACTTTACCCAGTTAATAAACCCTATGCCTACATAAGAATTGCCTATGAACCCTCCATCCACGAATATACCTATCAAGTGCTGGAGCCAACGCTTACCGATGGGGAAAAAGAGCTGCTTAATGAATTAGTGTATAGATTAATAGAAAGCTTAGACATAGATTTAAAGGAGATAGAGCGCAAGGGAGCTGAGAAATATCTTAAAAGCAATATTAATAAAATTCTGCGCGAATATGGCATAAAGCTCCCGCCTAGATCTAAAGAAAAAATCACCTACTATATCCTGCGCAAATTCCTTGGCTATGATAGAATAGACCCAATGATGAGGGATCCCAATATAGAGGACATATCTTGCGATGGCCCTCATACCCCTGTTTTCATTTATCATAAGAAATATGAATCCATAAAATCGAATTTAATCTTTGAAAAAGAAGATGAACTTGATTCATTTATAATAAAACTTGCTCAAATCTGCAATAGACACATCTCAATAGCTGAGCCGCTTTTAGACGCTACTTTACCAGATGGCTCTCGCATTCAACTTACACTTGGCAGAGAGGTTACCACAAGGGGAAGCACCTTTACAATACGCAAATTCAAAGAAAAACCCCTCTCGCCTCCAGATCTAATAGATCTCCACACATTCCCCACAAGTGCAGTTGCCTACCTCTGGCTAGCAGTTGAGAATAATAAAAGCATAATCTTCGCTGGCGGCACTGCCTCAGGAAAAACCACTTCTTTGAATGCAATTTCTCTATTCATACCCCCGCAGCTTAAGATCATATCCATCGAGGACACCCGTGAGTTAAACTTACCTCACCCCAACTGGATTCCCGGCGTTACCAGAGAGCCTGTCACAGTAGGGGGAGAGGGTGCAATTGATATGTATGAGCTGCTGCGAGCAGCCCTTCGCCAGAGACCTGAGTTCATACTCCTAGGCGAGGTTAGAGGCAAAGAAGCCTATGTGCTCTTCCAAGCAATGGCAACAGGCCACACTACCTTTTCAACAATGCACGCTGACAATGTTACCTCTGTGGTGCACCGCTTAGAAAGCCCGCCCATCAATGTTCCTAGGATAATGCTTCAAGCATTGGATATAATCTGCGTTCAAGTGCAAGTACGCGTGGGCGGGCAGCGGGTGAGAAGATGCAAGAGCATAACTGAGCTCGTGGGAGTTGACACTAGGACGGGAGAGCTACTTACCAATGAGGTATTCAGATGGGTCCCTGCTAGAGATGAATTTGAATACTCAGGGCGATCTTATATTTTAGATAAAATAATGGACGATCGCGGTTGGACTGAGGAAAAGATGAAGCAGGAGCTGAGGAATAGACAGGAGATCCTTGAATGGATGCGCCTCAAGGGAATAACGCACTATGAAGATGTAGCTAAAGTGGTCGTTGGCTACTATAGAGAGCCAGATAAATTAATGGAGTTGGTGAGGAAAGAGCTATATGCCAAGCCTTAGCTATGAAAAAATAGCCTATCTCCTCTTCGGGAAGTTCTTTTTGAAGAGGCGGGATAAATATTATGATTTAAGAAAGAGCCTACTTGGCGGTAGAACGACAACCTCGGTAGAGCTATTCATGTCAACTGCTCTTTTAACCTCCTTAATCATGGCAGTTGTAGGAATTCTTCTTGGATTGATATTTCTCGAGTTCTTTGGAATACCTGAGGTCACTACCACTAGACTTGCAGAATTCGAGTATCCTGAGTGGATGGATCCAATTTTCAATAACAAAGAACTCATCCTCGCAGGCTTTGTTATATTATTCCTTGCGCTGCTATTCAGTGGAATTACCTATGTTTCCTTCCTATTATACCCCAGATTGAGATGCAGCACTCGAAGGAGAAATATAGATGCAACCTTACCTTATGCTGTGAATTACATTGCTTCGATGTCTCGAGCAGGTGTAGTGCCTGTTGAAATCTTCAGCTCCTTAGCTAATTCAGAGATGTATGGTGAATCAGCGGTTGAAGCGAGGTATATTGTGAGGGAAATTAAATTATTCGGAGAAGACCTAATTACTGCGCTTAAAAATGTAGCTGCCACAACTCCATCCACTAGACTCCAGGAATTCCTGCAGGGAATAATAACCACAATTACCTCAGGAGGGGAGCTCGCGCCCTATCTTAAAATAAAAACTGAGCAATATATGCTTGAAAATCGAAGGCAGCAGAAGGAATTCCTAGATACCCTGGGATTAATCGCAGAAGCCTATGTCACAGCCTTTGTCGCCGGTCCGCTTTTCCTAATTGTAATGATGTCCATAATGATGATCATGAGTGGAGGAGGAATGCTTTTACTTCAACTTGTGATCTATCTCGTGATCCCCGTAGGTAGCTTGCTTTTTGTAATATTGATTGATTCCATAACTCCGGAGAAGTGAGAGCAATGGCAGCTGTTCTTGATGCGAAGCTGAGCGAGCATATCTTGAAAAAACTTGAGGAGAGCAAGCGCAGGACTAAGTTCAAGCAATTTTTAAGAACCCCTCTTGAAACAATTAGAGACGAGCCAGCTTATGCTGCATTTATAAGCGTGCCAGTTGCTGCAGTGCTCTTAATCTATGGGTTAATAAATTTGCTAGATTCACCCATAATTGATGATATAGTAATCGCTTCAGTATTAATTGCAATAGCTCCACCTGGCTTTATGCATTACTTCAAGCAGAGGCATATTCGAAAGATGGAGGAATATCTCCCAAGTTTCCTGCGGGAGCTCTCGGAGTCAAATCGCACTGGCATGACTCTACCGCAGGCTTTAAAGACAGTAGCCAAGGGTACCTATGGTGCTTTAACTGCGGAGATCAAGCGCATGGATGCCCTGGTTTCATGGGGCTTGCCATTTGAAGAAGCACTGGAGAACTTTGCCAAGCGAGTGCGCACCCCGCTAGTTGGAAGAGCTGCAGCGCTTATAGTGCAAGCAAATCGCGCAGGCGGCAATGTTCCTGACGTCCTTGAGGCAGCTTCGAAGGATGCTAGAGAGCTGCAGATGATGCACGCGGATAGATATGCGGGCATGGTGATTTATCTCGTGATTTGCTATGTCGCTTTCTTCGTCTTCATATTTGTTATTGCAGTGCTCGCTACAACTTTTATCCCAGTGATGTATGAAGCTGGCACCGCAGCAGCTCAAAGCGGCCAACAGATCTCAGGCTTCTACATGGTATTCAATCCCGAGGAATACAAGCGCTTGTTCTTCCACGCTGCAGTGATACAGGGCTTCGTTTCAGGCTTGGTCGCAGGGCAGATGGGAGAAGGCTCGGTGAGCGCTGGATTGAAGCACTCAGTGGTATTAACAATAATCGCTTGGGTGGTGTTCACCTTCTTCGTTTAAAAATTTGGCTCATATCTACTCAGCTTGGCGTGGGTTTTCGACTTGGACTTGAAAAAAACTTAGCCTAGATAGACGAAATTCCAGCGTAGATAATAAAGGAGAACCTGTTAGAATCTTTTCTTTTAACTCCCTCCTTTCGGTGGTGCAGCATATCCCAGATTCTAGATCGACAGTTCAAATTCAAATTCAAAAT
>JAWCMA010000008.1:33382-44521 GCA_038850285.1 Methanocellales archaeon | reverse complement strand
ATGGAGCCCCCGATTGAAATCACGATTTTCAAATCAATCCCGTCCTAAAGAGGAATCCATATATACGTGGTGCTATACATACTAAGACGTTTCGCTGAAAAGGTGGAAAAAGGATAAATGGTCAAAGTAATTCCTCACAAGCACTGTCTTGTATGCGGCAAGGCAGTTGAAGTTGAGCTGCTTTACTGCAGCGAGGAATGTGAGAGAGAATTTAGCAAATCACAGAGGAGACAGAAAATGTTTTTCATAGGTTTTTTGCTGCTCCTAGCACTGCTCATGATCTGGTCTTTGGTGACGGCGAAGTAACCACAAAATTGATAAAAAGCTCAATTAGAAGTAAATTAAATGCTCAAGAAGAAAGCAATAGCATTAATATTAATATTAACATTATTAATATTGTTAATTAGCTTATCAAGCAGCTTAGCTCTGGCTTCAAATGGCGAGAAATTTTTAAGGCTTAAGAAAGCTACCATTAAGAGCAGTGGATCCGATCTATATATTTACTTGGAATATGAACTAAGTATATTTGCTAAATTCTATTTATGGCTGCTTGGAAGTAAGGCGATTGAGCCAGAGCTTGTAAATTCTCTACATGGTTTCAACGACTTATCTGCTCTGGAGATCAAAAGCGATGGAGCAGTGTTGATTTCAAGGAATTCTGTAAAAGAGGCAGGCAGCTACTATCTTTTCTACGGGGGCTCGATTGAGCAGCCTGTGAATTTAAGAATAGAAGTGCCTCATAGCACTGTTAAGCAATATTGGAATACCCAGGAAATTCCGCCCTTCTGGATTTCTAAATAGCTCTCTAAATAGCTCTTTTGCTTTTCGCTTTTCACAAAAAATTGATAAGGCATTGAATTGTATTAACTATTGAATATACTCAGAGGTTTAAAATGGTTGAAAAAACATCGCTCAGGCGAAGTCGCCACATCCCAGTGAGTCAGATTATGACGAAGAAAGTCATAACCATCGATATAAATGGAAATGCCTCGGATGCCGCGAAGGAGATGATAAAACACGATGTCGGTAGCGTAATTGTAATGAAAAAAGGCGAACCTGTTGGCATCGTAACAGAGCGTGATATGGTCAGGGAAGTCATCGCTTCGAATATAAAGCCAAGCGAGATGAAAATAGCCAATCTCATGAAATCGCCTTTAATTACTATCTCGCCTGATTCTAGCTTAATCGAAGTGGCGAAGAAGATGGTTAAAATGAATATTCGAAGATTGCCTGTCGTTGAGAGAGGCGAACTCCAAGGAATTGTCACAGACACAGATGTAATTGCGGCATCTGCAGAGCTGAATGAAACTCTATTGGAATTGATGGAGATAAATCGAGAACCTCTTTCAGAAAGCAAAACCCCTAGAAGTTTTGATCAGGGTATTTGCGAGAGATGCGGTGCAATTTCAGAATCACTGGAATCAATAAATGGAACTCTTGTTTGCGAGAGCTGCAAGGACGAACTAAAAGAATGAACTATATAAAAAAGGGGAGTTCTCAATGAAGATAAAAGAGGTGATGTCTCAGAGACCCGTATTTATCAGAGAAGACGAATTTCTAACCAAAGCTAGGCAGCTCATGCGAGACCACCGCTTTCGAACTCTACCAGTTGTGGATGAGAAAAATCGAGTTAAGGGAGTTATAACCATTCAAGATGTGCTCAAAATCACAAGCACCAAGTCAAATATAACGGTCAAGGGCTTCATTAGGCCCACGCCGGTAATAACCCCTGAAATGGACTTAGAAGCAGCTGCCAAGGCAATGATGGAGGGTGAAATTACCCGCGTGCCAGTGGTCGAATCGCCTCACACCTCAGTGCTCGTGGGAATGCTGAGCATCGTGGACATTTTTAAAGCAATAGACCTCGATAAACTTTCAAATTTGCAGGTGAAAGATATAATGACAGCGAATGTTAAAGTTTGCAGTCCAGACGATCCAATTAGCAAAATCTGGATGAATATGATCGAATTCGGCATTTCGGGATTTCCAGTTGTAAGGAAAAACAAATTGATAGGCATCATAACTAGATCTGATATTGTGAAATTAGGCTATGTTAGAATTGGGAAAGAGGATGAGCGGAAGAAATTGAACATCACTCCAAAGGTTGAGAAGATCATGAAAACCCCAGTTCACACCGTGGCACCTGAGAGCACTGTAAAAGCAGCTGCTGAATTGATGTTTAAATATGACATAGGAAGGATTCCAGTGGTTAGAAATAGCAAGCTAGTTGGAATCGTCGATCGCTATGATATCATAAGGGCATATATGAGTGTGGTTGAATGATGAGGAAAGTTAAAAAAACCGGAAACTCAACTCCCCCTAAGAAAGGCGCGGAGATGTTTGGAAGAGGCACCAAGGACTTTGGTCCGGTAGATTTTAAATCAAGGATTCCTGAACGCGATGGCGAAGTTATGGAGATTGCAAATAAAGAAGTTATAACTGTACCTCCCACAATGACAGTAATGGGCGTTATAAAAACCATGACTCAATATGGATATCGAAGAATTCCAGTTGCAGATGCAGGTACAAATAGACTTGTTGGAATAGTTACTGCATTGGATATAATGGACTTCTTAGGAGGCGGAGACCGGCATAGAATTGTGCAAAATCGATATTCAGGCAATTTGCTTGCAGCTATAAATGAAGAAGTCCGGGAAATAATGGAGAAAAATGTAGTAACCATCAAGCGAAGCGGCTCACTCAAGGAAGCACTTGCACTTATGATGACTCATAAAAAAGGAGGCCTGCCAGTTTTGGATGAGGAAAATAGAATCGCTGGGATAATCTCAGAAAGAGATGTGCTATTCATCGTTTCACATAGAATGAGCAATAAGCTTGTGAAAGACTATATGAGCAAAAACGTGGTCACAGCTCCACCTTCCCTCACGATCGAGAGAGCAATAAAGCTAATGGTAGGGGAGGGTTTCAGAAGGCTGCCGATAGTTAGCAGCGGCGTATTGCTTGGAATGGTAACCGCGAGCGATATCTTAAAATACTTCGCAGGTGGGGAGGTATTCAGCAAGCTTGTAACTGGACATATTCAAGAAGCACTTGAGATGCCTGTGAAGATATTGATGTCTGCAGATTTAACCACGATTACCCCCGATGAAACCCTCGCCACTGCTGCTGAAGTTATGAAGCAGAAAGATCTTGGAGCACTGCCAGTTATTAAGGATGGAGTGCTCCTAGGTATAATTACGGAGAGAGATTTCCTGCGCGCCATGGAGGAAGGGCATGAGGGTAGATGAAATAATGTCCACTCCAGTTTACACCATCTCTACTAGGGATACAATAGCTAGGGCAAGAAACCTCATGTTGAAGCGAAAGATCTCTAGACTAGCGGTTACCGAGGGCGAGAAGCTAGTTGGAATGGTAACAAAGGCAGATTTAACCCAGCGGTTACTTCAAGCTGAGCCTAATTGGAGGAGGAGACCTATTGATCGCATTCCCGTGAAACTTGTTATGACTGAAAAGCCAATAACTATTTATCCCTCTGCCACGCCTAAGCAAGCTGCTGAACTAATGATTGAGAATAACATTAGAGGGTTGCCAGTTATGGAAAATGAAAGGCTAATTGGCATGCTCACAGCATTAGATTTGGTTAAGTGGTTTTCTAATTCTAAATCTGAAGTTAAAGTGAGAGACCTCATGTCCTCAACCATTGTAACTGTGCATAGATATCACTCGGTTAATCACGTAATTGATCAAATGAATGAAAATGGAGCGGACCGAGTAATAGTGGTAAATGGGAAAGGAGCTCCTATAGGTATAATTACCCTCTCAGACCTTGCATTTGTAGATTTAAATCTAGAGCGAGGCATCGATAAAGAATTGAAACTCACTCGCAAATCTTCACCAGCCGGTATTAAAGAATATCGCTATGTTAAAAAGGTAATGGTAATTGCTGAGGATATTATGTCTTCCCCTCTCTTCACAATTGAATCCCGAGCACTTGCTATAAATGCTGCGAAAATGATCGTTGAAGAAGATGTTGATGCCATAACAGTGAAAAATGAAGAACTGCTGGGGATGATCTCCAAGACTGATATTGTAGCCGCAATTGCAAAGGGGATAGTTTAATGCTCGCGCGTGATATAATGGAGGAACCTGTTACTATAGATAAAAATGAAGCGCTTTCAAATGCACTTGATTTAATGGAGAAAAAGAAGAGGAGATCCATGCTTGTACTTAGCGATGGCGAGCTAGCTGGTGTTATTACTCTTAGAGAAATCGTTAAAGTACTGGGCTCGCGAAGGAAGGGAAGCATTCCAGCCACTCAGCTTCACGTTTCAACTGCTTTGAGCAATAACTACAGCAAGATATTACCTGATGCAACCTTAAGCGATGTCCTAGCTCTTTTGAAAAATGCGGAAGCCCTCGCTGTTTATGAAGGCAAACTTGCAGGCTGGATCACCCCAAAGGAGGTGCTCAAAGTAATTCATCTCGAGGGCTATGTTTCTGAGATAATGAGCGAGCCTATAAACGCTGCTAGGAGTGATAGAGTGGTTCACGTGAGGAGGCTTATGCTCGATCGAGATGTAGGCAGACTGCCAGTGATTGAAGAGGGCAAACTTATAGGTATAATCACTGAAACCGATATCGCAAGAGCCTTCAAATCATTTCGCGACTTAGTTCCAGGGATGCATCAAGAAAGTAGAGTGAAGAGGCTTCTAGTTGAGGATATCATGACCATGGATGTAAAATATGTGAGAACAAACACTTTAATTGAAGATGCAAAGACGCTCATGCTTCAAGAGGATATAGGCGGCTTGCCCGTGCTCAACTTTAAAGATGAAATTGTGGGTATAGTTACGAGAAGAGATATCATCAATGCCTTGAAGCACGCATGATTGAGAAAGCTGCTGAGAAACTAGATTTACCAGTTTACCGCCTTGAGGGATTGCTTGAGAATAAAAAGATTGTGAGGGTGTTCGATCCTTTTCCTTATTTTCGATTTGACAGAGGAATAAGACAGATTGAAACTGGTACCGTCATTTTTGCTAGTGGAGAAGTGATTCGGGGATTTCCAAAGATTCGCCGTGCTATGACAATTGCAGCAATAGCGAGGAATTTCTCAGGGCTGGAGAGGGTTGTTATTGAAGAGAAGATGAATGGATACAATGTGAGACTTGCCAAAGCCGGGGGAAAAGTCTATGCTTTCACTAGAGGTGGTTTGATCTGTCCCTATACCACTGAAAAAGCAATTGAATTAATAGACGTGGATTTCTTCGAAGACAACCCTGAGTTAATGCTCTGCGGTGAAATGGTTGGCCCAGATAATCCCTATGTCCCTAAAACTGTTTATGGCGTTAAATCGGTTGATTTCTTTATATTCGATATTAAGGAGAAGGAAACAGGTAAATCGATGCCGGTAAAGCAAAGGATAGAGCTTTTAAATAAATATAAAATTCGAAGTGTGAAGGTCTTTGGAGAATATGAAGTTATGGAGCTTGAGAGAAAAGTGAAGGAAATTATTAGAAAACTTGGGAGAGCAGGTAGAGAGGGAATAGTGGTTAAAGACCCAAATATGCTTGTTCCACCCATTAAATATACTTCCTCGGAGAGCACCTGCGCAGATCTAAGATATGCCTTTCAATTTTTCAATGAATATGGCCAAGACTTCTTCTTTTCCCGTATAATAAGAGAGGGCTTTCAAGCGGTGGATTTCAACGAGTCTAGGAGGAAAATAATAGAGCGAGCCCATCGCTTGGGCGAGAGCATTTTACTTCCCATGGTTGAGAGCATAAAGAAATGCAAAGAAGGAAAACAGATCTTTGAAAATGCTCACATCAGAGTGCGAAGTTTAAAAACCATCGAGGAATTCGAAGCACACCTTCGCCGCTTAGGGGTTGAAGCTATATTTGACGAACCCAAGAGAGACAGCGATGGCAGTTATGCTGTTAACATCCGCAAGCTAATGCAAAGCACTACTGATAAAACCAAGGCAGTATTAAAAGGACAGCCTTGGTAAAAAAATTAAACAAAATGGCAAGCGGCGAAGTGCTCTCTGCCTGCTTTTACCATCTTCGGTTCTTCCTCAAAGCAGATTTGCTCACGCACTGGGCAGCGAGGGTGAAATCTGCAGCCAGAAGGTGGATTTAGTGTACTCGGAGGCTCTCCCTGAAGCAGTAGCCATTCCTCTTGCAAGCTCGAGGAAGCGAGCAATGCAATTGTATATGGATGCACTGGCTTGGTGAAGATCGATTCACAGCTTGCAGTTTCTAGGATTTTGCCTAGATACATAACTGCAACGCGGTTAGCTATGTATCTCACTGCTTTTAAATCATGCGCCACAAAGAGATAGCTTAGCTTATGCTTCTCCTTTAAATCCTTAAGTAGATTTAAAATCCGCATCTGTATTGCTACATCGAGGTGGGAAATTGGTTCATCGGCTATTAATAACTTGGGTTTTAAAATCAAAGCCCTAGCGATTCCCACGCGTTGTTTTTGACCAGTGCTCAGTTGATGTGGATATTTATCCAATAAACTGGGGCTTATTTTGGTATCTATTATTATTTCCCTCAATCGCTCCTTCTTCTCTTTCTCGCTTACTCCACAAATCACAAGGGGCTCGCATATTATTTCTTCTATTTTCATCCTCGGGTCAAAGGCAGTTGATACATCTTGAAAGATCATTTGCATCTGCGGTCGAAGCTGCTGCAGCTCAGTTCTCTCTAGCTTTGTAATCTCAATACCATTAAAAACTATACTCCCGCTATCAGGCTCTAATAAGCGTAAAAGCAGCTTGCAAGTAGTAGTCTTGCCACATCCACTTTCTCCCACCAAGCCTAATGTCTCGCTTTTTTCGATTTCTAGGTTTATTCCATCCACCGCTCGTATGACCTCTTCCCCTCTAATGAGCCCTTTTTTGATCTTGAAGTATTTGCGCAATTCTTTAGCTTCCACGATTTTCATATACCACCCCTTACGTGGCAGCTTAGAAAATGACCGGGTTTTACTTCGCGGAATTCAGGTTCATTAACATAGCAAGTTAGCTCTGCATATTTACATCGCTTTTGGTAAAAGCAGCCTCTAGGTGGAGAAATATCTTCTATCTCCAAACTACTTGAAGATATGCCTGGGAGAGCGCGAATATGGGGATGAAGCGGCTTTTCAAATGTTGGATATAGCTCTATAAGTTTGCCGGCGTGCATAAATGCTATGTTATCGCATATTTGCTTTAATATATTCAAATCGTGGGATATTAATAGCATTGCAAGTTTGAGTTCTCTCTTAAGCCGCTTCAGCAAATTTAAAATCTGCAGCTGAATGGTAGCATCGAGCATTGAAGTTGGCTCATCAGCTATCACTAGTTCTGGCTTGCTTGCAATTGCAAGTGCAATCATTACCCTCTGCCTCATCCCGCTGCTTAATTGATGGGGATAGCAGTTCAGCAGAATTTTTGGCTCCGGAAGCTCCACTAAGCGGAGAAGTTTTATTGGATCAAGCGAGCTTTCGGGTGTTTTTATTACCTCGCGGATTTGATCGCCAATTTTCAAAACTGGATTTAAACCAGTTGATTCTTGAAATATCATGGAGATCTCCCGCCCGCGAATTAATCGAAGTTCCTTCTCAGTTTTCCTCAACAGATCCTCGCCATTGAATAGCACCTCGCCCTCGATTACCGCATTTGCAAGCAGTTTGAGAATGGCAAGTGCAGTTGTTGTCTTGCCACATCCACTTTCCCCAGTAAGCCCTAGAGTTTCACCTTTCTTTACCTCGAAGCTAACGCCATCGACAGCCTTAATTATACCACTTCTGGTGAAATAGCTCACTCTAAGGTTTTTAACACTAAGTAAAACTTCATTCATATTTCCACCTTGGGTCTAGAATATCCCTGAGGCCATCGCTTAATAGATTTGCGCTTAGCACTGCAATGAAAATGGCAAAGCCAGGTAGCGTTGAATACCACCACGCTGAGAGCAAATAAGCCCTTCCATCAACCACCAGCCTTCCCCATTCAGGAAATGGGGGCTGTGCTCCAAATCCAATGAATCCAAGGGCAGTTACTGCAAGGAGGATATTGCCTATATCCATGGCAGCGTTTATCATAATGGGGGAGATTGAATTTGGAAGAATATGGCGAAGCAATATATATCCAGCGCTGCCTCCCATGGCTTGAGAAGCAAGTACATATTGATTTTGCTTAACCCCGAGCACTTGCGCGCGCATCAATCTCGCATATAATGGCCACCAAGCAATTCCAATGGCTATCATTACATTGCTCAAACTAGGCCCAAGCGAAGCTGTAATTGCAAGGGCTAAAATTAAACTTGGGATGGAGAGAAAAATGTCAGCTATTCTCATCAATATTTCATCGACCCAGCCACCTAGATATCCAGCGATCATTCCAATGAAGGTGCCAAGTAAAGCTGAAATTAGCAGTGTTATCGCGGCGATTCCAAGTGAAAGTCTCGCGCCATGTATTACTCTAATAAATATATCTCTGCCAAATTCATCTGTTCCAAAGACATGCTTAAAACTGGGTGGCTGAAGCTTCTCCTCAAAATTCAGCTCATAGGGATCGCTAGGTGCGAGAATCGGTCCAAATATGGCGATCAAAATCAAGCTTAGAAGAATCCCGCCCCCTATCGCTGCTGAGCTTTTCCACTTCACTTGCTTCAGATTCAATGGCATGGTCTCAATATCCTATTCTAGGATCAAGCAATACATAGATCAAGTCCACGGTAAAATTCACCACAACATAAATAACAGCCGCAAGCAGGGTAACGCCCATCATCGCTGGGAAGTCAAGGCTTAACATTGAGCCAACTGCATATCGACCTATACCTGGCCAAGCAAATACAGTTTCAGTGACAACTGCCCCTCCAAGGAGCAAGCCGAAGAGAAACCCCCCTATGGTAGCGGTTGGTATTAAAGCATTTTTAAGAGCATGTTTAAATAGCACTCTGCGCTCAGGCAGCCCTCTGGCTCTAGCTGCAGTTATATAATCTTGACTCAGCACTTCCAACATGCTTGCCCTTGTATGTCTCAGAATTATCCCCATTAAACCAAAGCCCAGGGTAAACGATGGCAGTGCAAGGCACCACAAGCTATTGAGCAGTGCCTCGAAATTAAAGCTAAGCAAGCTATCCAGAGTATAAAGCCCAGTTATATGCACAGGAGGAGTCACTCCTGAAATTCGCCCCCCATATGGAAAGAGGCCAAGCTGGTAATAGAAGATAAGCTGAAGTACAAGGCCAAGCCAAAATATGGGCATTGAAATCCCGAGAGTGGCTACGCCCTTTATTATGCTATCGAGGGCTTTATTTTTTTGAAATGCTGCAAGCACGCCTAGGAAAACTCCAAATATGATTACAATAAGCATGCTGTAAATCGCAAGTTCTAGAGTTGCTGGGAAATATTCAGCTAGGTCTTGAACAACGAGTCTATTTGTGGTAGGCGAGATTCCCAAGTTTAAATGCAGCAAGTCATTGAGATAATAAAAATACTGCAGGTGAAGAGGCTCATTAAGGTGATATTGCACGGTAATTATTTTAATCTGCTCAGAGGTTGCACGCGCCCCTGCCCAGATCCTAGCTGGATCTGCAGGTATTAAATGGGAAACCGCAAAGGTAATGAAACTCACACCAAGTAGAACTGGGAGAAGAGAAAGCATTCGCCTAATTAAATATGCCTTGAGATGCATATGAGATCACTTCACAAATTAGATAGATAAGAATAACCCTTCAAAGCAGCTTTAAATTACCAGTTAAAGAATCGAGCTTCTCAGCCTTCTCAGGACCTATTCCAAGTGCAGTTATAGTCCCAGGGGGTACTTCAGTCAAGCCTGCGTCTGCGATCAATGCACAAGCAAAACCCAAACTCTCAGCTCTCGCTTTGAGATCAAGCAATTGGCTTAAAGAGCTTACTTTAAGCACCACTTTTTTCTGGCCTTCACCTCTCCAAGCTTCCTTTATTTTTTCCTCTGCTTTTTCATAGGCCTCTATAGCAGCGTGGGCAACTTGAACAGCTAACTTACCCTTCGAGAGCTTTAAATCCTCTCTTACAACGATCACTTGCTTATATTGAAAATTGCTCATTGGATTCACCGATAGCGATGGAGATGGGAATGGACATGGAGATGGTGATAGAGATATATCTGCAGGCCAAAGGCTATTATTATAATTACCATAATCCATATTAAATTCTCTCTTATTTCAATAACGCCTTTAAAACCGAGAAGGAAAAAATTGACGAGAATTAAAATTGCAATTCCAGTTCCAAGTGCAATTACAGCTCTTTCAATGGCTTGCAATTTGGAGGGGAAGAAATAGCTAACTATATATCCAGCTGCAAGTGCTAGAGCAGTTTTTATTATGATAAACATGGTAATAGCAAATCTCATATCTTTCGGTGTTTAAAAGAATTGCTGTTGAAAATGAAGTTGAACTGCGACGTAGCAGTTATTGGCGCAGGCCCTGCAGGTAGCGTGGCAGCTAAATATGCCTCGAAATATGGAGCAAAAACGCTGCTGATTGAGGAACATGAGAGAGTCGGGTTTCCAGCTCGCTGCACTGGTTTGCTCAGTAAAGAGGTTTTAAAAGAATGCGAGCTTGATGAAGGGAAGTTCATTTTGAATAAAGTGAGAGGTGCATATATCTATTCCCCGCGTGGTAAAATGCTTGCAATCGATGGGAGGGAAGCTAAAGCCTATGTGGTTGATAGAGAAGAATTTGATAGAGAGCTTGCAAATAGAGCTATATCTGAAGGAGTAGAAATTCTGCTGAATACTAAAGCTTTGAATTTTTCACAGGGTAAAATACAGGCAATTTCACAGGGGAAGCGATTTGAAATCAAATGCAAAGTAGCAATAGCAGCTGATGGTTTGAAGAGTAAAATAGCTAGAGATGCTGAACTTGGAAGAGTGAAAAAAATTCTCTCAGCAGCGCAAATTGAAGCAGGCTTTAAGCCTTGGGATAGTAGCTTTGTAGAGATCTATCTAGGTAGAGATTTCGCACCTGGTTTCTTCGCTTGGGCTGTGCCTATTAACAGCTGCAGCGCTAGAATTGGAGTTGCAACATTTAAAAATGCAGCGCGCTATCTCGAGCATATCCTCTCAAGTCATCCAACTGCTAGCTCGAGGTACTCTGGACAAAAGCAGAACTTCGTAAGAGGCGGGATTCCAATTGGTACTTT